>JBDNHK010000039.1:0-13724 GCA_041688815.1 Acidimicrobiales bacterium | reverse complement strand
GTCGGAGCGCTTTCGATGCACCGCCGGGGTCCGGAACGACGCCCACGCAAGGTGAGGCGTGGCATCAGGAGTCGCATCTACCCACTTCACGCGAAACCTGGTCACCGCCTGCCCCCGACGCTCGATCGAGCTGGGCCCCGAGCCGTCGCGTACCCGGGGGTCTTTCGCGAACGTCAATGGGTACAGGGACAGTGTTCGGCCGTCGGCCGGGACAAAGGAGAACATCCCATGACCATCGGTGCCGCAATCGTCGTGATACTGGTGGGCGTCCTGCTCGCCCTTTTCGTCAACAACCTGCTCGGTCTCATCGTCATCGCCGTCGGGGTGGTCGGACTGGTGCTCGCCGCCGTGTCGGGCTCGCGTTCGAGTAGCCGATTGTAAGGACGCCAACAATGACCGGCCGAGTGAAGCCGGAGCCGAGCACGCGTGGCCGGCTCCGGCGCGCGGCGAGTCACCGCCCCGGTGACGTGAGTTCTGAGCGAGGCGAGGCGATGGCCACGACACCGATCGAGCCGACGGAGATGCCTGCCGAACCCAACTCCGCCGCCGGCCACGCAATGCACGACGCGCAAGATGGCCACGCCGGGCACGCCGGGCACGCCGGGCACGACCCGGAGATGTTCCGGCGCCGGTTCTGGCTGTCGCTCGCGCTGACGTTCCCTCTCGTGGTGACCAGCCCCATGGTCATGGACTGGTTCGGCTACGAGCTCTCCTTCCCGGCCATGTCCTGGGTCGGCCCCGTGCTCGGCTCGTTCGTCTTCCTCTGGGGCGGTTGGCCGTTCCTGGCCGGCGGGGTCCAAGAGATCCGGGACCGCCAGCCCGCGATGATGCTGCTCATCTCGATGGCCATCACCGTGGCCTACACCGCTTCCATGGCCACCAGCCTCGGCTGGTTCGACCTGGACTTCTGGTGGGAGCTCGCCGCGCTGGTGACGATCATGTTGCTGGGGCACTGGCAGGAAATGAAGGCCATCGGCCAGGCCCGTGGCGCGCTGGCGGCGCTGGCCGAACTGATCCCCGACGACGCCGAACGGGTCAGCGACGACGGCACCACAATGGCGGTACCCATTGCCGAGCTGGCGGTCGACGATGTGGTGCTGGTGCGCTCCGGTGGCCGGGTTCCAGCCGACGGCGTGGTGGTCGAGGGAGAGGCCGAGCTCGACGAGTCGATGATCACGGGTGAGTCCCGGCCCGCGGCGAGGGGCCCTGGTGACCGCGTGGTGGCGGGCACGGTCGCCACCGACTCGTCGCTGCGGATCAGAGTGACCGCCGTCGGGGAGGACACGGCGCTGGCGGGGATCCAGCGGATGGTCGCCGACGCGCAGGAGTCGTCCAGCCGGGCCCAGGTGCTGGCCGACCGGTTCGCGGCGCTGCTGTTCTACGTGGCCACTGGCTCGGCGGCCCTCACATTCGTGGTGTGGTCGCTGTTGGGGAACGTCGACGCTGCGGTGACCAAGACGGTGACCGTGTTGGTGATCGCCTGCCCTCACGCGTTGGGACTGGCCATTCCGCTGGTCATAGCCATCTCCACCGCGGTGTCGGCCCGTGCCGGGATCCTGGTCAAGGACCGACTGGCGCTGGAACGAATGCGCACGATAGATGCTGTGCTGTTCGACAAGACCGGCACCCTCACCAAGGGCGCCCACATCGTGAGCGGTGTCGCCGCCGCCGACGGCCTGACCGAGGCCGAGGTCCTGCGTCTCGCCGGCGCCGTCGAGAGCGACAGCGAACACCCTCTGGCCCGGGCCATCACCGCTCGCGCCGCCGCCGACGGCGCCCTCCCGGCTGCGACCGACTTCCGGTCACGCACCGGGCGGGGTGTCGAGGCCACCGTCGACGGCACCAGATACAGCGTCGGCGGGCCCACGATGCTCCGGGAGTCGAGCGCCGAGGTCCCACCGGAACTCGCCGAACCGACCGACGACTGGGAGCGACGCGGCGCCGCAGTGTTGTATCTCCTGGACCAGGATCGCGTCGTCGGCGCGTTCGCGTTGGAGGACGAGATACGCCCCGAGGCCCGCCAAGCCGTTCGCGAGCTCAAGGACATGGGCGTGCAGGTCGTGATGATCACCGGCGACGCCCGCCAGGTCGCCGACAGCGTCGGCGCCGAACTCGGCGTCGATCGCGTCTACGCCGAGGTGCTCCCCGAGGACAAGGACCGAACGGTGGCCGAGCTCCAGACCCAGGGGCTGTCGGTGGCCATGGTCGGCGACGGCGTCAACGACGCCCCCGCGCTGGCCCGTGCCGACGTCGGTCTGGCCATCGGTGCGGGGACCGACGTGGCCATCGAGTCCGCCGGCGTCGTGCTCGCCTCGAGCGACCCCCGCAGCGTCATCGGAGTCATCCGCCTCTCCCGCGCCACCTACCGCAAGATGGTCCAGAACCTGGCCTGGGCCGGCGGCTACAACGTGGTCGCCATCCCCCTCGCCGCCGGCGTGTTCGCCTGGGCCGGCCTCGAACTCTCCCCCGCCGTCGGCGCCATCCTCATGAGCCTGTCCACCATCGTCGTCGCCCTCAACGCGCAGCTGCTGCGCCGGGTGCAGCTGCAGCCCACTGCCGACGCCTGATCGCACCCAGCAGGAGTCCCGGCTCGCCGAGTTCGCCGTAACCCGCGAGTTCTGCCGCGAGCAGGGGTACGACGAGGAAGCCCGCATCCGGGAGTTCTACGGCCCCGGGGACGACAAAGCGGTCTTCTGGAAGGCCTTGTACGCGTCGGCCGGAACGGCTGGCCAACACCAAGACGCAGCCCGCAACGGCGAAACCCGCAGTCGACTCCCGCCCGTCGTGGGCTCAGAGGGCCTCGACTTCACACGGCAGTCCAGGCGCTCTGGCCAGCCGGTGATCGGCGGTGACCAGCACACAGCCCAGGGCTTCGGCAAGGGCGACGTAGCAGCCGTCGTAGGCCATCAGATTCGAACGAAGCTCCCAGACCCGCCGAAGCAGGGGTGCAGTCGGGAACACGGTGATCGGGAAGTCGAGCAGGTCACTGACTGCGTCATCTGCTTGATCGACCGTCAGAGACCCCGAGTGCGCCTGCCGCCGAAGGACTGAGGTGACCTCGATCCGCAGCAGGTCCGGCCCGGCGAGGGACTCGCTGCGGAGTCGGTGCCGGAACCGCTGCCCGTCGCGCCCCGCGTCAGCGAGAACGGGAGCAAGGACCGACGCGTCAACGACGAGCACGTCCGTCGTCGATGGCCCCGATCGCCTGTTTGGCCGTGAGCTGGCCCTTCGGGCGAGTCTCGATCCGCTCGAGCATCTCGTCGATGGTCGGTGTCGTCGCGATCAGGAGGAGCTGGGAGGTGAGGAACTGCTGCAGCGACTGTCCGGCGTGCTCGGCCCGGCGCACCAGGGCCCGGTGGACTTCGTCGGGCACGTTTCGCACCTGCACGTTCGGCATGCATGCATATTACATGCACTAGGCGGCCCAGCGCAACGGCGCAGCCCCGAGCCCGCCGGTTCGCTCGTCGCCCACCCGATCCGGCGAGGGTCAGTCTTCGGCCGGCATCCAGTTGCCGTGCAGGCCGAACGGGATGCGTTGGGGCATTCGCACCCGGGCCACGGGGTCCGACGGGAACGACGCCGCATCCCAGATCAACAGCCACGTGTGCTGCGCCGACGGGTCGGTGCCGTAGGTCAGGTAGAAGCCGTCGAGCTCGTCGGTGCCGCCGGCACGCGGTGCGAACACGACCTCGCCGAAGGCCAGGTCGGCGTCGTACACCGAGGTCGCGCCGGTGGACATGTCGTAGCGGCAGAGCTGGTCGAACACGCCTGGGTCGAGGCCGGCCCGACCGGACTTGCGAGACACGGTCACGTAGCGGTGCGGTTGGCCGGTGCGGCGGGCGTCGATCCGGGCGAACTCGGACATCCGGTCCTCGACGTGTTCGAGGTCGACCGTGCCGGACTCGGGACGCAACGTGGCCTGCACGAACGATCCGGTCCGGGTGGGATCAGCTCCGAGGGTGAACGAGCTCCACCACGAGAAATCCATGACCACGTCGTCGCCCTGGTCGTAGGCGTTGCCGTGGTGCCAGACGAAGAACGGGTCGGTGTGCAGCCACCGCACCGGCGTCCCGTCGCGGGGGATGCAGGCGATCCTCGTGCCGAGCTCCGGCTTCCAGGCCAGCACGTCGCCACCGGTCATCATGGCGTCGATGTCGAACACCACGGGAGCCAACACGAGCACCAGGTAACGGGCGCTGATCACGCAGTCGTGGATCATGTAGCCGGCATCCACCCCGTCGACGACCGTGGGGCCGCTCTTCACCGTGCCGTCCGGGTTCACGACCATCCACACCAGGAACGGCTCCTCGACGTCGTAGCCGAACAGCACCATCTCCCCGGTCAGCGGGTCGATGCGGGGATGGGCGCACATGGAACTGAACCGGCCGCCGTAGTTGAACAACCCGATGGTCTCGAGGTCGGGGGTGAGCTCGTAGGCGGGGAGGGACTCGGCCAGGGCGATGTGGCGGCCGCCGTGGCGCACCACGTTGATGAACGGGTCGAGCCGGAACGGCCACCCGGGGTCGGGGTCGGGATCGAGCAGAGACTGGTCGACGAACGCCGGGGTCATCAGCCCGCCGAAGAGGGCGCGACCAGCTTTCTCCTCGGCGCCCATGCCCTTGGTGCGCACCCACCGGTTGCGGTACCGCACGGTGCCGTCGTCCTCGAACCAGACGCCGTGCACCATGGCGTCGCCTTCCATCGGGAAGGTGTAGCTGCCGAGTGGCGTGAACTTGGGGTTGGGGCCGTTGCGCAGGTAAGCGCCCACCAGCCCGTCCGGGATCGTGCCCTCCACCTCGAGGCCGTCGACGGTGAGCTCGCGATGGATCGGGGCGAACCCCCCTTGGAGGTACGGGTTGGTGCGCAGGTCAACGGGCTGGAGGTCAGGCATGTCTCGTCCTTTCCGAGCGCGAGGGTGCGGGTCTCATCATGATGGCGCGTCGGCCCGGGTCGGGGCGCGTCGGCCCGCGACCCCGAGGCCGGCGTGGGCGGGCGGAAGGCCCACCTATCGTGGACGGCGATCCGTCAGACCTGGCCGGCGCTCGCACTACGCGCTCATGACCGGGCCATCCGGGCCGCTCGCCACCCGAAGGACCCCTCCATCGTGCCCGCATCACCGAGCGTCGACGACCTCGACGATCAGTTCCTCGAGACGGTCTACGACCCCGGATCGCTGGTGCGGGGGCGCGCCTACGCCGAAGAAGATCGCGTCAGCCTGCTCGGCTCGGAGCCGGGGACGATCAACGCGGTCTGTCGTGGCTCGGGCCTGGCGACCTACGTGGTGCGGGTCCGCTGGAACCGAACGATGAGTTCCATCCTCCTCGACGACACCTGCACGTGCCCGCTCGGCGGCGCGTGCAAGCACTGCGTGGCGGTCATCCTCACCGCTCGCCGCCAGGCCGCCCGACCGACGACACCAACAGTCGGAGCCGGCGCCCACCTCGCGCTCGACTGGCGTCGGACCCTGGCCGAGCTGGCCACCGACGACGGCGCCCTCGTGGCGCCCGAGACCGGCCTCGCCCTCCAGCTCGCCGTGGTGCACCCCACCCCCAGCAGGTACGTGGTCGCCACCGGGCCTCGGGTCACGATCCGCCCGATGCGCATGGGCCGAGGCGGCAAGTGGATCAAGACCGGCGCCTCGTGGCGTGACATCACCGCCACCCAGAACCACCAACTCCATGACGTCGATGCGTTGCAGAGAGCAGCGCTGAGATCGCTCGTGGCCAGTGGCCCGGCCGACCTCGGGTACACCAACCCCCAGACGGCGCCGCTCGCCCGCTTCGGTCCCGACCTCTGGTACCAGCTCGAACGGGCGGTCGAGGTCGGCGTCGAGCTCATCGGCGAACGCCCCAGCGACGTGGTCGAGCTGTCCGCCACCCGAGCGGTGCCGAGTATCGATGTCACCGCCGACGAGAACGGCAACGTCACCCTCACCAGCTCGTTCACCCTCGGCGACGAACCGGTACGGCTCGACGACGGGCGCAGCGGCCTGCTCGGCACCCCACCCCACGGGCTGTGGACCAGGGACGGCGGTCACCTGACGCTGATCCCCCTCGGTGCTCCCCTGCACCCGACCGTGGCTCGCCTCGCCGCCAACGAGGCCATCACCGTCCCAGCTCATGATGTCGACGAGCTGCTCGACCTCTACCAGCCGTCGCTGGCCCGCCATGCGACGCTCGGCTCCTCCGACCGCAGCGTCACTTTCACCTCCAGTCGGTTCGACGGCCTGACGCTGCGCGTCGAACGCACCGCGCTCGACGCCGCGACCCTGCGGTGGTCGGCCCGCTACCGCCGCGGCGATCAGACGTTGGATCATCCCCTGTGGGGGCTCACGGGCCGCCTCCGCGACCACGCCGCCGAGGAGGATGCCGTCGACGCGCTGGAGCTACCGGTCCATCTGCTCCCCGCCCTCGCCGACTTCACGGGCCGAGCCCGTGACCTGACGGTGTCGGGCCCGGCGATCCTCACCCTGTTCACCGAGGTGCTGCCCTGGCTCGAGGCGAACAGCAGCATCGACGTCGAGGTCGCCGGCGATCACCCCGAGTTGCGCGAGGCCGCCGGGGACCCACTCATCTCGTTGGCCGTCACCGAGGGCGACGAATTGCGTGGCGGCAACGACTGGTTCGATCTCGATGTCGAGGTGAGTGTCGACGGCCAGACCATCGACTTCGCCAGCCTCTTCGCCGCGCTCGACCGCGACGACGAAGCCCTCATCCTGCCCTCGGGCACCTGGCTGCGCCTCGATCGCCCCGAGTTCGCGCGGCTGCGCGAGCTCATCCACGAGGCCCGCGGGCTGGCCGATCCCACCGGTACCGCCATCGCCCGCGTCAACCGGTTCCAGTCGAGCTGGTGGGACGAGCTGGCCGGTCTCGGCATCGTGACCGGGCAGTCACGATGCTGGGCCGACAACGTGAGCTCGATGGCCGCGCTCGCCGCCCCCGAACCCGTGGCGCTCCCGGCCGGGCTCGACGCCACGCTGCGCCCGTACCAGCACGAGGGCCTCGACTGGCTGGCGTTCCTGCACCGCCACCGCCTCGGCGGGATCCTCGCCGACGACATGGGCCTCGGCAAGACCGTGCAGACCCTGGCGCTGTGCCTCCACGTGTTGCAGGACGACCCCGATGCCCGGTTCCTCGTCGTCGCACCGACGAGCGTGGTCGAGAACTGGGCGCGTGAAGCCGCCCATTTCGCCCCTGCGCTGGCGGTGCGAACCATCCACGAGACCGCGGCGCGACGCGGTCGCCCGCTGGTCGACGAGATCGCCGGGGCGACGTTGGTGGTCACCTCCTACGCGCTGTTCCGCATCGAGTTCGACGACTACGCCCGCCAGGACTGGGAGCTGCTCCTTCTCGACGAGGCCCAGTTCGTGAAGAACCATCAGAGCAAGACCTACCAGTGCGCACGCCGCCTCGAGGCCACGACCAAGATCGCCATCACCGGCACTCCGCTCGAGAACACGCTGATGGACCTGTGGTCGCTGCTGTCGATCACCGCGCCCGGGCTCTTCCCCGACCCGAAGCGGTTCAGCAACACCTACCGCAAGCCGATCGAGAACGGCGACTCCCCCGAACTGCTCGCCACGCTGCGGCGCCGCATCGCCCCGTTCATGCGCCGGCGCACCAAGGACGCCGTGCTCACCGAGCTGCCCCCGAAGACCGAGCAGACCATCGAGATCGAGCTCAACGCCCGCCACGCCCGGATCTACGCCACCCAGCTCCAACGGCAACGCCAGAAGGTCCTCGGCCTCGTCGGCGACGTCCAGAAGCACCGCTTCGAGATCCTCAAGTCGCTCACCATCCTGCGCCAGCTCGCCCTCGACCCCGGCCTCATCGACGACGCCCATGACCACGTCGGTTCAGCCAAGCTCGACCGACTGCTCGACGACCTCACCCAGATCATCGCCGAGGGCCACCGGGCCCTGGTGTTCAGCCAGTTCACCCGGTACCTGTCCCGGGTGCGCACCCGCCTCGACGCGGCCGGCATCGACTACAGCTACCTCGACGGGCGCACCCGTCGACGCGCCGAGGCCATCGAGCGGTTCAAGGACGGCGACGCCCCCGTGTTCGTCATCAGCCTCAAGGCCGGGGGCTTCGGCCTCAACCTCACCGAGGCCGATTACTGCTTCGTCCTCGACCCCTGGTGGAACCCCGCCACCGAGAGCCAGGCCGTCGACCGCACCCACCGCATCGGCCAACAGAACCCGGTGATGGTGTACCGCTACGTCTCGACCGGCACCATCGAGGAGAAGGTCATGGAGCTCAAGGCCCGCAAGGCCGACCTGTTCAGCAGCGTCTTGGACGGCGAAGGCGCTCTGACCGGCGCGCTCACCGCGGACGACATCCGCGGCCTGCTCGATCTCGGCTGACGGCGACGGGGCCACCGACGGCCCCCGACCGACCTCCGGGTCCGGGCGCGGACGCGGCTACCCCCGCTCGAGCCGGACGGGGAGCTCCTTGAGGCCGTTGTTCAGGTTGGAACGGACGCGGCGCGCCGGGCCGGTCTGGGTGATGGTGGGGAACCGGTCGAGGAGCTCCTCGAAGAAGACCCGGCCCTCGAGACGGGCCAGGTGCACACCCAGACAGAAGTGCGAGGCGATGCCGAACGACAGATGGGGGTTCGGGGAGCGATGGATGTCGAAGTGCTGCGGGTTCTCGAAGGCGGCTTCGTCGCGGTTCGCCGACGTGTACATCATGGCGATCTTGTCGCCGGCGGCGATGGCCTGACCGCCGATCTCTGTGTCGCGCAGGGCGGTGCGACGGAAGTAGTGCAGGGGGTTGGCGTAGCGGAGGATCTCTTCGACGGCGCCAGGGATCAGCGAGCGGTCGGCCCGCAGCTCGGCCAGTTGGTCGGGGTGGTCGAGGAGGGCGTGCAGCCCTGACGAGAGCATCGTCTTGGTGGTGTCGTTGCCCGCGGTCACGAGCTGCACGAAGAAGCTGGCGAACTCGACGTCGGTCATCGGACCGTGGCCGAAGTCGCCGGCGAGGATCAGCGACGTCAGGTCCTCTCGAGGTGGCTCCTCACGGCGGCGAGCGGCGAGCTCGATCGCGTACATGGCCATACCGGTCATGCCGGTCATGCCCTGCGGGACGTCGGTGGCCGCCAGCTCGGGGTCCTGGGCGCTGGTGCTCTCCTCGGCCCAACGCCGGATCTTCTCGCCGTCCTCGGGCGGCAGTCCCATCAGCTCGCCGACGACCTGGTTGGGCAACATGGCCGCCACGTCGTGGACGAACTCCACGTTGCCGTCGGCCGGGACCTGATCGAGGATCGAACGGCAGATGGTGCGGACCTGGTCCTGCATCTGACCGATGGCCCTGGCCTTGAAGCTGCCCACCAGGGGTCGGCGGTGCTCGCCGTGGCGGGGCGGGTCCATCATCAACATCATGTTGCGGCTCTGCGCGAGCTGTTCGGGCTCGGGGTCTTCGAGCACCACGCCCATCTCCTCGGCCGAGAAGATCGCCGGGTCCTTCGCCACGGCACACAGGTCGGCGTGGCGAAGCACCGCCCAGTAGCCCGCTTCGTCGGGTATCTCCTGCCAGTAGACCGGTTCGGTTCGTCGCAGCTCGGCGAAGATCTCGTGGATCGGCCCGTCGACGTAGAGCTCCGGGTCGTAGATGTCCACCCTGGTCGTTGCCACAACTGCCCCCCAGCGTTCGGTGATGCCCGCGATGGTGGCAGCGCCCACCTTCGAGAGCAAGCGTCTCCTGACCGGCGGGTCGCGCTTGCGACCTCGAACGGCCTCCATGCGCCCGCGTTCTACGACCGGAAGCGAGCGCGTCGCGTGGCTACCAATCCGACGGTTCGCCTGGCCTGAGCCCATCCGTTGGGTCGCGACCGAGCTGTCGAAGCCATCGGCCGTGCGAGCGGAGCGCGGCCGAGAGGGACGGGTGGACGTGATACGGAAGCTGGCGTTCGGCGCAGATGCGCCGGAGTTCGGTGGCCATCGCCGGGTAGACGGTGTGGGGCAGACGGGGCGCGAGGTGGTGCTCGATCTGGTGGTCGAGGCCGCCCATGATCCAGCGGACGAAGGCGCCGAGGACCGGAACACGACATTCGATGTCGGCGGTCGTGCGGAGCTGGCGCACCTCGAACGGTTCGTGGGCGCCTACCGCGGTGGCATCGAGGAACTCGACCTCGTCGTTGCAGTGGGCGAGTTGGAAGATCATCGCCAGGATGAACCCGACCAGCCAGGAGCCCACGAGGTAGAAGAGCAGGACCGCCCACCAGGGATGCAGCAGCAGCGGGATGAACACGGCCCAGCCGAGGTGAACGACCTTCCCACTGGCGATCAGGGCGAGGTCGCTCCGTTGCGGTGAGGTGGCGAACCGGTCCGTCCCGAAGCCGCCCTTCACCAACGCGACGACATCGGAGACGACGAACCACTTGGTGGTCAAGAAGCCGTAGAGGAACCACATGTACACGTGCTGGTAACGGTGCCATGGGCGCCAGGGCTGTCGGGGGGCCAGCCGGGCGAACGGAGCCTGCTCGATGTCGCTGTCGCGGCCGACGACGTTGGTGTGGGCGTGATGGAGAGTGTTGTGCTTGAACCGCCACACCCACGAGCTGGCCCCGAGCAGGTCGGCGGTCCATCCGATCAGTCGGTTGGCCCGCCGCGTGCGACTGAACGCCCCGTGGTTGGCATCGTGCATGATCCCGGTGCCGATGGCGACGACCGAGATCACCAACGTGGCACCCCAGGCGATCCTCCCGATCAGACCGACATCGGAGAACACCAGGCCCCAGTAAGAGGCGACGGTGAGCAGGGCCGTGCCGAGGGCCTTGGCGTGCAGGCGGCGACGACCCCGTCGGATGGTGGCAGCACTCGGACGGATGGCTCTGACGAGCGAGAGTCGCAGCTCGACGAGAGGCGAGGGCGGGGAAGCAGTCGTCACTGACATGGCTCTCAGACTCTCGGAAACTTCACGACGACGCACTGTCCGGTGCCATGACGACGGCGCAGACGGGGGAGGCACGGCGGCGCCGGTGGGCCTCGGGTCGGTGGTTGCCGTCACGGGGGGTCCGACCCTCTTACCCCCGTCGGTTCCGATCTATTCGCCCCGCCGGCTCGCAGAACGAGGCGAGGACGACCCTTTCCGGGTCCGCGACGCCCACGAAGACGAGCGAGCAGGCTGACCGCGCGCACAATCCCGGCGAGTCACTTGGCGAGCCGGTCGAACCGCGCCTTCGCGCTCGAGGAGACGCTTGCCGCGACCCGCCGAGAGGAGACACCGCTGTGAGTGTGGCATTGACGCGCCACGCTCATGGCATGCGGATTCAAGTCAGTACGACGGTGGACGGCGAAGGACCGGACGTCGAAAACCCCAACTCCCCAGTCTTCACGCTTTTGCCTTGACCGCTCGCCCTTGTGCCGAACGGCTCGGGACCAGGCCCGCTCACACCCGGGGCTGCTCCCAGGTGATCCCCTCGAACCGCGAGAAGTCGTTGTCGTAGGACACGATGGCGCATCGGTGCTCCACTGCCAACGCCGCGAGGTGGGCATCATTGACCAGGTTCCCGCCCACACCGACCCCGCCGAGGAGTCGCCGCAGGATCGTGGCGTGATCGAGTGTCGGTTCCACGATGACCGCCGGACCAGCCGTCGTCCAGGAGTGGACTCGATCGAGCGCGCCACCGATGTCGAGCGGCGACGGGAAGAGCCCGACCTTGGTGGACAGGCGCACGAAGGCGAGAAGAACGATCCAGGAGAACGCCACCATGGCGTCGCCTGACAGGGCGCCGTCGAGCCATCTCCTGGACGTCTCGTGATGCTCTGCGTCCCTGTTGACGGCGTACAACAAGACGTTGGCGTCGACGAGTTTCACGAGCCGGACCGAATCCGGCGGAGGAGCTCGTCGTCCTCGAGATCAGCGGCGATCTGGAGCGCTCGATCGAGGTTGACGCGGGATTCACCCATCGAGGCCGTCTCGGTGCGGAACGCGGCGACCGAGGCACCGGCGACTCCGCTTCGGATCGCCTCGTTCAGCGCCTCCTTGAAGGAGACGCCTCGCTCCCGCATCCGGCGCCGGATGAGCTGCTCGGTGTCGGCGTCGAGGGTGACGGTCGTACGCATGGTTACATCATAGCATCAGGCACAATGATGCTATGATGCAAAGGCCTTCGAGGACTCCTGGCTGTCGCTGACCACGAGCTGGGGTGCACCCGTATGACCGAGGCCGCGCCGCCGATCACGACGAACTCGAGGTGGTGGTCGAGCAGCACCCGACAGACCGCAGCGATCCGGTCGTCATCGATGTTCTCGTCGGCCACGAGCGCTCACGAGCCGATAGCCGTGGGCCTGGAGCCGGCCCCGCTCGTGTTCGTCGAGCGAACGCTCCCACTCGGCCCCGGTCAGGCTTGGGCGTTCAGCGCTCCCACGAGGCCGCCGTCGACGCGGATATCGCACCCGGAGACGAACGCCGCCTTGTCGGAGCACAGGAACGCGACGATGTCGGCGATGTCGCTCGTGAGCCCGGGCAGCACGGTGTCGGGGTCGGTGCGGGCGGCGCCGACCGGGGTCTGCTCGGCCAGCCACGTCTTGATCGGGTTGTGGACCAGTTCGAGCCGGCCCATGGCGGTGTCGATGAGTCCGGGCGACAGCGACACCACGCGCCCACCGCTCGCCCCCCAGGTGACGGCGGCGCGCTCGCACAGCCGGATCACGCCCCGCTTGGCCAGCCGGTACGTCGCCCCGGGCTCGGGCTCGTCGCCTTCGAGGGCCTGGAACCGGGACTCGAGATCGGCGGCGTAGGGGTCGTCGAGCAGCGCGTCCATGGCCGGGTCGAACGAGCCCATGTGACCCGAGATCGACGCCAGGCACACCGCCACGCTGCCCGGCACGACGAGCGGAGCGAAGGCGTCGAGGAGGCGGGCGCTGGCCACGAGGTCGACGTCGAGGATCTCGCGCCACCCGGCCATCGACGGCGACAGCCCCGCGGTGTGCACCAGCGAGTGGCGATCACCGAGGTCGCGGGCCCGCGCCGCCAGGTCGACGACGACATCAGGGCGACCCAGGTCGCCCGCCACCGTGTGGACCGACGCCGTCGTCGTCGGGGAGAGCCACTCGGCCGTGGCCGCCAGACGCTCGGGGTCGAGGTCGCAGAGCAGCACCGCGTCGACAGTGGGGGCGAGGGCCGACGCGCAGGCCGAGCCCATCGCACCGGCGCCGCCCGTCACGACCAGGACGGTGGTCAACGCCGGGGTGCGCTGACGTCGGACCCTGCGGTGACCCGGGCGGCGGTGGTCGGGTCGCCGACCGCCGCTCGTTGGCGCCGCAGACGCGGCTGGGCGTCGTGGGCGCGATGGTCGCCGGGTCGCGGCGGCAGCGCGAAGCCGGTGTAGACGACGCGCCGCTCCGCACTGGTCGGGTGGGTCGACCGGTGGAGCGCGCACGACATGTGCAGGGTGAGGTCCCCGCGCGCAGCGTGCAGGGTGACCTCGGGCAGACCGAGCCCATCGTTGACCTGGGTGAAAGCGATGTTCGACCGGTGCGAGCCGGCCACGACGTCGAGTCCGCCGTGGGCGGGGTCGACGGGGGTCAGGCAGATGCCGACGGTGATGCCGGAACAGAACATCGAGTGGCCGCCGCGCTGGCAGTCCTTGTGCCACGGCAGGCACACGAGGCCCTCGACCGAATCGACCTTCTTGACCAGCCCTTCGGCGGTGGGGTCGGCGAAGTGCTCGCCGAAGGGGTCGCCGGGCCGGTGGCCCTCGCCGAGCAGCGCACCGAT
>JBDNHK010000132.1:0-8682 GCA_041688815.1 Acidimicrobiales bacterium | reverse complement strand
GCATCACGCCGCCACGGGGTGTCGATCTTCATCGGAGCGTTCTCGTCGGCCATGGACGGTGACGTTAGTCAACCGCCAGCGTCTGCTGGTCAGCGCGGTGGGGCTCGTGTCCTCAGTAGGGCCGCGCCAGATCCTCGAACATCGGGAAGTGCTTCAGGTTCGAGGTGGCGACGGGCAGGCCCTGATCGACCGCCGTGGCGGCGACGATCAGATCGTTGGTCCCGACGGTGGCGTGGCTGCGGCGGTACTGCGGGCCGAACTCACCGGCCCGCCGGGCCACGGACTCGGTGACGGGCACCCATGCCAGACCGGCGAACAGCCGCTCGGCGACGGCGCGCTCCTGCGATCGCAACCCCTGCAGGATCTCGACCCTCGTCACCTCCGAGCACGACGGTTGCTCCGCCAACTCGCCCAGCCACGCGAAGGCGGACGGATCGCCCCGGAGGGCGTCGATGAGCACCGTCGTGTCGAGGACGATGCTCATCCCCGCCGCCATCGCCGCTCGAGAGCGTCGTCGCGGGACTGATCCCCAGCCCGGATCGCCTCGACGTACTCCTCCCCGGGAGGCAGCCGCGGGATGGCTCCGGCGGTGGCGGCGATCGCCTCGCGATAGCTGCGCAGCCTCGCCTCGGTGGTGTCGCCGTCGAGGTACCGGTCGAGCGCGTCACGGATCAGATCGGACCGGGTGCGGGCCGTCGCCGCCGCCCGCTCACTGAGGCGTCTCGACTGTTCTTCGTCGAGGTAGATCTGCGTCCGCTTCACGATGTATGAGCGTACATCGTGCCGATCTCGATGCGATCGCCGCCCCGACGACCTCTGCGGGGAGGTCTCGGTGGAGAGTGTCCGGAGTTCCGTAGAACTTGGGTGGCGGCCGGTTCCAAGCAGGCGGTGATCGAGGCGCTGGTGGCACGCCACCCCGACGACCTGCGCCTCGGGATCGGGATGGACGTCGAGCACCTGGGCGAGTTGTCCGAGGCGCTGGGCGCCCCGCTGATCACCGGCAAGACCCCCGTACGCGGCTGTACGCGTCCTTCCAGCCAGCGAGGAGCGGCTCCTGGTGGTGTCGAAGGTGGCCAACTTCTCCATCGACCTGCCCCACGCACCGGTGGCCATCCAGGTGTGGGGCATCTTCGGCAGCCGCCAAGAGCAGGCCTAGCGGCTGGGCCGGATCCCGCGGCCCAAAGCCGACGGCCGCCCCGCCCGCTTCTGCAAGCGTGGTGAGCCGCTGTACGAATGAGCAGGGCTTCGCCGCCCGCCGTCAGCGCTTCCTGGTCGAGCAGGGCTACGTCTACGACATCATCGGCACCTCCGAGATCCTGGCAGCGGGTGATCGCGGCAGCTGAGGCGGGTCAGGTTCAGGTGACGACATCTGCAACGTGAACTACTCGGCTGCGTGTGTGGTCTGACCCGATGGCTGACATGATCTCGTCGGAGTGGCTTGCGCCCCGCCGGGCGCCAGAGGGCGGTTGTCACACGGTCGGGGGATGATGTCGGCGATGGAGTTCAGTGAGTTCTTCGAGACAGCTACCGGCAACCCCCCGTACCCGTGGCAACGACGCATCGCCGATGCCGGACTGCCTGAGGTCATCGACATCGAGACCGGGGCTGGCAAGACCGCTGGCGTCGTGCTGGGTTGGCTCTACCGGCTGCTCCGTCACCCGGACCAGGCCGTGCGGGCCGGCACCCCGGCCTGGCTCGTATTCGCTCTGCCGATGCGCTCGCTCGTCGACCAGACGGAGCGGGCCATCGGCGGGTGGTTGGAACGTCTGGACGCCGCTGACGTCGGGGTCTACCGGCTCCTTGGCGGCGAGGGCCGGCTGGACAGCACCTGGCGGGAGAATCCAGGCCGGCCGACTATTCTGGTGGGCACCGTTGACATGGTGCTGTCTCGGGCGCTGATGCGCGGTTACGCGTCGAGCCGTTGGACATGGCCCGTCGAGTACGGCCTCCTGCATGCCGGATGCCACTACGTGTTCGACGAGGTGCAGCTGCTCGGTCCCGCCCTTCCCACGAGCCGCCAGCTCGACGCCTTCCGGCGTGAGTTCGGCGTGGCTGCCCCCTGCTCGTCCACCTGGATGTCGGCCACCCTCGACCCGGTTCGGCTCATCACCGTCGACAACCCAACGGTGCCCGTGGCCGAGACCCTGCAGGAGGACGACCGTTGCGCGGGGCTCGAACGACGTCTGTCTGCAACGCGGCGCTTCGAGGAACGGCCCGACGGCGAACCGAAGGCAGTAGCGGCGGTGGCGATCAGCGAGCACCGTCCCGAGACCCTCACGCTGGTAGTGGTCAACACGGTCCGGCGAGCAAGAGAGGTCTATGCGGAGGTCAAGAAGCAGCTCGGCAAAGACCCGGGTCCGGAGCTCGCCCTGCTACACAGCCGGTTCCGGCCTGCCGATCGATCGAAGATCGTCAGGGAGGCACTCCGTGCAGTGGTGGCTGGCGATGGGCCGGGCCGGATCCTGGTGGCCACCCAGGTGGTCGAGGCCGGGATCGACGTATCGGCGGCCACCCTGATCACCGATGCCGCTCCCTGGTCGTCGATCGTCCAGCGGTCCGGGCGTTGCAACCGCGCCGGCGAGTTCACCGGGGCTCGCGTGCTCTGGGTCGAACCACCGCAGGCGCTGCCCTACTCAGACGACGACCTGGCGGCGTCGGTCGAGGAGCTCCGTTCGCTCGAAGGCACCGACGTCACGTCGACCCGGCTTCGCGAGCGGGGCCGGGAGGTAGTGGAGGCCGAGCCGCTGGTGCCGGTGCTGCGCCGGCGAGATCTGATCGACCTCTTCGACACGTCGCCCGACCTCGTGGGCAACGACATCGATGTGGCCCGCTTCATCCGTGCCGACGGCGACACTGACGTGCAGGTCGCTTGGCGGGAGCCGGCCCCCGACGGCCAGGAAGGGGAGTGGTTCACCGGTGGGCCGATCCGGCCCGACGAGTTGTGCCGGGTGTCGATCGGCGATGCCCGCACCTGGCTGCGAACGGTGCTGAGCCAGCCATCTGGGGCATGGACGCCCGACCACCTCGCGACGAGGCGCGCCTGGCGTCGCGTCGACACGTTCACCCTTCGACCGGGGTCCATCGTCGTGGTGGCGAGCGCCGCTGGCGGTTACCGACCCGAGACCGGGTGGGACGGATCGTCGAAGCTTCCGGTGCCCGTGGTCATCGAGCAGCAGGAGGCCGTCGTGGAGACGACGCCCATCGAAGAGACGACCGCCGACGATCCGGCGACCTTCACCGGCTCGTGGGTGGGCCTGGACGACCACCTGGCGGATGCGGAGCAGTGCGCCTACGAGCTGCTGGCCGAGGCTCGGATGACCTCGCTCACGCCGGCCCAGATCGATGCTGTCGTACGAGCCGCGTCGCTGCACGACGTCGGCAAGGCCCATGACATCTTCCAGGACACCCTCCTGCGGTCGGCGAGGGAGGACGAGCAAGAGAACGTTCGTCGGTTGGCGCCGCTCGCCAAGTCCGGCGGCAGTCGCCGAACCCGGCACCGCCAGCCGCACTTCCGTCACGAGCTCGTGTCCGCTCTCATGCTCGGCGCCCACGAGAACGAGCTGTTCGGAGCCGACGACATCGACCGTGATCTCGTGCGATACCTGGTGGCCGCCCACCACGGCCGGGTACGCCTGGCCATACGATCAGTGCCCGGTGAGGCTCCGCCTCGTGCGCAAGCTGGATCCCGGATCGCCCTAGGTGTCGTGGAGGGTGACGTCGTCCCCGCGGTCACGGTGCGGGGCACCCACCTCGAGCCCACCACACTCCGCCTTGACGAGATGGCGCTCGGCGGTGCGACGTCGTGGACGGCGATGGCGCTCGGCCTGCGCGACCGTGAGGATCTCGGTCCGTTCCGCCTCGCCACCCTCGAGGCCCTCGTGCGGGTGGCCGATTGGCGAGCCAGCGCAACTCCGGCGATGACCATCGCGTCACCTGCTCGGGGGTCGTCATGACGGCGCTCGTCTTGGTCGGGTGTCGGCCCGAGCCGATCGGCTCCTACCTGAAGGCGTTGGGCGTGCTCCGGCTCGTGGCCGAGCAGGTCGACTCGTCCGCCACAGGCTGGTGGGAAGGGGACACGTTCCGGCTCGATAGCTCCCTCGACGCAAACGGCTTGATGACGTTCATGCTCGAGGCCTACCGACCGACTCCGGTCCTGTCGCCCTGGAACAAGGACAGCGGCTTCAAGGAGTCTGGTTCCACGGCCACGAACACGCTCCTCGCTCTGGAAGCGAGCGACGATTCTCGCTTCGCGGCCTACCAGGAGGCGATCGCGATTGTCCGCCGGGCCCGCGGTGAGCAGAGATGGGAGGAGCTGACCAAGGAGCAGCAGGTGAGCGTGCTGCGCAACCGGCTGCCCGACGATGCGCTCGATTGGCTCGATGCGGCCATCGTGCTGCGGGACGAGAAGCCGGCTTTCCCAGCCCTGCTGGGCGCCGGTGGGAACTTCGGTCGATTGGAGCTCAGCCCCACCTTCATGGCACGGCTGCTGCAGGTGTTAGACCCGAACACCAAGGGTGTGGCACGCAGCGACGCGTGGTTGCGAGCGTCTCTGTTTAACGCTGGTTCCCCCCCGCTACGCAATGACCCCATCGGGCAGTTCGATCCCGGGGCCGCCGGTGGCGTCAGAGCCGACGCGGTTGGTGGTGGCAAGGCCATCACCAACCCGTGGGATCTGGTGTTGGTCATCGAAGGTGCACTGATCTGGGCGAGTGGCGTCTCACGACGGCTGGGCGGCGGCACCTCGATGGCGTCGATCCCGTTCACCGTGGCCCCGTCATCAGTGGGCCAGGCCAGCCTGTCCCCCGGCGAAACGGCCAAAGCAGAGCTGTGGGCTCCGCTGTGGAGCGAACCGCTCGGTTTGCCCAGCCTCCGACGTCTCTTCGCGGAGGGGCGCATCTCGTGGTCGGCTCGCCAGGCCCGGTCGGGCCTGGATGCCACACGAGCCATCTTCACGCTGGGCGTCGACTCGGGCGTGAGCGAGTTCGTGCGCCACCTGGTCGCGGAGCGGATGGGTCAGTCGCCACTGGCGATCCCCATAGGCCGGTTCGCCGTTCCCGCCGGCCCCCGGCCGGGGGTGGCCTTGCTGGCGTCGCTGGATAAATGGGTGGAGGGGCTCCGTCGCGCCGCTGGTGCACGGACGGCGCCGGCCTCAGTGGTGCGGTTGGCCCATCGCGTCGAGCGTGCGATGTTCGCCGCGACGTCTGGCAAGGCCGTCGACCTGCAGGCTCTGCTGATCGCCGTGGCTGATGCCGAGGCCATGGCCGGCCGCACCGAGCGTGGGCGGACTGACGGCCCCGTGCCTCCAGTTGCCTGGCTACCTGCTGAAGACTGGCTGCCGGCGCTCGACGACGGGAGCGTTGAGTTGCGCCTGGCCGCCGTCCTGGCGCTGGCCCGAGATGATGTCGTACACGATCTCGATCGCTCGAGCGGCCTCGTGCGCTCCCTGGTTCGGCCCATCATCACCGCAGCGACGAGGGCCGATCGCTTCGGGCGCGTCAGCTGGAGCCGGGAGGGCGCGCCGATCGGCGGTCTCGGTGTTAGGCCTATCTCTGAAGTGCTAGCTGATGTGCTCATCGCTCGCAGCGAAGCGCAGCGCCTGGATCAGACTGCTCAGCTGATCGACCGACGGGGTGTCGAGCCGTGGTTCCCCGTCTCCTTCGCCGCCCGTTCTGATGATGCCGAAGCCTTGGCCGCTGGGATGGTGGATTTTCGCCGGCTCGCCAACCTGCTGTCAGCGCTGTTGCTTCTCGGTCCGGTGACGAGCCGGGTCGAGCATGCCTGGAAGGTTCCCACCATGTCTCGTCTCGTCGTGGTGCCCGCATGGCGCATCCTGGCGCCGTTCTACTCCCGCCACCCGATCGTGTGGTCGGGCCGCTCCGTGCGTCTCCGTCCCGACATGGGCTGGGCCCGAAGGATGAGGTCGGGTGACGTGGGGGAGGTGATCCGGGCCGCTCTCGTGCGCTGGGAGCAGGCCGGCTTCGCTCCCATCTACGCACGCCGATCAGCCGCCGTCGTGGGCGAGCGCGCCGACGGTCCTCAGCTGGCTGCCGCCTTGCTGTGCGGCGCCACCCGCGCCGATGTCCGCCATGCGACGGCTGCGGTCAGCAGTCGCGATCCCGAATCGTCACTTCAAGGAGAACTCTCGTGAACAAGAACCGCATCCGATTCGTCATCCCGCTGGAGCCGGCCACCGGCCATGTCTTTCAACCGACTGGTTTCCCCGATGTCGGGGCGGCCACCTTCACAAGACCCATCGGACAGGATGGTGGCACCGTGGAGTGCCTGCTGGTGGAGTCGGCCCAGTCGATGGCCAACCACCTCGAGAGCGTCGGTTGGGACGAGCCATCCCAAGCCCCGGCCCCGGTGCTCGACGGCCTCCCGTGGGTCCGGGTGGTCGCCGCCGACGACGGCCGGTTTCTCACCTCGAGCCGCCTCGAGTCCCACCGGCTCGCCTCGGCGTTCGTTAAGGACTCCACCCTCGACGGCCAGTCGATGAAGGAGGTCATCCGCGCGCGGCTGAAGCTCCGGGAGGACACGCCCCTCGACCACCGTGCGATCGCCGCCGGCGTGTTCGCCTTCGACCCGCTCTGCTTGGTCCACGGCGTCTTCTTCGCCGAGAAGGCAGAGGTGTGGCCCGGCCAGCCCAAGGTCGCTCGGGCCGTGACGGCGTTGGTCGAGGCCACCGACATTCACCCGGTCAACAGCGGGGGCGTGAAGCGCGACGTGGTTCTCCACAGCGCGGGCGAGGGCACCAAGGCCGACACCGGGTACGGGTCGATCCCGTTCCACCGCCAGGAGTTCACGGCGCGGAGCATCGCTCTCCACGTGTCGATCGATCGACTGCAGCTCCGCTCGTACGGACTGGGTGACGGCGCTGCGGCGCTGCTGGAGGCGATCGCCCTATGGGAGGTCCGAACCTTGCTTGACCAAGGGCTCCGTCTGCGCACCGCCTGCGACCTCGACCCGATCGATGTGCCTGATGACCTGCCGTCGGCGGACGACCTCGAGGCAAAGGTGCGGGCGGGAGTATCGGCCTGCGCCGACATGCTTGGCACCGGAGGCCCGCTCGATGTCGTATGGACCCGACCGAAGAAGGGCAGCGCGTGACGATCGTTGTCCACGTCAGCTACCCGTTCGGCTATGTGCATGCCACCCCGTGGGGCACGCACGTCAACGAGGGGGCGGTCGAGTGGCCACCGTCTCCGTGGCGGCTGCTTCGAGCCCTAGTGGCGACGTGGCACACCCGATGCCCGGATCTGACCGCGGAGGACGTCGTGCCCGTCCTGGATGCCCTCGCTGATGCGCCGGCAGTCCGGACGGCGCCACGGACCGAAGCGTCGATCCGGACTTATCTCCCGGCGGAGGGTTTCAGGAGTGGTTCGACGAAGCCCGATGTCGATCTGGCCATCGACTCCTTTGCGGCGGTCGCGCCCGACACCGGTGTGGCGTACCGTTGGACCGCTGATCTCAAGGCCGGTGAGCGCGAGACGCTGGCGCGCCTGATCGACGCTCTGCCCTATCTCGGTCGGGCCGAGAGCGTGTGCGAGGCCACGGTCGGGTTCGATGACGCCGGAGGGGAGTGGCTCGAACCGGTCGACGACGCCACGGGCGTCGGGACGAGAACACTTGTGCCGACCACTCCCCTGGATCTCGAGGAGCTCTGCGTGTCGATCCGCACGATGCGCAAGGGCGGCCGACTCCACCCATCCGGAGCTACCTGGGTCCGCTACGCGGTGCCCAGGCCGCTGATCAGCGCCTCCCGGCCCGCACGGGCCGTGAAGCCTCAGGTCGTACGAGCCGTGCGGCTGGCGCTGCGACCGGTCGCGCAGGGATCCGCACCCGTGTCGATCCGTCAGACGATCGTGGTGGCCGAAGCCATGCGGGCGGCGGCGATGTCCCAGTACGGCAGCGCGCACGGCCGGGGCGTGAGCGAGATGCTGGCCGGCAAGGACACCGAGGGCACCCCACTGGTGGGGAACCGACACGCCCACTGGCTCCCGCTTGATCTCGACGGTGACCGGCTGCTCGACACGGTGCTGGTCTGGGCTCCCGATCCTGGGGGGCTGGGTGAGCAGGAGGTGGCCGCCCTCGGGGCAATCCGACGCCTGCGCCTCCACGGGGGAGATGGCCTGGGTGGCGAACGTTCTCTCGCCGTGGGGTTCGAGGCCTCGGGAGAGCTCGCAGACCTGGACTTGGGTGGAGCCGTGGGATCGGCCGCTCGATGGACCACAGCGACCCCCTTTCTCCCACAGCGCCATCGCAAGGGTGAGCCGATGGACGACTTCCTCGCGGACTGCGTGCGGCGTGAGCTGTCCACGCGAGGGGTCGATATCCCGTTCATCCTGGAGCCCGATCGGAGGACGAGCTGGGGTTCGTTCCGCCGATACCGCCGGGCCGAGCGGCTGCGGCACGCCCGACCTGGTTACGGGTTCAGCCTCGTGTTCGAGCAGCCCGTAGGCCTGAGCGATGGAGGCCCGCTGTGCATCGGTTCGCTCTCGCACTTCGGGATGGGCCGGTTCGTGACCAGGGCGTGATCGTCCTGGCTAGTGCTCTGTCCACAAAGGTTCGCGCGGTTCAGGCGGCGCGGGGCCGGCCCCATCGTTGGCCCTTCTCGGATCTGACTCGAGATCGTTCCTTGCGCTGAGCAGCGAGGAGGTCCGGGTGACGGGCGTTCGCGTTGCG
>JBDNHK010000038.1:0-16851 GCA_041688815.1 Acidimicrobiales bacterium | reverse complement strand
TTCCCTTCGCCAACGCGTCGTACTCCTCGAGGTACGCCAACTTCTCGGCGGCGGTGAACCTCCGGCGTCTCGGCCGTGCTGAAGGATTCTCGATCTCATCCACCCCGCCAGTTTGGGCGCGACGAATCTGATCTGCAGACGACATGGTCATGATGTTCGGGTGTCCGTTTCTCGCCCTGAGGAGTGATGATCCGCTACACGCGGTGTCTCACCTCACCCTGACAGACAGAGGACTCAACGGCAGTGACTCAAACTCCACGCTGAATTGAAGCGCATCACCAACTTCTCCGTGACCACGAACGCCCCGCGGTCCGGCTTGGTGACGACAGCCGAGTGGGTGCGGTTGGTGACGGGGCCTGTGTCCACGAAAGCGGTGGTGCTGGCGGCAGTTGCGGGTGAGGCAAAGCTGAGAAGCACCGTCGGGGCCCAGGCGGCGCCGACCGCGAGCCCGGTGCCCTTCAGGAAAAGGCGGCGCGACGGTGGGACCACCGGCTCATCGCTTGTAGCCGGACCATCGCACTTACCGTCTCCGTCGTAGTACCAGGGAACCGCCCGAAACGATGACGGCACGCGCCCATCATTCGCGGGCGCACCGTTCACGCGCCCTTCCTCAACGGCTCGGCCGGCTTCGGGCTCGACGAATGCAGCCTCATCGTCACCGGACCCGTGCCATCCGGGTGGAGAGCCGCCCCTCCCCCACGCCGGATCCCACCGAGCCCTGTGACCGCTACGCTCGCCCGGTCCGGGGAGTGGCGCAGCTTGGCAGCGCGCCTGCTTTGGGAGCAGGAGGCCGGGAGTTCGAATCTCCCCTCCCCGACCACATCTGACCTGGGCTTTTGTCCTGGAGCGACCTTCGGGTCAGACCAGTTGACACCGGGCCGTCCACCGAAGCGGCAACCCCGAGCCGGCATGGTGGCGAGGACAGACTCTCGAGACCGCACGGTCTCCATCGACGCTATCCTTACATTCATCAATCTGTAAGGAGACAGCGATGGAGATTGCGGCGAGGATGAGTTCCAAAGGGCAGGTCACCGTCCCCAAGGCCGTTCGAGAGGCGCTCGGAATCGGCGAGGGCGACGATGTGGTGTTCCGCGTCGAAGGCAACCGGGCCGTGCTCGCACGAACCCCCGAGTTTCTGTCGCTGGCCGGCGCCATCGCCGTCCCCGCCGCCAAGCGCAACGTCGCGTGGGACGACGTCATCCGCACCACGCGCGGACGCCGGGCTGCGACGCGTCGGTGAACGCGTTCGTCGACACCAACATCCTCGTCCGGCACCTGACCGGCGACCCGCCGGAGATGGCGAAGCGCGCGACTGCGTACCTCGCCGACGCGTCGGAGTTGTATCTGGCCGACCTGATCGTGGCCGAGACGGTGTACGTGCTCGAGTCGTTCTACAAGGCCCCACGCGAGCAGGTCGCCACTGCAATGCGATCCCTGGTGTCGATGCGTTCGGTTGTCACGGTGGACCCGGCGCTGCTGCTCCGTGCAATCGAGGTCTACGAGAACGACCGGCTCGACTTCGCCGAGGCCTACCTCGTCGCCTGCGCCGAGAGCACCGGCATCGGTCGGGTCGCCTCGTTCGACCGCGCCATCGACCGAGTCGACACCGTGGAACGCATCGACCCCTGAGCTCCTGCCCCGTCCCCGAACGAGCCGATCACCCGTATCACCCACTTCACGACCGAAGACCCCACCCCCTACAGGCTGCCCACCGTCGACTGCCGCTGCGGGACCCCACCTGGCGATGAATGCACCGGCACCGACCTCGGGTGGACCGCTCAATCGATGTGCCGTCAGACTCACGGGCGTGATGACCCGCCTTCGAGACCGGTTGAGGCGCGCCCGGCCAGCCCCGGCCGGAACCGAGGAGCCGCGCCTTCCCTACGGCGACCAGGCGGGGGTCCGGTCGTTCTCGATCAACCCCCGACGGGTCGAGCCGCTGGGCGGCACCGACGTCGTCGTCGCCAACCCGCGCCCGTTGCGCACGGTCGTCGACGGTCGACTGGTCGTCCTCGATCGCACGACCGATGCCTGTCACGTGCTGAACCCCAGCGCCGGGCTGATCCTCGATGCGGTCGACGGCCACCGCACGGTGGACGACCTGGTGGTGCGGCTGCACGACGAGACCGGCGTGCCCTCCGAGGTGCTGCGTCCCGACGTGGACAGGGCCCTCACGTCGTTCCTGGCCCAAGGGTTGGTACGCCTGGCCGGAGAGGACGAACCCCCTGCCCCTCCCCCGCCGTTCTCGCCGGGCCGGCCAAGCCCGCAGGACGACCCGCGGGTCGGGCGTCGACGGCGATGGGCCCCGAGCGTCACCCGTCTACTGAGCCGGACGGTCCCGCCTTACACCGTTGGCCCGGTGCGCCTCGCCGGTACGAGCGTGGTCGCCCACACCGCCGACGCCGGCGTGGCGGCCCGACTCACCGAGATCTTCGCCCCGCTTCCGGCGGCCACGAGCGCCGAGCACACCGCCTGGCTGGTCGAACATGGCCAGGACGGTCCTCGCCGTTGGCGTCTGGTGCTCGACGGCGAGATGCGCGGGGCCCTCCCCGAGGCCACGGCGGCCGTCGAGAGCTTGATGGTGCAGCTCAACCTGGTGGTGGTGGCGGGGTCGAGCGGAGGCGTGCTCCTGCACGCGGGGGCGGTGGAGGTCGACGGGCGGGTAGTGGTGATCGCCGGAAAGAGTGGCCGGGGCAAGAGCACGCTCACCGCGGCGCTGGTGCAGGCCGGTTTCGCCTACCTGACCGACGAGCTGGTGGTGCTCGATCCGGCGACTCGACGGGTACAGCCCTACCCGAAGGCGCTCGATCTCTCGGCGGAGTCCCAGGCGTTGCTCGGGGTGGGCGGGGCCGACGCCGGCGTCGCCACCAAGAACCGGGTGGCCCCCGACCGTTTGGGAACGGTGTCACCGGGCGGAGATCTGGCGCTGTTGGTACTGCTGGCACCGTCGCAAGAAGTGAACGACGAGCCGCCAACGACGACTGCCACTCGCCTGACCCCGGTCGCGGCGCTCGTCGAACTCTTGCAGTCGACCTTTGCCGAGACCTTCTCGATTCCCGAGGCCATGGACGTGCTGGGCGAGATGTGCGAATTGGTCCCGGCGGTGGAACTCCCCCGCATGGCCGTGACCGATGCCGTGGAAGCGGTGCGCCGAGCACTCGGCTGAGCTTGCGTCGGGCGCCGCCACACCGGCCCGAGGTAACCTCCGGCCGGACAATTTTCGAACAGTTCGTTTCGATGCCGGGGATTCCTTGCCGTCGCCAAGGGCACCACTACTGTCGAAGGAGTTGAAGGCGCAAGTGCCCGACGAGTCAGGAGAACAGGTGAGCGCCACGCAGCGGACATCGACGGGTGGGTCGGCGCCGTCCGCAGTCCCGGCGCCGGTTCGTCTGGTGCAGCGCCGCCCCCGCGGCGCGTGATCCGCCTGGCCGTGAAGCGCGCCTTCGACCTGGTTGCGTCAGTGGCGATCCTGGTTCTGCTCTCCCCGCTCTACGCTGGCATCGCGGTGATGGTCTGGCTCGACGACGGCGGTCCGGTGATCTTCCGCCAGACGCGTCTGGGGCGCGACGGCCAGCCGTTCACGATGTACAAGTTCCGCACGATGGTGCGCGACGCCGAGCGCCGCAAGGCCGGCATCGAGCACACCAACGAGCGTCGGGGCCCGCTGTTCAAGTTGGCCGACGACCCGAGGGTTACCCGGGCGGGCAGATGGCTGCGCCGCACCAGCCTCGACGAGCTGCCCCAGTTCCTCAACGTGGTCGAGGGCACGATGAGCATCATCGGGCCCCGCCCGGCCCTGCCGGCAGAGGCGGAGCAGTTCCCGGCCGAGCTGCGCCGCCGTGAGCTGATGCCCCAGGGAATCACCGGCCTGTGGCAGCTCGACGGGCACACCGACCCCGACTTCGGCAAGTACACCGAGCTCGACCTGCGCTACGTCGACGAGTGGACGCTGCGCATGGACCTCGACATCTTCGTGCGCACCCCGGCGGTGCTGTGGCGGCGCTGCTTCGGCCCCCGGTGACATCGTCGAGCGCACCAGCGCCCGGTCGTAGACTCAGGCCTTCGTGAGTGACACCGGGACTACATCGGCGGCCCCCCCGCCTCTCGTCACCATCAAGCCGCGACGCTCCTGGCTGCCCGCCAGCCCGCTCGAGCTGTGGACGTTCCGCGAGCTCACGCTGCGGTTCGCCGCCCGCGACATCACGCTGCGCTACCGCCAGACGGCGCTCGGGACGATCTGGGTGATCCTGGTGCCGCTGCTCGGGGCGGGCATCCTCACCTTCGTGTTCGGCGGCGTGGCCGACCTACCCAGCCCTCCCGGGATCCCCTACTTCGTGTTCACGCTGGCCGGCATGGTGGCATGGACCACGTTCAGCCAGGTCACCAACCGCTCCAGTAGCTCACTGGTGGGCAATGCGGGGCTCGTGAGGAAGGTCTACTTCCCGCGCCTTCTTCTGCCGATCTCCACCGTGTTGTCGACCCTCGTCGACGCCGCGGTGTCACTGGCCCTACTGATCCTGCTCCTGCTCATCAGTGGAATCCGGCCCGGGCTCGGCGTCATCACCTTCCCGGTGTGGTTCATGCTCGTGGTGTTCCTCGCCCTCGGCATCGGGCTCATCGCGGGTGCGCTCATGGTGCGCTACCGCGACATCACCTACATACTCCCGGTGGCCATCCAGTTCCTGTTGTTCGCCAGCCCCGTGGCCTACACGCTGGCCTCGGTGCCCGCCGACGCCAAGTGGCTCTTCCAGCTGAACCCGCTCACCGCTCTCCTCGAAGGCATGCGCTGGTCGCTGATCGGCACCGAACGCCCGTCGGCATGGCTCGCGACCTACGCCACGATGTTCGCAGTGGTGCTACTGGCCGCGGGCGTGATGGTGTTCAGCCGTATGGAGAGGCAGTTCGCCGATGTCATCTGACCTGGCGATCCGCGTCGAGGGCCTGGGCAAGGCCTATTCGATCCGCCATCAACACAACGATCACGTGACCCTGGCCCAAGTTGCGCTGGAGAAAGCCAGGCACCCACTGCGACGTTCAGAACGCGAGGACTTCTGGGCATTGCGTGACGTGAGCTTCGAGGTGAACAGGGGTGAGGTACTCGGCGTCATCGGACGCAACGGCGCGGGCAAGAGCACCCTGTTGAAGCTGTTGACCCGCATCACCGGCCCGAGCGAGGGACGGATCGATCTGTGGGGCCGGGTCGGCTCGCTGCTCGAAGTGGGTACCGGCTTCCACCCCGAGCTCACGGGCCGGGAGAACATCTACCTCAACGGATCGATCCTCGGCATGAGCCGCAAGGAGATCGACCGCCAGTTCGACGCCATCGTCGACTTCGCCGGCGTGGAGAACTTCCTCGACACCCCGGTGAAGCGCTACTCCAGCGGGATGTACGTGCGGCTCGCTTTCGCCGTCGCCGCCCACCTGGAGACGGAGATCCTGCTGGTGGACGAGGTCCTCGCCGTCGGCGATCAGGATTTCCAGAAGAAGTGCCTGGGCAAGATGCACGACGTGGCCGTCGACGGGCGCACCGTCCTCTTCGTCAGCCATCAGATCGCCTCGATCACCCAGCTCTGCGACCGTGCGATCCTGCTTGACAATGGCGGAATCAGCTTCGGCGGCCCCGTGCTCGCCTCGGCCGAGGCCTACAACGCATCGATGCGCTCAGCACCGGCAATGGCGGAACGAAGAACGACCGGTCCCCTTCGGATCGATGACATCGACATCGATCCTGGTCCGGTTTCCGCGGAGGCACCAAAGAAGTTTCGATTCTCAGTCGTACCGATCTCGGACTTCCACGTGCCGTACTCCGTCTCAGCCCATGTCGTCGACCAGCGCGGAATGGTCATCGCCCAGTGCGACTCTCGCCTCGTCGGGCTGTGGCTCGACCCGGCCACCCCCCAAGACGTGACCCTCACGCTCCGCCAACCCTGGCTGCTGCCAGGCGAGTACCGGGTCGACCTCTTCGTATACAGCTCGGGCGTCATTGACTCGATCCAGGGGGCCGGCCACTTCACGGTGGGACCTTCGCTCCCTTACTCGGGTGCAGGAATCGACGAGGCGCTGGCCCTCTCTACTGTTCTGCCTGATTTTCTTTATTCTGCTTCATCATCGGCCGTAGAACTTGCCAGTACCCCCCAACACCCAGGGATCGGCGCGAGCGAGTGAAGCATTCACGAGGTTCCGCGAAGAGCAGTCGGGATACCAACGCTTGAGACTCGCTTCCTACATCTTGCTCGGCGACCCTGCACGGCTCGTTCCTAGCATCAACTCTTACTACGAGCACGTCGACACGATGGTGGCCTCCTACGACCAGGACGGCTACTCCTGGGCGGGGGCAGACATCGGGCCGGAGATCCGCAAGTGTCTCCGCCTCCTAAAGAAGAACGACCCCGACGGGAAAGTGGTTTTGAGGCCCGGTTCGTTCTCCTGTCCGGGCCAACACCCCAGACTCGCCGACACCACCCAACGACAAACAGCTCTCGACGAGGCTTCGGAGGTAGGCGAGTGGGTGGTACCGCTCGACACCGACGAGATCGTCCCCGACGCCAACCACCTTGTGAGTGAGGTCCACTCGACTGCCGAGACAGACGCCGACGGCCTGGAATACTCCGCAAGTTAGATCTATGCACACGCCCGTGGTCGCTGGTTTCTCGAGCGCAGCACCCGAAGGCTCCGAATCTGGGACGCGGTACCCGGCCCGGTGGCGGTCCGGGCCGGCACCAAATTGCAGAATTGCCGTCAGGCTGAGATCAGGTGCCGTCGCCTGGCAATGGCCTCGTCGCCAGGAGCCGGACGACTGGCGCTAGACCGTGCGATTTTTCACTCCTCTATGGTCCGGTCGGAGGAAGCAATACGCCGAAAAGCGTCGATCTCCAGCCACGCCACGGAGTTCGACTGGAATCAGATTCTTCGCCAATGGGACCTCGCAGGACGGCGCCCTATCCAGACTCTGATCCGATCGGCGTCAAGGCCAGCCTTCGAGCACTACCGGCTTACCCGTCTTCCCAAACCCTACGGAGCTGACCTCGTGGCCCACGAGACCTCAGCCGGGGAACCAGTCGCACTTAGGTCCATCGAGCGGCTCCAACAGGGACCCCCCTGACATGCGGGTCGTGCTCCTTACCGTCAGCTCCCTCACCGGGCCGATCAACCAGAGAGACGGCTTCGCCCAGCGCTACGAGACCCTGGTCACGCTGCTCGACCAACAAACCGAGCTGCTCGTTGTCGAATCCACGCCGGCGGGAGCAGGGACTCCCCCGGCGCAGGAGCGGCCCAGGGTGCACCAAACCTCGCGGCCGAACGACATCGTGGACCTCTCGCGCAAGGGTCGACTCCACCTGACGGCGAAGCGGCTCTTCCCCCGTCTGCTCGGCCCACCCCGCTCGGAACCATGGCAGCTCGCTGCTCTCGACGCCGTCGAGGCCTGGAAACCCGATGCGGTCGTAGCAATCGCGCACAGCGGAATGGACCTTTGGGCCGAGGTGTGTGGCGCCTTCCCGACAGTCGTCTTCGCCGAGGAGAAGATGGCAACACCGGACGTATCACGCAAGGGCCGAGCCTTCGATCGTCTCGAAGAATGGGCGCAACGACACACCGAGCCGGCGCCAGCAGCGGTCGTTGTGATCTCAGCGCAGGAAACGAAATGGGCAAAAGAGCTCTACCCCCACTCGCCGGTCCTGGTCCTCGAGCATGTGGTCGATGTCGACTACTGGGCCTGCGTTCCACCGCCCCGACCAACCAGCATCGACGTGCTGTTCGTGGGGCGCCTTGATCACCCACGCAACAGCGACGGTCTTCTCGCAATCGCTCGGGCCACCAGCGCCCTTCGACCGTCGTCACCGCTGACCTTCACGGCTGCTGGCGTCGCTCCACCTCAGCCGGTGATCGCAGCACTGACCGAAGCGGGCGTCGAGTACGTCGGTGCTCCCGAGGACGTTCGACCGCTTTACGGGCGCGCCTCCATTGCACTCGTCCCGTCCTTCGTCGGTGGCGAAGCGAAGACCACGATCCTTCAGGCGTGGGCGATGAGTGTGCCGGTCGTGACAACGGCCACTGCGGCTGCATCGCTGTGCGTCAGCCATGGGGGTGAGGTCCTTGCGGCCGACACGCCAGCCGCGGTGGCTCGGGCCCTCATCGAACTGCGTTCTCAGCCTGGACTGATGGCCGAACTGGTAGAGCGCGGCACGCAACGGCTCTACCGGCACCACTCTCGTACTGCGTTCGACAAGCAGCTGCATGCCGCCCTCGATCTCGCCCGGCGAGGCCCCAAGCCGGCTCCCTGAGCGGCCACCACTTCGACGCGCAGCAGCGCTCACTCGAGAGCGGACTGCGCCTCGAACGCCGGGAACTCCCGCCAGAGCGCGATGCGAAGCGTGGCTGCTGCGTCACGGCGAATATGAACCGTGCCGTCCGAGAAGCGGGCCGCAAGCACACCGCGCTCGTCCGCATAGTCCGCGTAGGTATCGATGAACGGGAGCTCGAAACGACGGCACGCTGCCGCCAGCTCTGCGTTCACGAGACGGGTCCACTCGACTCGCTCTGCGATCGAACCGTTGGTCGGGAAGGCTGGATCGGGGTCGAGGAAGTCCGACGGCGGAACGACGCTCGCCACAGCACCGAACAAGCCGGTCCTCGACGCCAAGGCCCGGGTCTCCGCAGCAAGGCGTTGAGCAAGGAAGCACGCGAGTTCTTCAGGGCTCCCGAACCCAGGCCACTGGGGGCCGAAGTGGACGCGCACATCGATCTCCCCGAAGACCATCAAGACGACATCGCCAGGGCGGATCACCGCTCGTGCCAACCCAGCGTGGAACCGAAGCGGCGGCCACTCTCCGAACGCAGCACCAACGATGAGGCGGCGAAGCTCGTCCGGCCGTCCCACCCGATACGCCGTGACTGGCCCGACATGCAGAGCCACGATCCCATTGCCACCGAACGACGCACTGTGACTGTCACCGATGGCGTAGACACGCGGACCCGAGGTCCGCTCAGCGTAGGCACGAAGCGCCACCGCTGTTTCACGGACTCGCTTCTTGATGCTCGACACGACGTCATCATGAATGGGGAGCGAGGTGAGCTCCAAGTCAGACGGCATCTGCATGGTCGCGGTCCGGCACATCCGAGCGTTGGCCGCTACCTCGCCTAACCTCAGTCGGTGCCAGCTTTCGACCCCCCAGCCCGGAACCTCACTCTAGTTCCACCCTCAATGACCCAGGTGAGACCGTGAGCGGGCTTCCCTTTGAGACAGTGCACCCAGCGGGCTGACCATGGGACATGTGACCCACGGAATCCCCCTCGACCTCGCAACGCGCCTCGTCGAATCGCAGCAGCTACGGGCGGCAGTTGAGACCGGGACGTTCCGGGGCGACACCACCCTTGCCCTGCGGGCCCTCGTCAACGAAGTCTGGACCGTGGAGGCCGACCATGGGACCTACCTGGAGGTTGCTCCCCGGCTCGTTGGACAGCCTGGAATCCACCGCCTCGAAGGCTCATCTGACACCGTTCTGGCCTCGATCGCACCCGAGCTCACCATGCCCGCGCTCTACTGGCTCGACGCCCACTCCCTGCCGTGGGGCCACGCTTCGTCACCGTCCTCGACGACGTGATCATCGCCGTCCCCGAATCAGCGCGAGAGATCGTCGACGCATGGTGCCTCGAACACTCCCGTTCCCGCAAAGGGCTGGAGTACCACAGCGACCTGCTCCTCAAGGCCCAGGACCCGAAACCCGCCTACGCAGCGCGACTTCTCGGCCGAAGCCTTCGACGCCGGACAACCCGGTCCGTCCGGCGACTCACCGGCCACAGCCGATCGTGATCGAGGTGGCACCGCTCGACATCCGACGAACGGCACGTCGGTGACCACTCCCGCGTGCGAGCGAGCCCGGCCGCTCGCCTTCTACCTGCCGCAGTACCACCCGATCCCCGAGAACGACGAGTGGTGGGGGGCGGGCTTCACCGAGTGGACGAACACGGCCAAGGCCCGTAGACGGTTCCCCGGCCACGACCAACCTCACATTCCGGCCGACCTCGGCTTCTACGACCTGCGCGTCGCGGAAACGCGTGTCGCCCAAGCGGACATGGCGAAGGCCTACGGGATCGAGGGATTCGTCTACTGGCACTACTGGTTCGGCGGTCGGCGGATCCTGGAACGACCGTTCTCGGAAGTACTGGCCGCTCGTGAGCCCAAGTTCGGCTTCGCCCTCGGGTGGGCCAACCAGACGTGGTCTGGGGCCTGGCACGGAGCGCCGGACCGTGTGCTCATCGAACAGGACTACCCCGAGGACGACGACCGGGCTCACTTCGACCACTTGCTGCCAGCCTTCACGGACAACCGCTACGTCACGGTCGACGGCAAGCCTCTCTTCTGCATCTTCAGGCCCGAGCAGCTCCCCGACCCGGCGGCGTTCGTGGACCGCTGGCAACGGATGGCCACCGAGGCCGGGCTCCCCGGCCTGTACCTCGTCGCCGAGATGTCGGATCTCGTCGGTGCGGGCCCGATCTACCCCGATCCGTTCGCGGCCGGCTTCGACGCCGGACTGCACGTGCGGATCCCCGTCGACACCAGCCCGGCGGCCACGTTGCGCATGCGAACCATGCGCAAAGTCGGGTTCCCCGAGATCTACCCCTACGCCCGCCGCCCCGTCGAACGGCCCGAGTCGACCGAGGCGCGGCCGGTGCTGCCTTGCGTCTGCCCGAACTGGGACAACACGCCACGATCCGGGCGCCGCGGTCTCGTCGCCCACCGGTCCACTCCAGAGAAGTTCCGCGTCCACGTCGAAGACGCGGTCGAGCGGCTCTCCATACTGCGACCGGAGGAGAGACTCCTCTTCGTGAAGTCGTGGAACGAATGGGCCGAGGGCAACCACCTCGAGCCCGATCAACGTCACGGGCACGGGTACCTCCAGGCGCTGACCCGAGGCATCGGACACCGGTGACCGAAGCGGCCCGCCCTGACCGTTGGCGACCGCTGCGCATCGCCATGACGTCGTACTACCTCCCGAGCGAGAGCAAGATCGGAGCAGGCCACGTCGCCCACGGGCTGGCCCAGGCGATGGTCGACCGAGGACACCACGTCACGATGTTCAGCCCCTGTCGAAAGCCCGACGACGCCCGCTACGACCACGAGCTCGTCACCATGACCGGTTCGCTGCGGACGTTCCGCTGGGCCAACCGGATCCGCCAACTCGACCTCGTCGGCTTCGACATCCTCCACGCTCACGGCGACAACCACCTCCGCTGGCGTCGATCACCACCCGTGGTCCGAACCATGCACGGGTCGTGCTTCGCCGAGGCCCGCCACATCACCGGCGCAAAGGAACGCCTGCGCATGGTGGCGCTCGGGCTGACCGAGATCGTGGCCAGCCTCACCGCCACCACCACCGTCGCCGTGTCGGCCAACACCCGCCACTACTACCCCTGGATCAGGCGCGTGATCCCCAACGGCGTCGACCTCGACCTCTTCCGTCCGGGTGACAAGGAACCTGAGCCGACGATCCTGTTCGTGGGCACCTATGAGCAACGCAAGCGGGGACGCCTCCTCATGGACGTCTTCGCACGCGAGATCAGACCCCAGGTTCCCGATGCCCACCTGTGGATGGTGTGCTCCGACGCCCCCGATGCGCCAGGCGTCGACGTACTGGGCCGTCTCACCGATGAGGAGCTGGCCGACCGGTACCGCCGCGCGTGGGTCTTCTGCCTCCCGAGTACGTACGAAGGATTCGGGGTGCCCTACATCGAAGCCATGGCCTCGGGCACCGCCGTCGTCGCCACGAGAAACCCGGGGGCCGTCGAGGTGCTGAGGGGTGGGGCGCTCGGAGTGCTCGCCGGCGACCACGACCTGGGTTCTGTCCTGCTTCGCATCCTCCGCGAACCCTCCGCCGCTGAAGCGCTCGCTGACGCCGGCACGAGCCAAGTGAGGTCCTACGCCTGGCCGAACGTTGCCCGCCGCTACGAAGACACCTACCAGGCGCTAATCGACGATGAGCCGACGCCGGGACCCCCGCCGGGCAAGGGAAGGACGACCTTCGATGACGGATGCGACCCCTGAGAGCAGAAGCCTGGCCGAGATCGGGGCGGAGTTCGGATCAGACAAGCTGAGCCACCGGTACCTCCAGTTCTACGAGAACCTCTTCGCGACGATTCGCCACGAGCCCGTGCGCCTTCTCGAGCTCGGGGTGGGGGGCTGGGAGCACCCCGACGATTCCGGCTACGGCGGCCACTCCCTGCGCATGTGGCGCGAGTACTTCCCGCAAGGACAGGTCGTCGGTCTCGACATCCTCGACAAGAGCGAAGTCGCCGACGATCGCATCTCGATCGCCCGAGGAAGCCAGACCGACGAAACGCTCCTGAGGGAACTGGTGTCCGCCTACGGGCCATTCGACATCGTCATCGACGACGGTAGCCACATCCCCGACCAAGTACGGGCGAGCTTCGCCATCCTCTTCCCTCTCCTCACCGACGACGGGATCTACTGCATCGAAGACATTCAGACGTCCTACTGGCCCCTCTGGGGCGGACGCTTCCGACCCCGGTCGAACCGCACCTCCATGGCGCTCGTCAAGGCGCGCCTGGACGGCCTGAACCACGCCGAGTTCAAGCTCCCGGGGTACCGGCCGACGCTGCTCGACCAGTCCATCGTGGAGGTCAGGGCTCAGCACAACATCGTGGCGTTTCGTAAGGGAGACAACACCCACCGCAGCTCGATGAACCATTCGCTGCCGATCGCTCCGCGCCTGTGGCTCACAGATGAGCTCATCCCAGCAGCCGTGGCACGAGCGCGAACGCCGGCCATGCTCACCTGGCTCGATCGGCTCGGCCTCCGCCGCGCCGCCGCCCGACTCCGCCGTTTCGCGGCCCCCGCCGTTGATCGAGAACGAAGCACTTCAGTGGTGCCGCCCAACGACGAACCGTCGCCACCACCCACCGCTTGACGCCGCCGAGACGACCCCGGGCGTTCGCCCAGCCAGGGCAACCATCATCCAACAGGACATCGAAGCGTTCCGTACGGCAAGGCATCAGGACGGCGCGATGACAACCGGGACCTCGGGCGGCTCGGCGACGTGGCGGAGGCCGAAGGTGACCGCGCCGGCGATCAGACAGCCCACGGCGATGATCACCAGCGGGGGCGACAAGCCGATGGTCGCCTTCATGAACGGCAACAGCAGCAGGCCCAGCGCGGCGCCCCTGTGGTCGACGATGGCTCGGGGCGATCGAAGCCCCCAGGACTGCGTTCCGACAGCGGGCGTGGCGGCCGCCGACGAACGAGAACAGCAGGTCAGGTTCACCTGCCCGAAGGGGCAGAAACCGGTCCTCCGCGACCCACGCGTAGCCCGAGGCCCGCTGCCACGGAACTCGGAAGTACCTCGACGGCATGCTGGCGTACAGACCCGGGAACGCGCACCAGGGCCGGTCACTCGTGTCCACCACGAAGGTTCGGTCCCGACGGTCTTGCCAGGCCTCGCTGTTCCGCAGCGCCCTCAGGGTGAGGGGGTCCGGGCACATGTGGACCTGGGTCAGCAGCACCACGTCGGCCTCCGCTGCGGTCGCCAGCAGGCGGTGACCGACTCGACTCCGTGCAGCGAGCTGCTCCTCCCACTCCGGGATCGGCAGGTCGAGGCCAGCATCACCCGTCCTTGCGAGGTGAATCGCTAGTGACCGGGGTCCTTCAAGCACGAGTGTGAAACCTGCCTCTACTCCCACGCGAATGGCCCCAAAACCGCTAGCCCATCGCACAGTATCTTCGCTCGCCGGAACATCTCGTCGGTGTGGTGGCGGACGCCAAGGCAGACCGCTGAGGCGTCCTGGCGTTGCACTGGAAAGGCGAGGTCCTCGCCGCGCTCGACCACATCCCCCTACGAAGCACACCGAGAGGCATCGAGGAGTCTCTCCGGACGCGGCTCGGGTGCGGACCCGTGCCCCACCTTCCGCCTGCGGAGCAAGAATGCCAGAGATGAACGAGAAGTGGTCCTTGCCTCTTGCCTATCGAACCTCGCGTCAGGCGATCCGCCCGTATGCGCGGGCAACGCGAGACCCGTTGCGGGGTCGGGTCACTGTCAACGAGCTGGCGTTCGGGCACATGATGTCGATGTCACAGTTCGGCGAGGACGCTCTACTCGCCGAGATCTTCCGTGATCGGCCCGACGGGTTCTACGTGGACGTGGGAGCTCTCGACCCGTTCCTGGGCTCCAACACCCACATGCTCTTTCGGCGAGGCTGGCGTGGCATCAACATCGAGACGCAACCAGACCAGCTGGCCCTGTTCAACAAGCACAGGCCGAACGATGTCAACCTCGCCACGGCGATCTCGCAGACCCCCGGCACCGCCCAACTGCTCCTTGACGGCAGCTTCTCCGGCCTCGACACCGACCGGCACCAATGGCGAGGCGACAACCGAAGGCCCAGCATCGAGGTCCGGGTCGAGACCCTCGCCTCGGTCCGCGAGCAAAACCTGCCCCCCGGTACTGAAATCGACCTCCTCGATGTCGATTGTGAGGGTCACGACGCCGACGTTCTGCTCTCCAACGACTGGTCGAGGTTTCGCCCGCAGGTCGTGCTCGCTGAATGTCACGGTGGCGCCCGAGAAGGCGAGGACCCCACGGACATCCTACTGGCGAGGGGCTACACGCTGATGAGCCAGCTCGGCCCCACGGGGCATCTTCGTCCGAACGGATCCTGAGCGATGGCCCGGCAAGCAGGCTGGTTTCGAGGTCGACTTCGCCACGCACTCTCAACAACGCTGATCAGCGAATTGCTCCAGCCGGAGGAGAACGCCGAGGCAGCACCGCGGGTCCTCGTGGCGTACGAGCGTGACTACCGGGGCGAGATCGCCTCCGTGGCCGCAGGGACGGCACCGGGGCACCGGTTGTTCGGGCTCACCGAACTCATGAGACAGGGGTGGTCCGTCACCACCGTGCGAGCTGCGGGGGAACCCGGCCAACGGCGTTGGCACTACAGCCAGGACCGAGTTGTGTGGCGTCTGGCCCTCGTAGCGGCCGCGTGGGCATCGTCGACGCGGGGCCAGGTTGTGTTCGCCACGACGGAAGCTTCAGCACTTCCGCTCCTCCTCGCCCGCCGTCTTCGACTGATCGATCAACCGGTGGTCTTCGTCGCCATCGCGCTGACATCGACGAACCAGACAACAGGACTGCGGTATTGGCTCTGGCGACTGGCGATCGTGGAGTCTCAGGTGATCCTGACCTACGACCGAGCCCAGGCGCGCGCCGCTCGGAAGCGGTTCCCGCGAGCCGAGGTGCGCGTCATCCCCTTCGGCGTCGACGTGGACTGGCTGGGCGAGGGGGGCCCGCAACCAAGACACGGATCGTCGGTGCTCAGCGTTGGGACCAATGAGGGGAGGGACTTTGGCACCCTCGTGGCCGCCCTTCCGGACGACCTGTTCCTCACGATCGTCACCGACGAGCTGAACGCCCTGAAGCTCCGGTCCGTCTCGGAGCGGGTCCGAGTTCGCACCGCCGTCCCGATCGAAGAGCTTCGAGACCTGTACCACCGGGCCTCGATGCTAGTGCTCCCGCTCCGTGAGGCTCATCAGAGCTCGGGTCAAACGGTGCTCCTAGAAAACATGGCGTGCGGCACGCCGATCATCGTGTCGGACGTCTCATCGGTTCGCGACTACGTCATCCACGGACAAAGTGCTCTTGTGGTCCCGCCAGGTGATGCGGAAGCCCTGCGCTGGGCCATCACCCGACTGCTCAGCGATCCTGAGATTCGACAAGCCTTGGGTCAAAACGCCAAGTACGCGGTTCGAGAGTCATGGTCCTCCATGCGCTACGGCACCAGTCTGGCGGCCATCCTCAACGAAGTGAAAGATGAGACGCAGCTGCCTCGGACTGACGGTCATTAGCCGTGGTCGATCGTGGCGTAGGCGTCGCCAACCTAGAACCCGTGCACTCGGGCAAGAAGCGGGGAGCGGGGAGCGGGGAGCGGGGAGCGCATTCGACCAGCGGCGCCCCGCAGCAGAGCGCAGCACGGTGTTCGCCCGGGCCATCAAGCGCTGACCGGCGTTCAGCGACCGATGACCTCGTCGTAGATCGCTCGCACCTGGGCGGCAACACCCACTGGCGTGAAGTCCCCCGCACGCACCAGCCCCGCCGTGCCCAGACGAGCCCTCAGACCGGCATCTCCGGCCACTCGCCGCAGTGCCGACGCCAACGCGTCCACGTCGCCCGGCGGGCACAGCAACCCGTCCACGCCGTCGATGATCACCTCGGCCGGACCGCCGGCATCCGCAGCGATTACGGCCAGGCCCGCGGCCATCCCCTCCACCGCGACCTGACCGAACGGCTCGGGGATCACCGACGCGTGCACCAGGCAGTCGGCGTCGCGCAGCACCGAGCCCACGTCGTCGACGAAGCCCAGGAAGGTCACGCGCTCCCCCAGCCCCAGCAAGTCGACCAGCGCCGACAGCTCCGCGGCGAAGGCGTCCTCGCCGAACATGGCCGACCCGGCCAGCACGGCCCGCTCGTCGCCGTCAGGGAACGCCTGGGCGAAGGCCCGCAGGAACACGTCCTGGCCCTTCCACGGCGCCAAGCGGCCGACCATGGCCACCGTGAACGGCCCAGCCGCACTCCGATCCTCGTAGGGAAAGTGCTCCGCAGCGTCGAACACGACGGTGCTCGGCACCACTCCTACCCGGCCGGATCGCCACAACGTGCGCCGTGTCGACTCGGAGTTGGCGATCACCGCCCGGGGGACGAACGCCGCCATCCCCCACACCACCAATCGGGCCGGAACGGGCAGGTAGTCGGCGGCAATGCGGTCGCGGAGGTGCCACACCACCGGCACCCCGGCGAGACGGGCCGCAGTGCCCCCGTACAGGGCCGCCTTCAACGAGTTGGTGTG
>JBDNHK010000037.1:0-22401 GCA_041688815.1 Acidimicrobiales bacterium | reverse complement strand
GTCGAGGCGACGGCTCTGGTGATGCGACAGGTCGAGGCCCCGTTCGGCCATCACCGCCACCGAGTTCTCCGTGGCCGGGCCACCCCACCCCAACGTGCCCGCCGAGTGCACCCGAGCCGGCACCCCTCGCTCGGCGAGGTGATGGCCGAGCAGCACCATGGCCATCGGGGAGCGGCAGATGTTGCCGGAACAGACCATCAAGACATCGATACTCGCGATCGTAGGAGGGCGTCCGGGCACCGTCGCTCAGCCCTCGAAGGCGGGAGAGATGGTGAGCGCGGTATCGGTCTCGACCCGCTCGGTGGCCTCGATCTGTTCGGCGCGGCTGGTGGGGGGACGCTGGGAGAGAACGAAGCGCACCGCCACGATCGAGAGGGCGGCGATCCCGATGCCGATCGCGTAGAACCACCCGTAGCCGCCGAGGGCGGTGGCGGTGACGGCGATGCTGATGCCCGCGGCGCCACCGAGCTGAGAGGTCATGCGCATCGTGGCCATGCCCACGCCGAAGAACTCGGGCTGCAACGCGTTGCCCGCGGCCGACGCGGTGGCCGGGCGCATCATGCCGTGGGCCAGGCCCATGATCACCAACCCGACCACGAAGACCGGCAGCGACTCCATCAGGAAGCCGACGAGGAAGAGGCCCATCGCCGCGGTCATGGCCACGGCGCCGATGGTGGCGCCGGCCCGCTCGCCGATGCGCACCGCGACCCGCCCGCCCACCGGCGACCCGACGGCCATACCCAGCGGCAACGGCAGCATGAGGAACGACGTCGACACCACGTTCGTGTCGAACAGCGACGTGAGCAGCAGCGGCGCCATGAAGAACGCCCCGTTGCCGGCGCAGATCGACAGCACCTCGGCACTCACCGGCGCGGCGAAACGGCGGGACCGGAACAGCCCGGGCGGGAGCAGCGGGTCGCTGGTGCGGCCCTCGGCCCGCACGAACGACACGACGGCGATCGGGAAGATCAACGCCGCGACCCAGATCGACGGATGGCCCCAACCCCACGCCGCGGCGCGATCGAAGAAGTACAGCACCGAGCCGCTGGCGATCATGAGGCTGATCCCGCCCACGACATCGAATCCCACCTTCTCGGCGAGGGGAGTCTCGCGAAGCCAGCGGACACAGAACGGGAAGAAGGCGGCGGCCAGCAGGACCTGCATCACGAACACGCCCCGCCATCCCAGGGCGGCCACGAGCAGGCCGCCGAACATGAGCCCGAGCGCCGGAGAGAAGGCCGTGACCCCGGACCACGCCCCGAGCGCCTTCGGTCGGTCCTTGGGGGCGAAGGCGGCCATGATCAGGGCGATGGCGGTGGGAGTGGTCGCCACCCCAGCGGTCTGGCTCAGGGTGCGGAACAGGATGAGGGACCACGCATCCCACGCCACCACCGTGAGCGCCGCGGTGATGATGCTGAGCCCGAGGCCCCAGAGGAAGACCTTCCGGTGGCCGAACAGGTCACCCAGACGCCCGAAGGTGGGGAGCAGCACCGAGGACACGAGCAGCGGGAGGGTGATGACCCAGGACAGGGTCGAGGCGTCGGTGCCGAGGTCGGCGGCAATGGTCGGCAGGGCCGCGACCAGGATCACCGACGGCCAGGCCACGACGAAGATGCCCATCAGCGTCGACCACAGGGTGCGGCGCTGTTGCTGAAGATCCACGACCCGACACCCTACGGTAGTGCGCCCTAACGAGTATTTGGTTGGTTGTGACGCCGGGCCACCCGACCTGGGACACTGCCCGGATGCAGAGAGGAGACCCGTGACATCCCCCACCCACAACCCCACGATCACCCCGCCGATCGCAGTCGTGGCGGGCACCACCGCCGCCGCCACGGGGCTCATCACCCGCCTGGCCGACCGAGGGCACACCGTCGGCCATGTCGACCCGGGCACCGCCGTCGATCCCCGCGCCTCGTTCGATGCCGCGTTCGACGTCGTGGCCGAGCAGATCGGGGTGCCGGAAGTGGTGGTGCTGGCCCATCTCGACCCGGCCGCCGCCACCGCCGGGCCACTGATCGAACTCGACCCCGAGACGTGGGACGCGGCCGGCGAGCGCTCGATCCGGGTGGCGCTGCAACTGCTCCAGGCCGCCCACCGCCACCTTCCCGATGGCGGTCGGGTCGTGGTGGTGTTGCCGTCGGTGGCCACCATCGGCGTACCCGGCCTGGTGCCCATGTGCACCGCGGTCGAGGCCATCCGGGTGATGGCCAAGGTGGCCGCCCGCCGATGGGGCGGCCGGGGCATCACCGTGAACGTGGTGCTCGTGCCTCTCGACGCCTTCCTGGGTGAGGCCACCCCCGCCGGCGCCGCCGTGCCGTCGCTGGGCCTGGCCTCACTGGGGGAACGAGACGCCCTCGACGACGCCGCCGGCCTGGTGCTCATGCTGGCCGGACCCGACGGGACCGCCCTCACCGGCGCCACCCTCGGCGCTGACGCCGGCACGGTGATGGTCCCGTGACCGACCAGACCGATCCGGAAGCCGGGCCGCCGAGCCCCGTTGCCCCGAGCCCCGTTGCCCCGAGCCCCACCGAGCTCGGGATCGGTGGCCTGCTCGCCGGCCGGGTGGTGCTGGTCACCGGCGCCGCCGCCGGGGTGGGCCGGGGGGTCGCCCTGGCCGCCGCCGCCGCCGGAGCCACGGTGGGCATCGGGGTCCGCCGTCCCGAGGGCGGTCACGCGATCGCGGCCGAGATCGAAGCCTTCGGTGGGCCACCGGCGATGGTGCTGCGCGGCGACGTGACCGACCCCGCTCAGGTGGTCGGGTCGGTCGAGACCCTCGTGGCCGCCCACGGTCGTCTCGATGCGGTCGTCCACAACGCCACCAGCAACCGCTCCAGCGAACCGGTCGATCTCGAGACCGCCGACCTCGACCTGTGGCACGAGCACGCCGACGTGGCCCTCACCGCCTCGTACCGCCTGGCCGTGGCCGCCCACCACCACCTCAAGGCGTCGGGTGGCAGCTACGTGATCATGGTGTCGCCCGCCGGTATCGACGCCTCCGGGCCGCTCGGCTTCTACAGCGCAGTGAAGGCCGGCCAACGCGGCTTCGTGAAGGCCCTCGCTCGCGAGTGGGGGCCCGACAGCATCCGGGTGAACGGGGTTGCCCCGCTGGCCGTCACCCCCGCCCTCGAGAACCGGTTCACCGTCGACCCGTCGATGCGCGAACGCCTACGGGCGCTCATCCCCCTCGGCTGGTTCGGCGACCCCGCCGCCGACATCGGCCCCCCCACCGTGTTCTTGTGCAGCGACGCCGCCCGGTACGTCACCGGCCAGACCCTCGTGGTGAGCGGTGGTCGTTTCACTGCGCTGTGACCTCAGGCATGCCTAGGCTGAGCACCGTGGGGGGCACGACATCGTCGACTCGACGCGGCCGGGGAACGTCCCGCGCCGCCAGCGACGCCGCCGTCTCCGAGCGCCGCGCCGAGATCCTGTCAGTCGCCGCCGATATCTTCGCCCGCAAGGGGTACATGAACACCACCGTGCGCGAGATCGCCGACGCGTCGGGCATCCTCGCCGGGAGCCTCTACCACCACTTCGACTCGAAGGAGGCCATGGTCGACGAGATCCTCTCGACCTTCCTTGCCTCTCTCGTCGCCCAGTACGACGCGGTGATCGCCGCCGCCGACGATCCCCACACCACCCTCCGCAACCTGGTGCACACGCTGTTCCACGGGCTCAGCGAGCACCGGGCCGCCATCACCCTCACCCACAACGACAGCTACTACCTCGAGCAGATCCCCCGCTTCGCCTACCTCCAGGACACCAAGATCCAGGTCGAGCAGTTGTGGGTGGCAGAACTGCGCCGGGGGATGGCCACCGGAGCCTTCCGCGCCGACCTCGACCCGGCGCTGGTGTGGGTCTTCATCAAGGGCGCGGCCTGGGCCGCGGTCCAGTACGTCAGCGACGGCGGATCGGAGTCCAGCGACGCCATCGCTGACACCCACCTGGATGTGCTCCTCCACGGCATCCGGGCGTGACGCCCGGCCTGACCCGATCACGGATACTGGAATCCTAGATCACCTTGCCTAACATGGCCGGGTGAGCACCGACCCCCTCTCCCCGTGCATCATCGGCGTCGCCCAGCGGACCTGGCGCCACGGCCCCGCCCCCGAACCGCTCGACATGTGGGCCGATATGGCCCGGGTCGCCGAATCCGACACGGGGGCCTCGGCTCTGCTCGGCTCGGTCGACGACGTGTCGGTGGTGCACTGCGCCACGTGGGACTACGACGACGCCCCTGGGCGCCTCGCCCAACGCCTCGGGCTCGGCCCTGGCGCCCGCACCCTCTCGATCCTGGCCGGCACCTCGCACCAGCGGATGATCGACGCCGCCGCCGAGCGGCTCGTGACGGGAGAGGCCACCGTGGCCCTCGTGGCCGGCGGGGAGGCCCTGGCCACCAAGAAGCGGCTGGCGACGACCGGTGAGCCCCTCCCGTTCAGCTTCCCCCACCCGAACCCCGAGTTCCCGATCAAGTTCGAAGAGTGGTTCCTGCCCACCGAGGCCGCCCACGGCATGATGCCGGCCTGGCTGACCTTCGCCCTCTTCGAGAGCGGACGCCGAGCCGCCCACGGCACCGCCCCGGAGGCCTACCGCCAGAGCCTCGGCGCCCTCCTGGCTCGCATGAGCGAGGTGGCGGCCAACCACCCGGGGGCCTGGTTCCCCGAGGTCCGCAACGCGGAGCAGATCCTCACTCCTTCGCCGGCCAACCGTGTGGTGGCCTGGCCCTACACCAAGCTGATGACGGCGTACCCCGACGTCGACATGGCGTCGGCCACGATCGTCACCACCCACGCCGAGGCCGACCGACTGGGCGTGCCGCCCGAGCGACGCGTGTACCTGCGGGGCTGGGCCTTCGCCCGTGACGCTATCTCCGTCGCCGGTCACCCCGAGATGGGCGCCTCCCCGGCCATGCGAGCAGCATCCCGGGAAGCGCTGGCGTGCGCCGGCGTCACCACCGCCGACCTCACCCGACTCGATCTGTACGGCTGCTTCACCAGCGCCATCGGCTTCGCCATGGACGCCCTGGGCCTCCCGGTCGACGGGCCGTTGTCGCCCACGCTGCTCGGCGGGTTGCCGTCGTTCGGTGGCCCCAGCTCCAACTACACCGGCCACGCCGTGGCCACCATGGTCGACACGCTTCGGGCCGACGGTGGGGGTGTCGGGCTGGTGAGTGGAGTGGGCATGCACATGACCAAACACGTCTTCTCCGTCTACAGCACCGAACCAGCCGACGAGATCCGTCGGCCCGCTCCCGGCCTCGTCGACCGGGTGGCCGCCGAGCACCCGGCCATTCCCGTCGTCGCCCGGGCCGAGGGAGTGGCCACCATCGCCGCCTACACCGTGGTCCACGACGCCCAGGGAGCCACCAAGGCCCTGGCCGTGTGCGGGTTACCCGATGGCAATCGCTGCTACGCCCTCACCCACGACGCCGAACTGCTCGACGCCCTCGAGGAGGGCGAGTGGATCGACACCAAGGTCGTACTGCGTCCCGACGGCGACGTGAACGTCTTCTCGGTGGTGTGATCGTGTGATCGTGTGATCGGCCGCCCTCAGCCCTTGAGGCGGGCCCGAAGCTCCTCGTTGTGCACGAACACCGGTAGCTCGTCGGCGTCGTTCACCGTGGGCCGCACCGACGTGCCCCCGTCGACGGCCAGCACCTGGCCGGTCACATAGCCGGCGAGGTCGGACATCAAGAACAGCGTTGCCGCGGCGATGTCGTCGGCCGTGCCCCGGCGGCGCATCGGGATGACCAGCAGATCGTCACGGTCGGTGTCGCCGGGCCTGCGGGCCGACGCGCTCTTGGGCGTGGCGATCGAACCGGGGGCGACCGCGTTCACCCGGATGTCGTTGCGGCCCCACTCCACGGCCAGAGTTCGGGTCAACGAGAGCACGGCGGCCTTGGACGCGGCATAGGCGGCGCCGTAGGGCATGGCGTTGAGGGCCGAGACCGTGGCGATGTGCACGATCGCCCCGCCCCGCCCCTGTTCGATGAGACGGGTGCCGAGGGCTCTGGTGGTGTTGACGGTCACCCCGAAGTTGAGATCGACCACGTCGTCGAAGGCCGGGTCGGCACTGGCGAACGGCGCCCACTGGTCGGGCCACATGCCCCCGGCCGCCTGCACCCCACCGTGAAGTGGGGCCAGTTCGACGGCGCGGTCGACCGCGGCCGTCACCGCCTCGCGGTCTCTCCCGTCGGCCACGATCGCCCGGTGGTCGACACCCAGTTCCGTGAGCTGGTCGGTGGCGATGCGCAGCTTGTCGACATCGACGTCGACGGCCACCACTGCGGCCCCGGCCTGCCCGAGATGACGGCAGATGGCGGAGCCGATTCCCCCGCCCCCGGCCCCCACGACCACGACCGACTTCCCCGCCAGCCCCCAGATGTCGCTCATGGGGAGACCCTAGAACAGCCCTGTCACTTCACCGGACGGGCGAGTCGCGGGCTCCGGCGACCGGTTTCCCCGGGCAGGGGACGCGGCCACCGGCCATCCCCCGGGCGGCGAGGGGAAGCGCCAGCGACACAGCCGCACCCGCGGCGCTCCGCGCCGCCAGCGTCACAGGGGCCGGTGCCAGCCCCCGGCGGCCCAGGTGCCGCCGTCGACATGGATGGTGGAGCCGGTCACCAACCGGGAGAGGTCGCTGGCCAGGAACAGGGCGGCGGCGGCGGAGTCCTCGGGTGTCCCGAAGTAGCCGATCGGCGGGAGATGGGCGGGCATGAACTCCGGCTCGGTGGCCAACATCGCCGCCCGCGCCTCCTTCTCCCCCTCGCTGGGTTGGGCGTCGGAGGCGATGTTGTTCACCCGGATGCGACGGGAGCCGAGCTCGAGGGCCAGCGACTTCGAAAGACTCATCACCGCCGTCTTCATCGCCGCGTACACCGCGAACCCCGGGCCGGACTGGTGGGCCTCGACCGAGGTGAGGTTGATGATCGACCCGCCGTCGTTCATGTGCGGCACCACGGTGCGGATGAAGTGGGTGACCTGGGTGAAGTTCTCGGCGATCAGCGAGGCCTCACCCTTGGCCGACACGTCGAGGAACGGGCTCACGAACGTGCCCCCGGCGTTGTTCACGAGCACATCGACCCGCCCGAACCGCTCGACCGTGGCGGCCACGAACTCGTCGACCGCCCCTGCGTCGCGCACGTCGAGCACTCCGGCGTGCACCGTGGCCCCCTCGGCCGGCGCCGCCATCGCGGCCTCGGCCGTCAGCGCCAGGTTCTCGGCGTCACGGTCACACAGCGACAGCGACGCCCCGCACCGAGCGAACAGTCGGGCGGTGGCCGCCCCGATGCCCGCCGCCGCGCCCGTGATGACCACCACCTTGTCGGTGAGAAGGATCGAGTTCTGGTCGAAGAGGTCCCCCATCCGTCCAGCCTGGCACAACCCCTACCACCCGTTTCACCCGGTCCCGTGCTGGGTCAGACCACCGCGGGACCGGGCTCGCGGGCGCGCAGGGGGCGGCGCCACGAACGCCTGGTGCCCCAGGCCAGCCATCCGATCGCGCCCAGCGGGATCTCGGCCAGGTAGGTGAACCCCCGGAACAGGAACACCGCGGCCAGGGAACCGGCATCGCTGCCCCCGAACCCGATCAGCGCGGCCACGGCCCCGGCCTCGACGAACCCCACCCCGCTCGGCGTGAGCGGGATCGTCTCCAGCAGACGGGCGAAGGCGAAGGCGGCGAACACCTCCACCCAACCGAGCTGGGCGGTGTCGATGCCGATGGCCCGCACGCAGGCCAGCAGGAGGAAGAACTGCCCGAGGTTGTAGGCCAGCATCCACAAGGTCAATCTCCACCATCGGGTGCGCAGCAGGCCGATGCTCCGCACCCGGAACCCCACCAGCGACGCGGCCACGTCCGGGGCCGACGAGCGTCGCAGCCATCGAGACACCGGGGTGACGACCCGCTGGCCGATGGCTCCGACCTTGAGAGCCAACGCCTCGCTCTGCAGCACCAGGGCCAGCACCACGACGGCCACCGTGAGCACGAGCAGGCCGAGGAGCGTCGGGACGAGCAGACCGGCCGTCGACTCGCCCTTCAGCACCAGGAACAACAGTGCCAGCACGGGGAAAGCCAGCTTGGTGAAGACGTTCCACACCCCCGACACCAGGATCGACAGCGTGATGGCACTGGCCCGGAACCCCCACGACATGTCGATGCTGTACGTGGCCCCCACCCCCACCGCCCCACCGAAGGGCACCACGTTCGAAACGGCGCTACCGGCGAAGTTCACGGTGAGGGCCTGCGGATGGCTGAGGCCCGGCAACGTGGTGGTCAACACGCCCGTGTAGAGGACCATGCTGAAGATCCACAGGCTGGTGAGGCCGATGACCTGCATCCAATCGAGCTTCTGGAGCTCGGTCCAGATCTGCGAGTAGTGCGAGCTGGTGACCGCAGGGAGCACGAGCACGAAGATCAGGACCAAGACGGCCAGCGAGATGAAGGCCTCGACGCCACGGCGCCAACCGCTCTTGCGGTGCAGCTCGTGCTCGACGATCGCCCGGGCGTCGACATCGTCCTCGACCAGGCCCGCATCCCGCCGCGCCGGTCCCGGGTCAGAGTTCGGCTCCACCGCCGCCGACGCCGCAATGCCGATCGCCGGAACCGAAGCGTCGTCGGGGCTCACGCCTGCCGCCGCGGCAGACCGACGAAGAGATCGTCACCCCGCGGATCAGTGGGGGCGCCCCGTTGCACGAACCACTCGGTGGAGAAGGCCAAGGCAAAGACGTCGGGGGGGAGATCGAGGAACACCGCCAGGGTGCGCATGGTGTCGGCCGCGCTGGTGGCCTGACTGGCGTGAGCGCGCATCGACGCCCGCTTGGCGTCGAGCACCCCCGAAACATCGACGGCGTGGGTGATCTCGGCCGCCGACGTGTACCACGACGACACGTCGGAGGGGACGAACCCTTCGGGGACGACGAGGCCCATCGACTCGGCCAGCGCCACCCCACCGGCGATGAACTCACGGTCCACCGTGGCCTCGAACAACGGCACCCCCGCCGTTGCGACCGCCGCGACCGCGACCTCGTGCACCCGCCGATGGTCGGGATGGCCGTAGCCACCGTTGCGGTCATCGGCCACCAAGAGGTCCGCGCCCTCGTCGACGAGCAACCCAGCCACCTGCTCCGCCACCACTCCGACGTCAGCGGCCATGAGCGACCCGCTCGGCCACTCACCCCCGGCTCCCGGTTCGAGGCCCGAGTCGCGATGGTCGAGGAACACGAGCCGAGCCACCCCGAGCGCATCCGCCGAGACCTGCGCCTCGGCGGTGCGACGGCGACCCAGGTCCTCGCCGTCGCCGAGCACTCCCGAACCGACCTGGCCCCCCTCGCCACGCGTGGCCAGCACCAGCACCACCCGATGGCCGGCGGCGGCGGCGCGCGCCAAGGTGCCCGCGGTGAGGAGGGACTCGTCGTCGGGATGGGCGTGCAGCGCCACGATGGTCCGTCTCGTCACCGGTGCATTCTGGCAGTCCACCCCGTCTCCAGAGCGGAGGGGGAGAACAGCCACGGCGGCTACGGTTACTGGCCGTGCCGTCGAGGTCGGGGAGGTCGGGAGAGTGACCACCAACCGATCCCCGTCACGCCTTCCCCCCGCCGATCGGCCCCTGCGGATCGGGATCGTGTCGGACTGCTACGTACCCCGCCTCGGGGGGATCGAGATGCAGGCCCACGATCTGGCCCGCAACCTTCAGGCTGCCGGCCACGAGGTCGTCGCCGTCACCTCGACCGCCGGGCCGGCCGTGGTGGACGGCGTCCGGGTGCGGCGCATGGATGTTCCTCTCCTTCCGTTCGACGTGCCCTTCCTGCCCTCCACGTTCCGGCTCGCCACCGACCTGCTCCTCGAAGAGGGCGTCGATGTTGCTCATTTCCACGGAGGTATCGCCTCGCCGATGGCCTACATGGCCGCCCGGAGGGCCCAGGCCGTGGGCCTCCCCACCGTCATCACCGTGCACTGCATGTGGAGCTACGCCACGCCGGCCTTCGCCGGGCTCGACCGGCTCGGCCGCTGGTCGCGCTGGCCGGTCGTGTTGTCGGCGGTGAGTGACGTCGCCGCCGAGCCGATCCGCCGGATCGCCGGCCCCGACCGACCGGTGATCGTGCTGCCCAACGGCATCGAGAACGCCGCCTGGAAGGTGGAACCAATCGCCCACGACCCGTCGACCGTGAACCTCATCTCGGTGATGCGCCTGGCCCCGCGGAAGCGTCCGCTCCAGCTCATGAGGATGGTGCGACGGGTGCACGCCGGGCTGCCCACCGGGCTGCGGTTGAAGGTGACAGTCATCGGCGAGGGGCCCGAACGTCCCCAGCTCGAGAAGTACCTCCGCACCAACGGCCTCACCGAGACCGTCGAGCTCGTCGGCCGGCGGAGCCGCGCCGAGATCCGCGACTACTTCGCGAGGGCCGACGTGTTCGTGGCGCCGGCCAATCTCGAATCGTTCGGCATCGCCGCCCTCGAGGCGAGGTGTGCCGGCCTCCCGGTGGTGGCCAAGGCCCGCACCGGCATCCGCGAGTTCGTGACCCACGGCCAGGAAGGCCTTCTGGCCCGCAGCGACGCCGACATGATCCACCAACTCAACCGCATCGTGCGCGACGCCGCCCTCCGCCGCACCATCACCGAACACAACCGTTCGACCTCGTCCCCCGTCGACTGGTCGGTGGTCGTCAACCGCAACGTGGCCGCCTACGCCGAGGCTATGGCGTTGACAGGATCGGCTCGATCGGGGCCGGCCCCGGGCGACGACCGGAGCGGGTGACGAGCCGGGCGACGGCGTAGCCGACCGCGAAGATCACCAGGCCGCCCACCGCGTCGAGCAGGAAGTGGTTCCCGGTCACCACGACGACGGTGGTGGTGACGATGGGGTAGAGCACAGCCAGCGTCTTGGCCCACCACGAGCGCACCCGGGGCAGAAACACCCACATCCCCCAGAACGCCCACCCACAGTGCAGCGAGGGCATGGCCGCGAACTGGTTGGAGATGGCCTGCATCGTGGGGGTCTCGAACGACCACAAGGTGGGGTACGACATGAGCGTGTCGACGAACCCGAAGAACTGGCCGTCGCCCATCCGGTCGAGCAGGCGGGGCGGCATGAGCGGGAACGTGGCGAAGCCGATCAACCCCAGCAACGTGCCGATGAGCAGCGTGTTGCGCCACAACGGGTAATCGTCGGGGAAACGGCGGTACAGGAACAGCAGGCCGAAGATCGTGACGACCATGTAGGCCACGCCGTAGAAGTAGTTGGAGGCGATGATCAGCGGCTCGTGGCTCAACGCCCAGTCCTGGATCGCCAGCTCGTGCCACAGGTTGAGGGACTGCTGCCAGTCGATGATCCGCAGCGCATTGGCGTAGGCCGCCTCGGCCCCGGACTTCGACAGGTTGCGCACCGACTCGTAGGTCACGTAGACGATGCCGATCATCAGCAGTTCCCGCCACCAGACCAGCCTGGAACCGTCGCGCAATGGCCGGCGGAGCCACCCGGGGGGTGCCGCGACTGGCGCCGTGGCCGTGACGGGCGAAGTGGCGGTGGACACGCTCAGCCCCGTTCCACCTTCAACAACGCCCCCTCGCCACCGACCACATAGATCTCCCCGTCGACACCCTGGCCGAAGCTGGTGAGCGACCGACCGGGCACCACGACCCCCAACGCCGCCTCGTCGACGACGACGCCGTCACGGACCACCAACCCCCGGATCTCGCCCACGCAGAAGTCGCCGTAGACGTAGACGCCCGCCAGCGACGGGACGTCCTGGCCCCGGTACACGTAGCCGCCGGTCACCGAGCAGTTCCCCTCGTCATGGTTGTACGTGAAGACAGGATCGACCAGCCCCTCGGGCGGCGTGCCGTCGCGGAACGCACGATTGCCCTCCCTCCAGCCCCATCCGAGGTTGGCCCCGATCCCGGCCCCGCCGGTCGCCGGAAGCCAGTTGATCTCCTCGATCTCGTTCTGACCCACGTCGGCGACCCACAGGTCGCCGGTGGCCCGGTCGAAGCTGAACCGCCAGGGATTGCGGGCACCGTAGAGGTAGATCTCCGGTTCCCCGCCTCCCGCCCGGAAAGGGTTGGACGCGGGGATGGCGTAGGGCCTTCCCGCGGAGGGCGCGGAGGGGTTCGCAGGGTCGATGCGCAGGATCTTGCCCAGCAACTCACCGGTGTCCTGGCCGTTGCCGAGCGGATCCCCGGAGCCACCGCCGTCACCGACGCCGGCGTAGAGGAAGCCGTCAGGGCCGAAGGCCAGCTGGCCTCCGTTGTGGTTGGCGAAGTCGCGGTGGGCGATGGTGAGCAGCACGCGCCGGGTGGAAGGGTCGACGGTCACCCGTGCGCCGTCGGTGCCCACGGTGTACTCGGCGATCACGACATCGCCCGTCGGGTCGGTGGCGTAGAGATACACCCTGTCTCCGGCGGGGTTGAAGACGATCCCCAGCAGGCCCCGTTCGCCACCGCCCTTGGTGAACGATCCGAGCTCGATCACGGCATCGGGGTCGAGGGTGTAGCGGGTGGCGCCGGCGACGCCGGTGACCGGATCGGGCGTGGAGGTCAAAGTGACCCGCCGGACGGCGCCGCCCTGCTCGGTGATCCAGATCTCGCGACCGTCGAGGGTGGGCGCCACCGCGGTGGGCTGGTCGAGCCCCTGGGCCACGACGGGGCGCAGCGTGACGGCCACGTCGGCGAGATCGGCGACCGACGCGCCGCCGGAAGTCGCGCCCGAGCCCGAGCCCGACGTGGGTACCGATGCCGGAGGGGCACTGCCGGACCGGGAATCGGACGCAGCACACCCGGCCAGCACCATGGCGACGACGACGAGACCGGCGAACGACGCCACCACCGCTGGGCGGCGTGGTCGGCGGCGTGGTCGGCGGCCTGGTCGGGGGGGTCGGTCGGCATTCAGGAAGGGCGGAAGGACGCGACTCATGAACGACAGAGGGTACCGCCCGCCTCGGCGCGAGCCGCCGCGGCGCCACCGTCTGTCCCCGGCCCGGGGCGGACGGATACGATCGGCAGTCCGACCTGCAGAAGTGGTGCCCCCGACGTGAAGACCCATCCAGCCGAGACGAGCCCCGCCGGCGAATCCGGCGCCCGGCCCGGCGGCCTCCTCGGCGTCGTGCTCTCGAAGATCAAGACCAAGGGCCCTCGCTACGTGATGGTCTCGGTCGTCAACGTGATCGTCGGGGCGAGCATGCTGTTCGTGCTGCAACGCTGGATGCGGCCCACCGTGGCCAACGTCGTGGCCGTGGCCATCGGCGCCGTCCCCGCCTTCTACATGAGCCGGGCCTGGGTGTGGGGCAAGCGGGGCAAGAGCCACCTGAAGAAGGAGATCATCCCCTTCTGGTCGTTCACCATCGCCGGCCTGATCATGTCGACGGCGTTGATCTCCTTCGTCGACAACCACACCACCAACCGCCTGGCCATCCTGTTCGCCCAGCTGTGCGCCTTCGGGATCCTCTGGGTGCTGCGGTTCTTCCTCCTCGACAAGCTCTTCCACGTCGAGATCTACGAGGACGACACCCCCGACGACGACTGATGGACGCGCCGCTCCGCGAGGCCGCCGAGGCGGCCCGGGGGTTCATGCCGTCCGCTGAGGGCCTCGCCCTGCACGCGGCCGCCCTCTCCGTCCCCGAGGGCGGTTCCCCGTTGCTCGAGATCGGCAGCTACTGCGGCAAGTCCGCGGTGTACCTCGGTGGGGCGGCGCAGGCCCGTCGCACGGTGCTGTTCGCCCTCGACCACCATCGCGGTTCGGAGGAGAACCAGCCCGGTTGGGAGTGGCACGAACCCGACCTCGTCGACCCCGAGGTGGGGCGGATCGACACCCTCCCCCGGTTCCGTCACACCGTGCACGCCGCCGGCCTCGAATCCAGCGTGGTGGCCCTCGTCGGCGATTCCCCCACCGTCGGTCGGTTCTGGACCATCCCGCTGTCGTTGCTCTTCATCGACGGCGGTCACGGACCGGAACCGGCCCACCGCGACTACGAGATCTGGACCCCGTGGGTCGAACCCGGTGGTCTCCTCGCCATCCACGACGTGTTCCCCGACCCCGCCGACGGTGGGCGTCCGCCCTACGAGATCTACTGCCGGGCGCTCGAATCCGGCCACTTCACCGCCGTGTCGGCCACCGGTTCGCTGAGGGTGCTGCGCCGCGACGGCGGCTGACGATCACTCACCCCGGGCACCGAGAGCTGGGTCGGGTCAGTCCGACCGCGGTTCGGTCTCGTCGAGACCCACCAACGCAGGCAGGGCGTCGTGGTCGACGAACAGCGCCCAGGCCGGGCTGGTACGGCTCAGAGCGTCGGCGGCCAGCACGATCGAGGCGTCGGTGTAGGTCGAGCGCTCGGCGGCCGGGAAGTGGACCTCGTCGGGGTACACGATGCCGGTGAAGTAGTGGCCGTCGTCGTCGCGGAGGGCCTGGGCCCAGGCGAACAGCTGGAGGGCCTGCTCGGCGTTGCCCAACGACAGCTCGGCCATGAGGCACTCACAGGTCTCGGCCGCGGTGATCCAGGGGCGGTCGCTCACGCAGCGCACCCCGCGACCCTCCATGATGAACGTGCCCCGGCGGGCGTCGAGTCGGGCCCGGGCATCGTCGGCGCTCAGCACGCCGGCCAGCACCGGGTAGTACCAGTCCATGGCCCAACGCGCCTTCGGTGCGAACGCATCGAGCGCTTCACCGGCACAGTGGCGCCGGATGACGTCGGCCAACCGGGCGACGCTGAGTTCCCAGTCGGGCCGCTCGTGCCCGAGCAACTCCGCCAGGGCCACGGCGCAGCGCAAGCTGTGACAGATGCTCGACGAGCCGGTGAGCAACGCGAACGACCACGGGGTGCCGTCGGCGTGGCGGGCCCAGAGGATCTCGCCGCGTGGGGTCTGCAGGTCGAGCACGAAGTCGATGCCGGCCTCGACCGTGGGCCACATCGACTCGACGAAACCCCGGTCGCCGTGCAGCAACCAGTGGTGCCACACCCCGGCGGCCGGGTAGGCGATGGTGTTGGCGTCGAGCTTGTCCTGCTCGATGCCCTCGGCCAGGTAGTACTGGTGCCACGACCCGTCGGGGCGCTGGATGTCGGCCAACCACTGATAGGCCCGCTCGGCCTCGGAACGCAGACCGACGAGGTCGAGGGCCATGGCCGCCTCGACGTGGTTCCACGGGTCGGCGTGGCCTCCCGGGAACCAGGGAATCATCCCGTTCGGGAGCTGCCAGGCCGCAATGGCCTCACCGGTGGCGAGCACCTGGGCGCCGGTCACCACGCCCGGGACCTCGGGCACCGCGTGCTCAGACATGGGCGGGACTCCGCACGGGCTTGGTGGCGTACACCACCAACGACTTGCCCAGCACCGGGTTGAGGACGCGTTCGGTGACCCGGGTGATCGACGGGGCGGCAACGATGTCCCACTCGAGCAGGCGGGTGTAGGCCTTCACGAGCGGGTTGGTGTCGTTGGTCGGGCCCACGGCGCAGCGCAACCACCAGTAGGGCGAGTGCAACGCATGAGCGAGGTGGGCTCCCCCGGGCTCGAGCCCGGCGCCCTGCATCTTCCGGCGCATCTCGCCTTCGGTGTAGATGCGGACGTGCCCACCCTCGACGAACGGCGCGTGGTACTCGTCGGACAGCTTCCAACAGATCTTCTCGGGCAACCAGGCCGGGATGGTGACGGCCATGGTGCCGCCGGGACGCAGCACCCGGGTGAGCTCGTCGAGCGCACCGAGGTCGTCGGGCACGTGCTCCATGACCTCGGAGGCGATGACGCGGTCGAACGAGCCGTCGGCGAAAGGGAGGCGGGTGGCGTCGGCGTTGACGGCGGCGGCCAACATGCCGGGGGGCGACTCGCCGGACACCTGCATGGCCCCGAACACCGCTCGGGTCTGCGCCAGCTCGGGAACGGCCATGTCGCACGCCACCACCTGGGCCCCGCGGCGCAACGCCTCGAAGGCGTGACGCCCGAAACCGCAACCGAGATCGAGGAGCACATCGCCGGCCCGCAGGCCGAGACGGTCGTAGTCGGCAGTGAGCATCAGGCCCCGCCGGCCCCGGTGGCCGCAGCCTGCCGACGAGCCCGACGGTAGCGTGGCGCCATGCCCGCCCCGCCGGGGCGTCGGGCCTGGACGTGGGCGGTCTCGGCCAGCAGCGCCCGGTAGTGCTCGATCGTGCCGACGGCCGTGTGTCGCCATGTCCAACGCTCGATGACGCGCTGGCGCCCGGCCGCGCCGATGCGGTCGCGAAGGGCGGCGTCGTCGAGGGCGACGGCCAACGTGGCGGCCAGGGCCTCGACATCGCCGGGCGGCACCAGCAGGGCCGTGTCGTTATGGGTGCCCACGACCTCGGGGAGGGCACCACCGGTGGTGGCCACCAGCGGCACACCGCAGGCCATGGCCTCGATGGCCGGCAGCGAGAACCCCTCGTAGAGCGACGGCACCACGGCCACCTGGGCCTCGGAGTACAGCTCGATGATGCGCTTCTCCGGCACGCCGGTGATGAAGGTGACGGCGTCACGCAGGCCGAGCTCGTCGATGATGCGAGCCGACGGGCCACCTTCTTTGAGCCGGCCGATGACCACGAGTTCGACATGGCGTTCCGTACGCAGCTTGGCCAGGGCCTCGAGCAGGTAGCGAAGGCCCTTCATGGTGACGTCGGCGCTGGCCGTGGTGATCAGGCGCCCCGGCACGCGCTCGACGCCGAGGAGCGGTCGGAACAGGTCCTGGTCGACCCCGACGGGCACGACGTGCAGCCGGTCGAGCGGGACCTCGTGGTCGCGGTGGATGTCGGCCATCGAGTTCTGCGACACCGTGATGAGCCGGGGCATACGGGCGGCGACCCGGCTCTGCATCTTGGTGAACCCGTACCAGCGGGCCTTGGAGAACCGCTTCCAGGGCGTCTCGGCGTGCTCCATCTCGAGGCGCCGGTCGACGGTGATCGGGTGGTGGATGGTGGCCAGCACGGGGAGGCCGGCCTTCTCGATGCCGAGCAGGCCGTAGCCGAGGCTCTGGTTGTCCTGCACGACGTCGAAGTCGTTGACCCGGTGGCGCAGGTGCTGCCAGGCCCGCACGCTGAAGGCGAGGGGCTCGGGGAAGCTACCGCCCATGAACGCCATGACCTCGACGAGGTCCCCCCAGGTCTTGACCTCCCAAGGCCCGGGCAGGCGCATCGGGAAGTAGTCGTTGTAGATGTCGAGGCTGGGGAGCTCGACCATCGGGACCCGCTCGTCGAGCACGGGGAACGGCTGACCCCCGAGGACCTCGACCTCGTGACCCAGATCGACCAGCGCCTTGGTGAGGTGCCGGGTGTACACGCCCTGGCCGCCCACGTGGGGTTTGCCCCGGTAACTGAGGAAGGCGATTCGCAGCGCGAGGTCGCCATCAGCAGCGGCGGCCACCGATCGGCGGGGCGCGCCGGGAGAAACCGGTGACGTGAAGCGGTCAGACATGAGCGACCAAGTCTCGTTTGGCCCCCACCGACGGTCAAGCCCACCCTGATGGCCCGGGCAGACGCGGGGCCGCGCCAGCAGTGATCCCGTCGATCTCGGAACGGAAACGTTCGTGGTGGGCACCGGTCCCCCGTAGCCTCCGGGCGTGCTCCGGGCCCGAGGTGTGACGAGGTCGTTCGGGGGTCAGACCGTCCTCGACGGGGTGGACCTCCAGGTCGACGCCTCGGACCGGGTCGGGGTGATCGGGCGCAACGGCGTGGGGAAGTCGACGCTCCTGCGTCTCCTGGCCGGACTCGACCGACCGGATGGTGGGGCGATCGAACGGGCTCCCCGTCAGCTCCGCGTCGGGCTGCTGCCCCAGGAGCCCGACGCCCGGCCCGACGAGACGTTGCTCGACTATCTGGCCCGTCGAACCGGAGTGGCGGCGGCCTCGGCCGAGCTGGACCGGTGCACCGAAGCCCTGGCCGATGAGACCAGTGAGGCCCTCGTCGTCTACGGGGAATCCCTCGAGCATTTCTTGGCCCTCGGCGGTGCCGATCTCGAGTCGCGGGCGGCCGCGACCGCGGCGGAGGTCGGGTTACCGCCGGGGCGGCTCGATCAGCTCACGGTCACGCTCTCGGGAGGGGAGGCCGCTCGGACGGCCCTGGCGGCGATCCTGTTGTCACGAGTCGACGTCCTGCTGCTCGACGAACCCACCAACAACCTCGACTTCGCCGGGCTCGACCTGCTCGAGTCGTTCCTCGACAGCTTCGGTGGCGCGGCCGTCGTGGTCTCCCACGACCGGGCCTTTCTCGACCGGGCCGTGCACCGCATCGTGGAGGTCGACGAGCGCTCGCGTCAGGTCACCGAGTTCGCCGGCGGATGGACGGCGTACACCGAAGCTCGAGCCCAGGCCCGGCGCCAGCAGTACCAGGCCCACGACACGTACGTGAGCGAGCGGGACGAGCTCCGTGAGCGCCAGCGGCGCCAGATCGGTTGGTCCGACAAGGGTGTGCGCCAGGCCAAGACGTCGGGGGAGAACGACAAACACGTACGCCGCCGCCAGGTCGCCCGCAGCGAGAAACAGGCCGGCAAGGTGAAGGCGACCGAGCGCCGCATCGCGCGGCTCGACGCCGTCGAGAAGCCGTGGGAAGGGTGGCGGCTCGATCTCGAACTCGCGCCGACGGGACGCAGCGGTGACGTGGTGGCGCGCCTTGATGCGGCGGTGGTGGAGCGGGGATCGTTCCGGCTCGGCCCGATCGACCTCGAGATCGGATGGCAGGAACGGGTCGCGCTGGTGGGCCCGAACGGGGCCGGGAAATCGACCCTGCTCGGCGCGCTTCTGGGCACGGTGGCACTGACCGAGGGAAGCCGTTGGCTGGGCCCCGGTGTCGTGGTCGGCGAGATGGACCAGGCCCGCACCGCCTTCGACGGCGATCGGCCGGTGCTCGATCTCGTGCAGGCCCGCACCGGGCTCCCGCTCAGCGAATCGCGGTCGCTGCTGGCCAAGTTCGGTCTGGGTGCCGATCACGTCGGACGACGCGGGCTCGAGCTGTCGCCCGGGGAGCGCAGTCGGGCGGTGCTGGCGTGCCTGATGGCCGAGGGCGTCAACTGTCTGGTGCTCGACGAGCCCACGAACCATCTCGATCCGGAGGCCATCGAGCAGTTGGAAGCGGCCCTGGCGGCCTACGCGGGCACCGTCGTGGTGGTCTCCCACGATCGCCGCTTCCTCGAGGCCTTGGCGCTCGAACGGGTCGTCGATCTCGCCGACCGATAGGGATCAGCATTCGCGGCGGCGGGGGCGCCGGGCCCGCAACCAGGCGCCGATGACCAGTGCCGCGGCCACGGCCACCACCGGCAGCGGCCCGATGACCGTGGCGATGGTTCGGCCCTCCCGTCGGGTGATCGTCTCCTCGAGTACGGCCCGTTCACTCACGTCGGTGCGGGCCACGACGGTGCCGTGGGGGTCGATGACGGCGCTCAGCCCGGTGGGGGAGGCCTGGAGCACCCAGCGGCCCGTCTCGATGGCCCGGAGCTGGCTGGACGCGATCTGTTGGGTCTGTACCTGCGTCAGCCAGTACGTGGCCCCGTTGGTGGGATTGAGGACCACCTCCGCGCCCTCCTGCACACCCTCACGTACCCGCTGGGTGAAGAAGACCTCCCACGAGATCGCCACCCCGAGGGTGCCCACCGGGGTGCGCAGTACCGCCGGACCGGTTCCGGGGACGGCGTCTCGGGCGCTGAGCCCCGAACCCTCACCGGCGAGGGACTCCACCAGGCCCCGGAACGGCACGTACTCGCCGAAGGGCACGCGCCGCACCTTGTCGTAGCGCTCCCCCAGGTCGCCGTTGGCGTCGTAGACCGTGGCGAAGTTGGCGAAGCGCTCGGCGTCGAGGCCCTCGGTGGCCCCCACGATCAGGGTGGTGTCGAGCCGTCGCGCCAGCGCAGTGAGCTCCCGGTGCTCACGGCTGGCGGTGAGGGGGCCCTCGACACTGATCACGTTCTCGGGCCACAGCACCAGGTCGACCGGGGTGTCGATGGACTCACTGGCGGCGACGTGGCGGGCGAACACCTCGGCTGCGTCGGTGTCCGCCGACTGGCTGCGCTGGGGGCCGCCGCCCTGGACCACGGCCACGGTGAGGTCGGCGATGTCGGAACCTCTCGGCCCGACCGAGGCGAGGGCCACACCGCCCACCACCGCGACGAGCGCCACCGCCGCGGCCTTCCACCGACGCTCCCACGCCGCCGACAAGGCCACTCCGACGACCCCCACCAGGAGCACGACGCCGATGGCGCTCCCGACCCGGGCGAACTGGGCCAGCGGGGCGTCGGCCTGGCTCTGGGCCACGGTGGCCAGCGGCACCCCCTCGAACGGGAACGCCCACCGAGCGGCCTCGCAGAGCACCAGCGCCCCGGGCAGGGCGACCCACCGAGGCCACGACCGCAGGCTCCGGCCGGGGACGAGCAACCCGGCCACCCCGACGTAGGCGGCGAACAGCACCACCGCCACCAGGTACCCGGGCAGGGTGAGATCCCAGATCCACAACAGCGCCGGCGCCAGCCAGGCCACACCGAGCAGCAACGACCGGCCGAACCGCGAGCCGGCGGCCCGGCCCGCCAGGGCCCGGTCCCACAGGGCCACGCCGACGAAGGCCAGCGGCCACCATCCCCATGGCGGCACCGAGAGAGCCAGCGCGGCGCCGCCGCTGACGGCCAGCAACGGCCCTCGCGCGCGTTCGGGGAGTGAGGGAAGCACGGGCACGGAGCGACATTCTGGCCCGGAACCGGGGGCCCGACCCGGCGCGTTCGGACCGGTCGGATCGCTCAGGACCCCGCGGGCACCTGGAGCCGGGGCGGGAGCAGCACCTGCCCGATCTCGTCGTAGGTCAGCACCGGCGCCTCGACCACGATCGGGTCCGACACCCGGAACCGCAACGTCATCGACACCGTCGTCCCCGTCAAGGGGGTGATGCCGGTGAGCAACAACTGGTCGCCGCCAGGCTGGAGGCGGACCTCCTCGTAGCCCGGCAACCGCAGTGACGCCGCCTCTCTCAGTTCCGAGACGCCCGTCGTCGCGTCGAGCACCCTCCGCTGCAGGGCGACGTTCGCCCCGGCGATGTCGACGCCGACGAGGTCGTCCCCGCCGCCGTCGTTGCGCAACACCAGGTAGCCGCCGGCGGGGTCGGCGCCGGCCCCCACGTAGGCCTCCTGCACCGAGACGACCGGGGCCTGGGAGCTGAAGGGGCGCAGAACGGCCATGCCGCTGACCAGGGCGATGCCGGCCAGCACGAGCAGCACCGGGGCCCAACGGCGCACCGCGCTCCCACGACGCCCGGGCTCGGCGTCGGGCGCGCTGGTGATCGCGGGCGGATCGGGGTTCTCGGGGGTGGGCGACGGCATGGGGGTCTCCTCGGGCCGGCGGGCCGGCCGGGTGATCCTTCCGCACGCGGGCCGCCAGGTCAGATCGGGCCCGGTACGACCCACGAGACCCATCGGCGGGCGTGCCAGGATGAACGGGTGCCCCCCACCGACGCTGATCTACGAGCAAGTCGACAGGCGCAGCTGCGAGCACCCGTGGGGGCTCGTGAGGGTTCCGCTCACCTGGCCGTGCTCGACGTCGCCGCCGGTTGCGGTTTCGACATCGGTGGATCCGGGATCTTCCGCTCGGGGTCCGCGGTGCTGGTGGGGCTGCCCGGGGCCGGAGTGCTGGGTCGGGTCGACACCCCGGCGCGGGCGGCGTCGGCGCATCGCCAGGTGATCGTGTCGGAGGTGCTCACCGAGCTGGGCGTCACGTCGATCACCGTCACCGATCCGTTCGAGCAGCCGGTCGTCACCGACGCCGGCGCCGTGACCATGTGGACGTGGTTGGAGGTCGTCGACGGCGAGGTCCCCCCAAGGGTGCTGGGGCAGGTGGCCCGGGCCCTGCACGACGCCACGCGCGGGGGCCTGCCCGACGTGCCCGACTTCGACCTGTTGGCTGCCGTCGAGGCCGAACTCGACCGCGCCGAGGAGAGTGGGCTCACGGCCCACGCCGACCTCGCCCTGCTGCGCGATCGGGTGGCCCGGATCGTCGACGACTGGCCCGACGCGGAGGACGACCCCCTCGGTGTGGCCCTGGTCCACGGCGACCTGCATCGCCACAACGTGCTGTCGACCCCCGGGGGCCCGGTGCTGGCCGACCTCGAACTGGCCGGGGTGGGGCCGGTCTGTGCCGACATCGTTCCCCACGTCGTCGCCGTGCGACGTTACGGCGCACCGCCGCACGTACTCGACGACTTCTTGGCCGGCTATGGGCTCGAGGCCGGTGGGTGGAAAGGCTTCGAGGTGCTGGTGCAGGCCTACGAGCTCTGGGTCACGAGTTGGGCGGTGGCCAACCGGGGCGTGTCCGCTCTCCTCGACGACGAGGCCGAGGTACGCCTCGACCGCTGGCGGCCCGGGCACCGCTTCCCCCGCCCCTGGGCGTTGCACTGACGCACACCGTCAGGGAGGCGGGGTCAGGGAGGCGGGGTCAGGGAGGCG
>JBDNHK010000131.1:0-3076 GCA_041688815.1 Acidimicrobiales bacterium | reverse complement strand
TGGGTTCCTCGATCGGCTCGACTGCCCTCTACCGGTCGTCCCGCATGACCTCGGGACGAGCCGCAGTCGCAGCCCCGTGGCCACCGCATGGTTTGTTGGTCGGGCTGGCGGGATTCGAACCCACGACCTTCGGTCCCCCAGGACGCTAAAGGCGTATTTCAGCGAACGTCGGCGGATCATAACGGCAGGTCAGAGGGTCACGAGTACGTGGGCGAACACCCCTCGAATGGCAGCGTCCGCGCGATGGACGCGCGATGGAAGGTCCGAAACGGTAGGCGGCTAACCTTCACCTTGCGCCGCCGACACTCCATCTCGGCCTGAGCGCGGGCGCGAGCTCGCGAGCAGTAGACGACGCCCGAGGAGCGAAGCTGGCCGGCAGGCCCTCGAGTTGTCCACAGGGGCTCATGGGACGCTGAGAGCCGTCGGCGCACTACGGAGGAGCCCCCCATGCTGGAACCCGAAGAAGTCACCCCCGCTACCCACGTCGACAACGCCCCCGACAGGCGCTTCTTGGGGTCGAGAGCGGTGGAGCGGTCCTCGAGCCGCTTGACGGCCTTCAAGACCCGGTCCTGGTCCGACTTGTCGAGGGCGCCGAAGTCAGCCTGGGCGGCCTTGGTGCGCCTGAGGGAGAAGTCCCCCGACGCCGTCAGTCGTCCTCGTTGTCCTCGGGCCGGTAGTCGTTGGCCTCGGGCCAGTCGACGTCGCCCTCGTTGATCGCTGCTTCCAGAGCGGCGGCCAGCTTGCGCTGCTCGTCCTCGGTGAGGTTGTCCAGATCGGGAGCCATGGGTGGAACCTACCCGGCGGTGCCCCGAGATCGACTCAGTTCGCCTCGGGATGCGGTGGTGGCCAGCTTGCTCTGGTGCTGGAGGATGTCACCTGCGTAGCCGCCGATTCCTCGATCGTCCGCCCTCCCCCTATTCAACACACGGGCCGCTTTCCACACGACGCCCTACACCCCGCCCTGGTGGCCGTAGGGGCCCCGGCCGGTTAGAAGCTGGGGGCATGAAGGTCGCGGAGACCCGCAGTCTCCCCCCATCCCTCCCCGCCAAAATTCTGAGGCCGAAAGCCTTTGTGGCCGGCCTGTCGATCGCCCGGGCTTGGCCCACCGGTCGCCATCCGGGTGCTCATGGTCGCCCATCACGTCGCGCACGAGGGCCACGCCCCGCGCGACCACCCGGACGTGGCCGGGTGGTGGCTGTCGAACCTCTGGACCGCTAGTCGGTGGCAGCGGAAGCCGATTCAAGTCGTCGTCGGTGCCGCGCTGCTATTGTTTACTCGGCTTCTAATCACGGAAGTATCTGGGAACACCCTGGGAGAATGGCATGTTCAGCTCGAAGGTTCGCAGCGGAGTTGCGGTTGCGGTGATCGGCTTGGCGTTGTTCGCGACGCTAGGTGAGTCCAGCACGGATTCCGGATCGTCGTCGAACCCGGCACCGAACGCCGGGCAGTCCACCGGCGAACCGGCAGCGCCTGAGTCGAGCGCCGCCGCACCGATCCCACTGGCCACCCCGACTTCGGTGGCCTCCGGATGGGAATTGACCGTCAATTCGGCAAACTTGAACGCCAACGCGACGATCGCCGCCGCGAACCGGATGGCGCAACCTGCGCCGGGCACCAACTTCGTGCTCGTGAATGTGACGCTTGCGAACAAGTCGGGAAAGCCGTCGCCTGCGTACGTAGAGGTCGATATCTCAATGCTCCCTCCGTCGGGCGTGGCAATTGACACTTCAGGCATGTGCTCCTCCTACGCAGCAGCCGGGCTGGACACGATGGCGCAGATGCAACCGGGTTCTGTCCAAACTGGCGACCTCTGCTTCGAGGTGAAGGAAGCTGAAATCGCGACGAGTCTGCTACTCGCTGAGCCGCAGTTCACCCTGGACGATGTCAAGGACCAAAGGTTCTTCGCTATCCAGTAGCCCGAAGCAGTAGCCCTCGAGTCGTGGGCTCCACAGAACTGAGTCGACCCCTGACCGCATCCGGTCAGGGGTCGACTCGTATCCCGTGAGGTGCGTACCGGAACCCCGGTCAGAACGGCGGCGACATCACACGCCTGGCGATCCATACTGGCAACAGCAGCGCAGGCACAGCGATCAGATCAACCTTGTCCTCGACTAGCGACACTCGCGAAAGTGGCGGCACACCGTTCTCGGCCATCACGCTCGACAAAAGGTCCAGTGGGTACAGAACCACCCCCATCACCGTGCGGTACACCTCTCCCGCTGGGTGCGACACCTTGATCGCCACGAACGCGGTCCCCACGACCACCACCGCCACGACGACCGATCGGCTTGTCAGCTCCCAACCTGTCCGCCGGCGCAGCCAGCGCGCACCTTCGATGGCGGCAACTAGGAACAACGGGAAATACACCAGCCCCGCGAAATCCGACAGCTTCCCCGACACCTCCGACGGGTAGCTGACCTTCAGGATCCTGTCGTTGAAGATCACCAAGACCAGGGCGACAAGCGCAACCGGATGCAACAACAGGTCGCCGGGCGTCCGCCCAGTCGCCGAAACGCGCTTACGCACCGCATCATCAGCATCCGTTTCGCCGTTCTTCGCCACCAACCCAGCATCGCACGTCGCTGGCACCCATCTGTGCAACAGGCCCAAGCCCGCATCCCGCCAAACGTCGGCCCACCAGCTCGACCGGCCGCCGGCGGGGGAACTGTGTTCGGCTACAGGTGGCCGAGGAGTGGCTCACGGTGGCCGCCGTGGAGCCGAAGACCGCCGCCGGGTATCGGTCGATCCTCGACCGGCACCTACTCCCCCAGTTCGGGGCCACCCCCGTGGCGAAGCTCACCCCCGCCGCCGTGGAGACCTACCTCGACGCCGACCCGATCAACGACCTGGCCGACGCCATCGACCCCCGCTACCGGCTCGCGGTGCTGCTGGCGAGCTGGGCGCTCTCGAGGTCGGCCGGGTCGAGGTGCTCCGTCGCCGGCTCCACGTGGTCGAGTCTCTCGCCGAGGTCCATGGGGAGCTGCTCACGAACACCCCGAAGAACGGCCGGAGCCGAACGGTGCCGGTCCCCCGGTTTCTGCTCGAGCCGCTCGGCGAGCAGATGGCCCCAGCCCTC
>JBDNHK010000036.1:0-5297 GCA_041688815.1 Acidimicrobiales bacterium | reverse complement strand
GCGCGACCACGCCGGACCGTCGCCTCCGTCGCCGGGGAACACCGGTTGGTGACGACCCCCGGCCGGCCGCGGCCCGTCACCCAGTCGTCGTTCAAGTTCGCCCCACGGCACCGGCGGGTTCCTCCACCCCATGCCCGCACCATAGCGAACGCCTGTTCGATTCACAAGGGCGAGCCTCACCCTCCGTGACCCACGTCCTTCGCTTTCCCCATCGAGGGGCGGGATGGGCCCGGTGCTTCGGCGAACGAGTGGGCATGGGCGACACGACCGCTTCACCCGACGATCCGGACCTGGCCACGAGGGTGGCCGAGCTCGAGGCCACCGTGGCCCGACTCAGCGCCGCGCTGGAAGCCCGACCGCCGGCACCGCCGACACCGAGCTCGCGGCTGGACGCGCTCGGCGCGCTCGGCTCCCGCACCGGTGCTGAGGCCGACCCAATGGGATCGTGGCCGCTCACACCGCCCGCCACGCTCCACGATGGGCCCGCCGATCGAGCGACCGACGCCCCGGGCGGCGACGAACCGCGCCGTGACGAGCCAGTCCGAGTCGACCGGCGTCGGCTCCTCAGCCGGGCCGGTGTCGTGGCCGCCGGGGCCGTGCTCGGCGGGGCCGCCGCCACCGTGGCCACCGCCTCCCCCGCCGCGGCCGCCACCGCCTCGTTCGACACCAGCACCGCCACCCCCGCCATCACCGCCACCAGCATCAGCACCGGCGCGGTGATCAAGGCCACCAACACCACCGCACCAATCGGCACCGCCGCCCCACCTCTCGCCCTCGACGTCGACGGACCCACGACCCTCGACGGAATCGTCAGGATCAAGGGGACCGACTCGGAACAGCTCAGCGTCGAATCCACCCAGATCGCAATCCGGGGCGAGGGAGGGTGGGCCGGGGTCAGCGCTTATGGCAATTCGGTCGGCGTTGACGCCAGCGCCAACGGCATAGCCGTCTACGCCTGGGGCGATGTGGGCGTCCGGGCCTTCGGCTTTCGAGCGCCACTCGTGCTTGCCAACGCCGGGTATCCCGGAGGACCGGCCGTCGTCGACCCACCCCCGATGGACGGGCTCACACACGAAGCCGGGGAACTGGTCTTCGACAAGAACCGCACCCTCTGGGTCTGCGTCGCCGGCGGCACCCCCGGTACGTGGGTGCGCGTGGCCGGGACGACAGGCGCGCTCACCGTCCTGACCACCCCCACCCGCGTCTACGACAGTCGACAGGAGCAACCGCCGAACGTCGCCCCCCAGACCAAGCTCGGCGCCAACACCCCCCGCACCGGCATCGCCCTCACCACCAACAACTCCGGCATCCCCACCCCCAGCACCTCCAACCTCAACTGGACCAACGCCGGCGCAGTGGTGGCCAACACCACCACTGTCGCCCTCGGCCCGGGCGCCAAGATCGCCGCCCGGGCCAACTACGCCACCGACCTCATCATCGACGCCATCGCCTACTACCGCGGAGACCGCTACGGCGCCCAGCCCAGGACGTCGACGATCACGTGCACCCGCCCGAACTGGTTGTGGATCCGGACCTTGCCGTCCGCGCCCACCGCCGCGATCACCATGTTGGGCAACGTCTGCCCGGGGCCGAAGTTCAGGTTCGACGAGTTGGGCAGCGTGGCTCCCGACGAGTACACCCGCAGCCAGGAGCCTGTGGTGGCCCCGGTCACGGTGACGTTCAGGGCCACCGAACCCACACCCGAGTCCGGCACCGGGCCCCGGCCGACGACGGTCAGAGCCACCTCCCCGTTCGGGAAGAACGCCCCTCCACCGAGGAACTGCCCATCGAAGGTGGCGAAGGGCGGCGTGCCTCCGGATCGCGTATCCATCAAGCGGGCCGGCGCCAGCGCATCGAAGCCCGACGTCGACGGGAACCAGCCGAGCACGTCGACGATCACGTCGACCTGGCCGAACTCGTTGCGGATCTGCACCGTGCCGTCGACCCCCACCGGCGCGATCACCATGTTGGGCACCGTCTGCCCGGCCACGAAGTTCAGGTTCGACGCATTCGGCAGCGACGCGCCCGAGGGATACACCCTCAGCCAACTGCTGGCCGTGGGGCCGGTGGCGGTCACGTTCAACGCCACCGCCCCGACACCCGAGTCCGGCACCGGGCCCCGACCCATGACCGCCAAGGCCCTCTCCTGGCCCGCCCCAAGGGCGCCAGCACCGAGGAACTGGCCGTCGACAGTGGCGAACGGGGGTGCTCCTCCGGAACGCGTGTCCATCAGTCGGGCCGGCGACGGTGCCGCGGTGAACCCGGGGCCGGCCGGGAACCAACCGAGCACGTCGACGATCACGTCGACCTGGCCGTTCTGGTTGTGGACACGCACCTTCCCATCGGCTCCCACCGCCGCGATCACCATGTTGGGCACCGTCTGCCCGGCCACGAAGTTCAGGTTCGACGCATTCGGCAGCGACGCGCCCGAGGGATACACCCTTAGCCAACTGCTGGCCGTGGGCCCGGTCACGGTCACGTTCAACGCCACCGCCGCCGCACCGGACACCGGTACACCGCCCCGGCCGGCCACGGTCAGTGCGACCGACTGCCCGGCCCCGATCTTCCCCGTGCCCGAGAAGGCGCCGTCGTCAGTGGCGAAGCCGGCGCGGGTGTCCATCAACCGGGCCGGCGTCAAGGTAACCAGGGGCTCGACGAACGGCATCAACAGCCCCGACATCTCGGACGCCCCCTCGCCAGTGGCGTTGCGGGCTCGCACACCGAACTGGTACCGGGTGCCATTGACGAGTCCGGGGATCGCGCAGGTGAGAGCCCCGTTGGTGTTGCATGTCGCCCCACCGGGTGTGGCGATGACCTTGAAGCCGAGAATCGCCGATCCACCGTTGGATGTAGGCGCTCCCCATGACACCTGGACCTGGCGGTCACCTATGACCCCCGTGACGCTGGTCGGCGCCGACGGCACCCCGGCCGTCACGAGATCGAGAGCGGCGTTCAACTGCACGTACGGAAGCGTGGCCGGACTAGAGGGCCGGTTGGTGGTGACGGCGGTGCCCGACGTCCGCAGCGTGTTCACCCGCTCCGTCACGGTCTGATCGGGACGAGCCTCACCCAGCACGGCCAGCGCCCCGGCCACGGCAGGCGTGGCCATCGAGGTCCCCGACAGATTTCCCATGGCAGCAGGCGGGATCGAGGATCGGATCGCCGAACCCGGCGCCAACAAGTCGACGCCAGCGTTGATGTTCGAGTACGACGCGACTGCCCCTGTGGCATCGTCCACGGCGCCCACCGCAACCGCGGTGGAGATGCACGCCGGCGAACTGATCGAGCCGCTCTTGTAGTCGTTACCGCTGGCCACGACGGTGGCGATGCCGACCGCCCGGAGATCGTCGATGGCCTTCTTCATGGCGACGTTCAGGGCATCACACGACGACGAGAAACTGCCACCGCCCAGGCTCAGGTTCACCGCGGCCAGGCCCGGGTAGGTCTGGCGTTGCCCGCCCACCCACTCCAGACCGCGGATGATGTCGGAGTCGAAGGCCACCGCACACGGGGTCAGAACACCGCAGCCTCGCGAGAAGACCTGGACGCCGAGCAACGTGGCGTCGGGGGCGATACCCGACGCGGCAAAGCCCGGGACGGGGTCGTTGTACGACGTTGCGCCGGTGCCGCCGGCGGCGATGCCGGCGACGTGCGTGCCGTGCAGGCAATCGGCGGCGGGCGCCGGGCACGGAGCGGCGGCGCCGGTGCCGTACTGCTGGGTGCCCCCGTTGGGACAGTAGGACGACGCTGAAGGGCCCGACGACGAGAAGCACGCCTCGGCCAGCACGTCGGACGTAGTGCCGCGCATCAGGTACGGGTGGGTGCGGGCCACGCCGGTGTCGAGCACGGCGATCACCCGGCCGCCGCCGTCGGCCCCCCGGGCCCACGCCTGGGGGGCCTGGATGGACGTCGGCGCGTTGAGCGAGAAGGCGACGTTCACCCGATCCTCGGCCACGCGGGTGGCCGAGGCCGACGTGCGCAGGGCGTCGAGGCCGGCGGTGTCGACGGTGAGGGCCAGGGCCGGGGTGGACCCGGTGGGTTTGGCCGCGGAGTAGCTGCCCTCCGGAAGCCCCGCGAGCACCTCCTCGGCCGCCGCCGCCACCGGGCCGGCCCGCTCCTCGGGGGAGAGGCCGTCGGGCACGTCCAGGTCGACGAGCACCAGGGCCTGACCATCGGCCGCCACCTTCTCCTCGACCACCGGGTCGACGGGCACCTGACGCGGGCCCGGGTCGGCGGCCGCCGGATCGGTGGTGGGCGTGAACGGAGCCGAGGCGACGGTGACCGGCGGCGGCGCGGTCGGCTCGGTGGTCGAGGGCGCGACGGCGGTCGGCCCGGCCGTTGTGGGAGCCGGCACCGAGGTGGTCGTCGTGGGCGCCGCCACCGGGTCCGAACCCGACCGTCCGACCCCAACCGCGGCCAACACACCGAGCACGGCCACGATAGCGACGAGGGCCAACAGAGCTTCCCGGCGTGGGGTCATCGCTGGGGTCATGCCCCTTTCCTGAACTCCTCTGCGGTCCCGCCAGCCGGTCCGGCAGGCTATATCCCTTTGGGAAATCTACTCCTGGGCAGTGATTCGATCTCTGCCCAGCATAGGTCAGGGAGCGGTCGGCGCTTCCTGATCGGGTTGATCGGGGTGCAGAGCGTCGACGACGAACTTGAGGTGGCCGTTGATCCGAGGCGACTCGAACTCCCACCGCTGGCCGGTGTGCAGGTCCTCGACCTCGAAGATGTGCACCGACACCCGAGAGTGCACGGTGACCGCAACCTGGTCGCGGTCGTAGGCGAAGAGCAACGCCCCCGGCATGTTGTGGAGGTGCTCGCTCGACGATCGCCAGGCGTAGATCCGGGTCGCCGAGACGCCGACGATGGTCATGAACGGCACCGTGACCGGCTCGTCGGCGCCCTTCGACACCAGGTGGTCGTCGTGCGCCTTCTCCGCCCCCACGCCCACCACCGCCGCGCCCACACGCCCACGGCCGTGCCGATGAGGCCGCCTCCGGCGATCATGTTGCCTCCAGTCATTCCCCCGACCAGTCCACCGGAGGTGCCGCGGGGCTGGAACCACGCCTCGGCCACGATCGTGTCGGCGTCACCGACCGCCTTCTGGGCCCGTTCGATTCACATCGTCTCGCTCATGTCGTCCTCACATGTCGGTCGGCCAACGCCAGCGCCTCATCGATCACGTCGAGGCCGCGATGAGCGTCGGCGTCGGAGATCACGAGAGGAGGGCACAGGTGTAAGCGGTTGAAGTGGGCGAACGGCCACACACCGTGAGCTTTGCACGCCGCCATGAG
>JBDNHK010000130.1:0-5832 GCA_041688815.1 Acidimicrobiales bacterium | reverse complement strand
GTCTACCAACGCCGCCCCATGGGGCAGCGTTCGTAGACAGGTTCGAGGGAAGCGTGGCGGGTCGAGTGGGAGGCCGTGGCGGGCCCGCGGTACTGTCGTCGGCTGATCTGATGGAGCGTCAGAAACGCGGGAGCCGGTCCGCTGATCAGTGGGGACGCTCCGCCTGACGGGACGTCAGTATGGCCAGGGCCGGTCGGCCGGGAATCCGAGCGCAGTGGCCACGGGGCGTAGTCGAGCGGTCAAGAGAACCTTGATGAAAACGTTGCTGGCAAACCACGGCAGCTGGGCAATCTGCGCCCGCCGGGACCCGCGCTGTTCTTCCGGCAGCATTGGTTCGCGTCGGTACTGGGCCATCGATCCAGACCGACCGACGTACTCCCATTCGCCTGAGTTCATGAGCGTGGCGAGAATCGCCGCCGTGACGCCGATAGAGCTGAAGGAGTCGTGGATGAGCATGGTGCCGCCCGCGACCACTCGGTCACCCCATTGCTCGATGTCTGCGCGTGCGGGGCGGTAGCGGTGGGCGCCGTCGATGTAGAGCAGATCGATGTCGCCTTCGACATCGGCATGCGCCTCGTTGGAGAACTTGCGGATGTGGGTCACACGATCGCGCACGCCGGCGCGATCCAGATTGGCGAGGAAGACGGAGTGGTCCGTCTCCGCTTCGGCTTCCTTGCCTTCCCATTCCTGGGGGCCTCGATCATTGCCGGCATGTGGATCGATGGCGGTGACCGTTGCGCCGTCGGGCAGCGCCAGCGCGGTGATGACCGTGGAGCGTCCTCTGAAACTGCCGATCTCTACGGCTCTCCCGCCGACTGGGAGTTTGCCGGCACAATCCCAGAGGAGATGGGCCTGCTCCTCGCTGAGCCAACCGTCGATGCCATCAAGCGCACCTGCGGCATCAGAGAACGTGATGTGGGTTCCAGACACGAAGAACGACTGTACCGCTCAGTGCGGAGCGGTTGCGCACGTCGTTGATGGCCGATTGTCCCGAGGGAGTTCGCAAACCTTCTCGTCCGAGTCGCTCGGATAAGTGACCAGAGACCCGCATTCCCGACCGGCGCGACCGAACAGGAAGTCGATCGATCGCTCGGAGCCGTCTCGTGACGCTTCTCAGACGCGAGTGAGCTCTTCAATGACGGCGGTGGCGGTTGCTTCCCACGAGTGGTCGGCGGCGGCAGCAACAGCACCGTCGGTCAGTCGTCGGCGGAGATCAGCATCACACAAGACACGCACCAGGGACTCCGTGAGCTCCTCGGTGGTACCCGCGAGCAGGCCAGAGACATCGTGGTCAACAGCGTCGACGTGACCACCGACGCGGGACACCACCGCAGGGGTGCCGCAGGCGCCTGCCTCGGTGATGGTCATCCCCCAGCCCTCGGCAATCGAGGCGCTGGCGAGTACCCATGCCTCGCGGTAGGCGGCAATGAGCTCCTCGTTGGTCACTCGGCCCCGCATCTCTACGAGATGACTCGCTCCATGTGACAGAACGGCGGCTTCGATCGCGGCCCTGTTGTAGCCGTCGCCGACGATCACGAGGCGGGCCCCCGGCACTCGGCGACTCACCTCCGGCATGATCGATACGAGTGTCTCGAATCGCTTGTAGGGGACCAGACGGCCCACCGCCACGATCGTGGGGGAGGGCGAGCGTCCAACTCCTTGCGTGAACATGGAATCCACCCCGGGTTCGACCACGCGTATGTTCTCTGAAGGAAGGCCCAGATAGTCGATGATCTCGTCCTTCGATGCCTGAGAGGGCGTCAGGATCCGTGACCACCGGTAGAGGGGCGGTGCGAGGCGACCCTCGAGGAGTCGGCCGAACTGGGCGAGCTTGCCGGAGAGCGTGAGATTCCATATCTCTCGGTGAACGTGGTGGATGAACGTGACGGTGGGGCGTCGGGACCACAGGGGAGTGAGGTAGGGCACCCCGTTCCACAGCTCGAGAATGCCGTCGGTTTCGCCGCGGCCAGACCGGAGCTGCTCGGTGATGGTGTCGGGAAACACCATGTGGCGTCCCGAACGCCGAATCACCCGGTAGCCATCACGCTCTTCGTGTGGAGGAAGACCTTTGGCGGCAGAGGTCCGCATGGTGACATCGATGCCCGCTGCCGCCCAGATTCTTGCGACGTGAGCAGCGTGTATCTCCGAGCCGCCGGCGTCAGGGTCGGCTGCGTCTCGCCACGACAAGATGGCGATCCTCCCCATTCCGCGACGTGCCGCGAGCGCGCCGAGTTCAGCGGTACGGCGCTGGTCGAGCGTTGCGGTCGGGAGGAACGAGCTGTTCGGTGTCATCAGTTCTGCTTCGCTGTCACCGGCGCTGAGAGCTCGGCGCGCGTTCGTCGCAACATGATCAGGCAGTTCCAGGTGAGTACTTCGCGCAGCACAGGCACCCTCAAGATCCAGCGTTGAGTGGGGTAGTAGCGAGGAACCACATCGAGCACCTCGAGCCCTGGGCGTCGGCGGACGTGGGCAATCGTGCGTCCAACGTAGGTAGGCCAGAGCTCGACGAAGGGAACGTTCTTCCGCGGCTCCCCGAACAGAGCCCGCCACGCCCGCAAGCCATTGTGGGGTCCCAGGAAGTGGAGAGGCACGATCTCGTGACCGCCCCACGGCGAGTACCAGTTCGTCCAGCTGACCCACGCCCAACCGCCTGGTCGCAGTACTCGCTCGAGCTCGTCGAAGATCAGTTCAGGCCGCGGGGTGTGTTCGAGCATGTTCGAGCAGAAGACGCCGTCGAACGAGCCGCTCGGGAAGGGCAAGCGGGTGCCATCGCAGATGAGCGCCGACAGATCCCTCTGCGACGCTTGACGGACATCTGCCTCGGCGAGGTCGGCAGCGACCACCTCGGCGCCGGATCGTTTGAGCGCGGCGCCGTAGTACCCGCCTCCGCAGCCGAGATCGAGCACTCTCGCTCCTTGGAGCGGGAACTGGAAACCGGAGATCGACCGCTCCGCCAGCGCGGCATAGAAGGGATCTGGGTCATGCTTCTCGGAGAGGAACAGCCGCAGCAACTCCAGTCGGGATTGCCCCTGTGTCATTTGGCCAGTGTTCCTTTCACGAGAGTCTTGTCTACCGCGTTGGTGTGGGCGCGCAGGGCTTTCGACGGCTGACGCTGTATCGAGTCGTTCGATCATCGGGGTCGAGCGGGTGGCAGCGCCGCAAGCTCCTGCAGCGTCTCCTGGAGCCGGGCGGCCTGCAGGTCCATGGCGTAGTGCCGCATCGCGAACTCGCGATTGCGGCGTCCGAGTTCCTCGGCGACGGGACCCAAGGCGCGGTCGATTGCGGATGTAAGGGCGTCGATGTCGCCCTCAGGGACAAGACGGTCCGGGTCGGGTACGACGTCGGGTATGGCTCCGCTGCGCGTCGCCACGACCGGGAGGCCACACGCCATCGCCTCGACCATCACGAACCCGAACTGCTCCTCCCACTTGAGGGTCCGCTTGGAGGCCAACACGAGGCACCGGCTCTGCCTCATGAGCGCGGGGATCTCGGATCGGGGGACGTGGCGGGTTACCTGCAGGAAGGGCTCCCTCCGGGCGGTCGCCTCCAGTTCCTCCCGGAGGTGTCCGTCGCCGACGAGCCTTAGGCGGAGATCGGGGATGGACGTGGCCCGGAGTCGGCGGCAGGCCTCGACGATGTCGTGGACCCCCTTGTCAGCTCCCCGATTGGCTCGGAGCATCCCGACGAAGAGCACCTCAGGAGACGGTTGGAGCTCGGGGGCGGGCTCGAATACGTTGATGTCAACACCCAGCCCCAGCGGACGGCAGCGCGATCGATCGCATCCCAATTCGACGAGGTGGCGTTCAGCGCGGGGAGTGACGCAGAGAAAGGCGTCGGCGTGCCGTCGTACCGACGAGGTGACCAGGCGCCATGGTGGCAGGCGGTACAACGGGTTGTCTGCCATGGTCTCGAAGACGATCACCGCATGCGGTATGCCGGCGCGACGGGCCAGGCGTGAGGCCTGGAGGCTGCTGAAGGAGAAGAGCTCGAGCGACACGATGAGGTCGATGTGCTCCGTATCGAGTCGGTCCATGCCGCGCATCCAGGCCGGCGCTGCTGTCCATGCCTCGTGGCTGCTCACCAGCGGGGTGTGAACCGTCGGGAGGACCACCTCACGGTCCGCGCCCCACCCGCCCCGATTGGAGACCAGGGTGACCTGCGATTCAGGAAGTTGTGCGAAGACCTCCCACTCGTTCGATGTCCGCCCCGCCTGCTCGACGAGCATGACACCAAGCTGTCGGCCGGGCTCTACCGGTCGTCCTGCTACATGGTCGGTCGATGATGTTGTCATCGCTCGTGGGACGTGGATTCGCTTGCGCACTGATGGCCAGCCAACGCCAACCTCCCTTGTGAGGGCGCAATCATATGCGAGCCACCCCCCACTGGTGGAGGTTTGGATCTGCGTTGCTTTCGAGGCCACGGCCAGTTCCATCGGTCGGTGAGCACGGTTCCGGTCATGATGACCGGTGCTGTCGACCAACACCGACCGATGGAGATCCCAGGACGCCAGGCGCGCCGCTGTCGCTGCGCGAACGTGACGAGATTGCTCGCGCGTTGATCGAGAACCCGAGGCTGGGGGCTGTCAAGAATTTTGTGTGAGGTGGCTAATTGAGGGTGTCGGGAACGCGACCGGGGTAGGCGATGGCGAACGCGTTGAGTGCTTGTTTCCAGCCTTGGGTGTGGCTGCCGAGTTCCCCGCCTCGGTGGTGGCCGATGTTGTCGATGGCGAGGTAGAAGATCTTCAGCACGGCGTCGTCGGTCGGGAACGAGCCCTTGGTCTTGGTGACTTTGCGGAGCTGATAGTTCAGTGACTCGATGGCGTTGGTCGTGTAGATGATCTTGCGGATTGTGGGGTCGAAGTCGAGGAACGGGATTAACCGCTCCCAGTGCCGACGCCACAGGTCGACGATCCCGCCGTAGGTGGCGCCCCACTCCTTCGCGAACTCGTCGAGGGCGTCCTCGGCGGCGCCCACGGTCGGGGCCGTGTAGATCGGCTTCAGGGCCCGGGCCACGGCTTTGCGGTCCTTCCAGGAACAGAACCGGATCGAGTTGCGGATCAGGTGCACGACACAGGTCTGGACGCTGGCCTGGGGCCACACGGCTTCGATGGCGTCACCAAAGCCGGTGAGCCCGTCGCAGCAAGCAACCAAGATGTCGAGCACACCCCGGTTCTTCAGCTCGGTGAGCACCCCCAGCCAGTACTTGGCGCCCTCGTCACCTTGGCCGAGCCACAAGCCCAGCACGTGCTTGCAGCCGTCGAGATCGACGGCCATGGCGATGTACACGGGCCGGTTCGTGACCCGCCCATCAGTGCGGACCTTCACCACGATCGCGTCGAGGTAGAGGATCGGGTACTTCTCGTCGAGAGGCCTCGACTGCCAAGCCCGCAGCTCGGGGAGCACCGCGTCGGTGATCTTGGAGATCAACTCCGCGGACACCTCGACCTTGTAGGCGCCGGCCAGATGCGATTGGACATCACGGGTCGTCATCCCCCGCGAGACCAACGACAACACGATGTCGTTGAAGCCCTCCAGGCGGCGGGCGTGCTTGGGCACCAGTTGCGGCTCGAAGTCACCGTTGCGGTCCCGGGGCACCTGCACCGGAACCGCCCCCGCGTCGGTCAGCACCGTCTTCGGGGTGCTCCCGTTGCGATTGTTGCCGCTGCCGTAGCCGGCCGGGTCGCCCTGCTCGTAGTGCTCTGTCCGTGATCGTTCGTAGGGCGCGTCCACCACTTGAGGTGCTGGGCCTGTTTTGATCTGGGGATGTCCACTCCTGTGAAGGTCCGGCGGTTGTCGGATCACGAAGGCCGCCAGTTGCAACAGATCGTTCGAC
>JBDNHK010000129.1:0-6244 GCA_041688815.1 Acidimicrobiales bacterium | reverse complement strand
GTCTCTCCGGCCTCCGGCCCAGTGACGCGCCGTAGGGTCCGCGCCAACGAGTTCGGTCGACCGGGGGGTCTCATGAGGTCACGCGCCGCGGTGTTGTTCGAGAGCCCGGGCCGCGACGAGGTGGTCGATGTCGAGGGCGACGACCCGAAGGCCCACGAGGTGCTCGTGCGCGACGTCGCCAGCGGGCTGCGCCCACAGCGACGTCCACTTCCTGGACGGCAGCCACATGGGGCCTCTGCCCTTCTGCGCCGGGCACGAGAGCGCCGGCGTCGTCGAGGCGGTCGGCCCCGGGGTCACGGCGGTGGTTCACTCGCCGGTGCGCCCTCGACGACATCAAACTGGCCGTCGACGACCTCCTGGAGGGGCGCAACATCTGCGGCGTGGTCGTGCACGACCACCGAGCACCGAGCGGTTCGGTTGCGTCAGACGCGGTAGCCGCACACCGGCCACGAGCGGGGGCCGGTCATCGACCACAGCGCCCGGGTCATGGCGTCCTGCACGCGTGGCGAGGCGGAGGCCGGATCGAGGCCCACGTAGCGCGGGAAGTGCTGGCGGGCCACGCTGTCCCAGGTGCCCTGGTGGAACTGGTAAGCCCCTCGGAACGAGCCCGTTCGGCTCACTGCGGAGTAGTTGTCGGTGGACTCGCACCAGCGCAGCCGGTAGAGCTGAGCGTCGCCGAGCACCCAGTCGAACTTGGCGAGCTCGGCGTTCTCGGCGAACACCATCGCCCAGTAGTTGGTGGCCACCTGAGCGGCGTCGTCCACTTGCTGCTCGGACATCTGGGAGTGGTCGATGCCCTGGCTGTCGTACCAGGTCCGCATCTGGGCGGGGCTGCACGCCGCGAGGACGACGAGGGCGATTCCGACCAGGGCGGCACGGGCGGTGTGGCGTCGCCCGCGGCGGGGGGTGGAGGTGGGGTGCGTCGAAGGTGTGGACGGCATAGGGTGCGAGTCTGGCCCTTTCCGCAACACAAATGCAACACAAGTGACGGTCGAGCGTCATATTTCGGCCCGATGCGAGCGCGGGCGAGCTCCTGGCGTGCGGTGGGTGGTTGGCACCACCAAGGCAACGGTCGGCCCATCGCCGCACGCTCGTCGGTATGGCCTCGAAACGGTCGTGGGCCCCGCCGGAGCGGGGCCCACACACGGCGGAGAGGGTGGGATTTGAACCCACGGACGAGTTTCCCCGTCACCTCCTTAGCAGGGAGGCCCGATCGACCGGACTCCGGCACCTCTCCAGGCCCGGAAAGACTACACAGCAGCACGAGCCGGTCGGCCCGGCCGCCGGGTGCCTCGATGTCAGTGGAGCGGAGGGAGGGGGATTCGAACCCCCGGAGGGTTGCCCCTCAACGGTTTTCAAGACCGACGCAATCGTCCGCTCTGCCATCCCTCCAGGACCGACCCTATCGCCGAGCCCAAGGGGGATCAGGTGTCGGTGGCGATACTGGCGCGCAGCTCGCTGAGCCAGTCCTCGGCGCGCTGCGCGGCCGCCTCGACTTCCTCGCGGCGGGCCGGGGCGTGGGCGCCGGCGGCCGGGTAGGAGCCGAGGAACTTCACGTCGGCCTGCTTGGTCTTCACCGACCGCAGGGCGTCGGCCACCACCTCGTCGCGGAGGTGCCCCTCGAGATCGATGAGGAAGCAGTAGTCACCCAACCCCCGACGGGTGGGGCGGCTCTCGAGCTTGGTCAGGTTGATGCCCCGCGCCGCGAACTCCTGGAGGATCGACAGCAGGCTGCCGGGCTCGTCGGCTCGCTGGAACACCACGATCGAGGTCTTGTCGTGACCGGTGGGCGCGGGCACGCCCTCGCGAGCGACGAGCACGAACCGGGTGGCGTTGTCGCCGTGGTCCTCGATGGCGTGGGCCAACACCTCGAGCCCGTACACCTCGGCGGCGCGACCGGGGGCGATCGCCGCGCCATGGCGGTCGCCGTGCTCGGCCAACAGGCGCGCCGCGTCGGCGGTGGAGTTCGACGCCTCGGCCTCGGCGTGGGGCAGCTCGCGGGCCAGGAACTTCCGGCTCTGGGCCAGCGCATGGGGATACGACCACACCCGCTCGACCTGGTCGATGGTGACCCCCGGCAGGGCCATCAGGTCGAGGTGCACCGGCAGCACGACCTCACGCTGGATCAACAGGTCGGCATCGAAGGCCAGCGTGTCCTGAGTGACGTTCACCGTGCCCTCGATGGCGTTCTCGATGGCCACGAACCCGTAGTCGGCGTCACCGCGCTCGACGGCGGTCAGCACCGCCGCGAACGTGGGGAGGGTGAGCAGGTTCGCCCGGGCCAGGTCGGCCTGGGTGTGCAGGGCCTGCTCGGAGAACGTGCCGACCGGCCCGAGGAAGGCAACCGTGCGATCCTTCCAGTTGGAACTCGGCTGACTCGTTGACGCGGGGACAGTCACGATCGAGGAGGATAACGACATGGACGAAACAGCCCTGCGTGGTTTGGTGGACGGCATCCGCACCGGAGCGGTCAGCCCCGACGAGGCCGTCGAGCAGTTACGACGCCTTCCCTTCGCCGATCTCGGCTTTGCCCGCATCGATCACCACCGTCAACTCCGTCAGGGTATGGCCGAGACGGTGTACGCCCCCGGCAAGTCGGCCGAGCAGTGCGCGGCGATCGTGGCCGAGCTGCTCGCCCAACCCGGGTCGGCCCCGGTTCTGCTGTCGCGCGCCGACACCGACCAGCGCGATGCCGCTCTCGCCACCAACGGCGGGGGACGGGCCGTGGTGGCCGGGGGTGGCGACCCGCTCGGCCGAACCCTGTCCACCGTGGTGTGGCGCCCGGCGCCGACCCGATCGGAGCGGGTGGCCGTCGTCTGTGCCGGCACCGCCGACCTACCCGTGGCCGACGAGGCCGCCGCCACCCTCGGTGCCCACGGCATCGACCCGCTGCGCATCACCGACATCGGCGTGGCCGGCCTGCACCGCGTGCTCGACGCAGTCGACGAACTGGTGGCTTGCGACGCGTTGGTCGTGGTGGCGGGCATGGAGGGCGCCCTGGCCAGCGTGGTCACCGGCCTCACCCGTGTGCCCGTCGTCGCCGTGCCCACGAGCGTCGGCTACGGCGCCGGCCTGGGCGGAGTGACGGCGTTGCTCGGCATGCTCTCGTCCTGCGCTTCGGGGCTGACCGTCGTCGGCATCGACAACGGCTTCGGTGCCGCGTGCGCGATTCTGCGGGCCTTGTCGATCACGGCGCCGGTGACCGCCGACGAAGCCGACGTCAGTGCCTGACCACGACCCGGGTCACGCTCACGACCCGGGTCACGCTCACGACCACGACCACGACCCGGGCCACGATGGTGCAGACGCCCCGCGTGGGCCCGTGGCATGGGAGGGCGTCACCGTGCCCGGCGACGCGGCACCGGGCACCACGGTGGCCTGGTTCCACTGCTTCTCGGGAATCGCCGGCGACATGGCCCTCGGCGCGCTGATCGACGCCGGCGCCGACGTCGACGAGGTACGCACCCTGCTCGCGCGTCTTCCGGTGAGCGGATGGGAACTGGAGACCGAGACCGTGCTGCGGGCCGGAATCGGTGGCACCAAGGTGCACGTGCACACCGAGGCCGACCCACCCCATCGGGCCGCCGCCGAGGTGGCGGCCATCGTGGCCGCGGCCGACCTCCCCGACCGCGTGGCCCGGCGGGCGCTGGCCACGTTCCGGGCGCTGGCCGAGGCCGAGGGCCACCTGCACCGTCGGCCCCCCGAGACCGTGCACTTCCACGAGGTCGGGGCGCTCGACGCCATCGTCGACGTGGTGGGCACCTGCGCCGCCCTCGAGGTGCTGGGCGTCGACAGCGTGGCCTCGAGCGCCGTGGCCGACGGCACGGGCACCGTGCGCGCCGCCCACGGTGAGCTCCCCGTCCCCGTACCCGCGGTGATCAACCTCCTGGCCGGCGCCCCCACCTACGGCCTGCCCATCGCCCGCGAGCTCACCACTCCCACCGGTGCCGCCCTCCTGGCCGCCAACGTCGTCGAGTGGGGACCGATGCCGGCCATGACCATCACCGCCAGCGGCTTCGGCGCCGGTACCGCCGATCTCGGCGATCGGCCCAACCTCACCCAGGTCGTGCTCGGCACCCGCTCGGCGTCGGTGGCCGGGGGGGCCGGTCAGCCGGTGGTGCTGCTCGAGACCAATGTCGACGACGTCACCGGCGAGGTACTGGCCCACACCCTCGGCGCCCTCCTCGACGCCGGCGCCCACGACGCCTGGCTCACGCCCATCGTCATGAAGAAGGGCCGTCCCGCCCACACGGTGCACGTGCTGGCCGACCCGGCCGCCGCCGACGCGCTGCGGGCGGTGCTGGTGGCCGAGACCGGCACCCTCGGGGTACGTGGCCTCACCATGCAGCGTTGGCCGCAGGCCCGCGAGTTCGGCGAGGTCGAGGTCGACGGTCACGTCGTTCGGGTCAAGGTGTCCGCCGGTCGGGCCAAGGCCGAGCACGACGACGCCGCCGCCGCTGCTCGGGCCCTCGGTCTCCCTCTGCGCGAGGTCGTCCGCCGGGCCGAGGCCGCCTGGCTCGTCGACGGCCCCGCCTGAGGTCGCCCGCCGACGGCGGGCCCCGCCCCCCGGTGGCCGGGCTCTCGGTGGGTCAGGTGGTGTGCAGGATCATCGGGGCGGTGGTCACGCCGGCGATGATGTTGGACACCGAGCGGCCGACGGGTCCGGCGAGCTCGAGGCGGGTGACGCTGCGATCGAGCAGGGCGTCGAGCACGGCCGCGACCTCGAGGCGGGCCAGCGCCGCGCCGAGGCAGAAGTGGGCGCCGAAACCGAAGGCCACGTGGTGGTTCGGCGACCGGCCGACGTCGAAGGAACCCGCAGTGGGACCGAACTCGACCTCGTCGAAGTTTGCCGACGAATAGACCATCACGACTGCGTCGCCGGCGGCGACGGCCTCGCCACCGAGCACAGTGTCTTTGGTGGCGGTGCGCATGAAGTAGATGACGGCGGTCGTCCAGCGCAGGATCTCCTCCACGGCGCTGGGCACGAGCGAGCGATCGGCGACCAACCGGGCCCACTGGTCCGGGTTCTGGGCCAGCGCCACCAGCCCGCCGGAGATGGTGTTGCGGGTGGTCTCGTTGCCGGCCACGAGGATCTGGTTGAGGAACATCGTCATCTCGTCGTCGGTGAGGCGGTCGCCGTCGACCTCGAGGCCGACCAGCTGGGAGATGACGTCGTCCTCGGGGCTCTTGCGGGCCTCGCCGACGAGGCGGATCAGCTCGGCCATCATGTCGGCGCTGAGGGCGGTGCGGCGCTCGACGTCGGCGTAGATCTCGGTGCCGGGGATCGACGCCTCCGACCACGCCCACACGTCGTCCCAGCGCTCCTCGGGCAGCCCGAGGAGCTGGGCGATGACCTGCACCGGCAGCGGCACGGCGAGCGGCGCCACGATGTCGATCGCCTCGTCGAGGGGCAGCGCGTCGACGAGGACGCGGGCGGCATCGCGGGTCGCCTCGTCGAGCGTCTTCACGACCCGCCGACCGAACGCCGGCTGCACCAGCGACCGGTACCGGGTGTGGTCCGGAGGGTCGGTGTGCATCATCGTGGGGGGCGAGGCGTACTCGGCGCCGATCTCGAAGGTGATGATGCCCTTGCCCGAGCAGTAGGTGGCCGGGTCGGTGGAGACGGCCATGACCTCGGCGTGATGGGGAGCCACCCAGAACCCTTGGGAGCCGTTCCAGAGCAGGCGCCCCTTGGCCCGGAGCTCGGCGTAGAACGCCGGGGCGTCCTCGATCGAGAACTCGACGCCCATGAACTGATCGGTGAGCGGCTCGTGGGTGCGGCTGGCGCGAGCGGCGTCGATGTCGGTCATGGGATGTCCCCCTGGGAGATTGCGGCAGGCGGATGGGCCCGGGGCCGGTCAGCCCGAGGAGGCAGTCTTCCAGAGAACCCAATAGTTGGGGAACGTGGCTTCCGGTGTCACCCAGCCCGATGCGACCAGCTCGTCGTGCAGGGCCGGCAGGTGCTGGAAGGGCACGCCCATGCCGCCGTGCTCGGCCACCGCCCGCAGCCGGTTCAGCACCCGCCACACCGTCATCCACGGGGCCAGCCACATCACCGGCCACAGCCACCAGCGTCCGAAGGCCCGGCCCATGAGCACGAAGGTGAGCGCCCACACCGCCATGGCCGCGGGCAGCGGGACTCGCACCGTGACCCAACAGGCCAGCGCCAGCAGGCCCGCGGACTGCACCCACACCGAGACGACGTTGCCCACGTTGCGGGCCACCGGGATGCGGCGCAGCTCTT
>JBDNHK010000035.1:0-12055 GCA_041688815.1 Acidimicrobiales bacterium | reverse complement strand
GTAGCCGTAGCCGTAGCCGTAGCCGTAGCCCATGGCCCGCAGTCGGCGGAGTTGGGTGTAGGTCTCGACGCCTTCGGCCACGGTGGTGAGGTCGAGGGCGTCACCTAGGCCCACGATGGCTTCGGCCAGGGCGCCGTCGTCCTCGTGGCCGAGGCCGCGCACGAACGTACGGTCGTCCTTCACCATGTCGACGGGGAGATCGCGCAGGTACTGCAACGAGCTGTACCCGGTGCCGAAGTCGTCGAGGGCCACCCCGACGCCTGCGTCGCGAAGGCGGCGGAGGCGGGCCCCGGCGATTCCGAGGGCCTCGATGAGCGCGTTCTCGGTGAGCTCGAGCACGAGGCCGGCGGGGCGCGCCCCGGCCTGGTCGCAGGCGCTGAGCACGGTGTCGACGACGCCGCGGTCGAGGAGTTGGCGGGGCGAGATGTTGATGCTGACGCGAAGATCGAGGCCGGCCTGCTGCCAGGTGGCGAGCTGGCGGCAGGCGGCGTGCAGCACCGCAGTGCCCACGTCGACGATCAGGCTGCTGCGTTCGGCCGCGGGCAGGAAGTCGCCGGGCATGAGCAGCCCCCGGTCGGGGTGGCGCCAGCGCGCCAGGGCCTCGGCCCCGTAGACGCTGGCGTCGGCACAGCAGATGACGGGCTGGTAGTGCACCTCGAGCTGGCCTTCGCGCAGGGCCACGCGGAGGTCGGCCTCCTGCTCGAGCCGTTCCACCGCTTCGGCGCGCAGCCGGGCGGTGAACACCGTGGCCCGGCCCCGATCGTCGGCCTTGGACCGGTACATCGCCACGTCGGCATCGCGGAGCAGCTCGGCCGGCTCGTGCACGTCGTCGCCCACCACGACACCGATGCTGGCGCTCATCTGGAGCGACTTCCCGTCGAGGTCGTAAGGCCGGGCCAGTGCGGCCGCGACGCGTTCACACAGCGGTGTCACCAGATCGATGTGGTCGACCTCGCACACCATCACGAACTCGTCTCCACCCATTCGGGCGACGGTGTCAGTGGGCCGCACGCACTGGCGGAGACGGTGTCCGGCTTCCACGAGGAACTCCTCACCGGCGGCGTGTCCGAGCCCGTCGTTCACGATCTTGAAGTCGGTGATGTCGAGCACCTGACCGAGGACGATCGGCGGCTCGGCCGTGTCGGATTCGGCGACGACCGACATCGACAGCCGGGCCAGGATCGTGCTCCCGTTGGGTCGGAGGTGGCGCAGTTCGCACTCCCCGCGGGTCGTCTCGCCGGTGAGCAGCTGATTGCGGATGCGCTCGGCGACGATCACGTCGGTGGGATCGGTGAAGTCGGCGATGGGTCGTCCGATGACCTCGGCCCAGGTACGCCCGAGGAGCACGCAGAATGCGTCGTTCACCCAGAGCAGGCGGCCGTCGCCCGACGACATGCTCATGCCGATGAGAGACTCGTCGAAGGCCCGGCAGACGGTCGGGGTCCGTGGGCCCGCGGCGAGCGTAGTGAAGGCGTGCTGTCGGCCAAGGGACCATGTACGTTGCGGGCTTCGCGAGCAGGGGGAGATCGGGATGGACACGAGAGTCGGGCAGTACTGCATCTGGGTGAGCGACCTCGAACGCTCGGTGGCGTTCTACGAGGACATCATCGGGCTCAAGGTGCAGACCCGCACCGAGATCCCCGGGGTCAAGGAGGCCGTACTGGCCGCCGACGAGGGTGGCGGGCGCCTCCAGTTGGCCCACGCCTGGGAGGACCCGAAGCCGATCGAGCACGGCAACGCCCTCTGGAAGATCTACATGATCGTCGGCGACGCCATGGACACCCACGACCGGGCCGTGGCCGCCGGCTGGACTTCGACGATGGTGCCCGAGCGCCTCGAGCGCTGGCCGGTGATCGTCGGGTTCATCCTCGACCCCGACGGCTACAGCATCGAGCTGGTCGAGTACGTCGACGACTGACCACGACGGCCGAAGCGCCGTTTCACCTTCACCCCACCGATCCCGACGAGAGGACCACCACCATGATCCGCTTCAGCGTGCTGTACCCGAAGACCGAAGGCGCGACCTTCGACCACGACTACTACGCCGACTCCCACGTGCCGCTGGCCGTGAGCACCTGGGGCCTCGACGGCGCCCAGATCGACAAGGGCGTCGACGGTCCCTACGAGGCCGTCGTGCACTTCACCTTCGAGTCGATGGACGCCATGGGTGCCGCCCTCGGCGCCGAGGGCACCGGTGCGGTGATGGCCGACGTGGCCAACTACACCTCCATCGTGCCGGTCACCCAGACCAGCGAGATCGTGGCCTGACGCGGTGAAGGCCTCGGGGGTTGTGTTCGCGGCACTCGACTGTGATGCCGACGCCATCGAGGCGTGGAACCGCTGGTACGACCTCGAGCACACGCCGATGAACGTGAGCCTCGAGGGCATCATGCTCAGCCGTCGCTACGTGGCTCCCCCCGAGCTGCACGCCGTGCGCCTCACCGAGGACGGTTCGCCGTTCGCCGAAGGTCGGGCCACGTTCCTCACCAACTACGTGGTGAGCGGTGATCCCCAGATCGCCTTCGACGACATGAGTGTCACGTTGCCGACGTTGTACGAAACCGGTCGGATGACCTTCCCGGCCGAGAAGAAGGCCGTCCGCGAGGGCGACGTCTTCGCCGGCACCGACGCCGTCGGTCCCGCCCGCCTCCAACTGGGGTCGGCCGACGTGTCCTTTGTGGGTCACACCGGGCTGATCGTGATCCAGCGTCGGGCGCCCGACGGGCGGGCGGAGCGCCTGGCCGAGCTCGACGGGGTCACCGGGGTGTGGTCGATGGAGTCGCGGCGCCGACCGGGGCTGTTCCTCGACCTCGTGTTCGTGGCCGACGATCCCGGTGGTCGCGCCGTCGCCCTCCGCGAGGCCGTGCCCCACACCGTCGAGCCGGTGCTCGACGCGCCGTACCTGCTCATCGACCCGATGCGCTACCCGTGGGCCGACGCCATCCGCAACTCGGACCTCCCGGCCACGGTCGGCTGAAAACCGCCCCCGGGGTTCCGGCGGGAACCAGAGAAGTCGTAGCCCAGCTGCACGGCGAGGCGAAGCTCCTCACTTGAAGGTTCACCGTGAAGACGCCCGTCGCCAATGGGAAGACACGTTGTGGTCGGTGCGCCCCCTGGGATTCGAACCCAGAACCTGCGGATTAAGAGTCCGTTGCTCTGCCATTGAGCTAGAGGCGCGTGTGGAAATGCGAGTGTACGATGGGCGGTAGGAGGCGGTGGCCACCCGCCGAGGCGGGTCGCCACCACCACCGTGGGGTGACCGAGGGGACTTGAACCCCCGACCTCCAGGGCCACAACCTGGCGCTCTAACCGAGCTGAGCTACGGCCACCATGGGAGTCGCCAGCATAGGTGGCGGGGTGCCGGTGCACGAAACGGCAATGGCGACGGTCCCTGCTGCCGGTGTGCCCTCGCCAGGATTCGAACCCGGAACCTGCCGGGTAGAAACCGGCTGCTCTATCCAGTTGAGCTACAAGGGCGCAGTGGGCAGGCTAGCGCCGGCCCGTCTGCGGCCTGAGCCTCGGATCGCCCCACGCCGATGATCCTCGATTCGGCCCGACCCCCCGGGGTACGGTCGATACTTCGATCACCAACGAACAAGGAGCGGGTCCATGAATCTGTTGGCGCAGGTGGAGATCACCACGACCTCCGAATCCAGTGGCGGCGGCGCGAGCATCGTCCTCTTCGTCGTTTACGCCGTGCTCATCGTGCTCTTCATCGTCGGCCTCTGGAAGGCGATCGAGAAGACCGGGCAGCCGGGAGCGTGGGCGTTGCTGTTCCTGATCTGCCACCCGATCGGTGTGATCCCGCTGCTCAAGGCCACGGGTCGGCCGATGTGGTGGATCGTGCTGTTCTTCATTCCGTTCGTGAACATCGTCGCGCTGGTCATCGTGATGATCGACCTGGCCAAGAGCTTCGGGAAGGGCACCGGCTACGGGGTCGGTCTGGCCTTACTGCCTTTCATCTTCTTCCTGATGCTCGGCTTCGGCCGGGACGAATATCGCGGCCCCGTCGTCACCGCCTGATCCTGCCTTCTTCGCCGGTCTGACCCCGGGTCGTACCCTGAGGTCGTGACACCCACCGAGCCGGTACGCGACGTGCCCTCCGCCCCCGCGGTGGAGGGCACCGTCGCGTTCAACGGCCGCACCGGGGTCTGGGCGCCGGGGCGACGCCTGCTCACCAGCGGGCTCCTCGCCATCGTCACCGTCGTCGCCTTCGAGTCGCTGGCCATCTCCACGGTGATGCCGTTGGTCGAGTCGGATCTGGGTGACCTCTGGCTGTACGGGTGGGTCTTCAGCGGGTTCTTCCTGGGGAACCTGGTGGCGATCGTGGTGGCGGGGAGGGCCGCCGATCGGATGGCCCCCGTCGTCCCCTTTGCCGTTGGCCTGATGTTGTTCCTGGCCGGTTTGGCCATCGGCGGGGCGGCGTCGGGCATGGTGATGCTGGTGGCGGGGAGGGTTCTGCAGGGCTTGGGGGGCGGGTCGATGATGGCGGTGGCGTACGTTTGCATCGGCCGGGGGTACGCCCCCCAGGACCGTCCCCGCATGTTCGCCCTGCTGTCGACGGCCTGGGTCGTGCCCAGCCTGATCGGCCCGGGATTGGCCGGCGTGGTGGGGGAGACCCTCGGGTGGCGGTGGGTGTTCCTGGCGCTCATCCCGGTGTCGGCGGCCATCGGCCTCGTGGCCATCGCCGCTGTCCGGTCCGTCTCCTCGTCGGGTACCGAGGTCGGCGAACGGGCTCTGGTGGGACGCGCCGTCGCCGTCGCCGCCGGGGCCGGGCTCGTGCTGGGCGGGATCGGCAGCGGCAACGTCATCGTCGCCGTGGTGCTGATCGCCGCCGGTCTGGCCCTCGGTCTGCCCGCCTTCGTGGCTCTCACCCCTGGGGGCACCGTCCGAGCCCGGGCCGGTCTGCCCGCAGTCGTGCTCACCCGGGGTGCGCTCACGTTCGCTTTCTTCGCCGGCGACGCCTTCGTGCCCTTCGCCCTGACATCGTTGAAGGGGGCCAGCGCCGTTGTTGCCGGCCTGGCGCTCACGGCCGCGGCGGTGGTGTGGACCATCGGCTCGTGGACCCAGGAGCGCCTCATCTTCCGGGTCGGGCCTCGGCGCCTGGTGCGGATCGGGCTGGGGGTACTGGCCGGAGCGGCAATCCTCATGGCCATCTCGCTGCTGCCGGCGGTACCCGTCGCCGTGTCGCTGCTCACCTGGGGGTTGGCCGGCCTCGGGATGGGGTTGGCCTATTCGCCGTTGTCGGTCACGGCGCTGTCCGAGGCCGAACCTGGTCGCGAGGGTGCGGCCACCTCGTCGCTGCAGCTGTGCGACATGCTCGGCACGGCGCTCGGCACCGGTGTCGCCGGCGCCGTGGTCGCGACAGGTGTCTCGATCACTGGCAGCGACGGGCCCGCGGTGGTGGCGGTGTTGGGGCTCACCGCGGTGATGGCCGGCATGGCTGTGTTGCTGGCCGGCCGGGTGCCGCGCCACCTCCGGATCGTCAACGCTTCGGTGTGAAGGGCGCCACACGGCCTGCGCGAGACTCGCCGCCATGAAGCTCGCACTCGGCCTCGACCTCTACCGCGGCGCCACCTTGGACGTCCCCGTCGACGACGTCCTCCTCGCCGAAGCCCTCGGCTACCACTCCGTGTGGACGGCCGAGGCCTATGGGTCCGACGCCCTTTCGCCGCTGGCCTATCTGGCCGCCGTCACCTCCCGCATCAAGCTGGCCACCGGGGTCGTACAGATCGCCGCCCGCACCCCTGCGGCCACGGCCATGCACGCCCTCACCATCGATGCTCTGGCCGGGGGCAACCGGGTCATCATCGGCCTCGGGGTGTCCGGCCCCCAGATCGTCGAGGGTTGGTACGGCCAGCCGTGGGGCAACCCCAACCGGCGCCTGCGCGAGTACGTGGCCATCATGCGCAAGGTCTTCGCCCGCGAGCCTCTCACCAACGACGGCCCCGAGTTCCCGCTGCCCTACGACGGGCCTCGCTCCCTGGGTCAGGGGAAGCCACTGAAGTCGATCCTGCACCCGGCGGGGGAGATCGAGATCTGGTTGGCCGCCGGCGGGCCGAGGAACACCGAGCTGTCGGCCGAGGTGTCCGACGGGATGCTGCCGATGGGTTGGGGGTTCGACGGTCCCGAGGTCTACGGGCCCGCCCTCGACGCCGGGTTCGCCCGCCGCGGTGAGCGCCCCGAGTCCTTCGAGGTGTTCGGTGGCATCAGCGTGGTGTTCACCGACGACGTGCAGGCGGCTCTCGACGCCATGAAGCCCCTCACCGCCATGTACGTCGGCGGCATGGGCAGCGAGACCCACAACTACCACCGCGAGGCCATGGCCCGTCGGGGCTACCCCGACGAGGCAACCCGCATCCAGGAGCTGTGGCGGGCCGGCCGGCGCGACGAGGCCATCGCGGCCGTGCCCGACGAGTACCACGACGACGGAGCCCTCATCGGTTCCGAGGCCCGCATCAGGGCCCGGTGGGAGCCGTGGACGCGGTCGGGGCTCACCGGGCTCATCGTGCGGGCCGAGCAGCCGAGGGGCCTCGAGCTGCTGGCCGAGCTGGCCGGCACACGCGACCAGTTGGAGGTCGGATCGTGAGCGGCACCTACGAGCTCATCGCCGTCGACGCCCCTGCCGAGTTCGTGCGCCGCATCACCCTGAACCGGCCCGAGAAGCGCAACGCCATCTCCACCCCGATGCGGGCCGAGCTGTTGGTGGCGTTGGCCGCCCACGACAACGATCCCGATGTGCGGGTCACGGTGGTGCGCGGCGCGGGCAGTTGCTTCTCCGCCGGCTACGACCTCGGTGGCGACCTCATGGCCGAGCCGCCGTTCCACACCGCCGGCGGTGACGGCAACTGGTCGCGGCACGTCACCGAGAACTGGTTCGCCTTCTGGGACCTGGCCAAGCCGGTCATCGCCCAGGTGCACGGGTATGCCATCGCCGGGGCCACCGAGCTGGCTCAGGCCTGCGACCTCGTCTACGTGGCCGACGATGCCCGCATCGGGTATCCCATCGTGCGCATCGCCAGCCCTCCCGACTGGCAGTACCACATGCCGCTACTGGGCATGAGGCGAGCCATGGAGATCATGCTCACCGGCGAGGACTTCCTCGGCACCGAGGCGGTGGCGGTGGGCTGGGCCAACAAGTCGTTCCCCGCCGAACAACTCGAGGGTGCGGTGCTGGCCATCGCCGAGCGGGTGGCTGGCGTCGAGACTGACCTGGCCCAGATCAACAAGCGTCTCGTGCATCGCCAGGCCGACATCATGGGGGTGCGCTCGGCCATCCGGGCCGGCTCGGAGTTCCAGGCCCTGGCCGGGCACCAGCGTTCGGTCGAGGCGTTCAAGGCCGATCCTCTCGGCACGATGAAGCGCCACAACGCCGCCGACGCGACGCGCCGGGCGGCGCAGGAGGGCGGCGCTCCGCCCGCCTCGTGACGGCGACGACCGCCGGTGGCACGCCGGTGATGTCGGGCCGCCGAGTCGCCGTCGTGTTCGCCGGCATCCTGCTCGGCGCCACCCTGTCGGGCCTCGACGCATCGATCGTGGCCACTGCCGCGCCGACGGTCATCGCCGAGTTGGGCCAGCTCTCGCTGCTGCCGTGGCTCACCACCGGCTACCTGTTGGCCCAGGTGGCCACCATGGCGGTGTTCGGCAAGCTGGGTGACATTCATGGGCGGCGGCGGGTGTTCGCCGTCGCGTTGATCGTGTTCATGATCGGGTCGGTGCTGTGCGGGCTGTCGACGTCGATGCCCATGCTCATCGGGAGCCGGGTGCTCCAAGGGATCGGTGCGGGGGGCATCACCGGGCTGGCCATGGCGCTCGTCGCCGACCTCGTGCCTGCCGATCGCCTCGGCCGATACCTCGGCTACACCGGCCTGGTGTTCGCCGGAACGAGCGTGATGGGGCCCTTCGCCGGTGGGCTCTTCGTCGACAACCTCTCGTGGCGATGGGCGTTCTTCGTCAACATCCCGAGCGGGTTGTTGTGCCTGGTGGCGTTGGCGTTCCAGCCCGAGCAGGCCCGGCGGGTGGCCCACCGGATCGACGTTGCCGGCGCGGTGTTGCTGGCGGCCGGTGTCGGTGCCTTGCTGTTGGCGTTGACGCGGGGCGAGACGACTGGTTGGGGGGCGCCGTCGACGGTCGTGCTGTTGCTGGGAAGCCTGGTCACCGGGGGACTGTTCGTCCTGCGGCAACGGGTGGCGGCCGAGCCGCTGTTGCCGCTGCGGATCCTGGGTAACCGGGTGTCGTCGCTGTCCACCCTCGCCAACCTCGTGGCCGGGTTCGGCTTCACCATCGGGATCATCTACCCGCCGCTGTTCTTCCAGGCCGTGGGCGGGGTCGACGCCGCCGAGTCGGGGCTCCTGCTGGCTCCGTTCGCGTTCACCACGGCGATGGCCACCCTCGTCGCCGGGCAGGTCACGGACCGGGTGGGCGGCCACAAGATCGTGCCGCTCATCGGCATGGGCTTCCTCACCGCCGGCTACGCGCTGCTCGGTACGATCGAGGCGTCCACCAGCGTGGTGACGGTGACCGGCTTTGCCATGGTGGCCGGCGTGGGCGTGGGGCTGGTGATGCAGACGCTGCTGTTCGTGGTGCAGCGGGCGACGCCGGCCGACGACATGGGGGTGGCCACCTCGACGGTGATGCTGGCCCGGGTGCTCGGCAGCTCGATCGGTGTCGCCGTGGTCGGTGGGGTGTTCACGTCGCGGCTCGCCGAGGAGGTGACGATGCGCCTCCCCGGTTTCCCGGCCTCGGAGATCCAGGGCGACCCGCAACGGGTGGCGGCGCTCGCCGACGCCGCACGAGTGCAGCTCCAGGACGCCTTCGCCACGGCGTTGGCGGGGTCGTTTCGCGTCGCGGTGCCGGTGATGCTGTTCGGGATCGTCGTGGTGGCGTTCATCCCGGCCGCTCGGGTCGTCGCGCTGCTGCGTGACCGCTCGGTGGTCGTCTCGGGTCCCGAACCGGCCGAGACGCTCGAGTCCCACCTTCCTCCCGTGCCCTGAACCCGATGCCCGCGCTATCACGAGCGGTGAGTCGGTCTGCGTGCGTAGGTTCTGAACCACTCGCAGGTCGCAGGTGGGGTGGGGTTCCGGGGCTGGCGCCGAGGGTCGGCAGGGGTCGGCCGGTACACTTGTTGTCATGCAGGGAACACGGTGATGACCGCGCTGTACCTGTTCTGCGCCGCCGTGGGCGTGCCGCTGGTGGCGTGGTTTCTCCTGAACGGAAACGACGATTCCGGAGACGCCGGTGCGGGGGGCGGCGGCGTCGACGCGGTGATGTTGCGCCTCTTCCCGTTGTCGAGCTTGGCCCTGGCCGCGGCGGTCTTCGGGGTCGCCGGGCTGGCCCTCGGCGCGGTGGGCACCGGCGCCGGCGTCACCTTCGTCGGCTCGCTCGTGGTGGCGCTCGTCGCCGGCGCTCTCAACAGTGCGGCTTTCGCCTTCCTTCGTCGCGGCGACAGCTACGCCGACGTCGACGACCGGGCCCTGGCCGGCTCGATGGGCCGGGTGGTGGTGCCGGTGGGCAGCACTCGCCGGGGCCGCATCGTTGTCAACGTGGGCGATCAGCCCATCCCGTTCTCGGCCCAGGCCGTGCCCGACCAGATCGACGAGCTCGGCGTGGGCACGCCCGTGCTCGTGGTCGAGGTCGCCAAGGGCATCGCCACCGTCACCCGTCTCGACCCCGAGCTGCTCAGCCCGGACCAACAAGGAGAACTCGAACCATGACCGGTCTCGTCCTCGGCGCAGTCCTGGCCTTTGCCATCTTGGTGATCCTGCTCAGCGTGCGCAGCCTCATCATCATCTGTCCGCCGAACCGGGTGGCGGTGATCTCGGGTCGGTCGCGTCAGCTCAGCGACGGCCGCACCGTGGGTTATCGCTCGATCCGTGGCGGACGCACCCTGCGGGTGCCGTTGCTCGAACGGGTGGCGTGGATGGAGCTCAACACCATCCCCATCGAGGTGTCGGTGCAGAACGCCTACTCGGCCGGCGCCATCCCGCTGAACGTGCAGGGCATCGCCAACGTGAAGGTGTCGTCCGTCGAGGGGCTGTTGCAGAACTCGGTCGAGCGCTTCCTCGAGGTGCCCCAGGGTGAGATAGCGGCCATCGCCAAGGAGACCCTCGAGGCCAACCTCCGTGGTGTGCTGGCCACCCTCACCCCCGAAGAGGTCAACGAGGACCGCCTGAAGTTCGCCCAGACGTTGATGGACGAGGCCGACGACGACATGAAGACGTTGGGCCTCGAGCTCGACGTGTTGAAGATCCAGAACGTGACCGACGAAGTCGGCTACCTCGACGCGGTCGGGCGTCGCCAGACCGCCGAGGTGCTGAAAGAGGCCCGTGTCGCCGAGGCGATGCGTCGCGCCGAGGCCGAGGAGTCCGAGGCCAAGGCCCGCCAGCGCGGTGAGATCGCCACCGCCCAGGCCGAACTGATGATCGTGGAGGAGCAGAACGCCCTTCGTGTCCGCCAGGCCCAGCTCGAGGCGCTCGCCGGTGCGGCCGAGGCCGAGGCCAAGGTGGCCGGTGAGAAGGCCCGTGTGGTCGCCGAGCAGACGTTGGAGGCGGAGCGGGTCAAGCTCGAGACCCGTCGACTCGAGGCCGACGTCGTGGCCCCCGCCCGTGCCGATCTCGAAGCCAAGCAGCTCGAGGCCAAGGCTGGCGCCGCCAAGGTCATCGAGGAGGGCAACGCGCAGGTCGAGGTGTTTCGCCGCCTCGTCGAGCAGTACCACGCTGCCGGTGAGGACGCTCAGCGGATCTTCGTGCTGCGCATGCTGCCCGAGATCATCGACAGCGTGGTCAGCACGGTGTCGTCGGTCGACATCGAGAAGGTGTCGATCATCGACAGCGGCGGTCAGGGCTCGGGCGTGCCCGGGTTCATGCAGCAGTTGCCGGGGTCGGTCATCTCGCTGGTCGAGCAGCTCGAGACCGCGCTCGGCGTCGACCTGTTCAAGGCCATGCGGGTCGACGAGGCCGGCGACGGAGCGCCCACCCGCCCCGACGGGGTCGTCCGTCCGCCCGAGCTGGCGGCGCCCGTCGACCCGACCGAGAACTGACCGTCTCCGCCCCTCAGGCGGTGGGGCGGCTGCCGAGGATGCTGGCGCGCTCCACGACCGCAGTCAGGCGCTCGCGCTCGGCGGCTAAGTTGCCGACGTCGCCTCGGGGGAACGGGGCGCGTTTCCCAGGGGAGAGACCGATGAGTCGATGGACGCGTGACGAGCTCGAGGACGCCTTTGCGCACTATCAGCGGGTGGCGCTGAAGGCCGGTACCTCGGGCGACTGGAACGATTGGGCTGACCTGTTCACCGAGGACGCCACCTACATCGAGCACATGTACGGCACGTTCGCGGGGCGCGAGGCCATCCGCACGTGGATCCACAAGGCCATGGGCACGTGGCCGGGCAGCGCCATGCCGTACTTCCCGATCGAGTGGTACATGATCGACGACGAGAAGGGCTGGGTCGTGTGCCAGGTCTGGAACCGCATGGCCGACCCCGGTGACGGCAGCTGCCATCAGGCCTACAACTTCACGCTGCTCAAGTACGCCGGCGACAACCAGTGGAAGTACGAAGAGGACGTCTACAATCCGGCCCACTTCGGCGAGATGATCAAGGCCTGGTCGACCCGCAAGAAGGAACTCGACGCCAAGGCCACGGCCGCCACCTGAGCTGTGTTTCGGTTCGGTGGCTCGGGGCGAGGACGGACCCGACTCCGACATCGATCTGCTTGTCGTGGTCGAGCACATCGGGCCGGTGGAGAAACGTCTGATGTGGCTCGCATCCGCTCAGAGATCGAGACTTTCGCCCCGTCGATGTGATTGTGACCGATCCGGCGGAGATGGCCGAACGCGGCGACGACGTTGGTTCGATTCTGCATTGGCCGGCCCGAGAGGGCCGACAGGTGTATCGCCGGGCGAGTGTCCAAGCAATCTGACCCGTTCGAGTGGCTCCGGTTCGCGCACGATGACCTCAGTGGGGCCCGGCTGCTGTTGACCGAAGGAACCGTGCGGCGCGCTGGCCGGGAGAACAGAGAGCGGGTGACGGGAATCGAACCCGCATAGCCTGCTTGGAAGG
>JBDNHK010000128.1:0-31859 GCA_041688815.1 Acidimicrobiales bacterium | reverse complement strand
CGGGGTGGGTCAACAGGTCGTGGACCATCGCCGGCACGGCGGCGAACGTGGTCACCTGCTCGCGCTCGATCCACTCGGCCATGCCCACCGCATCGACGCGGTCCATGGCCACGACCGAGGCACCGCCCTGGTAGGCGGCGAGCGGACCCAGGATCATGAGGTTGAGGATGGTGAGCGGGAGCGGCACACCCATCACCGGCGGGACGGGCCGCGGGGCGGGCGGCAACGCGACGAGCGATCGCAACGCGCTCATCTTCCCCGGCAGCAGCAGGTTGTGCTGGGTGTGCACCGCCCCCTTCGGGAAGCCGGTGGTACCGCTGGTGTAGGCGATCGCCGCCGGCGCCAGAGGGTCGATCTCGACGTCGAGGTCCGGCGCCGCAGCATCGGCCAGGAGAGAGGCCCACTCGTCATCGGCGTCCGTCGGGTCCACCACCACGACCCGGCGGAGGTCCGGCAGCTCGGCTTGCACCGACCGGACCTGGGCTGCCACCTCACCATCGGCGAGCAGGACGCCGACTTGGGCATCGCGGAGCATGTAGGCCTTCTCGGGCACGGCGAGGGGCCGGTTCAGGCCCACCCAGATCGCACCGAGGCGCATCGCCGCGAGGAAGGCGACCACGATGGCGTCGTCGTTGGGCAGCGATGCGCAGACGCGGTCACCAGGCCCGACGCCCATGGCCCGCAGCACCCCGGCGGCGCGCCGGACCAGATCGTCGAGGTCGCCGGCGGAATGACGACCGCTCCGCCCCACCAGGACCACCCGATCGGGGTCCTCGGCCAACGAGAGATCGAGGATCCGGGCGATCGTGGCCGGGCCGCCGATGGCTCGGGGCGCGGTGGACGGTGCCCTGAGCCCGTGTGCGTGCAGGTCGATCATCCCATCCCCCCGGGTCCAGGCCGATCGTAGACAGCCGACGAAGACTTCTCAATGACGCTTCCGTTAGATCTGCGCTAAACAGGGGCCGCACACGATCTGGAGGTCCTCCTTGAGCGACACCGACCAGGCTGCGCCCGCCGACGGGCCCGCCGTTGATCCCCACCTCCTGGCCCATCCCCAGGAGGGGTACGCCATGCTGCGCAGCGTGGCGCCGGTCATGCCCATGGACAACATGGGTGTCGGCACCAGCGCCACCATGGTGCTCGTCGCCGGCGAAGCCGAGGTGCGCGAGGTCCTGAAGCACCCGGAGATCTACTCCTCGGGCATCGACGCCGTGCACATCGGTCAGATCCGTCCGCTCATCCCGCTGCAGATCGATCCGCCGGAGCAGAAGAAGTTCCGCAAGATCCTCGACCCGCTCTTCGCCCCCAAGCAGGCCGCCGCCATCGAGGACCGCACCCGGGCCCTGGTGCGCGAGATGATCGCCGAGGTCGTCGACGACGGCCACGTCAACTTCCACACCGCCATCGCCGAACCGTTGCCAACCACGGTCTTCCTCGAACTCCTCGGTCTGCCGGTTTCACGACGCAAGGAGTTCATCGAGCTGAAGGACGGCATCATCCGCCCGCCCGCCCGCAACGTCGAGCAACGCCTCGAGATGGTCAATGCCACCGGGGCGAAGATCTACGCCGTCCTCGAGGAGGTCCTCGTCGAGCGCACCAAGAGCCCCCAGGACGACTTCATGTCCGGGTTCCTCACCGCCGAGGTCGACGGCCACACCCTCACCCACGACGAGATCCTCGACATCTGCTACCTGTTCTTCCTCGCCGGGCTCGACACCGTCACCGCCTCGCTCGACTGCTTCGTGGCCTACCTGGCCCAACACCCCGAGCACCGCCAGCAGATCGTCGACGATCCGGCGCTGATCCCGTCGGCCATCGAAGAGATGCTGCGGTGGGAGAGCCCGGTCTCGGGGGTCGTGCGCATCACCACCGAGGACACCGTGCTGGCCGGCTGCCCCATCGAGAAGGGCACCACCGTCAGCGTGATGATCGGGTCGGCCAACACCGACGACAAGGCCTGGCCCGACGTCGACACCATCGACTTCAACCGCCCCGCCAACAAGCACCTGGCCTTCGGAGGGGGTGCCCACCGCTGCCTCGGTTCCCACCTCGCCCGCATGGAACTGCGGGTGGCCATCGAGGAGTGGCATGCCGCCGTGCCGCAGTACGCCATCGTCGACGGCACAGAACTGCTCTACAGCCAGGGGCTGCGCTCGGTCGAGAACCTCGAGCTGACCTGGTGACGGCCAGCGCCACCTGACAACTCGACGACCTCACCCACGAGGCCCAGCCCGACAGAACGACGACCATCCACCGCAGTTGCACGATCCAGGAACCACAGGGGGAATGACCATGGGCGAAGCCCGCCTGCTCATCGGAGGGAAGCTGGTCGACGCCGAGGGGGGCGCCACCTTCGACAACATCAACCCGGCCACCGAAGACGTTCTGGGCCCGGTGGCCGACGGCAGCGCCGCCGACATGCGAGCCGCCGTGGCCGCAGCCCGCACCGCCTTCGACACCACCGACTGGTCCACGAACCGGGCCTTCCGTAGGGCCTGCCTGCTCCAGCTCCAAGCCGCCATCGAGTCCGAGCAGGAAGAACTGCGCGCCGAGCTGGTCGCCGAGGTCGGCTGCCCGGTGCTGCTCACCTACGGCCCGCAGCTCGACGCGCCGCTGCGCGAGGCCCTCGTCTGGCCGGCCGAGATGATCGACAAGTTCGAGTGGAGCCGCTCGCTCGGCCCCAAGGACGCCTTCGGCATGGGCGTGCAGACCGAACGGGAGGTCTGGAAGGAGCCGATCGGTGTCGTCGGCGTCATCGTGCCGTGGAACTTCCCGATCGAGATCATCCTCAACAAGCTCGGGCCCGTGCTGGCCATGGGCAACACCTGCGTCGTCAAGCCCGCGCCCGACACCCCGTGGAACACGCTGCGTCTCGGTCGCCTCATCGCCGAGAAGACCGACATCCCTCCCGGCGTGGTGAACATCGTCGTGGGTCAGGACCACCTCATCGGCGAGGTGCTCAGCACCTCACCCGACGTCGACATGGTGGCCTTCACCGGCTCCACGGCCACGGGCCGGCGGATCATGGCCGCGGCGGCCGACACCTTGAAACCGGTCTTCCTCGAGCTCGGCGGCAAGTCGGTGAACCTGGTGCTCGACGACGCTGATCTCCCCACCGCTCTCGCCAGTGCCGCCGGTGCCTGCTTCCACGCCGGCCAGGGCTGCGCCATCCCCACCCGGCTCATGGTGCCCAACTCGCGCTACGCCGAAGCGGTCGACATCGTGGCCGCCGGGTTCGCCGCCGTCAGCTACGGCGACCCCACCGACCCCTCGAACCTCCAGGGCCCGCAGGTGTCGAAGCGACAGCAGGAGCGAGTACTCGGCTACATCGAGAAGGGCAAGGCCCAGGGTGCCCGACTCGTGACCGGTGGTCGCGTCCCTCCGCAGTTCGACAAGGGCTTCTTCGTCGAGCCCACCCTGTTCGCCGACGTCGACAACTCGATGACCATCGCCCAGGAGGAGATCTTCGGGCCCGTGCTGGTCGTCATCGGCTTCGACGACGACGACGACGCGGTGCGCATCGCCAACGACAGCGCGTACGGCCTGTCGGGGGCCATCACTTCCGGCGACCTCGATCGGGCCAAGGCCGTGGCCCGGCGCATCCGCACCGGAACTCTGAGTCTCAACGGGGGCATCTGGTACGGCGCCGACGCCCCCTTCGGCGGCTTCAAACAGTCAGGCATCGGTCGCCAGTGCGGCATCGAAGGCCTCGAGATCTTCACCGAAACCAAGACCGTCGGCTGGCCCCAGGGCTGAGCTCTCGACCCGACCCGCGTCGAGCGGCCCCCACGCCTGTGGACACCCACGACACCACCATCACCGCACACGGAGGAAACTGAGCCATGCCCGGACCATTGGACGGCATTCGCATCATCGAACTGTCGAGTTGGATGTTCATCCCGTCGGGTGGAGCCGTCCTCGTCGACTGGGGGGCCGAGGTCATCAAGGTCGAGCCACCGCAGGGGGGCGACCCGCAGCGCGGGCTCATCACCTCGGGCCTGATACCGGGTGGCCCCGGCGGCGTGAACTTCATGATGGAGCAACCCAACCGGGGCAAGCAGTCGGTGGCCATCGACCTCACCAAGCCCGATGGGCACGAGGCGTTCATGAAGCTCGTCGAGACGGCCGACGTGCTGCTCACCAACTACATGCCCAAGGTGCGCCGCAAGCTCAACATCGACGTCGACGACATCCGGGCCCGCAACCCCGAGATCATCATCGCCAAGGGCACCGGCCAGGGGCCGAAGGGGCCCGACGCCGAGAAGGGCGGCTACGACGGTGCCTCGTTCTGGGCCCGCGGCGGCATGAGCTCGATCCTTCCCGAGAACGCCGAAGGTTGGCCGGCGAACCAGCCCGGCCCGGCCTTCGGCGACGTGATGGGAGGGCTCACCACCGCCGGGGCCATCGCCGCCGCGCTGTTCAAGCGGGCCAACACGGGCGAGACCAGCGTCGTCGACGTGTCCCTGCTGGCCACCGCCATGTGGCAGATCTCCCCGCTGGTGGTGGCGTCGAAGCTCTTCGGGATGTCGAAGATGCCGCAGGGAGGCGACCGCAAGCAGTCGCCGAACCCTGGTGTCGGCGCTTACCGCACCGGCGACGGGCGCTTCATCAGCCTCATCCTTCTGCAGAGCGACAAGTTCTGGACCGACTTCGTGCGCCGCCTCGGAAAGCCCGAGATGGCCACCGACGAGCGCTTCATCGACGCCGAGGCCCGACGGGTCAACAGCGCCGAGTGCATCACGCTGCTCGACGAGGCCTTCGGCTCCCAGCCCCTCTCGTACTGGAAGGAAGCGTTGGCCGACTTCGACGGGGTCTGGACGCCGTACCAGACCCTCGACGAGCTCTACGAGGACCCCCAGGTGATCGCCAACGGGTACCTGCCCACCATGACCGCGGGCAACGGCCAACAGATACAGCTCGTGGCCAGCCCCGCCCAGTTCGACGAACAGCAGATCGAGGTGACCCGCTGTCCCGAGCACGGCGAGCACACCGAAACGGTGCTGCTCGACGCCGGCCTCGACTGGGAGGCGCTGGCGGCGATGAAGGAGTCCGGCGCCATCCTCTGATGGCGAGGCGAGCCTCAGCCCGGTCGGGTGGGGGTATGCCGGAACGAGTCGATGGGGCTCTGCAAGGACAGCCCCCCGTCGACATCGAGTACCTGACCCGTCACCCACCCCATGGCGTGGACGGCCAGGATCGCCTCGGCCACGTCGTCGGGCGTGCCGAGGCGTCCCAGCAGGGTGCGCTCGACCACACCGCTCAACCACTCCCCGGTGCGCGGGGCGCGTCCGAGCATGGGGGTGTCGGTGACTCCGGGGGCCACGGCGTTCACCCGAAGCGAGGGGGCCCACTCTGCGGCCGCCACCTTCACCACCATGTCGAGCGCGGCCTTCGACGCGCAGTAGAGACCCATCGACCGGTCGACCAGCCGCGAGCTGACACTGGAAGTCGCCACGATCGATCCCCCGCCCGCATCGCGCATCGGCCCGGCCAGCGCCCTCATGGCCAGCCAGACCCCTTTGGCGTTGACAGCCATCACCCGGTCCCACTCGGTCGGAGTGACCTCACTCAACAGACCACTGTGGCCGATCCCCACCGTGATCGTGACGAGGCCGGGCACCCCGATCTCGGCCTGCGTCGCCACGGTCGCCGCCGCGACCTGCTCGGGCTCGGTGATGTCGCACTCGATGTCGCCGGAGCCGCCGAGATCCCAGGTCAGCACCCGGATGCCGGCATCGCGCTGGCGACGGGCCACGGCGGCACCGATCCCCGATCCACCCCCGACCACGACTGCTCCCGATCCCGTCACCCGTCGACCCCCTCTTCGTCGCCGACCATCCGTCCCCTGTCGATGGACGATCCGGCCCCTGAAACGACCCCGACCGGACACTAGCGGTACGTCGCCGAACGTTCGAGGCGCCGCCCTCGCCCAACCAGAGGAGTCACCGTGACGATCGTCCACCACTGCGCCATCTGCGCTCACGACCTCGACGAGAGCCTGCGCTTCTGGCGCGACGGGCTGGGCTTCGAACTCCTGATGGACGAACGATTCGAGGGCGATTGGCCGACGCTGCTTCACGCCCCGTCGGCCTCGTTGCGGTCGATCTTCCTGGGCCGGCCGGGGGTCGACGCGGGAATCGTGGAACTGGTCGACCTGGGCCTGCCCCGACCGCCCGGAACGACCACCGACCCGCCGGGCCACGGGTTCCTGTTGCTGTCGATCATGGCCGACGTCGACCAGACGCTGGCTCGACTGGCCCGGCTCGGGCTGGGTGGACCGCCCCGACGGACCGAGACCCAGGGGATCTCGATGGCGGTCGTGACGGACCCCGACGGCGTGTTGGTGGAGCTGATCGGCACCGCGGCCATCGAGCGACTGAACCGGTCGTCGGAGGCGAACGAGTAACGGGCTGAGCGCCTCGGAATTCGGTCGTTTCGACGTTCAGCCGGCGGGGGGTACCAGCACCGCGGGGTCGATGCCGCCGGTGTAGATGCCACCCGAGAACCCACCGTCGGTCATCAACGTGGTGGCGGTGACGTAGCTCGATCGCGGGCTGTTGAGCATGATCAGCGGCCAGGCCTGCTCCTGGGGCGTGGAGTTGCGGCCGACCGGCTTGGGGAAGGTCTGGAAGAACTCCTCGCCCATGCTCTCGACGAACGACGGCATCATCGGGGTGTCGGTCGGGCCGGGCATGATGCCGTTGACACGGATGCCCTCGGGAGCGAGCTGGAACCCCCGGAAGGCCACGTAGGCGTTGATCGCCTCCTTGGAGAAGCCGTACCCGTTTTCGCCGATGAGAGCGTCGTTCTCCTCGCACCACGCCTGGCCCGACGCAAAGTCGGGCGTCACGAGCAGGCCGTAGATGTTGGCCATGCTCATGATCCAGCCCATACCCGCGGCGGAGGAGATGAACCCGATACTCGATCCGCGAGGCATGTGGGGCACGAGCGCCTCGGTGAGGGCCCGGTGGCCCACGAAGTTGACCAGCATGATCTTCTGGCTGGGGGCGGTGGTGGGGAGACCGGCGCAGTTGAACAACGAATCGACGGGCCCGCCGATCTCGGCCACGGTGGCGTCGATCGCCGCAAGGTTGCCGAGGTCGCACTGGTGGAACGCGGCCACGCCGGTTGCGCCCGGATTGATGTCGACGGCGTGAACCTCGGCTCCGAGGTCGGTGAGGATCGCCGCGCAGGCCGCCCCCATGCCGGACGCGGCACCGGTCACCACCACGCGCTTCTGGTCGTACTGCAGGGGATCACTCACAACGGCTCCGATCAGGCGAGGGAAAGTGACACGAATGTTAGCCTGCGTCGACCGAGGGGGTCCCGATGAACGCCGTGCCCGAGTTCCACCTGTTCCTGCCCCAGATGCGCCTGACCCACGAAGCTCTCGTCGAACGGGCCCAGGGGGCCGAGGCCGCAGGCTTCACCGGCATCGCCCTGATGGACCATCTGGCTCCGCCCATGGCCGAGAGCCACGCCATGTTCGACGCCATGACCACGGCCGCGTGGCTGGCGGCTCACACCGAGACGCTCACCATCGGCCATCTCGTGCTGTGCGACTCGTTCCGTCACCCGGCGGTGCTGGCCAAGCAGGTGGTCAGCCTCGATCACGCCTCCGCGGGCCGCTTCGAGCTGGGCATCGGGTGGGGGTCGGTGGTCGCCGAGTTCGACCGCTTCGGGATCGGCTCGACCGAGGCCCCGACCCGCGTGCAGCGCCTGGGCGAGACCCTCGAGGTGGTGCAGGCGCTCTGGTCGGGTGAGACCGTCGACTTCGCCGGAGTCCACCACCACATCGAGGGCGCCCAGCAACGGCCCGTGCCCCTTCGCGACATTCCCATCGTCATCGGTGGGGCCGGGCCCCGCACACTGGAACTCGTGGCCGAGCACGCCACCTGGTGGAACTGCCCGTTGTACGCCCTCGACCGCTTCGACGCGCTCCGACCGAAGACCGGCGAGGCCCGGGCCAGCACCCAGGAGATGGTGGCTTTCGTGGCCGACCCCACCACCCGCGACGAGGTCGTGGGCCTGGCCACCAAGCGCTTCGGCACCATGGGCGGTGGCCTGGTGGCCGGCGACGCCGACGAGTTGCTCGTCCACTACCACGACCTCCACGACCGAGGGGTCGAGCGGATCTACGTGTGGTTCGCCGACTTCGCCCCTCCGGCCACCCTGACCGCCTTCGGCCAACAGGTCATCGCCCACTACTGAACGATCGGCCGCTAGGAGCAGGCCCCGCTCAGCTCGGCGCCGCCGGTTTGGGTTCGCGGGGTAGGCCGAGGACCCGTTCGCCCAGGATGTTCCTGTTCACCTCGCTGGTGCCGCCGGCGATGGTGAGCGACACCGACGACAACAGGCCACGGCCCCATTCGTCGTCGAGGGCCGCGATGCCGAGCACGTCGACCGCTGTGTTCGACAGGCGTTGGCTGGTCTGCGACCAGGCCAGCTTCATGATGCTCCCCTCGGCGCCGGGCGGGCGGCCGTCGAGGGCCGCTCCGAGAGCCCGCTTGGCGAGGAACTCGAGGTTGCGCACCTCGATGAACCGCTGCACGAGCTGATCCCGGGCCACCGGCGAATCGACGGGACGGGAGCCGTCGGGGCGCCGGCCCTGTGCCGCCTCGAGCAGCCGATCGAACGACGTGCGGGTGTTGAGGTACATGCTGGCCACACCGGCGCGCTCGTTGCTGAGCGTGTTGGTGGCCACGGCCCACCCGCCGTCGACCTCACCGAGAAGGGCCGAAACGGGGATCCGGGCGTCGGTGAAGAACAGTTCACTGAACCCGCGATCGCCGGCCATGGTGAGGATCGGGCGGGCCTCGATACCGGGCGTGCGCATGTCGACCAGCAGGCAGGTGATGCCCTGGTGCTTGGGCACGTCGAGGTTGGTACGCACGTACAACTGGCACCAGTCGGCCCGATTGCCGTTGGAGTTCCAGGTCTTCTGACCGTTGACCACGAAGTGGTCGCCGTCGAGCACGGCGCGGCACATCAGCGAGGCCAGGTCGGAACCGGCGCCGGGTTCGGACATGCCCTGACTCCAGATCTCGTCGCCGCGCAGCATCGGCTGCAGGAACCGGTCCTTCTGCTCGGCGGTGCCCATGGTCATGATGGCCGGGGCGATGTTGGCCACCCCGATGGCGTTCACGGGCCCGGCGGCACCGGCGCGCGCCGCTTCCTCGTTGTAGACCAGCTGCTCCTCGATGCCCGCGTCACGTCCCCCGAACTCCTGGGGCCAGGCGATGGCCCCGTAGCCGGCGTCGACCAGCGTGGCGTTCCACTTCCGGTGGGCGTCGAAGCGGACGTCGTCATCGTCGGCCCGAAGGGCCGCCTTCACTTCGTCGCTGAGGTTGGCCTCGAACCACGATCGCAGGCCGTCCCGAAGGGTCTCGGCGTCGGTCATCGCACTCACGAGAGGTCGTCTCCTTGGTTTCGATCCCGGGGGTTGGGTTGCTGGTCGCCCGGCCGCCCGGGACCGGTGGGCATGGTGTTGCGCTTCACGTCGCGATACGCGACCTCACGGTCGCCGGCCCACTCCCGGGGCATGCCGAGGACCCGTTCGCTGATGATGTTGCGTTGGATCTCGTTGCTCCCCCCGCCGAGCGACATGGCCTGGCGCTGGAGGCTGGCCTCGCCGAGCCGGCGGCCGGGGCCCTCGGAGTCGACGGCCCACACGGCGGTGTCGATGCCTCCGATCTCGAGGCTGGCCCGCGCCCGGCTGATGATCGACACGGCGTGGAAGAGCTTGGTGAGCGAGCCTGCGGCCGGGGGCATCCGACCGGCCGACACTCCCGCCGTCACCCGGTCGACGAGGTGGCCCTGCACCCGGTGCTCGACGTGATTCGCGGCGACGAGCTGTCGTACGCGAGGGTCATCGGAGCGACCAACCGACTGGGCCAGCCGGAGGAGCGAACGGTCGACACCTGAGGTCGACCCGGTCATCGACCGACCGCTGGTGTAGGGCGAACCTCCACCGACGGCGACGCGCTCGTGCAACAGGAGCCGGGTGGCCACCGACCATCCGTCGTCGACATCACCGATGACGTCGGCGGCGGGAACGGCGACGTCGTCGAAGAACTCCTGACAGAACTCCATCGACCCGTCGATCTGGCGGATCCGGTCGATCTGGATGCCCGGCTGGTGGATCTTCATCAGGAGCATGGTGAGACCACGGTGCTTGGGGACGTCCCAGTTCGTGCGAACCAGGCACATGGCGTAGTCGCTGACCGAAGCCGCCGAGCTCCAGATCTTCGAACCGCTCACCATGAACACGTCGCCGTCGCGGTCGGCGCGGGTGATGCACCCGGCGAGATCGGAGCCGCCGGTCGGCTCGGACAGGAACTGCACCCACAGCTCGTCGCCCCTCAAGATGGCCGGCAGGTGTCGGGCCTTCTGTTCGGGGGTGCCGAAGTCGATGAGGGTGGCGGCGAGGATCCCGAACGTGGGGATGTTGAACGACAGCGGCATGTCGTACGGGAGCGACTCCTCGTCGAAGGCCCGCTGGTAGGCCCCGTCGAGGCCGAGGCCGCCGTACTCGGTCGGCCAACAGATGCCGGCGAACCCGCCGTCGAAGACCCGACGCTGCAACAGGCGCTCCTCGGCGTAACGCTCATCACTGCGCTCGGGGCCCACGGCCCCGGTCTCGAGGCGCGGCATGCAGTCGGCCAACCAGCAACGCGCTCGCGACCGGAACCCCTCGACCGTCTCGACCCCGCCGGTCACCTCGCTCTCGGCCGACCTCACGCCGCGTCCATCCCGAGCAGCACGGCGATGCGTTCGAGGTGATCGGCCGGGGTGCCGTACATCGCCCGGTTCAGGGTGACCCGGCGCAGGTAGAGGTGGATGTCGTGCTCCCAGGTGACGCCGATGCCACCGTGCATCTGCACGCAGTCCTGGATGATCTCCGGGGCATTGGCCGCGACGTAGGCCTTGGCCCCACTGGCCAGCTCCGACGCGTCGGCGGCGTCGTCCTGCACGGCGCGCAGGGCGGCGGTGGTGGTGCCGTGGCTGGCCTCGAGCCACATCGTCATGTCGGCGAAGCGGTGCTTCAGAGCCTGATACGAGGCCAACGGGCGACCGAAGGAGAAGCGGTCGGCCACGTACTCGAGGGTCATGTCGAGCACTTGCTGGGTGGCGCCGCAGGTCTCGGCGCACTGCAACACCAGGGCGATCTGCCACTGGCGCTCGAGGTCGGCGGCGGCCCCACCCTCTGCCCCCACCACCTGGTTCGCCGGAACCCGCACCTGGTCGAGGTGGACCTCGGCGACCCGCCGGACCAGATCGATCGACCCCATCGGGACCACGGTGACCCCCGGTGAGTTCCCATCCACGAGGAACTGCGTGGGCCCGGCGTCGGTGGCCGCGGCCACGAGCAGGTGATCGGCCTGGGCCCCCGCCTCCACCGGGCCCTTCACCCCGCTCAGCACGAAGTCGTCGCCCGACCGTTCGGCGCGGCACCCACCCGCCACGGTTTCGAAGGCGGCACCAGCGGCGCTCGGCGCCCAGGCCGCCACCGTGGTGCCGGCCACCAGTCCGGGAAGCACCCGAGCCTTCAGCTCTGCTGATCCACCGCGGGAGACGGCCCAGGCCACGACGTTGGTGGGCACGAGGGGACCGGGTGAGACGAGTCGGCCCATCTCCTCGGCCACGAGCGCGAGGTCGCGCAGCCCGTTTCCGCTGAGGCTGCCCCCACCATCGGCTTCGGACACGAGCAGCGTCGTCCAACCCAGCTCCGCCCCCTTGCGCCAGAAACCGGCGTCGAACCCGACCGTGTCGTCAGCAAGGGCCCGCACGGTGGTGAGAGGGCACTCGGCCTCGAGGAACTTGCGGGTCGTGGCCCGGAAGAGGTCCTGGTCCTCGCTCAACTCGACCTCCACCACGATCCCCTCTCTCGCGTTCGGCAACGACAAACAATACCGTGGACCTGACATTCGTGTCAGGTTCGGCGGCGGTTCGACCAGGTCATGATCGGCCAGGGTTCCTGGTCGTCGCCCCAGGCCGCGACGCCGTTGATGGTCCATTCACAGACGCTGGCCCACACGACGCCGTGCACCCCGGGAACGGGCATGGCGATCCGGCTGATCGACCGCCCCTCCGCCTCGAGCCGGCGCCCGTCGGCGTCCACGGCATCGATCAGCACCCGGGTGACATGCCCGCGCTCCGCGTCGCGCTCGACCCGACGACCACCGCTCACCAGAGCGGAGCGATGGCCGTCGAGGACGACGAACCCCGAGGCCGACTCGGCGTCACCCACGAAGAGGAACGACTCCCCTGTGACGGCGGCCGCACTCGTGTATCCGAACCCCCCACCGTGCTTCCATCGCTCCGAGCGCACGGCCCAGGTGCGGTCGCGGATGGCCAGGCAGTCGACCGAGAGGGCCTCACCGTGCAGCAGCAACGATCCCGTGACCCGCCCGAACTGGTCGAAGTGATACGGCCGGCGCACTTCGCCGTGTTCGGCCACGCTCACCCACGGTTCCATGATCGCCGTGAACTGGAGGTCGAGATCCACCATGTCGTCGTGCGTGAACCGCAGGCGGTAGCGGGTCAGGGGTTCGAGCATCTCGACCGACACCCCGCTCGGAAAGGTGAACCGGCGAAGGTCTCGGTCCTCGGGCAGCCGCAGACTCGAGTAGTTCGAGAAGTACGGCACCTCCCAGTGCAGCGAGGTGGTGTCGTCCCACAGCGACAAGCCACCGCCGGAGGTGCCGATGTTGGGTCGGATCCAGTTGTAGATCCAGGCGCCGATGGATCGTTCGGGGATGAGGAACCAGAACCAGCACGTCTCGTGCGACCACCACTCGTCACCGACCGGCGGGTGGAAGTCGTCGTCGGCCGGGCCGAGCAGGCGTTGATCCCCCTCAGCCACCGCACCGCCGATCGCCGGTCCTGCTCACCGCCACCGCCACTGCGGGTCGCGCTTGGCGAAGAACGCCTCGCGGGCCTCGGTGGAGTCGTCGAAGCGCACCAGTCGGTCGGTGTAGGTCTGCTCGATCCGGTACGCCTCCTTCAGGGGAAGGCCCTCGACGTGGTTCATCGAGGCCTTGGCCATGCGCAGGGCGATGGGGCTCTTGGCCGCCAGAGTGTGGGCGAGGGCACGAGCGGTGGGGAGCAATTCCTCGGGTTCGACCACGGCTCGCACCGCACCGATACGCCAGAGGTCAGCGGCGGGCACCAGCTCGCCGGTGAAGAACATCTCCCGGGCCTTGTGCCGACCCACGAGTGACGACACGTGAGCGCTGGCCCCGAGCAACCCCACGTTGATCTCGGTGGTGCCGAAGGTGGCCAGATCGCTGGCCACGATGATGTCGCAACAGGCGGCGAAGGCCAGGCCGGCGCCGATGGCGGGGCCGTTGACGGCGGCGATCACCGGCACGGCGCAGTCGATGATCGCCCCCATGGCCGCTCGGGCGGCCCGACCCGGATCGATCATGGCGGAGGGGGTGGGGGGGACGTCGCGGTCGGCGCCCAGCGTGCCCAGGTCAACGCCGGCGATGAAGGCCCGACGACCGGCGGAGGTGAAGATCGCCACCCGCACGTCCCGGTCGTCCTCGAAGGAGTCGAAGATCCTGCGCAACTCGGCCATCGACGCCGCGTCGATGGCGTTCACCGGAGGTCGGTCGAACGTGACGGTGGCGATTCCCGCGTCGACGTCGATCGCGAAGCTGCTCATGATGCGAGCGTAGCGACGGCGAAGCCGGCGGGACCGGGGCCGATCGTGACGGTGGCCATGCTCAACGACCGGTGAAGTCCGGGACCCGCTTCTCGGTGAAGGCGCGAATCCCTTCCTTGAAGTCGTCACTGCGGATGGCCAGCTCGATGGCGGCGGCCTCGTCGACCATGGCCGGCGCCAGGTCCCCGACGAGATGGTCGTGGAGCAGACCCTTCGTGAGTCCCAACGCGAACGAGGCCCGGCCGGCGAGGTCGGCCGCGATCGCGTGGGCCCGAGCGCGTACGTCGGCATCGGGCTCGACGAGCGCGACGAGACCCCAGGCCAGCGCGGTGGCGGCGTCGAGCGGCTCGGGTGTGTACAGCATCTGCTTGGCCCGGGTGAGGCCCACGAATCGTGGGAGCAGCCACGAGCCCCCGCTGTCGACGCTGAAACCCCGGTCGGCAAAGGGCTCCGAGAAGGTGGCGCTGGCCGCAGCGACGGTGATGTCGGCGCAGAGGGCGACGTGCAGGCCGAGCCCCGACGAACGGCCGGTGAGCTCCGCGACCACCGGGAGTCGGCAGTCCCAGAGGCGCTCGATCAGACGGTGCGGCCCGTGACCGAGGCTGCGGACCATGTGGCCGACCGGGGCTCGCTTGGCGCCGGCCGCCCCACCGATGTCGGCCCCACCGATGTCGGCCCCCGTGCAGAAGTGCCGGCCTTCGCTGCGCAGAAGGACCGCCCGCGTGCCACCGGGGTCGAGCGCGAGGTCGTCGAGGACGGCGATGAGGGCGGCGATGGTGGGCCCATCGAGGGCGTTGCCCCGTTTCGGCCGGTTCAGGCACAGCACGAGAACCGCGCCGTCGCGCTCGGTCAGCAACGTCGGTTCGGCCTCGTCGGACACCTCGCCGTCCTCTCGTCGTTCGGACCCGCAAACCCTAATGGGGATACTCTTCTCTCTGCCATGAAGAGGCCGCGCGGCGGCCGGAGGGGGGCCGACCATGACCGATCTCGAGAAGGAGTTCGAGAAGGCCGTCGCCTACGAGCTCACCGAGGACGACATAGAACGGGCCCGGCTGCTCATCGGCATCGAGACCACCAACCGCCGCCGCGAGCACATCTCCACCGCCACCCCCGACGCCATCCGCAACTGGGCGCTCGGCATGGGCGACGACAATCCCCTCCACGTCGACGAGACCTATGGCCCCACGACGCGTTGGGGTTCGCAGATCGCCTCGCCCACGTTCATCGGCCACATCAAGGCTCCGCTCCTCGGCGATCCCGTCCCCAAGGACATTGCCCAAGCGACGAAGGGGCTGTTCCGGGGGATCCACGTGTTCGTCTCGGGGGGCACCTGGGACTTCTACCGCCATGTGTACCCGGGCGACCGCCTCTACAGCTTCAACGGGCTCGAATCGGTCGAGGCGAAGGACTCCGAGTTCGCAGGGCGGTCGGTGGTGCAGGTCAGCCGCCAGGCCATCTTCAACCAACGGGTCGAGATCGTCGGCGTCTACCGGATCCTCACCATCCTCACCGCCCGCAAGGAATCCCGCGACCGGGGCAAGTACCTCGACATCGAGCCGGCCAACTACACCGATGCCGACATCGAGGAGATCGACCGGATCTATGCCGCCGAGGAGGTACGAGGAGCGGAGAAGCGTTGGTGGGACGACATCGAGGTCGGCGAGGAGTTGCGGCCCATGGTGAAGGGTCCGCTGACCGTCACCGAGATCATCGCCTTCCATGCCGGGGGCTACGGCTTCGTGCCCTACGGACTGCGCTCGTCACGGGTCGGCTACAAGAACCGCACCCGCATCCGCCCCTTCTACATCAAGAACGAGATGGGGGTGCCCGACGTGGCCCAGCGCCTCCACTGGGACTCGGCGTGGGCCCAGGCCATCGGCAACCCCATGGCCTACGACTACGGGGTGATGCGCCAGAGCTGGTTCCAGCATCACGTCACCGACTGGATGGGTGACGACGGCTGCCTCGTTCGTCTCGAGGACTCGATCCGCAAGTTCAACTACCAGGGCGACACCCAGTTCCTCACCGGCTCCGTCACCGAGAAGCGCATCGAGGAGAACGGGCCGGTGGTCGACCTCGACCTCAGGATGGTGAACCAGCGCGGTGTCGAGACGGCCAACGGCAAGGCCACGGTCGCCCTCCCGTTGCGCCGCACCGGGCTGCCCATGTTCCCCGACGTCCCCCGTGACCTCGCCCACAAGGCGGTCGAGCTGCACGCCCGCCACGTCGAGCTGAGCAACACCGGCTCGGGAGCCTGACCGCCACGGTGGACGCCGACCTCCAACGCTGGGTCGAACGCGAGCTCGACGGGCCGATCGTCCACCTCCGCCGCAACTACTCGGGCGGGTCACGCGAGCTCTGGTTCGCGGAAGTCGCCACGGACCCGGACCCGCTACCGGTGGTGATCCGGGTCGAGAGCGGGGAGGGCGCGTTCTCGGGAACGGAGTTCTCGCTGACCCGCGAGGCTGCGGCCTACCGCAGCCTGGCTGCCACCGACGTGCCCATGGCCCGGCTCCTGGCCGCCGCCCCCGACGGGAACGTCCTCGTCCTCGAGCATCTCCCCGGCACGGCGAGGACCGACCCGGACGCCATCGCCGACGCCGACGCGTTGATGACCAGCTTCTTCACTGCGGTGGCGGAGCTGCACCGCCTCGAACCCGGATCACTCGGGCTTCCCGGTCTCGCCGCCTCAGCCTCGACCGACGACCACATCCGCGCCGATCTCCAGGCGTGGCGCCGCCTGGCCGAGCGGTACGACCTGCTCGACGAGCCGCTGTTGGCCTATGCGTTCGCCTGGGCCGAGGAGAACAGACCGACCGATGCCGAACGCACGGTCCTCGTGCAGGGCGATACCGGCCCCGGCAACTTCCTCCACGACGGGACGACCGTCACCGGTCTCGTCGACTGGGAGATGTGGCACCTCGGCGACCCGATGGACGACATCGCCTGGATCGACATGCGGTCGGGTGCCTCTGGCCCCTTCGCCGACACCGCCCACCGCGACCGGCTCTACCAATCGGCGACGGGGGTGACCGTCGACCCGGGGAGGGTGCGCTACCACGCGGTGCTGGTGCAGCTGCGGTGCGCCGTGACGACCGGGACTGCCATCCGGCGAGGCGGAGGGGCGGTCGGGCTCACCGCCTACCAGGCCCCTCACCACCGCTTCCTCGTGCAGCTGGGCGCCGACCTGGCCGACGCCATCGGGTTCGAGCCCACCACGATCGAACTCCCGGTCGACGGGGGTGGCGGGCTGTCCAGCGATGAACGCGACCGGGCGCGACGCGGTCTTCTCGAGGACGTGATGCCCACGCTCACCACGGCGGCCACCCGCCTGCGCACCCGCGACGCCGTCCTCGTGCTCGAACACGATGACGCGTGGGAACGGTTCGGGTCCGACCTCCACCGAGCCGACGCCGACGACCTGCGAACGACCCTCGGACCATCGGCGACCACGAACAACCTGACGGAAACCACCACCCACCGCGCCGGCGCCACCGGCGAACCGGTCGTGCTCGATCTCTTGTTCCGGAGGGCGCAGAGGGCCCTCGTCCTGTGGGCCACCCCCACCGCCGGTGGTCCCGCGCCGGTGCGGCCCCCGACCCGACCGCGATGAGCCCGGCCGGGCGGCAGCCGGCCAAGCTCGCCGAGCTGGTGGCCTCGGGCATCGAGTCCGACATCATCGAGCGGGGGTGGCCGGTGGGACAGGTCATCGGCTCCGAAGCCGAGCTGCTCGACCGCTATGCGGTGAGCCGGGGCGTGCTGAGGGAAGCGGTCCGGCTGGTCGAGCACAAGCAGGTGGCCCGGATGCGACGCGGCCGGGGCGGGGGCCTGGTGGTCACGGCGCCGGATGAAGGGCCGGCCGTCGACGCGGTCGCCGTCTACGTCCGCTACGCCGACGTGACCCTCAGCGAGCTGTTCGAGGCCCGCAAGATCGTCGAGGGTGCGGCCACCGAACTCGCCTCGGCCGCCCTCACCGAAACCGACATCGCCGAGCTGCGGGCCGGGCAGGAGAGCGATCCGGCCCCATCGGCAACGGCGGACCAAGACCCCCACGAGCTGCACCGAATGATCGGACGGTTGAGCGCCAATCCCGCCCTCGACCTCTTCAGCATCGTGCTCACGCTGCTCACGGCGTTGTACGTCGGCTCGGTCCGCGTGTCGCCTGCCGGTCGCCGTCAGGGCCGCCAAGCCTCCACCGCCGACCACACCGCCATCGTCGACGCCCTCCTCGGCGGCAACGCGCAGCTCGCCGTCCACCGCATGCACCGCCACCTCGACGGCCTCGAGGAGTTCCTGCGGCGGCGTCGTGCCTCTCAATCGGTGGACTCAGAACTGCTCGGGTTCCGCACCCGCGACGCACGGTCGAAGCGCGGAGAGGACCTGGCCCGGACGGTTTTCCGGGAGGTGGCCCAACGAGGGTGGCCGGTGGGTGAGGTGCTGGGCAGTGAGACCGACCTCGTCGAGCGCTACGGCGTGAGCCGGGCGGTGCTGCGAGAAGCGGCCCGGCTGCTCGAGTTCCACCAGATCGCCTCGATGCGTCGCGGGCCGGGGGGCGGTCTCGTCGTCACCGAGCCCGGGCTCGGAGCCATCGTCGACACGATGACGTTGTGCCTCGAGTACCGGGGCATCGAACCTCGGCACCTCTACGAGGCCCGAGTGGCGTTGGAGCTCGCCACGGTGGAGATGACGACGGTGAGGCTCGACGAGCACGGCGCTGGCGCCCTGCACGCCGGCCTACGCCAGGAGCGGGCCGACGGCGACGCCGATCTGAACGAGGTCGGTCACGACGTCCACCTCCTGATCGGTTCGCTCAGCGGCAACCGACTCCTCGACCTCTTCCTCCGCATCGTCGTGCAGCTCAGCGCCAACCACACCCCGCCACCCCGCACCCGTCGGTCCCGTGCCTCGATGGCCGCCGAGGTGCACCGCACCCACGACCTCATCGTCGAGGCCATCGTCGCCGGCGACGCGGCCCTGGCCCGCCACCGCACGCAACGCCACCTGGCGGCGTTGGTGCCCTGGTACGCCTGAGGGAGGCTCAGACCGAGACCGGCACGTTGGCCGGGCCGGCCACGTTCGACATCTGTACCCACCGCACCCCGTCGCGGTCGACGGTGAGGTCGGGCCAGCGGCGGTAGAGCTCATCGATGGCCACCCGGCTCTCGAGACGGGCCAGATGGGCGCCGATGCAATAGTGGATGCCGTGCCCGAGGGTGATGCCGAGGGGGCCCTCGCGCTGGATGTCGAAACGGTCGGGATCGTCGTAGGCCCGGGGGTCGCGGGTGGCGGCACCGGTGACGATGAGCACCGGGTTCCCGGCGGGGATGGTGACGCCGTGGAACGACCGGTCCTCCAGGGAGAAGCGGCCCTGGTACTGCGACGGTGGGCGGTACCGCAACAGTTCCTCGACGGCGTCCGCCGTGAGGGTCGGGTCCGCCTTGACCCGTTCGAGCTCGCCGGGGTTGTCGTCGAAGATGAGGGCGGCGTTGCCGATCAGCTTGGTGACCGTTTCGCTACCGGCGGCGGTGAGCAGGCTGATGAACCCGGCGATCTCGGTGTCGGTGAGGTGGTCGACCGATCCGTCCTCACGCTCGATCTCGGCTTCGATGAGATGGCTGATCATGTCGTCGGTCGGGTCGGCCCGCTTGTCCGACACCAGCTCCTGCATGTACACGGCCGACTCGATGGCGGCCTCGATGCCGGCCCGGGTGGGGAAGGGGTTGCCCACTTCCCGTTCGAGGAGGCGATCGGTCCAGTGTCGGATCTGCTGGCGGTCGGCCTTCGGCACCCCCACGATCGAGCAGATGACCTCCACCGGGAACGGCCCGCTGAAGTCCTTCACCACGTCGAACTCGTCACGCCCCTCCAGGCCATCGAGGATCTCCGCGATCGCCTCGTCGACCACCGGCTCCCAGTCGGCGATACGCCGAGGGGTGAAAGCCCGACTCACGAGCTTGCGCATCCGGTCGTGCATCGGCGGATCCATCATGATCATCGACTCGATGGACTGGCTCATCGTGCGGAAGTCGTCGCTCGTGAGCTGGTCGATGGTGAGCCCGTGCGTCGACGTGAACGCAGCGACGTCTCGGTGCACGTCGACACAGTCGTGATAGCGCGAGACGGCCCAGAAACCGATCTTCTCGTTGTGGTACACCGGCGCTTCTTCACGCAGCCACCGGTACACCTCGTAGGGGTCCTCGAAGAACTCCTGGCTGAACGGGTCGAACTCCATGTCACGCTCCTTCGAACAAGCTGCTGGCCACCACCTCGGCGGCCTCCTCGGCGTTTCCTTCCCAGGTGACGGTGCCCCGGTCGAGCAACACCGCCCGCTCGCAGAGGCGCAGCGCCGGGCCGATGTGCTGCTCGACGATGAGCAGCGAGGTCCCGGCGTCGCGAATGGTGGCGAGGGTCTCGTAGACCTCGTTGATGATCACCGGAGCGAGCCCCAGCGACAGCTCGTCGGCGATGAGCAGCGGTGGTGATTCGACCAGGACCCGAGCCAGCGAGAGCATGCGTTGCTCGCCACCGGACAAGGTGCCGGCGATCTGGGCGCGCCGCTCGCCGAGCCGGGGGAATAGCTCGAAGGCGCGCTCGAGGCCTCCGACGACCCCACCCTTGCCCAGCGACTGGCGGAACGAGAGGGTGAGATTCTCCTCGACGGTGAACGTACCGAAGATTGACCGGCCCTCGGGGGCGTGGGCCACACCCATGCGGGCATAGTCGCGGGTGGGTCGGCCGCTCATGTCGATCCCCTCGACGAGGACCTGGCCCTCGGATGGTGCGATGAGCCCGCTGGCCACCCTGGCCACCGTGGTCTTGCCCACGCCGTTGGCGCCGAGCAGGGCGACGGCCTCCCCCCGGCCGACGGTGAGCGACACCCCGAACAAGGCCCGGAACGGCCCGTACGCGGCCTCTACGTTGCGCAGCTCGAGCATCGGGGCCACCGCGTCGGTCATGACTCCACCTCCACGTCCCCGAGGTAGGCGTGGCGAACCCGTGAGTCGGCCATCACCTCCGCAGTGGGCCCGAAGGCGATGGTGCGCCCGAAGTCGAGGACGTAGGTGCGCTCGGTGAAGCTGGACACCAGTTCCACGTCGTGCTCCACCAGCAGGATGGCGAATCCCTGATGGGCCTGTACCTCTCGCAGCGTCTGCGCCAACGCCTCGGTCTCGGAGCGGTCGAGGCCCGACGACGGCTCGTCGAGCAACAACAGCTTGGGCTCGGTCATCAGTGCCCGACCGACCTCGACCAGGCGGCCCTTGCCCAGGCTGAGCATCTCGATGGGGGCGTCGGCCAGGGCCTCGAGGCCGAGCAACTCGAGCACGGCATCGGCGGCGGCGATCTCGTCGGGCTTGGGTCTACCGAGACCGATCAGGTCCTTGAAGAACGATCCGCGCCCGTTGCGGATCCGTTCGGCGATGAGGAGGTGTTCGCGCACGGTGGTGTCGGAGAACAGCTCGATGCGCTGGAACGTACGGCCGATGCCGGCCCGGGCCCGACGGTGGACGCTCATCCCCCCGAGGTCCTGCCCATCGAACGCGATCGAGCCGGTGGTCTGGGGGCTGATGCCGAGCAGGCAGTTGAAGAAGGTGGTCTTGCCGGCGCCATTGGGACCGATCAACCCGACGCGTTCGCCCTCGGCGACCTCGAGGTCGACCCCGTCGAGCGCCCGGATGCCCGAGAACGACTTGGTGATCTGGGTGGCCTCCAGCAGGGCGCTCATCGTTGCGCCTCGATGGGTGCGTCGGCCCGGGCGGACGGGTCGAGTCCGATGGGCGGATCGGGGTCATCGATGCTGGCGGTGGCATCCGGAGGCACCGGTCCACCACTGCGCGGCGTGGCCCAGCCTCGGCGCACCAGCCAGGCGTCGACCTTGGCGTTGGACTTGCGAGTCCCGTACTCGAGCATGCCCTCGGGGTGCTTGGCGTACTGGACGGCGGTGAGACCGAACAGCACGAAGCGCCACTTCGGCGAGATCGGGAAGAGGCCCGGGATGCGGTCGGCCCCACCGAGGATCCAACCGAGGAAAGCGCCCCTGAGGATGATGGCGTCGAACAGGGCGAAGGCGCCACCGGCCTGGGCGGCCCCACCGACGGTGCGGGCGCTGAGGCTGACGACGAGGACCAGCCAGAACAACGCCGCAGTGGGCGAGAAGTTGTTGGCGTAGTTCACGTTCTTCTGCGAGATCGACAACATCGCTCCACCGAGCCCGGCGATGAAGGCCGACACGGCAAAGGCGACGACCCGAACCCGGGCGGGGGCGATGCCGATGGACTGCGCCGCCACCTCGCTGCCCTGGATGGCCCGCAGGGTGCGGCCGAACGTGCCTTGTCGGAGCTGGATCACGATGACGGCGACGATGATGAACATCACCAACGACAGGGCGAGAAACGTCTTGTCGTTGGCGAAGTCGAAGGGGCCGAGAGACGGGCGGGGCACGCGGGTGCCCTGCAGCAGCGAGCCACCGCCCACCCACGAGAACTTCACCACCACGGCGTCGAAGAAGAAGGCGAAGGCGAGGGTGGCGATGGCCAGCCACACCCCCCCGAGGCGTCGTACCGGCAGAGCCAGGATCGCGCCCACGACTGCGGCTAGGGCCGCGCCGATGAACGCCGCGCCCAGGACCGAGAACCCGTAACGGGAGGCCAACTGGAAGACGGTGAAACCCCCTATGGCGGCGAAGGCTCCCTGGCACAGCGAGATCTGTCCGGCGAAACCGGTGATGACGGTCACCGACAGGAAGATCATCGACATGACCACGGCCTGGGTGACGACGAACACCCAGAACTGATCACCGCGCAGGAACACGACGGCGAAGCACGTGGTGAGGAACACCACGCCGAACACCCAGGTGCCGATGGCGAGGAACCGGCTGCGGGCGAAGGCCAGATCGGCCGGTGGGGGTGGGTCGACCCCGGCCATCGGGTCTGATGCCGTCGGAGCCTTCCGGATGGCGGGCCAGAACACGAAGATCCCGAACAGCAACAGGAACGGCACGGCCGGGGTGATGTTGTCCTGGATGGGTGCCAGCCACGTGAGGGTCTTGGACCAGGTCGGGAGGAATGTGTTGAACAGGGCGATGAAGATGCCGAGCCCGAGACCGCCGATCAGCGCTCGGGGCAGGCTGATGAGCTTCCCCACCGCCGCGGCCGCAACCGCGACCACGACCAGACCGAAGAAGTCGGGGGCGACGAGGGTGTTGAACCTGGGGGCGATGAGCACCCCGGCCATGCCGGCGAAGAAGCTCGACAGGGCCCACGAGAAGGCCGAGACCCGATTGGCGTCGATGCGGTTCAGCTCGGCCATGCGGGGGCTCTCGACGACGGCCCGCACCTTGAGGCCCATCGCGGTGAACCGGAACAAGGCGCCCAAACCGAGCATGGCGACGACGGCGACGACGAGCTGGGCCAGCTCGTCGCGGCTGAAGGGATAGACCCCGAACGGGTCGTAGAAGACGGAGTTGCCCCCCGAGATGATGCCCGAGGGGGTCCGCCCGGCAACGGCGGTGAAGCTGGCGATCAGGTCGAAGAGGGCCGGCATGGCCACGGTGAGGCCGATCGACACCACCAACTTCGACACCGACGACGCCGTGCGCAGGTGCCGAAAGATGAACCGTTCGAGGATCAGACCCACCAGCGGCGCCAGGATGAACACCGACAGGATGAGCGCGGGGACGATCGGCCAGTCCCACTCGGTGCGGGCCTTGAAGAACATGGCCGCCGACACGTAGGCCTGGGCTCCGAAGGCCAGGTTGAAGACCCCGGACGTCTTGTAGGTGAGGACGAACCCGAGCGCGATGAGGGCGTAGACCGCGCCCGGCGGCGTGCCTTGGAGGATGGCCCGGAAGATGTCCTGGGGGACCCCGCTGGAGAGGATCACGTGACGGTCGTCGTCAGCGGGTCAGTTGGCGTCGAAGGACATCGGCTGGGGTTCTGACCAGTCGCGCGTCGTGTTCGGCCAGCAGATGAAGGGCTTGTCGGCCGGGGCGACCGTGGCGAACTTGCCATTCTCGACCTTGACCGGGGCGAAGCAGTCGAACTTGCCCCCGCCGGCGGGGTTGTCCTGCGTCGGTGGGGTGTGCTGACGGGTCCAGTCGATGGGCGGAAGGAGCCCCCCAACCGTGTCCTCGACCTGGGAGTTGGTGGCGTCGATCACGCTCTGGCGGGTGAAACTCGGACCGGCCAGCAGCAGCCCGTTGACGGCGACCGTGGCGTTGATCCACCCGGTCATGGCCAGCTCGGAGACCTCGTTGCCACCCTTCTTCATGTACTCCACGAACTTGGCCTGCGACTCGTTGGGCGTGGCCTCGAAGGGCCGGAACCCGGGGGTCACGAAGTCACCGTCGAAGATGCCACCGGCCTCGGCCACGAACGCCTGGTTGTAGGTGTTGGGATGGTCGAGCACCACGTCGGTCATCCCCTGCCGCTGCAGTTCCTGGGCCAGGGTCTTCATGCCGTTGAGGTCCATGCACGTGGAGATGAACTGCACACCGGCGTTCTTCATGGCCGTGACCTCCGGCCCGATGCCGTTGGGCAGACCGAAAGCCAGGTCGTCGTTGAAGTAGGCGACCTCGGCCCCGGTGACGCCGGCGTACTTCTCGAACGAGTCCCGCCGGCCGGCGGCACACACCTTGGAGTTCTCGCTCACCCCATAGCCGAGTGAGGCCACCTTCTTGAGACCCGTCTGCTTCAGCAGGTACGACCCGGTGCGGGTGGTGCAGTTCGCGCAGGGAGCGGGCGTGCTGGGGAAGATGTTCAGTCGGCCGGCGACCTCGGTGGCGTGGATGCCCCAGTTGTAGGTGGGTACGCCGGCGTCGTTGAGGTCGACGAACCCGGCGGCGACCAGGGTGGCCACGAACACGCCGAAGTCCTTTCCACCGGAGATCACCTCGATGGACCGGGCCTGGTTCTGGCCCAGCTCGTCGTCGAGGACCTGATTGACCTCGAGCTGGCGCCCGTAGATGCCGTTGAACTCCGAGTTCTGATAGTCGAAGTAGGCCTTCACGCCATCCGCATAACAGTCGAGGATGCACGTACCGAGTGGGTTGTTCGTCTTGGTGCCGACGACGGCGTAGTTGATCGCGCTGTCGGTGACCCCCGGGACTCCGGAGATCGAAACCTTCTCGTTGCGATCGCCAGCGACGGCCGTGGTGCCGGGGTTGGCGTTGCTCGAAGGCGTGGACGTGCTCGAGCCGGAGTTGCTGCACGCCGCGGCGACGAACGCCACCGCCAACAGTGCGAACAACAAACGAGTCCTCATGCGCATGATCAGATCCCCCCTGGGTTCCTCTATGTGGGCGTCACCCTAGATGACGTGCGTGTCAGATGCTCGCGATTTCGTTCTCGGGTCTCTTCCCGTCCCGCTCCGTCGGTCGACAACGGGTCGCCAAACGCCGGCGTGCGTCGAGAACAACTCAGAACCCTCTTGCTGTCGAGCCAACCGGGACGAAACGGAGCGCCCGCTTCACCAGTGCGAAGGGGTCACACGGCGAAGCGGGGTAGCTCGATGGCCCCCTCGCCGTCGAGCAACCCGGCCCGGTAGGCATCGAGCCAGACGATCATCGCCGCCACCGCCTGCGCCCCGGTGCGGGCCGCGTCGACGTCACCGGTGGCGTCGGCGCGAGCCATGGTGAGCGCGGTGGACTGCACCGTCTCGAGGAACGAGGAACTCACCTCGAGCAACTGGTCGTAGGAACGTTGGGGGAATCCCTGCACCGACAACCCCGAACTCCACACCGAACGGCCACGGGGAATGGCGGCGTCCTGGATCGGTTGGAGCAGTGCCACCAGGTCGCCGTACCCGGCATCGCCGCCGTTGAGCGCATCGGCGACGACCTCGAGTTCACCGACGGCGGGAAGCCGCGGAGACGCGTACTCACAACGCAACAGCCCGGCACACCGCACGTCGTAGCGCGCCGATGCCTGCAGCCCCGCCGGTGGCGACGCCAGGATCTCGAGGTTGTAGCCCGCGTTGTACCCGAAGGAGTCGGTCAGCCCCGGCACCGGCGCACCCCCGGGTTCGCTGGGCGGCCCGTCGAGCAGGCTCGATCGGGCGAAGGTCACCGCGGCGAGATCGTCGGCCCCGGCCGCGTCGACCCCCTGTTGCGCCCGGGCCATGGTGGTCGCGAAGCCCTCGATGGTGGGCGCCCTGGAGAAGCCCACGAGCGGAGCGTCGGGTTGGGCGGCGGCGATCTCGCCTCGCAGCCAGCGGCCACCGAAGTAGCCCGACACGTGCAGGAGCCAGCGCGCCGTCGGCCCGGAGATCTCACTCCGACCCGAGAAGAGGTCGTCGAAGACCCGCACCGGCACCTCGCCGAACAGGAACCGTTCCATCTCCGGGTCCGCTCCGCTCAGGGTGTCGGCGTAGTCGTTGGCGATCCGATCGAGCGTCACCTGATCGGGCTCGACCACCGGGGTGGGGAAGAGCGGGTAGTCGACGAGACGGACAGTCATGTCCGGCGGGCTGGCGCTGGTCGCGGACTGACCCGTACCCGAATCGGGGTTGCTGCACGCGGCGGCGACGAACGCCACCGCCACGAGTGCGAACAGTGAACGCGTGCTGGTGCGCATGACCTCGTACCCCCTGGGTTCCCCTATGTGGGCGTGACCATAAATGACCTGCGCGTCAGATGCTCGCGTTTCGAGTTCCTCGTGTTCCCACCCCCTCCTCTCGGCGACCGGCGACGGCCCCGGCGAGAGCCAGAAGCAATTGAGTATCCTCTTGCTGTCGAACCCGCCGAGAAGAAGCGAGCGCCCGATGATCACGCCGGATCGCGCCGACCTCCACCTGCTGTCCCTCGTCGATCGGGGCGACGGCAGCTACACGGCTCCGCACGAGGGGGACGGTGAAGTCCGTGACGTCGTCTTCGGTGGGCAGATGCTCGCGCAGATGATCGTTGCCGCAACAACGAGTACACCGGGCAAACGGGTGAAGTCGCTCCAGGCCGTGTTCGCCCGCGCCGCCAGCTTCAAGGCTCCCCTCGAGATCAAGGTCGAGGCGATCCACGTCGGTCGGGTCTTCGGGAGCCAGTCGGTCACCGTCCATCAGGGCGACCGCATGTGCGTCAAGGCCATCGCCCTGCTCGACGTGGCCGAACCCGACCTCATCACCCATTCCCCACCGGCCCCCGACGTACCGGGGCCCGAGGCCTGCACTCCGGCTCCCGGTTACCTCGTCTACCCCGGATCCGATGTCCGGATCGTCGAGGACGTCGATCTGATCAGGGCCGACGCGCCCACCGGTCCGGCCGAGCTGTTCCTCTGGACGCGCCTGCCCGGTGACCCTCTCGACCTCACCAGCAGCCAGGCCGTGCTCTCGTGGGCCACCGACGGCTACCTCATCGCCACCGCCCTGCGCCCCCATTCCGGGGTCGGACAGGAGCAGGCCCACCGCTCCATCTCCACCGGAGTGATCTCCGAGGCCCTCACCTTCCACCAGCCCTTCGACGCCAGCCAATGGCTGCTCATGGCCCTCGAGAGCCCCTACGCCGGCGGTGGGCGAACCTATGGACGCGCCCACGTCTTCACCGAGCAGGGTGAACTGGTCGCCTCGTTCGCCCAGGAGAACATCGTGCGCGGCCTCGGCGAGGCGCCATCGGGCCCCGACGCCGGACGACGGGTGATGTGATCCGGCTTCTCGGAGACCACCGGTGACCGCGACGGGCACTGGCACAGCCACCTTCGGGTTCTGGGCCGTCGCCGACGAGGCACCGACGCGGGCTGCGGTCGTCGGGCCGGGCGACACGACCATCTCGTACGCCGAGCTGCGGGGAGTGGGTCGGGCCATGGCCCGGGGCTTGTGGGCTCTGGGCCTACGCCGAGGCGACGGCCTCGCCGCGCTCCTCCCCAATCGATCGACGTTCTTCGCCGCCCACCTCGCGGCCATGGAGGCGGGCCTCTACCTCGTGCCGGTGAACACCCACTTGGCCGAGGCCGAGGTGACCTACGTCCTCGGCGACTGCGACGCCCGAGCGCTGGTGACCGACGCCGACCTGGCCCCCCTGAGCCGCGCCGCAGTCGCGACGTCACTCATCGACCCCCGAGCCTGTTTCGCCGATCCCCACGCCGACGGCTTCCGGCCTCTCGGCGACCTCCTCGACCTCGGCCACGCCGCCCCACCGCTCCCGCCGGGCCTCGGCGCCGGAACCACGATGATGTACACATCAGGCACCACGGGGCGGCCCAAAGGCGTGCGCCGCCCCCTGCCCGAAGCCGACCCCAACACCGTGTACGGATCCGCAGCAGCCGTGTACTGCCAGGGCTTCGGGATGCCCACCGGTCGGGGCGTGCACCTGGTGTGCGGTCCGCTCTACCACGCCGGCCCCTCCGCGTCGGCGGTGGCCGCCCTCCACGCCGGCAACACCATCGTTCTGATGGACCGCTGGGAGCCCGAGGCCTGTCTGGCCATGATCGAGCGACACCGGGTGACCAGCACGCAGATGGTGCCCACGATGTTCCACCGGCTCCTGGCCCTGCCTGCCCCCGTCCGCGAGAAGTACGACCTGAGCAGCCTGGTCAGCGTCATGCACACCGGGGCCCCGTGCCCGATGCCGGTGAAGACGAAGCTCATGCAGTGGCTCGGCCCGGTGGTCTACGAGACCTACGGAGGTACCGAATCGGTGGCCACCATCGCCACGCCGCGACGGTGGCTCGAGCGACCGGGCACCGTCGGTCGGGCCATCCACGGGATCACCCTGCACATCGTGGGCGACGACGGGCAGGAATGCCGCCCCGGCGAGCCCGGGACCATCTACGTGGAGAACGCCAACGCTCCGTCGGTCGAGTACTTCAAGGATCCCGAGAAGACCCGGGGCATGCGGCGGGGGAGCTGGGTCACGCTGGGCGACATCGGCCACCTCGACGAGGACGGGTTCCTGTTCCTGCGCGACCGGGCCGTCGACATGATCATCTCGGGAGGGATCAACATCTACCCGGCCGAGATCGAGAGCGCCCTGCTCGAGAGCGAGCTGGTGGCCGACGTCGCCGTGATCGGCGCCCCCGACGACGAATGGGGCGAACAGGTCGTGGCCATCATCGAGTTGGCCCCGGGTGTCCCCGGCGACGCCGCCACCGTCGCGGCCCTGCTCGAGCACTGCGCGAAGCAACTGGCGCGGTTCAAGCTCCCCCGGCGCATCGACTTCGTACCCGACCTCCCGCGCCTCCCGAGCGGCAAGGTCCAGAAGCGGGTCCTGCGCGCCCCTTACTGGGAAGGCACCGACCGGTCGATCTGAGCGAGGGGCTCGACGATCGGCGTCAGTCGATCCCCAGGCGGGCGTTGTCCCAGGTGAGCAGTCGATCGTGAGGGGTGAGTTCCACGACGGCGCCGGACGCCGGGGCGTAGGCCTCGCGGGTGGCGTCGGGCATGGCGCTCGTCGCCGTGCGGAAAGCGGCGTACTTGCGAGTCAGCTCGTCGCCGATCCGACCGGACAGCGCGTGGTCGATCTCTTCGAGTACCCGACCATCACAGCCGACGTGCACGGCCTTCAGCTCCGCCCATCGCTCACCTGACTCCACCAGGAACGAACACCTGGAGTCGTGGCGGATCCGGAGCAGCTTCTTGCCGCGGGTCGACACGTAGATCCGCCGGTCCACGACGGCGAACCAGACCGGCAGGGCGACCGGGGAGCCGTCACGGCGAAGGGTGGTGAGGATGCCGGTGTGGGCGTCGGCCACGAAGGCCCAGGCCTCGTCCTCGGTCAGCCGCACGCTCCGCCGCTCGCGCTCAGCCATCGGTTCGCCTCGTCCCTTCACCCTGGTCGATCCGCGAGGGGATGTCGCGGAAGGCGATCCCCTCGTCGGCCTGGGGTTCACGGGGCAGGCCGAGGGTCCGCTCCCCCATCACATTGCGCTGGATCTCGTCGGTGCCACCGCCCAGGCTGGCTCCGAAGCTCCCGAGCGCCACCTCGTGGTAGGCACCGCCGCCTGGAGCATCGTCGCCGGCGAGCATGCCCTCGGCCCCCATGAACGAGAACGCCAGGTCGCGCGACGTACGGGCGATGTTCGACATCGCCAGCTTGCCCACCGAGGCCTCGGGTCCCGGGCGCCCGGCTCGCGAGGCCGACGCCCGCGCCCGTGACCCGTTGAACCGGTTGACCTCGGTCATCGACTTGAACCGGGCGAGGCCCTGACGGACGATCGGATCGGCGGCGACACCCCGGGCGTGGACCAGCTTCCGCAGGGCCCGGTTGTCGACCACGAACCCATTGACCTCGCGCGGGGACGACAAGGCCGACGGGGCCCGGATCTCGCCGACCGTCCGGTCGAGCTGACCGGCGATCGAACCCGGGAACGCGCCGGCCGATCGGGCCCCGCCCGCCGAGACGGCCTCCCGTTCGAACGCAAGGGTCGTCCGGGCCACCTGCCAGCCCGCTCCGGGGGCTCCGATCATGCGGTCGGCCCGCACCCGGGCCTCGGTCATGAACACCTCGCAGAATTCGGCTCCACCGTTCATCTGCCGCAGGGGTCGCACCTCGATCCCCGGCTGGAGCATGTCGATCACGAAGAAGCTCATGCCCTCGTGCTTCGGGACATCAGGATCGGTGCGGGCCAGCAAGAGGCCCCGCTCGGAGAGGTGAGCACCCGAGTTCCAGACCTTCTGACCGTTGACGATCCACTCGTCGCCGTCACGAACCGCCGACGTTCGCAGCCCGGCGAGGTCGGACCCGGCGGCCGGCTCGGAGAAGAGCTGGCACCACGACTCGGTGCCGTTGGCCAGCGCAGGTACGAGCGCAGCCCGCTGCTCGTCGGTCCCGTGAGCGAGGACGGTGGGGCCGCCCATCGTCTGGCCGACACCGCTCGGGGCGCCGACGACGCCGGCATCGGCGAGGATGCGCCCCACCCGGCGCGCCGCCCCCGGCGTCATGTCCCGGCCACCCAGACCGGTTGGCCAGGTGGGCAGGGCCAGTCCGGCGTCGGCCAACGCCTGCCACCACTCGCGCAGCGTCAGGTCCGGCGACCAGTGCGACTCGACCCAGACGGCGACCTCGTCACCGATCGGGTCCGGGGTCGGGCTCACCTCGACCTCAACCGTCGCGGCTGAGCAGCAGAGCACCGGCGATGGGACCGCCGCCGTTGCCGACCGCGGCGACCTCGGCCTTGGCCACCTGCCGTTCGCCCGCCTCGCCCCGCAGTTGCAGGCAGGCCTCGTGGATGAAGCCGAAGCCGTGCAGGCGTCCGGCCGAGAGCTGGCCCCCGTGGGTGTTGAGCGGGAGCTCGCCCTCGAGGGCGATACGCGTGCCCCCTTCGACGAAGGGCCCGGCCTCGCCCTTGCCGCAGAAGCCGAGCGCCTCGAGCCAGACCATGGCCAGGAAGCTGAACCCGTCGTAGAGCTCGACGAGATCGACGTCGACCGGCGTGAGGTCGGTGCGGGTCCAGAGGTGGGCGCCGGCGTCGCGGGCAGCCATCGTGGTGAGGTCGTCGTACTGGTCCCACGACGGACGACCCCGCAGGGCCGTGCCCATGGCCTCGACCCGCGCCACGGGGTGATCGACGTTGGCACCGTGCTCGGAGCGCGACACGATGAGGGCCGTGGAGCCGTCGACCGGCACGTCGCAGTCGAAGAGCCCGAACGGCGTGGTGATCATCCGCGCCGCCAGGTAGTCGTCGAGGGTCATCGGGTCGCGGTAGATCGCCAGCGGGTTGAGCCCGGCATTGCGGCGGGCGTTGACCGCGATCATCCCGAGCTGCTCCCGGGTGGTGCCGTACTCGTGGAAGTGGCGTTGTGCGTTCATGGCCAGCCAGTTGGCCGCCGAGTAGGCCCGGAAGGGGATGGTCCACTGCATCGAGCCACCGATGCCCCCGCCGCCGGCGCCGATGCCCTGGCGGCCCCCCGACCCCTGGGCCGTGGCCTCGGTGACGGTGCGGTACACGAGCACGTGGTTGGCGAGACCCGCCCCCACGGCCATGACCGCGTTCACCACGGCGGCGAGCTGCGCCGGGCCCTCGATACCCCCCGTGTGCCAGTTCACCTCGAGCCGAAGGGCGTCTTGCACGTCAGGGGTGCCGGGTCCGGCGAAGGCGCCACCACCGGCCGAGCCACCACCGGGGTAGGTGGCGATGCCGTCGATGTCGGCGAGGGTGAGCCCGGCATCCTCGACTGCTCGCAGGGACGCCTCGACCGTGAGGTCGAGCCCGGTCCGGTTGAGACGGCGGCCGATGGCGGACTGCCCGATACCCGAGATGATGGATCGTCG
>JBDNHK010000127.1:0-16593 GCA_041688815.1 Acidimicrobiales bacterium | reverse complement strand
GGCGATGATCGTGCCCACCACCTCGAGCTGACCCGGCCCCGCCGCCGCCACCCGATTGCCCTTGGCCAGCTTCTCGGCCTTGTTGGGCTTGTCGGCCTTGGCCGACGCGGCGGGGGACGCCATGGCGCCGGTGCCGCCGCCTTCTGTCGTGCTCCCGGTGATCGTGCTGTTGGTGATGGTGAGCGAGCCCGAACCACCCTTGAGGGCAGTGAGGAAAACACCACCCCCGTCGCCACCGGCGGTGTTGCCCGTGATGACCGCAGCGCTCACCTCGAGGTCCGAACCGCCGCTGTACAAGGCGATCGCCCCACCGTTCCCGGTGGTGGAACCACCGGTGAGCGTGAGGCCCGAAACCGATTTCGTACCCGACGTGATACTGCCGGTGAACTTCGGGATTCGCTGGCCATCGCCGTCGACGCTCAGCACGTCGGCCCCCGGCCCCTGGATCGCCAACGCACCCGTCACGTAAGGCAGGTCCGAAGTCAGCGTGATCGAACCGGTGACGCTCGGGGCGAACGTGATCGTGTCGGGACCAGCGGCGGCGTTGGCGTCGGTGATCGCCTGGCTCAACGACCCCGGCCCGGTATCGACCGTCGTGGTCAGCTCGAACGTCGCCGCCGACGCCGGCGAAGACGACAGGGCCAGCGGACCGGCGACACCGCTGACCAGCACCACGCCCGAGCCCACCACGGCGAACTTGCGCGACCGGCGAGCGGCAGAGCGCCGCTGCTCCCGATTTCCGGTGCCTGCTTCGGTGTTGCCGTTTCGGGGGCCGATGCCATCACGAATCTCTCTGTCGTTGCGAGGTGCTGAACACCTTCGGAAAAACACGAACTGAGACAAGCTGACGCCCTGGGACCTCGGACGCCAGGATTTCCGGTCACCCGCTCACGCCTCGTGTCAGGCGGCCAAGGCCACCCACTCCCCATCCGTCGGCGAGGCACCCGACGGGGTCGGGGGTCCGCCTACCATATGTCCCGTTCCGTCCGCCGCCGCCACCCTCGGTTGCGCCCGTCCAGGCTCAGGAGCCCGTTCTGCAACTGCACCACAACTTCGTCCGGCTGCCGCTGCGGGTCGACGCCGAGCGGCTCGCCGCCGAGATCGACACCATTCCTGAACAGTCGTGGCGCGACCACCCCGAGGGCGCGACCGGCAACACGGCCCTGCCCCTCGTCGCCGTGGGTGGCGACCCGATGAACGACTCCACCCATGGGGTCATGGCGCCCACCCGGTACCTGACCGACCTGCCCTACACCCGACAGATCCTGGCTGCCCTCGGCTCGACCATCGGCCGGACCCGCCTCATGCGCATCGGCACCGAGACCGAGCTCGAAAGTCACGTCGACACCAACTACTACTGGTGGAACCACCTGCGCGTGCACGTCCCGGTGCGCACCACCCCGGACGTCGCCTTCGACGTGGGTGACGAGTCCGTCCACATGCCGGCCGGCGAGGTGTGGGTCTTCGACACGTGGCGCCGCCATCGCGTCGACAACCCGGCGTCGTCGCCGCGCATCCACCTGGTCATCGACACGGTCGGTGGCAGCACCCTCTGGGACATGATCGACCAACCCGACCGGGAACCGACGGGAATCGAGTTCGACGAGCGTTCCGACCCCCCGATCCCCTGGGAGACCTGGAACTGGCCCACCGTCATGCCCGCAGCCGAGGTGGACGCCACCATCACCATGCTGGTCGCCCAGGCCCGGACGAAAGACCCCGGCGGCGCCGACCGGGCCGAAGCCATCCTCACCCTGTTCCGACGCGACTGGCGCGATCTCGAGGCCCGCTTCGGGCCGTCCCCGGCCGGCTGGCAGGCGCGACGGGCCCGGCTCGACGAGGCCATCACCCGGGTGAAGAACGACCTCGACGGCGTGCAGCTGCCCAACACGATCGAGCTGCGACGGGCGCTTCTCCAGTTGGTGCTCCTCGTGGCCATCCCCGACACGGCGCCCGAGGGCCAGCCCTCGCCCCGGAACGATCCGGAACCATCGCCGATGGCGCCGCCATCCTCACCTGCGCGCCCATCGGCCTCTCCCTCGCGGCGTGACCCCTCGGTGGCCCTGGCCGGACCGCCACGGATCGCCGACCCGATCTTCATCGTCTGCCCGCCCCGATCGGGTTCCAGTCTGCTGTTCGAGACCCTGGCCCGGGCGCCGGATCTGTTCACCATCGGCGGTGAGAGCCACCAACTGATCGAGAGCATCCCCTCGCTCACCCCCGCCGCCCACGAGTGGGCATCGAACGCCCTCGCCGCCACCGACGCCACCGACGGGGTGAGCGCCTTCCTGAAAGAGAAGTTCGTCAGGCGGCTTCATGACCGTGACGACAAACCTCCGGTCGGCGGGTCCGTTCGCTTTCTCGAGAAGACCCCCAAGAACGCCCTGCGGGTTCCGTTCCTCGCCGAGGCCTTCCCCGACGCCACCTTCGTGTACCTCTACCGCGACCCCCGGGAGACGATCAGCAGCATGCTCGACGGCTGGCGTTCCGGTCGGTTCGTCACCTACCCCGATCTCCCCGGATGGAGCGGATCGCCTTGGTCGTATCTGCTCACCCCCGGGTGGCCCGACCTCAAGGACCGACCACTCGGGGAGGTCGTGGCTCGGCAATGGGCCAGCACCGTCGACGCCCTGCTCGACGATCTCGAAGCCGTCGACCCCTCCCGCTGGTGCCTGGCGTCGTATGACCGTCTGGTCGCCGAGCCGCTCGAGGAGATCACCCGGCTCTGCGGCTTCCTCGGCCTCGGCTGGGACGACGATCTGGCCGAACCGCTGCCCGACTCGCGGCACACCCTCGACTCGCCCCACCCCGACAAGTGGCGGCGCAACGCCGAGGAGCTCGAACCGCAGCTCGAGTTCATCGCCCCCACCGCCGAACGCGCCCGCCAGGCCTTCGCTGCTCCGCCCCGCGTCGCGCCCGTCCGCGCCGAGCCCTCGGCCAACCGGCCCCGACGGCCAGCGTCGCCCACCCCGGCCGCGACGACGGCGATCCCGGACGCCCGGTCACCCGAGGCCGAGACCGAGGCCGAGGCCGAGGGCCTGAGCACGGAGCAGCTCTTCGGGTCGCAGCACACCGCGTCGTTCCGCGCCCTGCTCAACACGCTCGGGGCCACCCTCGTGATCACGACTTACCAAGCGGGGCGGCTGATCATGGTGCGCCCCACGGCCGACGGTCTCAACTCCCACTTCCGTTCGTTGGCCACGCCGATGGGCGTCGCCTACGACGGGCGCCGCCTGGCCATCGGCACCCGCGCCGAGATCGTGGTGTTCCAGAACCAGCCCGCCCTCACCGCCCGACTCGATCCGCCCGATCTCCACGACGGGTGCTTCGTGACCCGCCGCCGCCATTCCACCGGCGACATCCGGGTCCACGACCTGGCCTGGGCCGACGACGGCCTGTGGCTGGTCAACACCCGGTTCTCGTGCCTGGCCACTCTCGACGACGAGCACTCCTTCGTGCCCCGGTGGCGACCGCCGTTCATCACCGCACTGGCTGCCGAGGACCGTTGCCACCTCAACGGACTGGCCGTGGTCGACGGCAGACCCCGCTACGTCACCGTGCTCGGCATCAGCGACGAACCGAACGGCTGGCGCGAGCACAAGGCCGACGGTGGGGCCATCATCGACATCACCAACGACGCCGTCGTGACCGCCGGGCTGTCGATGCCCCACTCCCCCCGCTGGCACAACGGTCGACTCTGGGTGCTCGAATCCGGCCTCGGGGCACTCGGCGTCGTCGACCTCGACACTGGTCGGGTGGAGCGGGTGGCCGAGGTGCCCGGGTTCGCCCGTGGCCTCACCTTCGCCGGCCAGTACGCCCTCATCGGGCTCTCGAAGGTGCGCGAGCACGTGTTCGACGGCCTCCCCCTCACCCGCGACCGCACCGAGGAACTCAAGTGCGGGGTCTGGGTGGTGGACACCGAGACCGGCGAGTCGGTCGGCCATCTCACCTTCGAAGGGTTGGTCCAGGAGATCTTCGAAGTCGCCCTCCTGCCCGGCCTGCGCTACCCCGAACTGATCGAACCCGGTGCCCCCTTGGCCGACTCCGCATTCGTCCTCCCGTAGCCCAAAGCGACCGAAAGACCGCCCTGGGCCCCAAATGACGGCTACAACGTTCCGGTGTCACTGACCAGCAAAGCGCTGTCACCCGCCCGCGTGGTGGTGCTGGCGTTCGCCGCGGCCATCGTGGTCGGGACCGTGCTGCTCATGCTGCCGATCGCGACGGCATCCGGCGAGATCACCAGCCCCGGTGAGGCACTCTTCACCGCCACGTCCGCCGTGTGCGTGACGGGCCTGACCGTGGTCGACACCGCGACGCACTGGAGCACCTTCGGCCAGGTCACGATCATGGTGCTCATCCAGGTCGGCGGATTCGGGATCATGACGCTCTCGTCGCTCGTGGCCCTCACCCTGTCGCGCCGCCTGGGGCTGCGCCAACGCCTCATGGCCCAGGCCGAGACCGGCACCATGGACTCCGGCGAGGTCCGGCGTGTCCTCATCGGTGTCGCCAGTTTCAGCCTCCTCTTCGAGAGCGTCGCCGCGTTGACCCTCACGTGGCGGTTCTGGACCGACGGCGACGTAAGCCTCGGACGCGCCGCCTACCTCGGCGTCTTCCACGCCGTGTCGAGCTTCAACAACGCCGGCTTCGCGCTGTTCAGCAACAACCTCATGGACTTCGTCACCGACTGGTGGGTCTGCATCACCATCGGCTTCGCCGTCATCGCCGGCGGCATCGGCTTCCCGGTCTGGATCGAGCTGCGCGAGTCGCTGCTCAACCCGAAGCGCTGGTCACTGCACACCAAGCTCACCGTCGGCACCACGATCGTCCTCCTCGTCGGCGGTACGATCCTCATCGCCGCAGGCGAATGGAACAACCCGGGCACGCTCGGCCCGCTCAGCACTCCGGACCGGCTGTTGGCGAGCTTCTTCCAATCCGTCCAACCCCGCACCGCCGGGTTCAACACCCTCGACTACGGCCAGATGAGCGAGGGCACCTGGCTGGTCACCGACGCGCTCATGCTCATCGGTGGTGGCTCGGCCTCCACCGCCGGTGGCATCAAGGTGGCCACGTTCGCCCTCCTCGGCTTCGTGATCTGGTCCGAGGTGCGCGGCGAACCCGACGTCAACGCCTTCGGACGCCGGATCCCCAACGCCGCCCAACGACAGGCCGTCACCCTGGTGCTGCTGGCCGTCGGCGCCGTGATCACGGCGACGTTGGGCCTCATGCTCCTCGCCGACATCGACCTCGGTCCGGCGCTGTTCGAGGCGCTGTCGGCGTTCTCCACCGTGGGGCTGAGCACCGGCATCACCCCGAACCTCGGCGCACCGGCCCAGATGATCCTGGTGGCATTGATGTTCCTCGGCCGGGTCGGGCCCATCACCCTGTTCGCCGCCCTGGTGCTGCGCGAGCATGGGCGCCGCTACCGCTTCCCCCACGAAAGGCCGATCATTGGCTGAGCGCATCCCCAGCCGGTGGGGTCGACGCCGCGCCGGTGTCTCCGACCTCGCCTCCACCGACCAGGTGCTGGTCATCGGCCTCGGACGTTTCGGCGCGGAGCTGGCCACCAGCCTCGTCGCCCTCGGCCACGAGGTCCTCGGTGTCGACACCGACCCGCAGATCGTCCAGCGCTACAGCGCCCTGCTCACCCAGACGGTCGAGGCCGACTGCACCGACCTCGACGTGCTCCGCCAGATCGGTGCCGCCGAGTTCCCGTGCGCCGTCGTCGGCATCGGCACCGGCATCGAGGCCAGCGTCCTGACCGTGGCCGCCCTGGCCGACCTCGAGATCCCGAACATCTGGGCCAAGGCCATCACCGAGTCCCACGCCCGCATCCTCGAACGGGTCGGCGCCCACCACGTGGTCTCCCCCGAGAAGGAGATGGGCCAGCGCGTCGCCCACCTGGTGACCGGACGCATGATCGACTACCTCGAGCTCGACAAGGGGTTCGCCCTCGTCGAGACCACGGCCCCGGCCGAACTGGTCGACAAGTCGCTCACCGAGGTGCTGTTCCGCAGCCGCTACGGCGTCACCGTCGTGTGCATCAAGCCGGCGGGCGGGGTGTTCACCTACGCCACCCCCGACACCAAGATCGGGGAGGGCGACATCCTGCTCGTCGCCGGCGAAGCCGCCCGGGCCGAGGCCTTCGCCAACCGGGTCTGATCGCAGAACGTGCCGACACGGGCGCGTCGGCCGTCGCGCCGGAGGAGCAATCGATGTCCATCCCCACCGAGGACCGTCCGCCGATCGACCACGATGTGCACACCGTGGACCTGCCCCCGCTCCCCCAGCGCGAGTCGATGATCCCCGCCACCCGTTGGATCGAGGCGCCCGCCGTCGTCGTGCACCTCGGGGCCGGGATCGGCGTCGCTCCGGTCAGCTACATCCGCGCTATCCACGGCTACCTGCTGTGGCGGGCGGGGCGAGCCGCGGGCGAGCCCGCCCGCTACTGCGCAGTGCGTGCCGCCGACCTCGAGGAACGGTGGTTCTTCGCCCTCGACGCCGAGGGCAACGGTCGCGGGGTCGGTCCCGACGGGGTGGAGCACACCCGGTTCCGGACGTGGAAGGAATCGTTGCGCGACGCCGGTGCCGACGGACCGGCCGACACCTGAGCCACCGCAAGAAGCCGGAAGGCCGGCCTCAGCCAGGCAGGTGGGCCAGCACCGCGTCGACGACCGTCGGCACCGCGACCCCCACCAACGGATGCACGAACACACCGCTGAGCGCGTCGCTCGGATCGGTTCCGGGCGCCACCCGGGCCAGACCCGGGGCGAGGACCGCGGCGTGGCGATCGGGGTCCCAGCCCATGAGCAGCGAGGACTGGAAACGCGCCGCGCCGCGAGTGCGGCGCTGCGACATGCCGACCGACTTGGCCCCGTCGACGGTGATCTCGCCCGGTCCGAGGCCGGCGAAGCACACCACCGGCCCCAGCGCCGTTCGCACCAGCGCACCGGTGTGGACCTCGATGGCGGCGGCACCGACCCCGAGGTCGGCCAGCGTTGCGGCCCACACCCGCCCGAACCACTCGAACGCCACGCCCACGTCGTCCACCCAGAGCTCGTCGTCCCGGGGCACGATCGCGTCGATCCACACCGTCGTCGCCGGATCCACCAGCACTGCCCCTCCCCCGCTGCGGCGCCGAGCCACATCGAACCCGAACCGGGCGGCCGCGCCCGGGTCGACGTCGGCCTCGGGCTGTGTCGACCCGAGCACCACGGCCGGCCGCGACGGTGCCATCACCCAGACCTCCCGACGGGCCGGCTCCTCCCCCGAACGGCCATGGAGCTCCGCGACACGACCGTGGAGGCGACGGACCGTCCACCCCGAGGTCAACGGGTCGAGACCAACCAGGGGGTCCACTCGGCCCGTGACGCGCCGGCCCGCACCACGAGCGCACCCACGCCACGCGGTTCGAATGGGCGGGTGAGCAGCGGCATCCCCGCTTCGTCGGGCGTGCGGTTGCCCTTGCGGCCGTTGCAGGGCCGACACGCCGCCACCAGGTTCGACCACGAATGCACACCACCCGGACGCGACCGCGGCACGACATGGTCGACGCTGTCGGCGCGACCTCGGCAGTAGGCGCACTGATGACCGTCCCGGGTCAGCACCCCTCGCCGGGTGACGGGGGCGATGCGGCCCCGCGGCACCCGCACGTAGGACAGAAGACGGATCACGTGGGGCCGCGCCAGCGAGATGCTCGGCGACCGCACCCGTCGCTCGTCGTCGGCGGCCACGATCTCGGCCACCCCGTCGAGTACGAGGACGACCGCCCGCTGCCAGCCCACGGTGCTGAGCGGCTCGTACGTGGCGTTCAGGACGAGGACGTGCTCACCCACGATTCCCCTTGGGGTGTGAGAGGGCGGGCGCCCTGCTCCGGTGCTGACTCTAGTGGTCACCGGCCATCAGTTCGCGAGCCGGATGTGCTCAATCGCCGATCACCCGGGGCCAGGCCCGGCACCAGTGCAGGTAGGTGACGAGGTCGGCGACGGTGGGTTCACGGCCGTCTCCGCCGTAGGCCGTGACCAGACGAAAGTGCAGGTATCCCGGATCGGGAAGCGGCAGGTGGGGCGACCGTCGCCACCAACCCGTGGGGGCCAGACGGCCGACCTGGCGCACGGCCGTGCCCCAGAGCCACGGTCGGATGACGACCGCGACAGCCGCTCGCGCCGCCCAGGCCGGGGACACCGGCGACGAACCGACCGCTCTGGCCCTCATCGCTTCTGCAACTCCCGCCACGTGACCCTCGGACCGGCCGGCTCCTTGGGCAGCCCGAGGACCAGCTCACCGAGGATGTTGCGCTGCACCTGCGACGTGCCGGCATAGATCGTGCCGGCCCGGGCCAACAAGAACGTTCCCACCCACGACGCCGAGTCGTTCGGCGCGCCCACGTCGTCGCAGTAGAAGGCATTGGACGGCCAGCGCCCGTCGGGCACCATGGCCTCGGCCCCGAGGATCTGCACCGACAGCTCGGTGACCTTCTGGTGGTACTCGCTCCAGAAGAGCTTGAACATCGACGCCTCGGGCCCCGGGTGCGCACCCGCCAGCCAGGCGGTGACGGTGCGCATGCCCAGATAGCGCATGATCTCGACCTGGCTGTAGCACCAGGCCAACCCCTGGCGGATCTCGGGGTCGTCGTTGCGGCCGCGACTGCGGGCCAGGTCGAGCAGGCGGTCGACCTCCTTGCGGAACATGATCGGGAACGACGCCGCTGTCTCGCCCCGCTCGAAACCGAGAAGGGTCATGGCCACCGCCCAACCGCCGTTGACCTCCCCCACCACGTTCTCGACCGGGGTGCGGGCGTCGGTGAGGAACACCTCGTTGAACTCGGGCTCACCGGTGAGCATCACGATGGGGCGGACCTCGACGCCGGGCTGGTCCATCGGCACCAAGAGGAAGCTGATGCCCTTGTGCTTCACGACGTCGGCGTCGGTGCGGGCCAGTACGAAGATCCAGTTGGCCACGTGACCGGCCGACGTCCAGATCTTCTGGCCGTTCACCACCCACTCGTCGCCGTCACGCTCGGCCCGGGTACCCAGGTTCCCGAGATCGGAGCCGGCGTTGGGCTCGGAGTACCCCTGGCACCACACGTCCTCCCCGCTGATGATGCGCGGCAGGAAGTGGCTCTTCTGCTCGTCGGTGCCCCACATGAGGATGGTGTTGCCGACCATCGAGATCGAGAAGGCGTCGTTGAAGCCGCCCATGGGCACGCCGGCGGCGAAGAACTCCTCGGCCAGGATCACCTGCTCGAGGGGGGTGAGGCCACCGCCGCCGTACTCCGACGGCCAGGCCGGAGCGAGGAGGCGGTGGTCGGCCAGCACCACCCGCCACGTGTCCATGAAGGGGGCGGCGTCGTCGCGGGGCAGGCCGCCGATGCCGTGCCAATCGGCGGGAAGGTGCTCACCCAGGAAGGCGCGGATCTTCTCGCGGTAGGCGTCGGCCTCGGCCGAATAGGTCGGGTCCATGGGCCGAGGGTACCGCCGGCCGAGCGACGATGACAGACCCGTCAGCCACCGTGCGGGAATCGGCCGACGCCGCGCCATCCCACCGCCGCCGCTCCCACCAGCGGGCCTTCGGCGCCGAGCCCACCGGGGCGAATCTGCGTCCCCACGCTGAACGCCAGCCGGGCCGATCGGTCGACCTCGTCCTGGGCCGCCGCGAAGAAGGGCTCACCGAACCCGAGCGCCACCGAACCGGCGACCACGGCCAGGCGGAGATCGAGCAAATTGGCCACCGATGCCACCGCCCGGCCGACCAGCATCCCTGTGCGTTCGACCATCTCGGGCGGGGCCTCGGCGGCCGGATGGCCGGTGATGGCGGCGATGGCGATGCCCGAGGCTTCCGCTTCGAGGCAACCCCGTGCCCCGCACGCGCACTGCCGACCGTCGGGGACGACGATCACGTGCCCGATGTGCCCGGCGTTGCCGGCGGCACCGTCGAGGAGCCCGCCGTCGAGCACGATCCCACCACCCACCCCCGTCGACACGACCATGGCCAGGAAATCCATGACGCCGGCCGCGGCCCCGACCCAACCCTCGGCGAGGGCCAGGGCCTTGGCGTCGTTGTCGACGAACGTAGGAAGGCCGGTCAGCTCGGCCACCCGGTCACGCAGCGAGAAGTCACGCCAGGCGGGGATGTTGAGCGGCGACACCGTCGTTCCGCCTCGAGCCATCGGCCCGCCGCACCCCACGCCGGCCACCACGGCGGGCGACCCGGGAGTCGGCCCGGCGAGCACCGAGGTGACCGCGTCGGTGAGAGCGGCGAAGAGCACCTCGGCGTCGTCGGTGCGCACCGTCGGAACCTGCACCCGCCGGAGAATCGCTCCCGCCGTGTCGACCAGTCCCACCGCCATCTTCGTGCCACCGATGTCGATGGCGAGAGAGCGGAGTCGGGCCGCCGGCTCCTCGATGTCGGTCACGGTCATCGACGCTACCGATCGCCGACCCTGACCGTCCCGATGGGCGGGGCTCCGCCTAGCCTGACGAATCCAGTGCGCCGCCCGGCCGCTGCCCCTTCCGCCCGCCCGCCGGGCCCGCCGAGAGGAGCCCTCGAGTGGTCACTCAGGAGTCCGGAGTGCGCGCCACGACCTTTGCCGAACTGTTCGGGACCATCGCCGACTCCGTGGGTCGGGCCATCCAGGGCAAGTCCGAGGTCATCGAACTGGCCCTCCTGTGCCTCGTCTCCGAGGGCCACCTCCTGCTCGAGGACGTGCCCGGGGTGGGCAAGACCACCCTGGCCAAGGCCTTGGCTGCGTCGATCGACTGCACCTTCGGGCGCATCCAGTTCACCCCCGATCTGCTGCCCTCCGACGTCGTGGGCGTCACCGTGTGGAACCGGTCCACGGGCGACTTCGTCTTCCGTCCGGGCGCCGTGTTCGCTTCGATCGTGCTGGGCGACGAGCTGAACCGGGCCTCCCCGAAGACCCAGTCGGCGCTGCTCGAGGCGATGGCCGAGAACCAGGTCACCGTCGACAAGGTCACCTACCCCCTCGGTCCGCCGTTCATGGTGATCGCCACCCAGAACCCGATCGAGCACGAGGGCACCTACCCGCTGCCGGAGAGCCAGCTCGACCGCTTCCTCCTCCGCACGAGTATCGGCTATCCCAGTCGCGCCGCTGAGCTCGAAGTGCTCGAAACCCATGGGGACGTGGAGCCACTCGCCAAGCTCACGCCGGTGGCCACGGTCGGAGACGTACAGGGCCTCATCGCTGCGGCGCGGACCGTTCATGTCTCGCCTTCGATCAAGGCCTACCTCGTCGACGTGGCCGAGGCGACGCGCCATCATCCACTGCTGGCCCTCGGCATGTCGCCGCGGGCCACCCTCTCGGTACTGCGGGTGGCCCGGGCCCGAGCGGCTTCGGTCGGTCGCGGCTACGTCGTGCCCGACGACATCAAGGCCCTCGCCGAGCCCTCGCTCGTGCACCGGCTCATGGTCACCCCGGAGGCGCAACTGCAGGGCATCACCGCCGTCGATGCACTCCGGGAGGCGATGGCCACCGTGACCGTTCCCACCGCCGGCTGAACCGTGCTGACCCGACGCGGATGGCTCACCGGTGCCGGTGCGCTGTTGCTGTTGGTCGGCGGGCGGGTGTTCGGTTTCGTCGAGGGCTACGTGGCCGGGGCCGCTCTCGTCGCCCTCCTGGTGGTGTCCATCCTCTGGTTGGCCGTGACCAAGGTGTCGGTGGAGGTGAGCCGCGAGCTGCACCCCGCTCGGGTGCATGCCGGCAGCCCCTCGAGGATCGACCTGCTCGTCACCAACCGCGGATCGCGGCGGTCACCGCTGCTCACGTTGCGCGATCGCGTCTCGGGTACCAGGGGGGCGCTCCTGGTCGTGAACCCGCTCGCCGCCGACGACTCGGCTCGAGCGGCCTATCGGTTCCCCACCGAACACCGAGGGGTCGTCTCGATCGGCCCCCTGGAGGTGGAGGTGGCCGACCCCCTCGGGCTGGCCCGGCTGGTGCTCCCCGCGTCCGGTGTGTCCGAACTCATCGTCTACCCCCACATCGACACCGTTGCCCCCGTGCCGCTCACCTCGGGGAACGACCCGCTGGCCGGCGCCGAGCACCCGAACGCCCTCGGCCGCGGCGGTGAGGACTTCTACGCCCTGCGGCCCTACGTCGTCGGCGACGACCTGCGCCGGGTGCACTGGCCGTCCACGGCGCGCAACGACGAGTTGATGATGCGCCAGGACGAACTGCCGTGGCAGGGGCGATCCACGCTGCTCCTCGACCTACGGGCGTCACGCCACGACGACGACACCATCGAACGCGCCGTGTCGGCCGCCGCCAGCCTCGTGACCGCCGGCGCCCGCCGCCAGGATCTGGTCCGACTGGTTGCCGGCGATGGGGCCGATTCGGGCTTCGGTGCCGGTCATGCCCACCTCGAGGCCATCCTGGAGCACCTGGCCTGTGTCGACGCGACCGACGACGGATCGTTCCGGCGAACGCTCGACGCGCTGGCCGCCGGCAGCACCGGCGGTGCTCTGGTCGTCGTCGGTGGCACCTTCACGGATCGCGACCTCGAACAACTCGGGCGCCTCGGACGCCGCTACGGTGCCGCCCACGTCGTGGGGTTCGACGCCTCGGGCAGCCCACGCCCCGAGCAGACCCGGGCTGCGACGGGCCACCCGTTGTACCTGTGCGTGGTGGCCTCGAACGCGTCGTTCCCGACCGCATGGGAGAGCCGACAGCGCCGCTCGGGGCGACGTCGCACCGCGGTCGCCGGCCGGGTGCGGCCGTGACGACCACGTCCACGCCTCCGTCGAGCGCGACGGGAAACGGCGCTTTCCCCCCCGCGCCACCGCTCGAGCCCCCGAAGGAGGCCAGGGCCGTGCCGTTCGGGGGCACGCGACCACCGAGACCGGCGCCCGACCCCACCACCCGGCCGCCGCACCTCCTCGGATCGGAACTGGCCCTGGTCGGGGTCACCGCCGCCGCCCTCTTCGGCTTCGCCCGGCTCTTCGAGAGCTTCGAGTTCCTCTGGCCCCTACTCGCCCTCGCCGCCGGGATCCACCTGCTGACCGCCGTGCTGCGCCGCAAGGGGGTGGGCATCGCCTGGTCGTTCCTGGCCGTCAGCGGGGGCTGGGCTCTCGGCACCACCTGGCTGTACTTCCGCGAGACCACGTTCGCCCTGCTACCCACCCCCACCACCCTCGACGCCGCCGGCATCGAGTTCGACCGCGCGTGGTCGGCGTTCCGCGAGCTGGCGGCGCCGGCCCCTGCGCTCACCGGCTTCGTTCTCGCTATCGCCCTCGCCGTGGGCGTCACCGTGTTCCTCGCCGACTGGGCGGCCTTTCGCATGTGGTCCACCCGCGACGCCATCGTGCCGTCGCTGACCCTCTTCGTGTTCGCCACCCTCCTGGCCGGTGGCGCCCAGCGGATCACCAGCGGGGTTCTCTACGTCACCGCCGTGCTGGTGTTCGTCCTTCTCCACCGGGTGGCGAGGTTGGAGCGCAGCGGCGGCTGGGTCGGCTCGGCTCGGGCGACGGGCGGTAACTCGCTGTTGAGGATCGGTCTGGTGATCGCCTTGGTGGCCGCGGTCCTCGGCGCCGTCGTCGGGCCCCGGCTACCGGGGGCCGACGAGTTGGCCATCGTCGACTGGCGAGGCAACGAGTCGTCGTCGGGCCGCGTCACGGTGAGTCCGCTCGTCGACATCCGCAGCCGACTGGTCGAACAAAGTGAGACCGAGGTCTTCCAGGTCCGCAGCGAGCTCCCGTCGTACTGGCGGATGACAGCCCTCGACGACTTCGACGGCAACATATGGCGTTCCACCGGCACCTACGACCAGGTGACCGGATCATTGCCCGTGCAACAACGCTTTCCGGCCCGCTCCACCGACATCCTCGACCAAGACTTCCTCCTGCAGGGCTTGTCCACATTGTGGCTACCTGCGGCCCTCCAGCCGCTCGACATCGACTCTTCCATCCCCGTGCGTTACCAGCCCGAGACCTCCACCCTCATCGTCGACCCGGAAGCGCCGAGCGCCGACGGCGCCGCCTACTCGGTGCGCTCCGCGATCATGAACCTCGCCCCCGACCAGCTGCGCAGCGCCGACCCCGGTCTGCCCACGTCGATCATCCCGATGCTCGAGTTGCCGTCAGACTTCAGCGAGTCCGCTCGCGCCACCGCCGAAGAGGTGGTGGGTGGTGCCGCCAACCGCTACGACCAGGCCCTCGCCTTGCAAGACTTCTTCCGGGACAGCGGTGGCTTCGTATACGACCTCGATGTCGACTCCGGGCACAGCGGCGATGCCATCGAGGACTTCCTCGAGAAGCGGCGCGGCTACTGCGAGCAGTTCGCCGGGACCTTCGCGGCGATGGCCCGGTCGGTCGGCATCCCCGCTCGCGTCGCGGTGGGGTTCACGTGGGGCGACACCGTCGACGACCAACCCGGCCTCTTCCAGGTCCGGGGGCGAAACGCCCACGCCTGGCCCGAGGTCTACCTCGGTGGCTACGGCTGGGTGGCCTTCGAGCCCACGCCGGGGCGGGGCGCACCCAACGCCCAGAGCTACACCGGACAGCCGCCGTCCCAGGAGAACGCCGCCAACGCCCCCGAGGCGTCACCCTCCACCACCGCCGCTCCCAGCCCCACCACCACGGCCACCGATGCCGAGGCCACACCGAACCAACAGGCCGCGGACCTGCTACGCACCGGGGACGCCGCCGGTCCGAGGTCGACCGACTCCGGATCGCGGCTCCCGCGCTTCTCCACCGTGTTGGTGCTTCTCGGCGCCGCCGTCGTTGGGTACCTGGTGGTGATACCAGGAGGACGCACCCGGCGGCGCCGGCGGCGCCGGCATCTGGCCGTGGGCTCACCTCCCGCCGAGGTCGCCGTGGCGTGGAACGAGACCACCGAGCACCTCGCCCTGTTGCACCTCGAACCCCGCCCCGACGAGACCCACAACGAGCTGGCCCGACGAGCCGGGGCCGCCCTTCCCTCCGAAGCATCGGCCCTGATCGCGCTGGCCGACGCCGCCGACGCCGCGGCCTACGGGCCCGATCGGGTCGACGAGACCGTGTCGGCCGCTTCCAGAGCCGACGCCGACAGGGTCATCGACGCCGTCGATGCTCGGGTGCCCCGCTGGCGCCGGGCCCTCGCCCTGCTCGACCCACGAACCTCGATGGGGTCGCACGCCGTTCCTCGCCGCCACTCCGCCGGACGCCCACGCGACTGACGGAGAGCAACCCGTCGGGATCGGTCTACTCGTTCTCGTTGCGCTTCATGCGGTCCTTGAGCCGGGTGCTCGTGTTGCCCAGCGCGTCGCGCAGCCCGGCCGCCTTCATCGACTGCGTCATCTGCTGCATGCCCACCCGGCCCAGCCGGCGGCCGTTGCGCTCCGCAGCCAGCGCCGACACCAACATGACGACGAAACCGAGGAACGACAGCAAGTAGTGGGTGCCGAGGGCCAGGATCATTCCGACCAACCCGACCACGAAGCCGAGCAATGACCACTTCAGGTTGCGGTAAGCGTGGGTGTAGACCGTGGTGTCGGCGATGTCGCGAGCGAGCGCAGGATCGGATTGATAGAGCTGCTGCTCGATCTCACTGAGGATTCGCTGCTCGTCCTCTGATAGCGGCACCTGGCTCACCCTTCCACTGCTCCTCGGCACGGGGCGAATCGCAATGCGCCCGCCGGGTTCTCTCGCTCTGGCCTCTCATCCTCCCACCAAACCGTACCGACCACAACGCGCAGCCCGGTGAATTCTGCATGGATGATGTCATCGGCACTCAGAACTGGTGGGTTGAGTCGCCCGCCGGTGGGTCCGACGAGGGCCCCCACTGCTGACGGTGCCGACCCTTCACCGCCAGGCCATCCGCCCTGCTCAGCGCGGCCGGTCCGATGGCATCGGCGCCGAACCGGTCCCTGATCTCGTCGACGGTCCGGCTGGCCTCGGCCCACCCCAGCCGCCCGTCGGCGTCGTCGAGGGTGAGCTGGCGCACACCGCCGGCGCCGAGACCGCTGACCGACACGCCGAGGAGACGAACCCCCGGGCTGGGATCGATGCTGTCGAGGAGGTCGCGGGCCACCCTCCGCAGAGCCGGGCCCTCGTCGATCGGTTCACGATGCGTGACGGAACGGGTGACGGTGTGGAAGTCGCCGAAGCGGACCTTGAGGGTCACCGTCCGCCCGGCCAGGCCGTGGCGTCGGAGCCGGGCGGCCACGGCGTCGCTGAGCCCGGTGAGCTCGCGCTCGAGCTGGCCACGCAGATGCAGGTCGCGGGCGAAGGTCTCCTCGTGTCCCACCGACCTGGGTCGTCGACCGGGCTCGACGGCGCGGTCGTCGAGCCCGTTGGCCAGGTCGTGGAGGTGGCGTCCCTGGGCTCGCCCCAGCGCAGCCACGACGGCCTCCGGTTCGAGCCGGGCCAGGTCACCGACCGTGACGACACCGAGGCGGCCCAGACGACTCGAGGTGGCGGGGCCGACACCCCAGAGGGCCTCGACGGGGAGCGGATGCAGGAACATCAACGTCTCCGCCGATTCGACGACCCGCACACCGAGGCCCGGCACGGGCCCGGCCTCGGAAGGGGTGGGCTTGGCCGCCTGTGAAGCCAGCTTGGCCACGAACTTGGTGGTCGCCACCCCGGCCGAGCACGACAGCCCCT
>JBDNHK010000126.1:0-12248 GCA_041688815.1 Acidimicrobiales bacterium | reverse complement strand
TCGCCGCCTACCAGGGCGGTGCCTCGGTCGTGGCCATGGACCGCGTCGATGCGGTGGGCATGGCCGAGTGGATCGAGCGCGAGCAGGTGACCACGTTCGCCGCCGTGCCGGCGATGGTCCACGACCTGTTGACCCACCCCGATGTCGGCGACGAGATGCTGGCCAGCATCGAGGCCATCGGCGTTGGTGGGGCCGACATGCCCGACGCCTTCCGGCGGCTCTACGAGGAGCGATTCGGGCGCCGGGTGGGTACGGGGTACGGCCTCACCGAGGCCCCCACCAGCGTCACCGGGGAGGACGTCACCCGGCCACCGGTTCCGGGCACCTGCGGCCAGGCCCTGCCCCAGATCCGCCTCCACATCCTCGACGACGATGGGCGCGAACTCGGTCCCGGCGAGCTGGGCGAGGTGTGCGTCGGGCCGGCCACAGAGGGCGACTTCGCCGACGTCTACCGGACCATGCTCGGCTACTGGAACCGACCCGACGAGACGGCCCGGGCGCTGCGCGGGGGAGTGCTGCACACCGGCGACCTGGGTGAGCTCGACGGCGACGGCAACCTGTTCATCAAGGACCGCCGCAACGACCTCATCATCCGGGGCGGGGCGAACGTCTATCCCGCCGAGGTCGAGCGGGTGCTCCACGACGACCCCCGGGTGGCAGCCTGCGCCGTGATCGGCCGGCCCGACGACCGTCTGGGCGAGCGGATCGTGGCCTTCGTGGAGCTGGCCCCGGGCGCATCGGGGGACGCCGACGGGCTGCTCGAGCACTGTCGGATCAACCTGGCCCGCTACAAGGTGCCGGAGTCGATCACCTTCGTCGAGCGGTTCGATCGCACGCCGATGGGAAAGATCCGCAAGACCGTGTTGCGCGACGGGTCAGCCCACCGGGCCTGACCGCCCCCGCTGCGGATGCCGGTTGGGAGCGCCGGTGCGGGTCTCGATGCCTCGGTGTGCGGGCTCAGCCGGGGACGGCGGCGCGCACCGTGGTCTTCTCGGCGGGCACGACCGGGGGAGCGCTCTTCCAGTCGGCGACACCGTCGGCCGCTTGGGCGGCGGGGTAACGGTCCTCGTGCACCTCGGCCCAGTGGGAATGGTTGAGCTGATGCAGGGTGAAACACGCGTTGAGGGCGTTGTGGAAGCCCTGGTTGTCGACCGTCTGGTTGACGGACTCCTTGATCATGAGCGCCGTCATGGTGGGCAGCTCGGCGATGCGGGCGGCCATCTCGTCGGTGCGGGCGTTGAGGTCGGCGCGGGGGAAGACCTTCGACACCATGCCGAGGCTGTGGGCTTCGTCGATGTCGATGCTGTCGCCGGTGAGCAGCAGCTCCTTGGCCTTGCGGGGCCCGAACTCCCACGGGTGGGCGAAGTACTCGAGGCCGCACATGCCGAGACGGGTGCCCACCACGTCGGCGAAGGTGACGTCGTCGGCGCCCACGATGAGGTCGCAGGCCCACATGAGCATGAGCCCGGCGCCGTACACCTTGCCGTGGACCTCGGCGATGGTGATCTTGCGCAGGTGGCGCCAGCGCAGCGTGTTCTGGAAGTAGTACTGCCACTCGCCGAGCATGCGGGCTTCAGCGCCCCTGCGGGTGCCGCCGTCGCCCTTGAACGACGGGTGGTTGGCGTATTCGTCACGGGCGACGTCGGAGCCCATGTCGTGGCCCGAGGAGAACAGCTTGCCCTCGCCGCCGAGGATCACCACCCGCACCTGGTCGTCGATCTCGGCCCGGCGGAAGGCGGCGTCGAGCTCGACGAGCATCCCGCGGTTCTGGGCGTTGCGGGCCTCGGGACGGTTCAGCATGATCCGGGCGACGCGACCGTCGTCCTGGGTGGTGTAGCTGATGAACGTGTAGTCGGACATGGTTCCCCCTGGGAGGCGGGCGAAGCGTCGGCCGGGGCCGCGCCGCCGCCGGATTGGTGACGTGAACGTCAGATTACCCGACGACCTCCACCTCGCCGCTCGGCCGGCGCGACCCCTGCCGGCGAGCGGACCGAGGCCCTGGCGCGTTCTCTGACTCGAACGCGTAAGAGATCGGGCGGTCGTCGGTCAGGAGGGGTGACGGGCCGGAGACGCCGGCTCTCACCACACAAGGAGAAGATCAAGATGACCAGCTTCCGCACCCGCACCGCCCGCCTCGCCGTCGCCGCCGTCCTCACCCTGGGGATCGCCGGCACCAGTACCGCCGCCTTCGCCACCAGCCCGGCGTTCCCCCACGGTCCGATCGACCTCGCTCCCGGCGGCAGTGGCCCCGACGATCCCCGCCCCGAGGGCCCCGGCGACTTCACCGACGCACCCCCCGAGCCGGACTGCAACCCGATCCTCGCTTCCTGTGACCTCGCCCCCAACCCGGGCGGCGGCGACGAGGGCACCGATCCCGGCCCCTCGGTCGACGGCGCCGTGGTGGCCAACCCCACCTTCACCGGTTGATCATCGGTCTGATCTGCCTCGAGAAGGCGAAGGGAGCCGGGCCTCGGGCCCGGCTCTCTTCGCGTCCGGGCGGGAGGCCGAGTCGGATCCGGCCCGCACGATGTGTAAGAGATCGGCGGCTGGGCGGTCAGGACGGGTGACGGGCCACCGCGGCCCGCACCCTGACGCTCGGAGGCGCCGCCATGACCACCACCCGTTCTGCCCGCCGATTGCTGCTCGTGCTCATCGTCCCGCTGCTTCCCCTCGTGTCGGCCTGCGCCGGCTCGTCCGACGCGTCGGAGCCGGCCCCATCGGCGCCGGTCCCGGTCAGCGTCGCGACGGCCCCCATCGCCAGGGTTGCCCCTCAGCCACTGGGTGTCACTCGGATCGCCCGGCCCACTGTCGACACCCCGGTCTTCTCCGCCCCTGGGGACGCCGCCCCGGTGCAGGTGCTTCCCGCCACCACGGAGTTCGGATCCCTGCTCGCCCTCGTCGTCCTCGACGAGCGCGCCGATGGGTGGTTGAACGTGCAACTTCCGACACGACCCAACGAGTCGACGGGCTGGATCAGGGGAGACGGCGTTTCCGTGCGTGACGTGACCGTCGCCGTGTACGTCGACGTCGCCGCCCGCCGGCTGACCGTCACCGACCGGGGCGTCACCGTGCTCGAGACCCCGGTGGCCGTCGGTGCCCCGGCCACCCCGACCCCGGCCGGCCGCTTCTTCGTGGTCGACAAGCTCATCACCCAGGATCCCGCCGGCTCCTACGGCCCCTTCGCCCTGGGTCTGTCCGCGCATTCGGAGGTGCTCACCGACTTCGCTGGCGGTGATGGCCAGGTGGGCATCCACGGCACGAACCAGCCCGAGTCGATCGGCAACAACGTGTCGAACGGCTGTGTACGCGTGTCCAACGACATCGCCGTCCGCCTCAACGAGCTGCTGCCGCTCGGCACACCGGTCGTGGTGACATGAAACGCCGGGCCCCGATCCCCGGACCGTGTGATGCTTGACGACGATGGCTCGACGCTACGACGACGACCCAGCCCTCGTGGCGGCCGCCCAGGCCGGCGACGAAGCAGCGTTCACGATGCTCTTTCGCCGCTGGTTCGACCCCTGCTTCGACGTGGCCCGCAGGATCGTGCACAACGACGACACCGCGGCCGACGTGGCCCAGGAGACGTTCCTCGTGGTCTGGCGTCAGATCGGCACGCTGCGCGACCCGTCGGCGTTCGGCGGATGGGTGCTGCGGACCAGCCGCAACAAAGCCCTCAACCGGCTCGATCGCGAGCGCCGCAGCGTGGCTGTCGACCAGGACGAGCACCCGGTGCTCGCCGATCTCGAGGCGGTGGGCGACGTGGCCGGTGAGGTGACGGCACGCGAGCAGCAGGACCTGGTGTGGGCGGCCGCAGCTGCGCTGGGCGAGCGCGACGCCAGCGTCCTCGACCTGCACCTGCGCCACGGGTTCGACGCCGCCGAGATCGCCGAAGCACTCGACGTGACCACCAACAACGCCCACCAGCTGCTGTTCCGCATGAAGGGCAAGCTGGCCGCCGGCATCCGAGCGTGGGTGCTGTTCAAGGGTGGCGATCCGAAGTGCGAGGACCTCGGTCGGGTGCTCCAGGCCGCGGGTGCCACCTCGTTCTCGGCGACCACGGTCAAGGTGATCTCCAAACACGTCGACGGCTGCGACGAGTGCACTCGACGGCAGGCCGTCGTCCTCGCCCCCGAGGCCATGTTCGCCGCCGTGCCTCTGCTGCCGGCGGGTGCGGTGCTGCGCGATCGGGTGGCCTCGGGCCTTCGCACCGACGGGGTGCCACTGGGCCCCGACGCGGCTCGACCCATCTCGGCGTCCGGCTCCGGGTCGGAGGGGCCGACCGCCCCGACCGAGGACCCGACTTCACCGGTCGGCGGCTCGGCCGACGCCACCACCGTTGGACCCGTCGCGGCCGTGGCCCCTCCGGGTCCGGTCGACGAGGTCGTCGACGTCGTCGACGTGGGCCGGCCCGCGAGCGAATCCCATCGGTCGAAGGTGCTCGCGGTCGTCGGCGCGTCGGTCGTGCTGCTCCTGCTGCTGGGTGGGTTGGCGATCGTGCGGAGCGGGGCCGACCAGGCCGACGTGGCCGTGGCCCCGGTGGACACCACGACGCCGGTCTCCGAACCTCGCGTGGGTACCTCCGTTCCCACCACCGCGACTGCGGCCGCGGAACCCTCGACCACCGCTGGAGGGCCCGTTCCGGTTCCGCCGCCGTCACCGCGCCCGCCCTCTTCGGGACCGGGCACCACCGTCGCTCCTCCGCTGCCCCCGACCACCTCGCCGCCGTCACCCTCGCCCGCCCCGCCGGTCATCTCGGCCTTCCGGGTGACCCGGGCTTCGGCCCCCGGTGGGGCCTGCCCGCTCGCGCAGTGGGCGTTCACCCTGGTGTGGGCCACGACCGGCGCCACCGAGGTGTCGATCGTGCGCAACCCGGGGGGCACGCCCATCCCTGGCCCCCCGAGCGGCAACCGGGTGAGTTGTGCCTTCTCGCCGAGTGCCACGTGGACGCTCACGGCCACCGGTCCCGGCGGCCAGGTCAGGGCGAACGGTTGATGCCCGTGGAGTCTCCGACAGGGTGAGGGTTGTCGAGCCTGCTGAACACGGTGCAGGGCCTTTTGGGCCATTCCGGCCAGCGACCCTTGTCATCGGCCACTGTGCGTGGTGTACTCGGGTTCGCTGATTCACAGCACATGGCGGAACGTGGGTCGTCGACCCACCCGTCGGAGTGGCATGGATCCGCAGGCTGAACTTGGTCGCTGCGCCTGCGGGGAGCCAGAGCGAAACCGACCCCAACAGATCACACGATCGGGGAATGGTTTCGATGACGACGCGACCCTTTGGCGGAGTTCCGCAGCAGAGTTCGACGACGACGGCGGCCCGCACGACGCGACAGCGCCGCCGTGGCCTCGTGGCCGCGGCGTTCACCGTGGTGGCCCTCCTGCTCTCCTACCTCCCGGCGGCCAGCCCGGCGGCGGCGCACACCGTGTCGCTGACCGGTGCCAATTCCGTCTACAACGGGACGTGGCCCCCCAACGCCGAGTCAGGGTGGAACCTCCCCGCCCTCAACCCGGCGTTGAACCCGGCGTGCGGCATCGACGTCGGCATCCTCATCGACCGTTCCGGTTCGATCGCCGACGCCGGGCAACAGGCCAACATGCGAGAGTCGGCCAAGGACATCGTCGAGACCCTCGCCGGAACCCCGTCGAAGGTGGGGGTCTGGAGTTTCGGTACCTCCTCGAGCGCCACGGGCACGGTCGACCACCCCGCTCGGCAACTGACCGCGGTCGGCGGTCCGACGGGCGCGGCCGGCGTGACCTCGTTGAGCGCGACCATCGACAGCATCCCGATCGTGTCCGGGGTCGCGACCAACTGGGAGGTCGGCTTCAACTCGGTCGACGTGGCTTCCGATGCCGGCACGGACCCGGACCTGCTCTTCGTGCTCACCGACGGCAACCCGACCGTCCACATCGACGACCTCGCCACGGGGGGGACGACGAACAACGACGACGTCGACGGCGGCATCCGCACCGCCAACCTGGTCAAGGCCAACGGCACCCGCGTGTTCGGGGTCGGCATCGGCGCCGGCATCACCGCCTCCACCCTCGGACTCATTGCCAACCCGCTGGCCCACCGCGGTTCCAACTTCGAGACCGCCGGGTACGCCCTCACGAGCTTCAGCAACCTCTCTGCGACGGTCCGCGGGCTCGCCACCCAGCTGTGCGGCGGCAGCGTCACCGTCCAGAAGCAGGCCGATCCTGGCACCGGCGTCTTCAGCCGCGCCCCTGGATGGTCGTTCACGCTCGACCCGACCAACGCCCGGATCCCGAACCAGACCGAGTTCACCGATGCTGGGGGCCAGGCCAACTTCGATCTCGACTCCTTCGTCACCGAGCAGGTCACGCTCACCGAGAACCTGGCGGCCCAGCCCGGCTACGTCTTCCTGGCCGACCAGCTCGTATGCACCAACTCGAACGGCGCCGCCCCCACACTCACACCGGTCGCCAACGGGGCGACGTTCGATCTGTCTCCCACCGACATCATCGAGTGCACCTTCAAGAACAAGAAGGATTTCGTCGACCTCAGCATCGTCAAGAGCGATGGCGGGGTGTCGACCGTGCCTGGCGGGCAGCTCACCTACACCCTCACCTACGGCAACGCCGGCAACGTCGCCGCCCCGAACACGGTGATCACCGAGACCGTTCCCGCCCGCACCGCCGTCGACCTCGGGGTCGGCCCTGCTGATGGCAAGAACGACGGCTGGGTCTGCAATGGCCTCCAGGCCGGCGTCTTCCTTGTTGGCGTCACCTGCACGCGCGCCGTCGGCACCGTCGCAGCCGGCGCATCCGGCGCATCCGGCTTCACCGTGTCCGTCGTGAACCCGGCCCCGTTCGGGCTCGGTCTGATCACCAATACGGCCACCATCGACTACGACGGCACGAAGGGGCCGGACACCGAGCCGGCCGACAACACCTCGACCGATACCACCCCGGTGGTGACCGACCCGCAGCTCTCCATCGACAAGAAGGTGGTGCGGGCCGCACAGGACTGCGCAATCGCGCTGGACGAGTTGACGATCGTGGCCGGCGAGTCGGTCAAGTACTGCTACGTCGTGAACAACCCGGGCAACGCCCCGGTGCTCAACGTGCTGGTGCGTGACGACAACGCCACCCCGGGTGTGCCCGGCGACGACTTCGACGTGACGCTCACCGGTCTGACCAACCAGGACGGTGACGGCCTCGCCGACGATCTGGCCGCCGGTGCGACGGCGACGGGGGCCTCCTCGGTCGTCTCGTTCGAGCCGGGCACCGTCATCAACGTGGCCACCGCCACCGGATCGAGCTCCACCGGTGAGTCGTTCACCGACGATGACACCGCGGTGGTGACGATCACCGATGTGCCGCCCACCATCGTGGTCACGAAGACGGCGGGGGTCACTTCGATCGTCGAGCCGGGTGGTCCGGTGACGTTCACGGTCGGCGTGACCAACACCAGCTTCGAGTCGGTCACGGTCACGTCGATCACCGATTCGGTGGATGGTGGTGGGGCGTTCGGTGTCACTGCTCCGGCGGTGCCCCCGGTGCTGACCACCACCTGCCAGCCCGGTGTGGTCATCGCTGCTGGTAGTACCTACACCTGCACGTTCACGGTGAACGTGTCCGGTGACGTCGGTGACATCGTGGAGGACACGGTGATCGCGACGGTCGTCGACAACGACGGCACCCCCACCACCGGCACCGACGACGAGACCACCCCGGTCGTCGCCGTTCCCGCGGCGCTGGCAGCGGTCGTGACACCGACCGCCACGCCCGCGGTGGTGGTCACCTCGGCGCTTCCTTATACCGGCTCGGACACCACCCGGTTGGTCCTGTTCGGCCTCGCCCTCCTCGGCGCCGGTGCCGTGCTGGTCGCAGGAGTCCGCCGCCGCAGCCTCGGGGAGTGACCACCGGACACACCGGGTCCCGCCGCGCCTGTCGACCGCCGACGGCAGACTCGCATGGCGGCTCTTCGCGCTCGTCAGTCCATCGGGAAGCGGATGAAGATGCCCTCGGCGCGAGCGGTCACCCCACCGGCATCGCTGATGGTGCCTTTGGTGAAAACCTTGCGGCCCTCCACCCGGTCGAGCCACGCCTCGAGCGCCAGTTCTCGGCCGACAGGTGTCGTGCGTTCGTACCGGACCGACAGGGTGCCGGTGAACGCCCCCATGCCCAGGCACACGTTGGTGGAACCCAGTAGCTCGTCGAACACCAGGGCGATGATGCCGCCGTGGATGGAGTCCGGCGGCCCGCCGTAGAGCGCGCCGAGCACGGTGGTGCCCCGCATCCTCTCGCCATCGAAGCTCATGGCAATGGGCGGAGCGATCGGGTTCAAGGGTCCGACGACGGGGCTGTAGGGGAAGAAGGCCGAGGGGTCGTCGGCGGGGCCGGGGAGCATGGTGGCCAGCTCCGGCCGCAGGCCTCCCTGCATGACGGTGGTGTCCACCATGTGCGGCTCGAGCAGCGCAGCGGCGCGGGTGACGAGCGCAGTGGCTTCGGCGAGATCCGAAGTCGGCGCATCGGTCAGGCGGATGGCGGCGATGAGGCGTCGGGCGGCCCCGGCCATCGTCGCGGTGCCTTCATGGTCGGCGACCTGGGCGCCGGGTCGGGGTTCGTCCATGCCCGCCATCCTGGCAGTGTCAGTGATGCGCGTTCGCCAGGTACCCGTGAATCGAGCGGATGGCGCTCGATTCCCTCGCCCACAGCGGCCGCCACCCGCTTCATCAACCCGCTTCGCACATCACCCGTTGCCAACATGCCGGGCAGCGATGTCTCGAACGAAAGGACCGGGCCCGAAACCTGCTCGGAAGGGACATCGGGGTCGGTGACCACGTAGTCCTGATCGTCGAGGGCGGCATGGCCCCACCGCCGCAATGCCTGTGCGCAGGGTGACCTCGGTGAGGCGTTCGTCGCCGTGCAGCCCGTCCTGCCCGGGCGGATCGGCCTCCCCGGAGGGTGTGCCAGTGATGGGGCGATCCCGGTCTGCCCATCGGTCGGCTCGTAGGCTTCGAGGCGCCGCGCCGCTGTCGCGCCGGCGGTTCGAGGGGAGCGACGTGGGGACGACCGCCCGGGGACTGGACGTCAGCACCGACGATGCCGGGGCCGTGGCGGTGCTCGACGACTTCACCGATCGTCTCGTGGGGCTCGAGCCCGGGGCGGAGGCAGTACTCGAAGGGGTGGTGGCGCACCCGGACGTGGTGTCGTTGCGCCTCGGGGCGGCGATGCTCGGGCTCTACGGCCAGACCACCGAGGCGTCGGCGCTGGCGGCCGGGCACCTTCTCGGGGCCGAGGCGCTCAGCGCAACGATGAACGAACGCGAGCGCGCCGTTCTCGCGGCGCTCAGGCGTTGGGACGCCGACGACGTGTTGGTGGCGGCTGAGGCGTTCGAGGCGATCGTGACCCGCTGGCCCACCGACATGCTCTCGGTGAAGGCCCTCGAGTTCCACTACTACGTACTCGGTCAACAGCACATGGGACCCCGTTTTCTCGCCCAGATGGACCGCATCGCCGGCCCCAACCGGGGTGACGCCGACTTCCTGGCCGCGTGGGCGTTCGCCGCCGAGCTGAGCGGGCAGCTGGAACGGGCCGCCGACCTGGCCGAGGAGGCGATCTCGATCAAGCCCCACACGGCCTGGGCCCACCACGCGCTGGCCCATGTCTTCATCACTCGTGGGGACCCCCCGGAGGCCCTGGCCCGGCTTCGGAGCTTCCTGCCGGCATGGGAGACGAGCGGAAGGGTCGTCCACTGCCACAACGCCTGGCACCTCGCCGTGGCCCACCTGGACCAACTCGATCGTGACGGGGCCGACGCGGTGTACGCCGATCATGTGTGGGGGGTGAACCCCGACAGCCCCGGCGAGCAGATCGACGCCATCTCGTATCTGTGGCGGGTCGAGATGGCCGGTTGGGCGGTGGCCGACGGGGTGTGGGCCGACGTCGCCGACCACGTCGAGACTCGCGTGCACGAGTGTGTGTTCCCGTTCTTGAGCGCCCACCACGGCTACGCCCTGGCTCGGGCCGGACGCACCGACGCCCTGGAGGCGCTGCGGGCCTCGGTGCAACGCCGAGTCGACGCGGATGACGGTGAATCGGCGCGCGTGTGGCAGCCCGTGGGCGTCGCCGTCGTGGAGGCGAGCATCGCCCACGGAATGGGAGCACTGGTCGCGGCGGCCACCCTGCTCGGCTCGGTGGAGGGGCAGATGACAGCCATAGGCGGCAGTGACGCCCAGGACGACCTGTTCCGTCTGGCCCTCCTCACTGCGCTGGCCGGGTCGGGTCGTACCGCGGACGCCCGCTCGTACTGGTCGGCCATCACTGCGTTCAAGACCCCGTCGCCGCTGGACGAACACCTGCTCGCCGCGATCTGACGGAGGTCTCGCTGACCTCACTTTGGTCGGCCGTTCGCCTCGGGGGTCTCAGAGGCGACACGCCGGGCGTACGGTCACGGCCATGGACCTGATCGACACCCTGCGCAGCACCGGAGCTGTCCGGCAGTTCACCGACGAGCCGGTTGCCGACGAGGTCGTGCACCGCGTGCTCGACACTGCCCGCTTCGCTCCGAACGGTGGCAATCGGCAGGCGTGGCGGGTGGTGGTGGTGCGCAGTCCGGAGGTGCGCGTCGCGTTGCGGGATCTGTATCTCCCGCCCTGGTACGAGTACCTGGCCCAGGGTGCGGCCGGCCTCACCCCGTGGGCGCCGGTGGGCGACCGGGCTGCCGAGACCGCGGCCGTGGTTGCGGCCGAGGGGTTACGGGCCGTCGGAGCCGACAGTCCCGGCTTCGCCGAGCACTTCGACCAGGCGCCGGTGCTGCTGGCGGTGTTCGGCGATCTCACCCGGCTGGTGGGCACCGACCGAGACCTCGGCCGCTACACCTTCGTGGCCGGCGCCTCGATCTACCCGTTCGCCTGGAACATCTTGCTGGCGGCGCGGTCGGAGGGTCTCGGCGGGGTGATGACCACCATCCTCGGGCGGGTGGAGCCGCAGGTGAAGGAGCTGCTGGGCGTGCCCGAGCACGTGGCCCTGGCCACGGTGATGGCTCTGGGCCACCCCGTGCACCAGCCCACCAAGCTGCGACGCGACCCCGTCGGGTCGTTCGCGACCATCGACCGGTTCGACGGAGAACCGTTCGGCGGCTGACGAGTTTGGGTTCGTGGTCTTCGAGCACACCACGACGTAGCGTCGGGGTGGTCATCCGAGGATGGGAGATGCCGAGCATGAGCGTTGACGACGTGGAGACGCCCCGTCGTGGGGCCGGGATCGATCGCACCGAGGAGTGGGCGGAGCTGCGCCGTCGGCACCTCCATGACGCCTCCGACCGACCGCCGTCGTCCGCCCGCGGGGTCCACCACGTCGCTCTGCTGTCGAGCGACGTCGAGGCGACGATCGAGTTCTACCAGGGCGTGCTCGAGTTCCCGCTCACCGAGCTGTTCGAGAACCGTGACTACCAGGGCTCGACGCACTTTTTCTTCGACATCGGCAACGGCAACGCCCTGGCGTTCTTCGACATGCCCGGTCTCGATCTCGGCCCCTACGCCGAAGTGCTGGGTGGTCTGCACCACCTCGCCATCTCGGTGGATCCCGAGCGCTGGGAGGCGTTGCGGGCCAAGCTCGAGGCGGCCGGTGCGGCGACGGAGAACCTCTCGGGGAGCTCGCTCTACTTCACCGGTCCCGACGGCGAGCGCATCGAGATCATCTCTGACCCCCTGGGTGAGATGTACGGCACGTTGGTGGGGTAGCGCAACCGGGCGCGGATCATCGACGGTTGTTCCGAGCGTCGCCGCTGTGGCGGCTGGCGGCTGGCGGCTGGGGGTGTGGGGGGTGGCTTGGACCCGCCGTCGAAGCCGAAGCCCCGGCGCTCTGGTGCCCCGGCGCTCTGGCGCTCTGGACCTTAAGAGCTGGGTCAGCTGGTGTCGGCGGCGAAGAGGAGGGCGGGTTCGGGTAGTAAGCCTCGGTGGTCTGCACCTGGCGACCGTGGGTCGGGGTCGGGCTCGGGCTCGGGGGACTGTCCCCGGGCGCGGGTGCGCCGGCTGGTTGGCTCGGGGTGGGCCGGTGATGGGCCGATCGGGGGCTTCACGTGTGGTCCGGCGCGTCCTGTTGCCGTTGCCGTTGCCGTTGCCGCTGCGGGTGGGTCGGTGTCGGGTGGGTCGGTGCCGGGTGGGAGCCAGTTTTGGGGGTGGCTGGTGACGGTGGTGGTGCCGGTGGGGTTGGTGGCGTGGAGGGCGTGGTTGGGGTCACCGGTGAGTGTCCAGCCGCCTTCGTGGATGGTGTGGTGGTGGT
>JBDNHK010000034.1:0-5213 GCA_041688815.1 Acidimicrobiales bacterium | reverse complement strand
CGCTGGTCAGAAGGCGACGAGTACACCGGCAGCGGTGCCGCTACAGGTGGACCCCAGGTGGTCCCATCACTGGCGAAAGGGTGGTCCCATGCCACTGGCGGAACTCACCTCACGGTGGTCCCATGCCACTGGCGGGCGACAGCCGCCTCCCTCCTCCGCGATGCCGGAGCCACAGCAGTGCTACCCCTTGCGATCCACCGGCTGCCCTGAACTCAGCAATGGAGCCAGCGGCGACACACCGCAGCAGAGCGGTACTGCAATCCGCCGCTATCGGTCACCGATGGAAGGGGTGTGTGAGCCGCTGGAGTCTGTTTCGAACAGAGTGAGGGGAGCCAGTTTGCGAACGGCTGGTTCTTGGAGGGGTGTCAGGCAATCAGACGGACCAGTTGGATCCAGGGGGATCGCTCCGTCCCTGATAAGTCGCTGGTTTCCCTCAGCCACGTCGGGCGGTAGGTCGAAGACATAGACCGGCTTCTTGCGTTTCAGACAAAGTTGAGCCATCTCGTAGGAACCTCCGGACATACCAGCGGCGGCGACGACCACGCGGTCGCTCAGCGCGGCGATGACGCCATTGCGTTGCATCGCCCGTGGCCCGGTCCACGGATCGGAAGGCGCGAACTGGGACACGACACAGAGCTGGTCCAGGTCATCGGGTTGCCAGGATCGTGAGGAGTTCACGATCCCGCTGGCGAGCACCCCAACGGTCCCCGTCCGCCCGTTGATGCCACCTCGGTGACCTTCGCTGTCGACACCCTGGGCGAGACCTGAGACAACGAGCCAGCCACTCCGACTGGCTTCTGAAGCCAGGTGGTAAACGAGTTCGAGCACGTCCTCGGAGGTTTCTCGCGACCCCGCGATTCCCAATGAGCTTCCGGCGAACGCCAGCAATGATCTTTCGCCTCCGCACCACAAGACCGGGGGGATCGGCGGAACGGCAGTCAGGAAGCGCCGGTTCGGGAAGTGTTCGTCGCCAGGCACAACAAGTTCGACCCCCTCCGGAACGTCAGGGAGGCTGATAGGGGCCAGTAACTGTTGCTCAACCGCATACGCGAGCCGTTCACTCAGACCGAACTCGCCGGCCAAGCCGGATGCGTCGAGTCCGACGAGCATCAGCACCGAAGCCTGCTTCTCGTCCAAAACGTGAGCGATCTTCTGGGCTCCAACTGGACCGAGCCCGTCCGTGGCGCTGAGGTTGTACCAACAGGTTCTTTCGTCAAGCTCCACGAGTCATGCCCTTCCGCGCCTTCGTGAGGCAAAGACCGACCAGATCCTCGACGTTCGCGCCTCGCAGATTGATCGCCACGGATTCGAGGGTATTGCCAGTGCGAAACACGTCATCGACGACGAGGATCCGCTGCCCTGCCAGGTCCCTATCGACCCGGTAGTTCTCCGGAGAGAGGCGCGAATCGAACTTGGCCGGCGAAGAGGGCCTTCTCTTCGTGGCTATGTGAGAGAGATCCGGTACCCCCAGCGTGAGCGCGGCGACTGCCGCCACTTGATGGGGAAGGCTGATGCCCTTCGTGGGATTGCACGGGACAGCGATCACTCCCGTCACCGAGGCGAGTCCCTGCTTACCGATCGGAACCGCTCGGAGCTGAAGGACCGAGTGCCGAACAGCCGTCTCGATCTCAACGAGCGCTGCTCGATCATCGTGGTACTTCGCTCGAGTGACGAGGGCACCGAGGTAGGTCGTCTCCTCGAAGTCTGGGCTGGAGTGGGCCGAGATGATCCACGCAAACCAGAAGGGTCCGTTTTCGATCGACACCCGCTCTCGGATGTAGCTGTCAGGAAGTTCGTTCATCCCTGAACCGCACCTTCCTGCGGGTTACTTCGTGGTCCGTCGATCACGAGCAACCATGCACGGCCCCTGGGTACCCGCAAGATCATGGCGGCTGGAGACCGTTTCCGGGGCCCCACCACCAGCTCGGTCACGGCTCGGCTCACGCCGACAGCGTGCAGCAGACAGGTCATGAGCCGACTCCTCCAGCGCGACCAGCATCGAGTCCCAGCCGATGCGCGAGCGGCTCCGGGCCCACAACGATGAGCTCGCTGACGGCGCGGCTGACGCCGACGTAGAGCTTGGTGATGTCGTCCTCGTCGTCGGGTGTGGCGAGGATGACGGTGTCGAACTCGAGGCCCTTGAGGCGGTGCACGTTCTCGCACACCACCCCGCCGTCGACTCGGTCCTCCCAGGAGGAGAGGTCGAGCTCGGAGCGGAGCCGGTCGCGCACCACCGAGTGGAACGTGGCCACGCAGACGCCGGTCAGGTCACGGCCCTCGTCCTCCAGGCGTTGGAGCTCGGCGTCGACCAGAGCAGTCAAAGCGTCGAGCCCGTCGGCGTCCCGCCACGACGCCCCCAGCCCTTCGGGTGACATCACCGGTGCCGGCGCGCCGCCGAGCTTGCGTCGCAGGATGCGAGCGATCGGTGCGGCGTTACGGCAGTTGGCCACGAGTTCGGCGCGCACCCAGCCGTCGTCGGGGTCGGGGAACTGGAAGCCGCGCTCGTAGAGACCCTGGCCCTCGTCGGCCACCATGAGCACACGGCGCCGGCCGTCGGGGTCGAGCAGGGCCTGGAGCTGGGCGAGCCAGGCGGGGCTGAAGTCCTGGGCCTCGTCGACGACGATGGTGTCGAAGGCGGCGCCGATGAGCGGCCAGTACTTGTGGAGGTGCCCGGTTGCAACGGTGTCCCACCACACGGCGTCGGCGTCGGGCGGAATGGCCAGCGGCGGCATGCCCGGCAACTCGAAGGCGAGGCGCAGGAAGGCACCGACGACCAGATCGTCCTCGTCGTGGGCGGGAAGTTCGGCCCGCAGCACTTCGGCGAGGGGTTCGTTGAAGCAGGTGAGCAGCACCCGTTCACCGTCGAGCCAGGCCTGCTGGGCCCACGCCAGGGCGAGGCGGGTCTTTCCGGTACCCGCTCCCCCGCGCACGACGACCCGGCGGTTCTGGGCGAGAGGCTTGAGCACGGCGATCTGGGCGTGGCAGAGCTCGACGAGCCGCTCACGGGTGGCGATCACGCGGGCGTCGGGGTCCCAGGCGAAGTCGGCGTCGGGGCAGAGGTGGTCGACGATCGCCTCCATCTGCTCACGATCGAGCGGGTGGGCGTGGCCGCGGGACAGGGCCAGCTCTTCGATGGAGTCGTTGGCCTCGCTGAGGTCGGGGGCCATGAGCACCTGGGCGCCGACGACGTCCGGGGGGAGATCGCCCTCCATCGAGCGGGTGTTGGGGAGGGCGACGCCGAACTCGATCCGGAGATGCTCGAGCGAAGGCGAGAGCTTCCGCAGCCGCCGGCGCAGTGCGTAGGCGTTGTCCTTGGCCTGGTCGATCGGCTGCGGGTTGAGCGGCGTGTCCTCATGACCGACCCATGTGCCGTCCTTGATGCGCATGCGGTGGCCCTTGACCTCGATCAGCACGACCCCGAGCTCGTGGTGGAGCAGCACGATGTCGGCCTCGCGGTCGCGGGAGAGGTCGCGCATCGCCACCGACGGGATCACGAACCAGCTGTCGAACAGTTGGTCGCAGAACGCGGCGACGACCGCTCGCTCGGCGTCGTTGGCGAGCTGGTCGAGCGGGAAGTCCTCGGGGAAGAGCTGGCCCATCACAGCCTTTCGTCGCAGCGCCGGCGCGGGTCCTGGGTCGCGGCGAGAGCATCCATTTCCTGAGCCACCGAACAGTACCGGGAGCGGCCGCGCGCACACCGCCACGAGTGACGTGCGTTGCCAGCGCAGCACCCGGATCGGGCCGTCCGCGGAGACGGCACCGAGGATCGAAAGCAGTTGAACCCATGAGCGACCACGACGACACGCGCCCCCTCCCTCCTCCCCCGGCCAACCTCCGGCCCCCTCCGGCCGGCTCTTCGGCGCCGGGCCCTCCGCCTCCGGGGGTCGCCGGCGGAACGGGGCGGCCGGCCCCACCGTCGGTCGCCCCGGGAGCGCCGGCCAACAAGCGCTCGTGGCTGGTTCCCACCGCGGTCGGGGTCGTTGCCCTGCTGGTGGGAATCGGGCTCGGGGCGGTGTCGGCGCAGAGCAGCGCCGACGAGACCAAGAAGGAGTTGGCGTCGACGACCGCGCAACGCGACGACCTCCAGGCCCAGCTCGACGACCGGGCGGCCCAACTCGAGGCCGATCAGGCCGCCGCCCAGCGGGTCCAGTCCGAGAAGGACGCAACCTCCCAGAAGGCCGCTGCTGACCAGGCGGCGGCAGAGAAGGCGGCCGCCGACAAGGTGGCAGCCGACCAAGCGGCAGCAGCCAAGGCCGCCACCGATCAAGCGGCGGCGGCGGCAGTGGCCGACGCCGCGAGGAACACGATCCCGGGCAGCGGCATCTTCGAGATCGGCGGCGACAAGAACCCCGGTACGTACAGGACGAGCGGGCCCGACGGTCGGTCCTGCTACTACGCAGTGCTGTCGTCGCCGAACGCTTCGGGCGTCGACAACATCATCGACAACAACAACATCCAGGGCCCCGGCATCGTCACCCTTCAGGCCGGCCAGTTCTTCGAGACCAGCGGATGTGCCGACTGGGCCAGGAGCTGATGGCCCGGCGCGGGCACGGACGCCTTGGCTCCTCCGGGTTCCACTGTCGCCCTCGCCGCCACCACGCCCATGGAGGCGAGCAGATGAGCCGACGCGCATCATGACGCGACGACTCATCGCGGCTCTCCGGTTTCTTCGGGAGGCCTGGTACGAGAGCACCGGGTGGCTGGAGGAGAACGGGCTGGCCGTGCCCCTTTTCTGGCTGCTTTTCCTGACCTTCATGGCCCTCGGTCTCTGGCAGATGACCGATCTGGGGAACCTCAGCCGCAGGCCGTAGCCGGATGAGCCGGATGAGTGGACCCGAACGCCTGGCACCTGTGAGAGGGGAACCAGGGCGGCGACCGAGATCACGTCGGACGCGGTTCCGCCCGTTGACCCCTTCGGACCACCCTGGAGGACACCCGTGAACCATTCCAGCAGCAAGCTCGTAGCCCCCGGCCTGCCGGCCCGGATCGCACTGCCGCCGGCGCCGTCCATCGACCGCGTCACCGAGCAGCGGGCCATCGGCGCGCTCGTCGGATCCGCGGTCGGCGACGCGCTCGGGGCCCGGTTCGAGTTCGGGAACCCCGGCGAGTACCGGGCGGAGTTTCCGGAGCCGGTGCTCGGTGGGGTGGGCGAAATGCTCGGTGGCGGCCCGTTCGAGTGGGCGCCGGGTGAGTTCACCGACGACACCCAGATG
>JBDNHK010000033.1:0-4973 GCA_041688815.1 Acidimicrobiales bacterium | reverse complement strand
CCCGAGCTGCGCCGGATCCTGAGCGTGCTCGAAGGGGTGCGGGCCGACTTCAACCGCACCGGCCGGACCGTCTCGATGGCCGACCTGATCGTGCTGGGTGGGAGCGCCGCCATCGAGGCGGCGGCCCGGGGAGCCGGCCACGACGTCACCGTGCCCTTCACCCCCGGGCGCACCGATGCCACCCAGGAGCAGACCGACGCCGACTCCTTCGGGCCGCTCGAACCCACCACGGACGGCTTCCGGAACCACCTCGGCAAGGGCCACGAACGCTCGCCCGAGGAGTGGCTGGTGGACCGGGCCCAGCTCCTCACCCTGAGCGCCCCCGAGATGACCGTGCTCCTCGGCGGCCTGCGGGTGCTCGACGCCAACGCCCACGGCTCGCGGCACGGCGTGCTCACCGATCGCCCTGGCACCCTCACGAACGATTTCTTCGTGAACCTGGTCGACATGGGCACCGAGTGGGCGCCGACCGAGAGCGACCCGAACGTCTTCGAGGGTCGTGATCGAGCCAGCCGCGAGCTGCGGTGGACCGCCACCCGGTGCGACCTGGTCTTCGGAGCGAACTCCCAGCTCCGGGCCCTGGCCGAGGTCTACGGGGCCGACGACGGCTCGGGGAAGTTCGTGACCGACTTCGTGGCCGCCTGGGTGAAGGTCATGGAGGCCGATCGCTTCGACCTCGCCTGATCGTCGCCCCGACCTCACGTCGGCTCTGTAACAGCGCTACGGTGACGAGAGTCACCAGGGCGCCGTAGTGCGCCACCGAGTTCAGGGGGAACCTGCCATGACCACGCCGCTCGACGAGGAGCGCTACGTCGTCATCTCCGCCGACGGCCACTGCGGGGCCTACATGGAGGGCTACAAGCCCTTCCTGGCGTCGCAGTGGCACGACGAGTTCGACGTCTGGGCCGCCGGCTACGAGGTGACCTACGAGGACCTGAAGGGCCCCGACGGCGACCGCAACTGGAACAGCGATCGCCGCGCCGCCGAGCTCGAAACCGACGGGCTGGTGGCCGAGGTGCTGTTTCCCAACACCGTCCCGCCCTTCTTCCCGAAGACGTCGCTCACCGCGCAGCCGCCGGCCGTGACCGCCGCCGATGCCGCCCGCCGCTGGGCCGGCCTCCAGGCTCACAACCGCTGGCTGGCCGAGTTCTGCGCCGACAAGCCCGGCCGTCGGGCCGGCGTGGCGCAGATCACCCTGCACGACATCGAGGCGTCGGTGGCCGAGATCCGCTGGGCTCGCGACCACGGCCTCTTCGGTGGGGTGCTGCTGCCCGGCACCCCTCCGGGCATCGGCCTGCCTCAGCTCTTCGACCCGTACTACGAGCCGCTGTGGCAGGTGTGCGAAGAGCTGGAGATGCCGGTCAACCATCACACCGGCAGCGCCGCCCCGCCCATGGGTCCCACCCCGCAGGACGCCGTGGTGTTCCTGCTCGAGGTGTCGTGGTGGGCCCATCGCGCCCTCACCCACCTGCTCGTCGGCGGCGTGTTCGAGCGCCACCCGAACATGCAACTGGTGTTCACCGAGCAGGGCACGGCCTGGGTGCCCGATGAACTGTTGCGTCTCGACTACTTCTGGGGCCGCATGGGCGCCGCCGGTGGTTCCCAGGAGCAGGTGTGGGGCCGCGAAGTGGTCGGTGCCATGTCGCTCAAGCCCAGCGAGTACTGGGCCCGCCAGTGCCACCTGGGGGCCAGCTTCATCCGCCCAGCCGAGGTCGGTCTGCGCCACTCGGTCGGTGTCGACCGCATCATGTGGGGAAGTGATTACCCGCACAAGGAATCCAGCCACCCGTTCTCGCGTGAGGCCATGCGCGTCGCGTTCGCGGGCGTGCCCCACGACGAGGTGGCGATGATGCTCGGGGGCAACGCTGCGGCCCTGTACGGGTTCGACCTCGAGGCCTTGCGCCCGTTGGCCGACCAGGTCGGCCCCTTGGTCAGCGAGATCGACCATCCACTGGTGCCGGGCGAGTTGCCCATCGAGGCCGACAAGTGCCCGGCCTTCATCGGCCAGCAGTTCGCCACCGCCGCCGAATAGACGCACGCACCGTGGCGCCCGCCGCGGGGCACCACACAGTCGCCGGTCGAGCCGGCCGAACGAGGGGGAGAACCCAATGGAACGGATTCGCTACGGCGCCAAGCGCCCCGAAGAGATGCGCAACCGCGAGCTCGAGGCCACCACCACACCCACGTGGGCCACGGTGCTCACTGCGGTGTTCGAGACCGACGCCGACGCTGTCGCCCAGGTGCTGCCGCCGCCGCTCGTGCCCGCCGAGCACGCCCTGGCCAAGGTCACCCTGGCCACAGTCGACATGGGCCGAGGCATCCCGCCGTTCGGGGCTGGAACCTTCGCCGTGTCCGCGGTGCACGACGACCAGGTCGGCTACTACCCGCTGGTCATGCCCATGGCCACCGAGCAGGCCGTGGTCGGCGGTCGTGAGACCTACGGAGAGCCCAAGAAGCTCGGCTCGATCACCCTCGAGCGCAACGGCGACGCCATCAAGGGCGTGTTCGCCCGCATGGGCGTGGAGTTCGTGGAGGTGAGCGGCACCGTGGGCCCCGACGAGCCCCTGCCCGCCGACGACCACCGCGTCGACTTCTACTTCAAGTTCCTGCTCGACCCGTCGGGCAAGGGCTTCGACGCCCCACCATCGCTGGTCTACTGCTACCGCGACGAGACCACCCGCAAGCTCAACAAGGTCGGCGGCACCGTCACCCTGCGCGAGTCCAAGTTCGACCCAGTGGCCGACTTCCCGGTTGGGCGCCTCGTGTCGATCGAGCTCGGCGAGCGGTCCACCGTGCAGCGGGGCGAGATCGTGGGCACCGTCGACGGTGATGCCCTCATGCCCTATGTCCACCAGCGTTACGACGACCTCTCCGTCACCGGCGGGGAGTAGGAGGAACCATGGCCACCAGCCCCACCGATCCCGCCCCGAGCAGCGCCCAGACCTTCGCCGACGACGATCCGTATCTCATCATCGCCGCCGACTCCCATGCCGGGCTGCCCACCGAGCAGTACCGCGAGTACCTCGACGCGAAGTTCTACCCGCAGTTCGACGATTTCCTCTCCGAGCGCCAGGCCACCGTCGAGGCGGCCACCAACCTGGGTGTGCGCAACGAGAAGTACGCCAAGCAGTGGTTCGAGGAACACGAGGAAGAGCTCGCCGGCGGGTGGGACGCCATCAAGCGCGACCAGGCCCTCGACGGCGACGGCGTGTGCGCCGAGGTCGTGTACCCCGACGCTGACGCGGTGGAGAGCCGTACCTGTGTGCCCTTCGGCGCCGGCCTCGGTCTGTCGGGCGATCTCGACCCCGAGCTGGGCATGGCCGGGGCCAAGGCTCACAACCGGTGGCTGGCCGAGCTGTGCTCGCACAGCCCCGAGCGTCGCAAGGGCGTGGCCCTGGTGCCCATCACCGTCGAGATCGACAAGGTGCTGGCCGAGATCCGTTGGGCCAAGGAGCACGGGCTGGGCGCGGTGATGATCCCGGCCATGTGGGTCAACCAGACCCCGTACCACGACGCCAAGTACGACCCGGTGTGGGCGCTCTGCGAGGAACTGGGCCTGCCCATCGTCACCCACTCGGGGTCGGCGTCGCGCCACGAGTACGGCGATCACCTCGGCATCTACGTCACCGAGGTGACCTGGTGGCCGGCGCGGCCCATGTGGTTCATGCTCTGGTCGGGTGTGTTCACCCGATTCCCGAAGCTGCGCATGGGTGTCACCGAGGGCGGCTGCTGGTGGCTGCCGCAGCTCCTGTGGTTCTGGGACCGGCTCGCTCTCGGTCAGAAGGGCTCCGAGAAGCTGGGCGCCGACCCGTTCAAGGGCGCCCTCGGCGGCATGTTGCCGAGCGAGATCGTCGACCGCAACTGCTTCACCGGCCTGGCCAACGTGAAGCGTCGCGAGCTGGGTCAGCGCTACGAGATCGGCATCGACAACATGTTGTGGGGCACCGACTTCCCGCACCCCGAGGGCACATGGCCCAACACCCACGACTGGTTGAAGAAGACCTTCTACGACATCCCGATCGACGAGAGCCGGCGCATGCTGGGCCTCGCCACCGGTGACGTGTTCGGTTTCGACCTCGACCTGCTGCGCCCCATCGCCGACAAGGTGGGCCCCACCCCCACCGACCTGGGTCAGCTCGGTGAGGGGCGCACGCCCGCCGACCTCACCGCGCACTGGGCCGGGGTGAAGGAGGTCGGTCGTCACTGGCTCACCGGCCACGACTTCCCGCTCGTGCCGGGGATGCAGAGCTGACTGCGTGAGCGCGGCCCGACGGCCCGGTGCCCCCTCGGGGGCGCCGAGGCCCGATGCCGAGGCGATCGTCGCGCCCCGGGTGCCGGTGAGCCGCGACGCCGTGGTGCAGACGGCCATGCGGCTCGTCGAGGCCCACGGCATCGACGCGCTCACGATGCGGCGCTTGAGCGACGAGCTGGGTGTGGCCGTCACCGCCATCTACTGGCACGTCGGCAACCGTGACGCCCTGCTCGACGCCCTGGTCGATCGGCTGGCGGCCGACATGGGCACGCTGCGCTCCAGTGGCGCCTCGGCCCGGGAGCGCATCACGTCGCTGGCCGAGACCCTCCGCGTCCGCCTTCGCGACCGGCCTCATCTCATCGGCCTGGCCCACGAGCGGGGTCGCACCCCGGAGATGTTCCTGCCCGTCGAGCAGGTGATGGCGGCGGAGCTGGCATCGGTGGGCGTGCAGGGCAAGGACGCGGCGCTGGCGCTGCGGGCCATCTCGACCCACGTGGTGGGGTCGGTGCTGCTCGAGCGGGCCGCCGGCCGTAGCCCGTCGGCGGTGAACGCCGGCGACCTGTGGCCGACCGACGGCGAGGACCCCGAACTGGTCGAGGCCCTCGCCGCCCCCACCGACTTCGACCGCCTCTTCGCCGTCGGCCTCAACGCGTTGGTCGACGCCCTCGTCCCCCGAGAGCCCCCACTGCGCTGACCCGGGCCGTTCGGGATCCGCATCCTG
>JBDNHK010000032.1:0-2607 GCA_041688815.1 Acidimicrobiales bacterium | reverse complement strand
TGCACGGCGCTGCTGGCCGACCAGGGCGCCGACGTGGTCAAGGTCGAGCGGCCCGGCATCGGCGACATCGCCCGCTGGGTCGGCGTGGCCGTCAACAACATGAGCGCGTTCTACCTGGCCTGCAACCGGGGCAAGCGCTGCATCGCCGTCGACCTCTCCGGCGACGAAGGCCAGGCCATCGTGCGCCAGATGGCCGCCGACGCCGACGTGGTGGTGCAGAACTTCCGCCCCGGCGTCATCGACCGGCTGGGCCTCGGCTACGACGACGTGGCCGCCACCAACCCCGACGTCATCTACGCCTCCATCTCCGGGTACGGCCCCACCGGCCCGTACCGCGACCGCAGCGCCTACGACACCTCGATCCAGGCCTACGCCGGGTTCGCCGCCAACCAGGCCGACCCCAACGGCGGGCCGCCCACGTTCCTGCGCCAGAACGGGGCCGACAAGGTCAGTGCCCTCTTCGCCAGCCAGGCCATCACCGCCGCCCTGTTCGCCCGGGCCACGGGCCGAGGCGGCCAGCACCTCGAGATGGGCATGGCCGACGCCTGCGTGTCGTTCCTGTGGGCCGAATCGGCCGGCAACGAAGTGCTCCTCGAGTCCGACGGCTCGATGCCCTCGAGCTTCAACGCGGGCTTTCAACCCATGCGCTTCCTCGACGGCTGGGGCATCGTCGTGCCCACCACCGACGCCGACTTCGCCGGCATGTGCAAAGCCTTCGACGTGGCCGGCTGGGACGACCCCCGCATCAAGACCGTGGCCGAACGACGCCAGAACCGCGACGTGCTCGAACCGATCATGGACATGTGTTACGCCATGGCGGCCAACCTCACCCAGGAAGAAGCTATCGCCCGCTTCGAACGCGAACGGGTGGCCTTCGCCATGGTCCTCTCGGCCGCCGAGATCGTCGACGACCCCCACGCCGTGGCCATCGAGATGTTCACCGAGTTCGACCACCCGGTCACCGGCCGCACCCGGCTGCCCCGCCACCCCACGAACTTCCACGGCACCCCGGCCGCCCTCGGTGGACCCGCCCCCGCCCTCGGCCAACACACCGACGAGGTGCTCACCGAGCTCGGCCTGGGCGACCGCATCACCGACCTGCGCACCGCCGGCGTCGTGGCCTGAGCCCGGCTGACGGGGCGGACGGCGCGCCGACCCGCACGCCCCGACGAGCCCGAGCCGGGGGAAACACTTGCGATCTGGGAAGGTGGAGGGGATGGCGACCAACAACGACTTCCCCCCTGGTTTCTTCGACCGTCAGGACCCCACCCCCGACGACCGGTTCTACGTTCCCGACCGGCTGGTGACCCACATCGACCAGGGGGCCATCGCCGCCGTCGGTTCGCTCTACGACGAGCTCGGTGTCGACGGCGAGGTGCTCGACCTCATGTCGTCGTGGGTGTCGCATTTCACCGCCACACCGCGCCGCCTGGTGCTGGTCGGGATGAACGACCACGAGCTGGCCGCCAACCCTCAGGCGTCAGCGAGTGTGGTGCGCGACCTCAACGCCGACCCCACCCTCCCCTTCGACAACGAGAGCTTCGACGACGCCACCTGCTGCGTGTCGGTCGACTACCTGATCCGGCCGGTGGAGGTGTTCGCCGAAGTGGCCCGGGTGCTGCGCCCCGGCGGCCGCTTCGTGGTCACGTTCTCGAACCGATGCTTTCCGACGAAAGTGATCCGGGGCTGGGCCATGGGCGACCTGGCCGGTTGCGGCGAGATCGTGCGCCGCTACTTCCACCTCAGCGGAGGGTTCGCCGAACCGATCGCGCAACTTCGCACCCCGCTGAGCGGCTTCGGCGATCCGCTGTCGGGCGTGTGGGCGACGAAAGAGCCGAGCGCCGGCGTCACGGGCGCCGATCAGGGCGATGATGCCAGCGGCGGCCCCGCCCGGTGAGCACCCGGGTGAGCTGCCCCGCGCACGCAACATCGTGGGCCACCCCGTGAGTACCGCCCCGTGAGCACCCCGGCTTACGACGCCGTCGTTGTCGGCGCCGGCCCCAACGGTCTGGTGGCCGCGGCCACCCTGGCGGGGGCGGGCTGGAAGGTGCTGGTCCTCGAAGCCGCCGACGTGGCCGGCGGGGGCACCCGCTCGGCCGAGCTCACCCTGCCCGGCTTCGTGCACGACATCTGCTCGGCCGTGCACCCTCTCGGGGTGGCGTCCCCGGCCCTCCGCAACCTGCCGATGGCCGAGCACGGCGTCACCTGGGCCCACCCGCCCACCCCGCTCGCCCACCCCCTCGACGGCGACCGGGCCGCAGTGCTGCACCGCTCGCTGGCCGCCACCGCCGCCGACCTGGGCGCCGACGCCGACGCCTACCGGCACCTCCTCGAACCGCTCGAACGTCACGGGCTCGCGCTCACCGACACCTTGCTCTCACCCCTGTCGATACCCCGTGCCCCCGTGACCGCGGCCCGCTACGGGCTGGTGGGCCTGCGCTCGGCCACCAGCCTGAGCCGAGCCCGGTTCACCGGCGACGAAGCGCAGGCCCTGCTCGCCGGGCTGGCCGCCCATTCGATGCTGTCGCTCGACGCGCCCATCACCGCCGGCTTCGGTCTGCTCCTCGGTCTCCTCGGCCACGTGGCCGGTTGGCCCGTCGCCGTGGG
>JBDNHK010000031.1:0-10356 GCA_041688815.1 Acidimicrobiales bacterium | reverse complement strand
GAGCGGGTGACGGGAATCGAACCCGCATAGCCTGCTTGGAAGGCAGGGACTCTAGCCATTGAGCTACACCCGCGAAGGAGCCTCAGAGTAGTTGGTCGGCCGGGGGTGGACCGGCACTCACCGGCGGGCGACAGCGGCCACGTGGGCGCGCATCCCTTCGGTGAAAAGTGCTTCGGAGAACGGCTCGGTGGCGGCCACGATGGTGGCGGCATCCAGGTCGAGGGCACGCATACGGTCGATGGCCCGTATCAGCGCCTGGGGCGAACGATCGGCCAGGTGGACGCCGTTCACGCCGTCGGTGACGGTGTCGAGGTAGCCGCCGAAGGGGGCGACGACGGCCGGGGTGCCGAACACGCCGGCCTCGACCGGGGTGAGCCCGAAGTCCTCGACCCCCACCGCCACCAGGGCCTCCGCCTCGGCGTAGAGCCAACGCAGCTCGGCATCGCTCACCCGGCCGAGGAAGATCACGTTCGGGCCGGCCAGGGTGGTCAGGCGGTCGGCGTCCGGACCTTCGCCCACCATCACCAGGCGCTCGTCCGGGAGGTCGGCGAAGGCGGTCACGACCACGTCGACGTGCTTGTAGGGCAACAGGCGCGACACGCACAGGAAGAACCCGGGTTCGAGGCCGCCCACCGGCGAGCGGGGCCCGGAAGCGTCGATGTTGTGCGGGGGGTGCACCACGTCGACGTCGAAGCCGTAGGCGGCGCGCACGAGGTCACGGACCCGACTGGAGTTGGCCAGGTAGAGGTCGGCGGACCGCGCCGCCTTCTGGTCCCACCGGCGCAGCAGCGGGGCCAGTGCGGTCAGCACCGCTCGGGTCGAGGTCGACGCCTCGGCCGTGTAGGCGTCGCGTTGGTACAGCCAACGGGCGGGGGCGTGGCACATCACCACCTTGGCGCCGGTCGTCCTCACCCCGTGGGCCCAGCCGCTGGTGCTGCAGACCACCACGTCGGCGTCGACCCGGGTGGCCGACCAGGTGGGCGCCAACACCGGGAGGGCGAGGCGGTGGTGGCGGCGGAGCGGGCCGACGCGGTCGATGGGAGCGGTGTGTACCCGCACGGACGCGAACTCGGGGAAGGTCCCGCCCGGTTCGTACAGCGAGGTGTGCACCTCGGCCCCGGGGAAGGCCCGGGTGAGCGACAGCACCACCCGCTCGGCCCCGCCTCGTTGGGTGAGGTAGTCGTGGGTGATGGCGACCGGTGGGCGGGCGGTCATCGGGTCATGGCCGGTTCCCGGTCGGCCGGCTCGAGCGCGACGCCGGTCGGTGCGACGGCCGGGAACGGTCGGCGAGCGTGGCCATCGCATCAGTCTGGTGCCGGCGGTGGGACGGTCCGGACCGAGGACACCCGGAGGGGTACACGCAACCCGGGGAGGCATCCGGTCGAGTCTCGTTCTCGTGCGTGGGCCGCCCACGATTCTTCAGCGATTTCCGTGTTTTTCCGCTTGTTTATCGTACACACGTTTGGTAGGGTGGCCCATGGTTCCCGGGAGTGGTCGCCAGCGACTGATCGACGCGATCAACGCCGTGGATCCGCAGCCGAACTCGGTGGTGGTCGGTGAGTTGTTCGTTGCTCGGGAACGGCTCGAGGCGCGGGTGGGCGAGGCGTTGTCGGGGTTTCTGGCCCGGGGGTTGCACCAGGTCGAGGGGTGGTCGTCGCCGGTCGGCTGGTTGAAGGCCCAGGGCCTGTCCGACGTCGACGCGAAACGGCTGGATGTGCGCGGTGCCCGCCTGGCGGCGTGGCCGGCCCTCGCTCGCTCGTGGTTCGACGGGGAACTGTCGGGCGCGCAGGTCGAGGTGGTCGTGAACTCGATCCCCAAGAGCCTGGTCGATCTGTACGGCACCCACGACGCCGAGGTGTCTCCGTTTCTGGTCGGGTTGTCGCTGGTCGACACCACCCGGGCGATCCGGGGCTGGGTGGTGCGGTTCTTCTGCGATCACTACGCCGAGTTCGGGTCCCGCCCGGGGCGCCAGCACCCTCAGGTGGCGGTGACCATCGATCCCGACGACCGGATCGCCGGGTCGTTGCGCGGGTTGGGGATCATCAGCGCCGAGAACCTGAGCCGGTTCCTGGCGGCCCGGCCGATGGGGATCTTCGAAGAGGGTCTCTGTCGCGACGCACTCGCTCATGCGGCGGGCACCCCGGTCGACCACGATCGTCACCCGCTGCGCGCAGCGAGTCTGGCGACGCTGTTCACCGAGGGCACTCTGTTGCACCGGTTGCTGATCGCCGAGGGGCAGGTCATCGACCGTGGTCGCAACGTCCGCCTGGCGTCACCGAACCTGCGCGATGCGATGGTCGCCCGCGACCGGGGGTGTCGGTTCCCGAAGTGCGACGCCCCCACCGCCTGGGTCCACGCCCACCACCTCAGCCACTGGGAAGCGGGCGGGGCCACGGACCTCGCCAACCTCGCCGGGTTGTGCGCCGCCCACCACGGCGTCGTCCACCGCCGCGGCTGGGCGCTCGAGCTCGAACCCGACGGCACCCTCGTGTTCCGACGACCCGACGGCCACACCGTCACCAGCGCACCCCCGAGGCGACATCGACCGCCGCTACTGCCGCTGTACCACCCCCGCCTCCGCGGGGTGATCCCCGAGCTCCCCGACCGGGCGCCGCCCGACAACGGCGCCGTCGATCCCGGCACGGAACCACACCCGAGCATGGTCGACCACGGCGAGTCCACTGACCAGGACACCGCTCTCATGGTCCGTGCTCGTGTCGTCGAACTCGTCCACCGCCGTCACCGTCGGCGGCCACCCCCGGCGCCGGGCACCTGGGCCTGGCCCGACGCCGGCTGATCACGGGCCCGGTGGGCGAGTGCGCGCCGCCGACGTGGTGGCAGAGGTTCCTGGACAGGAACGCCCCGGGGCGGCAGGGGGGTGACGGCTCGGGCTGACGGTCACGGACCGGCGATCATGGACCGGCGGCCACGGGTCAGTCGACGGGGGTGGAACTGGGGCCGGCGACGGGCCTGGCCCGGGTGGCGCTGTCCTTGCCGCCCCAGGACCGGGGGCTTTCCTCGTTGTTGTAGTCGTCGTAGTACGGGTCCATGTCGTTGCTGTTGCTGGCGTTGAGCACGATGCCGAGCACGTCGGCCCGGTAGCGCAGCAGCACGTTGGCCGCCCGTTCGGCCTGGCCTTTTCGGGTCTGGCCGGCTCGGAGCACGAGGACCACTGTGTCGGCGGCCGCCAGGAGGTCGGTGGTGTCATTGGTGGTGAGAATCGGTGGGGTGTCGAGCAGCACCATGTCGAAACGTCCCCGCCAGTCCTCGAAGGTATGGCGCAGGCGCATCACCATGTCGGCGGGGCCCCGCTGCCACGGGGGGCGGGGATGAACCACACCTCGTCGAGGCGGGTGACGGCGGGCTGGTCAGGATGGTCGAGGTCGGGGACGGGGGCCAGGTACTTGGCGACGGCGGGCTTGCGGTAGTCGCAGTCGATGACGAGGGTGCGCATGCCGCCGCTGCCGAACACGCCGGCCAGGTTGGCCACGGTCGTGGTCTTGCCCTCACCAGGGTTCGGGGACGTGATCATCACGACCGGCGCCTGGCCCGCGTTCGGCGTGGAGAGGTGCTCGTGGAGGACGAACATCACCGCTGTGCGCACTTCGCGGTAGCGCTCGGCCGCCCGTGGACGGGGGAGGGCGCCGGCCGGGCCGTCGGTCGAGTGACGCTGGTTCTTGGGCAGCGAGGGCACTTCGGCGATGACGGGAAGACCGGTCACCAGTTTCGTGCGGTCGCGGCGGCGCAGCCGATCGTCCTAAGCCTCCACGATGAAGGTGGTGAGGCCATCAGCAAGACCGGCAAGGCTGCCGTCGAGGCGGGCGTTGTAGGCCTTGGCGTTGATCTGAACGGGGGTGGCCGACTGCAGGGTGGACAGCCCGCCGGAAGGCCCGGCCTGGGTGCCGTAGAGACGGATCTCCTCGAACGGCACTCGCAGTTGGTTGATCAGCGAGTCGCGCTCGGCTCGGGCGACCTCGGCCCGGCTGGGGTTCCGGGCGATCTGGGCTTCCAGGGCGTCGATCTGGGCCTTCAGATCGTCCTGCTTCTTGATCGCGTCGTCTCGTTGGGCGGCGGCCTTGGCTTCTTGGTCGGTGGCCACGAACTCGTTCAGGACGGTTGCGGTGGCGTCGGCCAGTCTGACGACGTGAGCCGGGTCGGTGTCGATGGCGGCGACGTCGATGGCCAACACATCGCTGCGGGCGGTGGGGGTCACGAGATCGTTGTAGGTCTCGATGCTGATGCCGAGCTGGGTGGCGACCTTCGCGCTCACGTCGGCCGAGCGCACCAGGAACGCGATCTGTTGCAGGTTGGGGGTCGAGCCGCTGCCGTCGTCGCCGCCGTTGGCGATGAGGGTGTTGGTGTCCTTGTGATGGGTGGTGGGGTCGCGCACCTCCTTGACGAGGAGCGACGAAACGAGTCCGCCGAGGAGGCCGACCACGACACCGTGTCCGACCCACTTCCAGCGACGTCGCAACACCTCGGCGTACTGGCGGAGCAGGTTCTGGTCGTCGCCGGCGGCGCCGGGCCCTCGGGGGCCCCAACGGGGCCGGGGGGTTCGGTGTTGGTCAAGGTCGGGCGTTTCCTGGGTCGAGGCGAAGCAGGTGATTGATGGCACCGGGCGGCCGGAGCAGGTCCCGGGCACGTCCGGGGTCGTCGGCGGTCCCGGGGCCGTTGGTGAGGTCGAGACCCACGAGGATCAGCGCCGCCGTGAGTGGTCCGGCGACCCAGAAGATGTCGGCGAAGCCCTGGGTGACGCGCAGCACGAAGGCCAGCATGGCCAGTTCGGCCAGGTAGGCGCGGGAGCGACGCAGGGCCAAGGCGGTGGCGCCGAGCAGCACCACCAGCCCGGCGAGCCCGATCACCCCGGTCTCGGCCAGCTCACCGACCGCCCAGTTGTGCGGCGTCGGGAATGGCGCCGCGGGGTCGGTCCAGTACCGCAGACCGGCTCCCACCAGCCGGTTGTCGGGGAAGACGTCGTTGAACGTGGTGCGCAGTACGTCGCTGCGGGTGTTGATGGCGTTGAACTTCTGCTCGGCGGCCGGACGCGACAGGTCGCGTTCGTTGATCGACAGCGCGGTGACCACGAAGAGCGCCCCGCAGGCCAGCAACAGGGCGATCGACACCTGACGCTTCCGCCCCCGGTTGCCCTGGAGCAGGGGCCGCACCGCCAACGCCACCACGAGGCCGAGGGCGGCGGCACGCGACTGGGTGGCGGCCAGGCCGACGATCGTCACCACCCGGAGGACGACGACGACTTCTCGCCGCCAGGCCAGGGTGGGGGCGGCGGCCCACAGCACGAGGAACGCCGCGGCCGGCACCACCCCGGAGTGGTTCTTGTTGATGAAGCTCATCTGGGCGGGTTGCAGGCCACTGGCCAGGCTGTCGATGGTGGCGAACACGGCAATGACCGCACAGCCGGCCACGAACAGGCGCAGGGCGGGGCGGGTGACGCCCGAGTGCACGATGACCACCCCGATGAGGATCGATCCGCCGAACAGCAGGCCCCGGTGGCCCCATTCGAGGATCGAGCGCAGCGCGTTGTTCGATACGAGGGTCACCGCGAGGGCGCCGAGGTAGATGGCGAGGGCGCCCAGCACCAGGCGGAGGCGTCGGTCGCGCCAGGGCACGAAGCGCAGGCCGGCGATCACCCCGAGCACGGTGACGGCGTCGGCGATGCTGAGATCGAACTCGGCCAGGTGCGAGTGCTGGCGCGGTTTACCGAAAGATTCGATAGCAGCGGCGACTTCGCAGTCAGGGGAGGCGCGGCGGGCCGGGGCGGGCCGGGCCGGTCAGGCCCCGGTAGACCTCGTGGACCCGAGCGGCGTGGTGCTCGATCGTGAGTTCGGCTCGGTAATGGTGTCGTAGCGCCTCGCCGTAGGCGGCGCGCTTCGCTGGGTCGCCGGCCAGCTCGATCAGGATGGTTGCCGCAGCATCGGCATCACCGGGAGCGAACAGGCGGTCGGAGCTCACGCGACCCGCGGTCTCGCGGTGGCCACCGGTGGCGGTGGCCACCACCGGCGTGCCCGCAGCCATGGCTTCGACGACCGACAGGCCGAAGGGCTCGGCGGTGGCCGTGGCCAGGAAGGCTCCGGCCCGGGCCAGGCGGATGGGCATGTCGTCGACGGTCCCGACGAACTCGACGGAGGAGCCGATTTCGAGCTCGTGGGCCAGCGCGTCGAGGGCGGCCTGTTCCGTGCCCTCGCCCGCCACCACCAGCCGCCATCCCCGGTCGCCGAGCCCGCTGGCCGCCCAGGCCCGCAGCGCGGTGGCGGTGTTTTTCTCGGGTTCGAGACGCTGAGCCACGAGCACGACGGGTTCGCGTTCGACCTCCGGTTGGTCCCAGGGCACCCCGTTCAGGATCACGGTGGCGTCGACCTCCCCGGAAGCCTCGGCGACGAAGGCGCTGATGGCGATCTGGGCGTCGAGCCGGGCCGGCAACAGTGCCCACAGCCGACGCAGCAGCCGATTGCGGCCGCGGGGGCGGGCGAAGTGCATGGTGGCCACGACCGGGGCCTGATGGTGGGCCTTGGTGAGGACCGAGGCCACCTCGGCGTCGGTCATGTGGGCGTGGACCAGGTCTGGTCGAGCGTGGGTCAGGACCCGCAGATCGTGGGCGAAACCCCCGGAGGGCCGATGGTTCACGCCCGTGCCCTCGAACGCCGATTGCATGCGCCTTGCGTCGCCACCGATCACGGTGACTTCCAGGCCCTGCTCGACCTGCACGGGGGCGAGATAGGATACGTAGCGCTCCACCCCGGCGAAGTTCGCCGTGCGGAGGAGGTGGACCACATGGAGGCGACCGCCGGGCCCGGCGCCACTGGGCCGGCTGGGGTCGGGCTCGCTCATCGCTCGGCAACGTAGCAGCGTCCCTGCCGCCCACCGGTAGCATTTGCCGGCCTGGCCGGGTCGATCCGGCAGGACCACGTGCGTCGACGCAGTGGTGATGGCGACGTCCCGGGGCGAACACGTTGGCGAAGGTTCTGCGCATCTACCACTCGGGGGTCGTGGCGGCGTGGCGTCGTCGTGACGTCGAGCTCGCGCGATTGGACGTCGACGTGACCCTGGTGTCGGCGCAGCGCTGGAACGAGGGCGGCCAATCCGTCGATCTGGATGTCGACCCCGGCGACGGTCGGGTGGTCGGGGTCCGCACCTGGGGCTCGCATCCGTTCCTGTTCGTGTACGACCCCCTGCCGCTCTGGCGGGCGCTACGGGCCGGGTCGCCTGACGTGCTCGACATCCACGAGGAGCCGGCCAGCCTGGTCGTGGCCGAGGTGTTGGTGCTGGCCCGCCTGGCCGGTCGGGGTCGGGTGCGGGTGTGTCTCTACAGCGCCCAGAACATCGAGAAGCGCTACCCGTGGCCATTCTGTTGGCTGGAGCGCCGGGCATTGCGCCGGGCCACGGCGGTGCACACCTGCAACGAAGAGGCCGGGCGCATTCTGCGGCGCAAGGGGTTCAGCGGTGTGGTGGCCAACCTGGGTCTGGGGGTCGACATCGGAAGCGTCGCGTCGTCGCCGGCCGAGGGTGGTTCGGGGCCGACGATGGTGGTGGGCTATGTGGGGCGTCTCGAAGCACGCAAGGGGGTGGCGGTGCTCATCGACGCCGTCGCCGATGTCGATGACGTCGAGTTGGTGCTCGTGGGCGAGGGCCCCGACCGGCTCACGTTCGAAGCTCAGGTCACCCGCCGGGGTGTCAGTGGCCGGGTCCGAATCGAGGGGTACACCACCCAAGACCGTTTGCCCGAGGTGTATCGGCGCTTCGATGTGCTGGTCGTGCCGTCCCTCGAGACGCCGGGGTGGATCGAGCAGTTCGGGCGGGTGGCGGTGGAGGCCATGGCCGCCGGAGTACCCGTGGTGGCATCGGACAGCGGGTCGCTGCCCGAGGTGCTGGGTGGCGCCGGGGTGTTGGTGCGCCCCGGAGACGACCGGGCCCTGGCCGCCGCCCTCACCGAACTGCGGGACGATCCGGGCCTGAGGGCGGCGCTTTCCGAGGCCGGCTCTCGGCGGGCTGAGCACTTCTCGTGGGCGGCCATCGCCGAACGCCAGAAGGCGATGTACGAGGAGATGACCGGGTGAACCTCGACGTTGTTGTCGTCACCTACAACTCCGAGAGCCTGGTGGGCGACGCGATCGACGCGCTGCCGGCCTCCGCCCGGGTCGTCGTGGTCGACAACGCGTCCCGAGACGACTCGGTGGCGGTGGCCCGGCGGCTCGGAGCTCGAGTGATCGAGAACCCGACGAATGCCGGGTTCGCCGCGGCGGCCAATCAGGGGGCAGCCGTGGGGTCGTCCGAGCTCGTGCTGTTCCTCAATCCCGACGCCCGGGTCGATTCCGCCACTCTGGAGCGGTTGTGTGGTCGTTTCGAGACCGACCCCGAGCTGGCGGTCCTGTCGCCTCGCCTGGTCGCCCCCGACGGCTCGGAGCAGCGGGTGCTCTGGCCCTTCCCGTCGGCGGCGGGGGCGTGGCGGGAGGCCTTCGGGCTCCATCGCATTTCGTGGAAACGATCTGGGAGCGACGGCTTCGTGATCGGCGCGTGCTTCTTGATCCGGCGCTCGGTGTTCGAAGCCCACTCCGGGTTCGACACCCGGTTCTGGTTGTACAGCGAGGAGGCCGATCTGTGTCGGCGGGTGCGTCGGGCCGGTGGTCGGGTCGAGCTGGCCGCCGACCTGGTCGCCTACCATGTGGGTGGGGCGAGCGGCCGGGGGATGGAGGAGCTCGTCTTCGAGCACTTCGAGCGGGGTGGCGAGCATTTCGTGGCCAAGCACGACGGGCGGCGCGCCCTGGTGTCGTACCGGTGGGCCAACCTGGCCGGAGCAGTGCTGCGGGCGGTGGCCGTTCGCGACTCGGAGCGACGACGCTTGCACCGGTCCCGCGCCGGGCGGATCTCTCGTCTGTTGCGCGAGTCGCCGCGGACGGTCGCGCTCGCCAGCCCGGCGACCGAGGCGAGGGGGGTGGGGCTGGTGGTGTGTTCGCTGGAACCGTGGGATGACGTGTGGCGGCGCAATCAGTTCCTGGTGCGAGAGCTGCTGGCCCTCGACCCCCATCGACGGGTGCTGTTCGTGGAACCGCCGTTCGATCGGGTGCACGAGCGGCGCCGGGGGACCGACCGTCCCCGCCTTCGGGGCCTTCGGCCCCTCGAGGCCGATGGGCGCATCGTGCGCTTCGAGCCGGACAAGGTGTGGCCTCGGCTCCTGGGAGGCATGGCCGACCGCTCCCTGCGCCGCCAGGTCCGCCGGGCCGCCCGCCAGTACGGGCTGCGGGCGCCGACGTTGTGGGTGAACGACCCGGCTTGGGCGGGGTTGGCCGACGCCACCGGGTGGGCGGCGACCTACGACATCACCGACGACTGGACCGAGGCCGACAACGGGGCTCGGGCCACCCGTCGGGTGCGGGCGGCCGAGCGGCGGTTGTTCGCGGAGTGCCGGGCGGTGGTGGTCTGTTCCCCGGGGCTGACCGAGTCGCGGGCCGAGCTCTCCGGTCCGGGTGTTCAGCTCATCCCGAACGCGGTTGATACGGCTTCGTTTGCCGAGCCCCGGCCCCGTCCCCCTGATCTGCCCCGATCGCCGGTGGCGGTGTACGTCGGCACGCTCCACGAGGATCGCCTCGACGTCGGCCTGGTGGCCGAGCTGGCCTCGGCCCGGCCCGACCTGACCGTTGTGCTCGTGGGACCCGATTCGTTGAACGAGGCCAGTCGTGCCCGCCTGGGCACCCACCGGAACGTGGAGCTGCTCGGCCCCCGACCCTACGCCCAGGTGCCTGGCTACCTGCAGCACGCCGACGTGGTGATCGTTCCCCATGTGGTGTCGCCGTTCACGGAGAGCCTCGATCCGATCAAGGCCTACGAGTGTGTGGCCGTCGGTCGCCCGACGGTGGCCACCCCCGTCGCCGGTTTCCGCGGGCTCGACGAACCGGTGCGTACCGTCCACCGGGCCGGATTCGTGGCCACCGTGGGGGCTGTCGTCGACGCCGGTTGGGTGCCGTCACGACCCGGTCCGGTCGCGGGTTGGGACGAGCGGGCGGCCGCGTTCGACGCCGTGCTGCGCCGCACCCGCTCCGGCGGGCTGCGACCGCTGTCGGTGGTGTACCTCGACCACTGCGCCAAGTTGTCGGGAGGGGAGTTGGCCTTGAGTCGACTGCTGCCGTCGCTACCCGGCGTCGACGCCCACGTGATCCTGGGGGAGCACGGCCCCCTCGAGGCCCTGCTTCGCAACGGTGGGGCGACAGTCGAGGTCCTCGAACTCGACCGGCGGATGGCCACCACCCACCGCCACGAGGTGACGGCCACCAGCCTGGGCGCGGCGCGGGTGTGGGCCGCGGTGCGCGACACCTGGAGGTTGTCGCGCCGGCTGCGTGCGCTTCG
>JBDNHK010000125.1:0-14769 GCA_041688815.1 Acidimicrobiales bacterium | reverse complement strand
CCGGTCACGGCGATGGTCTTGCCCTCGAGGAAGCTGGTCATGTGGTGTCTCCTGGTATCGGCCGGGAGCGTCCCCACGGGCCAGCCGGACCGGCTCCCGCGTTTCTGACGCTCCATCAGATCAGCCGACGACAGTACCGCGACCCCGCCACCGCTTCCCACTCTGAGACCGGGCCCTTGCCTACGTGGCGGATGGGCCTCCGCACCGGCTCGGTCGAGCGATGGAAGATCTCAAACCCCTAGCCGCGCAGATTGCTCACGAGGTCGACGAGCGGTCGCCGAACGGCCAGGTAGTTCGGGCCGAGGAAGTCCTCGTCGGTGAAGGCGTAGTCACGGAAGTCGACGGAGTTCGGGAACACCTTTCCGACCACCATGTCGAAGCGGGCGAAGTACTCATAAAAATCTCTCAGCAAGAACCTCGATTCCACGTTGGCGAACCCGTACTCGACCTGCACAGCGTCGATCTGGGCGGCCTCGAGCATCGGTTCGAAGCCTGCGAGCACCTGTGGCTCCAGTCCTTCGACATCGATCTTGAGGAGGTCGATGTGGCTGATGTCGTTGGCTTCGCAGAACTTGGCCCCGGTGGTGACGCGGGCTCGAACCGGAGTCGGCTCGACCTGATGAAAGCGCTCGGCGACCTGCGGCACACAGGAGGACAGACCGGACTGACCCGGAATGCAGTAGACGGTCACCTCGGCTTCTTGGTCAGAGAGGCCACTCTGAACGGGGTTGATCGCCGATGCGCCAGTTGTCTTCGAAAGGAGGGTTTCGAAGGTCTCGGGCACGATCTCGAAGGCCCAGATCTGGCTTCTCGGCGCGGCCGCCGCCGCCATCAGCGACCACGAACCGTCGTTGGCTCCGACGTCGAAGATGACCGATTCTCGCTCGCCGAACCCTATTTGGATCACCCGGCGCTCGCCGTTGGTTTCCATGTCGTAGTTCAGGTTGACAACTGCGCGGTGAAGCTCTGAGGCCAACCGGTCGATCAGAGCGACAGCCCTGGTGTTCCGACGGGAAGCGAGGGCCGAGCTGACCGCAGCTTTCAGGTTCGACATCGTCGGGCGCCCCAGAATCCGTGGTGGAGAAGGCAGGACCTTAGCTGCGCCCATCCCGGCTCGAGTCGTTGGATCTGGTCAAGGGGGCGCTCTTACACCCTTCGGCTCGGGTGGGACCTCCACGAACCCTTCGACAACGGCACTTCCGTTGGGAAGCGGGGAATTCTCGGCTGCGTGACGGCCGGGGTATTCGATCCCCGTCTTCGACGCGGGTTCATGTCCCACTTCCATGGGGGTGCCCCAAGCTAGGCACCTCGGGTAATCCGCAGGACACCGCCGACCCGACCTCCACGCAAAGGTCAGGAAACCGTAGACCGCTTCCGCTGACGTTGGGCTGCGGCATAAGCCGCCCCGCCCAGGACAACAGCACCGAGTCCGACAACGACGAAGTCCGAAACCGACGAACCGGTGTACGGAAGCGCTCCCGATGGAGTCACAGGGCTCGCCCCCTCATCCCCGGCGCCGCCCTGGGTCAGCTGGGCGTTCAACGCAGCAAGGTAGGCGTCGAAGTCAATTACCCCGGTGACGGGATCAGTGAAGTCGCCGATGTCAACCGAAGTCTGCTGCGCACCAACCGGTGACGCCACGACCTGGGTCGCGAACCCGGCCGCCAACAACAAGGCTAAGGCCGCTACGGCAACTCTAAGTGCTCTCATCATCCGTCACGTCCCTTTCGTCCTCGACAACCTACCCCAACGAACCTGTGGTAGCAAGCACCGACCCGATCCGGACGACCGCACTCGAGGAACAACGTGGAAATCTACATTCCCGTCTATCGCCTCAGCGAGTCTGGCGGGGTAGAGCGTTACACGTGGCAGGTCGGGCTCGAGCTGGCGACTCGCGGACACCTCGTGACGTTCGTCGCCCCCACGCCCTCCACTCCGATCCCGCATGGCAGCCGTTTGATTCCGGTTCGAAGCCTCGGCTCCAAGCACACACTCAGTCATCTCGCAAACCTCGTCACGTTCGGAGTCAGGGGCACGATCCGGGCCCGTCATCGCCCGGCGGGGAGTGTGGTGTACCGCCCTCTGGGTGGGTCCTTCGGCGCGGGAGTGGTGACAGCCCACAGCTGCCATGCCGCCTGGCTCCGGGACCGCAACGCGGTCTTAGGCCGGCGACGACCGACTGTGCTCGACCGCATTCTGCTCGCGCAGGAGAGCCTCACATTTCGCGATCGGTCCACGACGCTCACGACGGTGTCCAAGACCTGCGCCGCAGATATCGCCTCCTTCTATGGCGTACCGAACCAGAGCATCGGTATCGCCCCCCCGGCAATCAACTCAACCGAGTTCCGGGTCCGCTCCTCCGACGAGCGACTCGAGGCGAGAGAATCGCTCGGTGTTGCCGATGATCACCTGGTGGTCGGCATCGTGGCCAATCACGCATTCACCAGAAAGCGCGTGGACTTGGCGATAGCCGCGGCAGCACGCAACGATGCCACCCTCCTGGTGGCTGGGTTGCCGGACGTGCACGAGAACATTCATCGCCGTCAGGCTCGGGATCTCGGGGCCGACGTACGGTTCCTCGGAGTCGTTCAGGACATGGTTGGCTTCTATCGAGCTCTCGATGTCTCTGTCCTGCCAAGCGTTTACGAGTCATACGGCATGGCCGCCCACGAAGCCATGGCCACCGGTGTCGCCACCATCGTGTCGAAATCATGCGGAGTCGCCTCCTTGTTCGAGGGTGGCGAAGCACTACTTACGACACGCGGGGACGTCGATGAGCTCTCCGACCGCATCGGAGCGCTCAGGGACGTCGAGGCGCGCGCCAGCCTGGCCGCCGCAGGAGCAGAGTGGGCTCACCGCCGGTCATGGTCGGATGTCGTCGACGAGCTTTTTCCATCCCTCGAGGCCGCGGCCGCGGCTTCATCGGAACGCTCGTTTCCTTCACGCTGAGGGGACTGCCGCCCATCGGCGGCGTGGGTCATCTGCCCGATCAAGAGCTCGAAGAGGGCCCCGGCCAGCAAGAGCGCACAAACGCGTCCGGCGCTGTTGGCGAGCCCTCGGTTCGAAACCCAAGTGACGCCAAACGGCTCGAGAGCGGGGCCGAACGGCGGGAAGTACGCAATCACGGCAAGGCCCAGAGCCCCAAGGGCGGCCGCCACCAACGTCCGTGGGGTAACCAACCGACGCCAGAGAAGGAAGGTGGCGGTGAGTCCAAGTAGGAGACCCGCTCCACCCGACACGCCAACGCACAGCGCGATGAACAGCAATCGACATGCGTAAGCGGCGACTGGGGAGAGCGGACCAGGCGTTGGCAAGCGAATTCGCCGTCCACGCGGGCGCGGATCGACCAGCAGCAGGATGAAACACACGAACAGGGTGACCGAGGAAAGAGCCACGAGCACCACGAAGAACCGCTGGGGGGCATACCTCACATCCACCGTCGTGGCTCCCTCCCCCACACGGAACGCCGCCTGGACGTCCAGAGTGGTCGGGCTCTGAGGCCCTTCATTTCCCACGGTTGCGCGCCAAGCCGGCGTGGCGGCAGCTCCCGAAATGAGCCAACCGCCGCCTCCGGCGGCGTCGACGGTGATGTCGAGCCGCGTCGAAGAACGGGAGTTGACCGTCGCAATCGAGGCCTCGCCCGAGGAGCTTGGCGAGCGACCCGCAGAGACAAGGTCGAGGGAGTCGAGGGTCAGGGAGCCCTCGGATGACTGATCGTGCCAACCCGCCCCCAACTCGAGTGGGTTACACACCTTCAACGAAACTGCCTCACCGGCGAGCAGCGCAGCCACCTCGCCGCTGGCCGACACCGGTAGAGAGGTGCCGTCGAGCTGGAGGATGCCCGGACGGCAACCCTCGTTCAGCATCACCGCAAGGGCCGAGTTGGGTGTGCCGTTGACCTGGACCTCGAGAACGCGGGGTGCGGGTCCCGACGGGTCCCCTGACACGACGGACACCGAGAGCTGGTCGGTCGCCGCGCCAACGGGCACTCTCACCTCGGCAACACAGACCGCCGCGTTGATGATGCACTCACCGCGCAGGTCGGCGGCTGATGAGACCGTACCGTCCGGCAAGGCCACCTCGACCGACTTCACGGCCCCAGCGTCTCCCTCCAGGATCACGGAGAGCTCCCGCACGGTCTGGCGCGCAAAGGTCAGATCGAGTCGCCCGGATCCGTCCGCCGGTGGGGCCCAACCGGTGGCCAGTTCCCCGTCAGCGGCAAAGAGCCCTGAACCGCTCAGCTGTCCGCCCGCGCGATCGGTGGCCGCTGCGGTAACCGGGGCACTCACGAGTCGTGCCAACTCTGCGTCGCTCGTGACATCCGTGGCCCGAAACGTGCCCGAGGACGCAAAGACCCGCGTACTGGGCACCAAGAATCTCCTTCGCAGTGAGGGTTCAGGGTCGAGCGGGTCTGCCCGCAGCCGGAAGAGGCTGTAGGAAAGCTCGGCCTGTTCGAGCAGCGCGGCAATCTCGGGATCCCTCTGCGCGGAGTCAGCCACGTCCGTGGGCAGTTGGATGGTCTCGCGCAAGTCAAGACCATCGGCACTCACCTCCGCGAAGCCGAACGCGCCCACTCCGCTGCCTTCGACCCCGGTGATGATCACGCTGAACGACGATGTCAGGCCAGGTGGCGCCTGAGCCACCCCCACCCCACCGTCGAAGACGAAGGAACTACGTGCCCCCCCCGCCAGCACCAACTCAGCGCCGGTAACGCGCCTCCCAGCGCCAACGCCCGTGCCGTCAACAATCCGCACCTCAGAGAGCTGCTCCGGTTCGACGAAGGTGAAGCGGAGACCCTGTCGCTGGAAGGGAAGACCCGATCCCGTCAACCACGCCGTGGTCGGGTTACCGTCCGTCGTCGCCGCCGGCCGCTGAGCCAGTAACGGATCGGTCAGACCACTGGCGTTCACCTCGGCGATCCTCGACCCATCACCGTAGGTTGCGACGCTTTGCGTCGCCGGGTCCGCAAACAGGTCCGCGCCGTCTACCGTCGCCGGAATTGCGCCACCGCTCAGTGTGTCGAGGGCCGGCAGGCGCCGGCGATTGGTGTCAGTGATCCAAACCGAACTGCCAGAGCGGAGAGCTTCGGCCAGCGTCTTATCGTCGAGCTGGCCCGAGTACTGCAATGGCGAACCGGAAGAAAACACCCCGTCGCCGGCCAGCTCGAGCCACGCCTCGCCGTCGCCGGAGACCACCAGCGATCCACCGGGTGGCGCCACGCGCACCGGGTCGTCGACACCTCGGACGCGGTAGATCTCCACGGGTGTGCGGGCAATCGTGGCTGAGTCGGCAGAGGAAGGGATGTTCTCGCCGGGCGCGCCGAATGTGGCGACCCGCTCCACGTCAGGGTCGTTGCGCACCGCGTCGAGCTGTGAGGCCGGAACACTTCCTGAGCGGGCGGGATCGAGGTCGTTGCGGATCACCAGATACCCGACACCAAGCCGCGAGGCCACTGGGCGGAGACTCCCAGGGGTGAACTGACCGAAGGAGAGCTGCCGGGACAACGCGGCCACCAGGTTGCTCGCGGCCGGGGGGCCCAGAGGAAACGTGTCATCCAGAAGGAAAGACCGCTCCAGGAGGGAGGGGAAGATGTCCCCTCGCGCAGGGGTTCCCCACGTATACGCCGGGGCACGTGCGGATGGGAGAACGAACGCCCGAGCCGCGCTCGGCTGCGCGTCGAGCCACTCCGTCGCCTCGTACCAGTACGACGGGATCGAAGCCATCCGGACAGAGCTCGGGCCGTAGAGAGCCCCGGTCCAAAACGGCGACGACGTCGCCAAGAGAACAGCCACGACAGCGAGACCGACTATCCATCGACCCACCGGACGACCAGCCAACCGCTTCAACGCCTCCTCGGCGGCCACGCCAAGTAACACCCCGACGGCAATGACGACGCCAGCCCCCGCCTTGTAGCCGCTTCGGAGCACAAACGTCGACGGCAATTGTTCGTAGGACTGAAGGAGGAGCCATCCGAGGGGCGGAGGCGAGAAGTAGGGAAACGTTCCCACCATGGCCGCCGCGCTGACGAGCAGGATCAAACCGAAGAGGACCCTCGGCCTCCACTTCGTCCAACCGACCGCCCAAAATGCCGCGGCCAGCGGCAGGAAGGTCACAATGATCATCAATGGGTTGACGAAGAAGACGCGTGCATAGCCAAGGGTCGCCCTGCCTGCCCACGTGAAGTAGAGAAGCCACCCTCCCAGCCCGCGGAAGCTCTCAAGCCAGCTCGAGCTCTGACTCACGGTGGCCGCCGACTCCGTGAGCGCGACAGTCCGACCGAGGCTCTGCGAGCCCGCCACGAGTTGCGCCATCGACGGCAGGAACACCAGCAGGGTGAGCGATCCCGCTCGTATCGCGAACGCGAACACCGAGCGAAGGGCAGCCTGCCGCGTGAGCCACAGGTACAGCACGAGCGGTAGCACCGGAAGAGCAGCGAACAGCAGAGCCGGGACGTTCAGCGACCCCGCCAGGAACACCAGGATGGCGGTGGCGGCAGCCCACCGCCACCGGGATGGCGTCGTCACGCCCCGGTACACGGCGAGAAGCAGCCATGGGGCAAGTGCGGCGTTGAGGAACAGCCACGATGGCAGGAGATAGCCCACGGTGAAGGGGGAGGCCACGAACCAGAGGCCGGCAAGCAGCGGAGCGAGCCACGAACGGGGGCGGAAGGCCCGACAGACGAGGGCCATGCCGATCCCACCCCCGGCGATCAGGGTGGCGTGAAAGATCCGCTGGGCGAGCCAGGGACTCGCCCCGAGCAGACGAACGAACCAGACATACGCGTATGTGGCCGGCGAGTATCCCTGGCGTGCACCACCGAGGTCGCGCCCGGAGATCCATGTGCTGAAGGTTTCCGAAAGAGCGCGCCCGGGATTCCAGTAGAGAACGAATCTGTTGTCGCTGACCCACCAGCCATGATTCGTCGAGAGTACGAGCGCCACTGCGGCTGCGACGATCACCGCAGAAACCGCCGCCATCGGTGGCAACCTCCGAGGAACGAGGCGGCTCACGGCGCTAATGTACTGGCCCGGGCCGCGAGGTCGCGACTCCGCAGCACCAGCGATACCACCCCAGCGACGGCGGTGCCCGCGACCCACGCGACCGCCGTGCCGGCGACCCCGTGGCTGCGGGTCAAGGCCAGGGCCAGAGGTAGGCAGGCGACTGACGCGGCAACGCCGATCGCGACCGAGAGGTACGGGCGCTCACGCGCACGAGCATCCGACATGCAGAGGACCACCACGCACCACGGGACGGCTCCGGCCATGAACCACGGCAGCAGTGCGGACGTCTCGGAGAAGTCTTGTCCGTAGATCACCGGGACAAGAAGGGCGACGAAGAAGGATGCGGCGAACGCCAGCACACTTATGGCGCCGACGAGCCGCACCGCCAAACGGAACTGGGCTCCCACATCGGCGCCACCTCGTCCGCCTTCGATCAGCATCGAATAATACGCGGCTTGAGGCACGAGGAAGATGGCTCCCATGATTCCCCAAGCCACGAAGAAAGAACCATATGTGTCCGCCGGCACATTGACGAGAACGATGACGGGCAGAACCACGATCGGAGCATTCATCGCCAGCGCGCTCACATACGCGAATCCTGCGAACTGCGTGAGACGCTGGCGATCCGTGAGACGGACACCCGTTCTGCGATCTCGTAGTGAGGCCACGAGAGCGAACACCGCCGCGACCACCCCGAAGGTGGCATCGGGGATCACCACGGCGAGGAACACACCGACTGACCCCATCGGCGCCAGTAGAACCAGCAGCAACAGCTTCATCACCGCCGCCGAGGAGACACGGCCGATGAGTAGACCACGCCTCTTCATAGCAGCCAGCCGCACATCGAGGATCTGGACGCTCGAGAGGGCGCCGCTCGCCAACACGAACAGGGTCAGCCCGCCGATCGCGTCGGCTGATGGTCGATCACGCAGCACGAGCGACCAGTAGATCGCGGCTCCGATCATGGTCGTACCGATCGTGATCAGCGCGGCGAGAACGTAGCGGAGCCTGTCCTGTGCGTTCCGCCGAACAGCGAACCGGCTGACCATGGCCACCAGACCGAAGTTCGTGAGGTACATGACGAAGTAGGCGGAACTCATCAGTGCCGCGGCCTGCCCGACGCTCGTGGCGTCGGTCGTGCGAGCCGCGGTGAGCCAGACGGCGAACCCACCCAGCGCCTGGATGATCATGGCGATGAGTATCGAAAGCGCGCTGCGGAGCAGATGCGCGTGCCCGGAAGCTGTCGCCCTGACCCGGCTGATCGCCCCCACAAGCCGGCTCGATGATTCGCTCTGCACCCTCGTCACGAACCAAACTCCTGCTTGTCGCAGCGACGTCCCGAGCATACCGACTGCGCCCACCGCCTCCGAGAACCATCCGGGAGCGAGTCATCGCCGAGAGCTGCAGAATGCCATCCGCAGCCCTGCGTCGATCCGAGCCTGTCTCTCCCTTGCCTAGTCGAGAACCGTGCCTCGCCGAGTCGGCTCGGCATACTCGACCCGGCCGTGTCAGCGCCGGTAGGAGTGAAGAAGGCTGGGCACGCGGCGCTACCGGGGACCACGAAGCAACGCATCGCCGCGAGGCTCGATCGCTGGGATGCGGTCCCTGTCACACCGCCGCCACTCGACCCCACCCTCGAGCGCTCCCTCCGCAAAGAATTCGAGCCTGACATCACCTACGTCGAACAACTCTGCGAAATCAGGCTCGAGCGCTGGAGGATTTCCGAATCAACAGAACGCTAGGTCCGCTCGATCAGCAACGGGTTCTGCAATGCCCGGTTGTTGGGACCGACGAAGACGCTCCCTGGTGCCGCAAGCCTCTCGTCCACCAAGAGGTCGAGCCGGAACGTGTCGGACTGGCAGGTACCGAAGTCAATGCCATTGACGCCCGAGTTCGAGTTGACCTTGAATGTTGCGGTGTTGCCTTCGACCACCAGACTCCCGTTATCGGGCGAGTCGACAGTGAGGGTGGCACGATTGATAGGGTGTGAGGTCGTGAGGCGAATCGTGTAGTCGGTGGCGGGAATACCGCTGCGCACCCGTGCGCTCCATCCGCTTGGATTGCCCCAGAAGAAGAAGCCCGCATCCGACGTCGCATCGAGTGCCATCGGCCTGCCGTTGTAGAGCTTCGGCCACTCACCCTGCTGACAGAGCTTGGCCGCAGCGTCTTCAGACTGCACCACAGTCGTCGGGGCTGCCACCCCACCGCCGTCAGAACCTGAGGAGGACCTTGCCACCACGACGACAGCTACGAGAACGACGGCAACAACGGCAATCGCTACCCACAGCACCCACCGTCGGGACCCAGCCTGACTCTCGGGCGACTCTGGCGTAGGCGACTCGGACTCCGACCAATCACCGGGGATAGGGGTCGGGTCAAACGGTCCGGTCACTCGTACCCTCCAACAACAATCGTTACAGCTAGGATAGCATCACTCGATCACCTACACGATCAAGTGCGTCTATTCGGGCGCCGAGAACAAACCGCCCTGGTCAGTTTTCGGGCGGCGTTCACAGCGGGCCATGGTGTTCGGCCAGGCTGGATCTTCGTCGTTCTGATGGGCTGACGATGACCGTCGGAGCATGCACAGCATTCAGATGCCCGCTGCGGCCGCAGGCTGCTGCCTCAAGCCACAGGAGTTCTCGCACGATGCAGTTGAGGTACTCCGCAGCTGATCCTGTTGCCTACCCCGGCATACTCAACTTCGGGGACGAGCTCAATCGGTTCATCGTCCCCAACCTGCTGCCGGGCTACTTCGACGCTCAGTACGAGGACGTCGATTTGCTCGGCATCGGAACGATCCTCGGGATGCTGGTTCCTCCGTCCGGGCCGGAACGCCAGACCATCGTCTTCAGTTCCGGCCTCGGTCTCGGAAGTGCCAAGGGAGGTTACGGGGTAGCGCCGAGGTCCAACTCGAACCTCGATGTGGTCTGCGTCCGGGGGCCCTACACCGCTGCGGCGATGGGGCTACCAGCGTCGAAGGCGGTGGTAGACGGAGCTGTGCTTCTTCGGCACCTCATCACCGACGCAGCGCCACCTGGTTCAGCTCCCGTCTTCGTGCCTCACATGTGGAGTGTCCTCGCCGGCGGTGGGGCGTGGGAACGAGTCTGCCGCGAAGCGGGTTTGCGCTACATAGATCCATTGACTGGTGACATCTTCGGAACCATCGATGCCATCCGGGGCGCACCCTTCGTGGTCGCTGAAGCAATGCATGCGGCGATCGTGGCCGAAACCTTCGGAGTTCCTTGGATTGCTGTCGCAACGAATCGGACGATCAACGAGTTCAAGTGGCAGGACTGGTGTCGATCAATGGGCCACGCCTATTCCCCGGTTCACCTCCCGAAGCTCTTCGCAAGTGAGAACGTGACGAAGGAGATTGCGAGGAGGCTACAACGCTCACACTGCCCCATGCCTCTCGTGAAGGCTGCAAGAGCCTACGAGCGAACTGTGGGTGCCCGTCGCTTCCGCGATGCGCATGCCGGCCTGAAGGCGATCATGACCTCCAGCGACTTCGTGCAACCCGACGAACGGCTCCTTGCGACTCGTCTTGATCAGCTGTTCACTTGTCTGGACGACATTCGAGCACGGTATCCGCTTGCCTGATGCCCGAGTCGAAGTCCGGCTGGGGGAGCGACGAGGGCGGAGAAGTCCTGCCACTTGAGTGGCGATGTCGTTGGTGGCCTCGAAAGCAGCCCAGACCAATAACCGGCTCTTCGGAGTTCAGCGGGGTGTGACCGTGGCGAGTAGGTCCCAGTTGGGTCGGCCGGCGTAGAGCAGGACTCGGATCCGATAGTGGCGGAACTTGCGGAGTCCGAACCCGATCCTCTTGATGCGCTTGATGAGGTTGTTCGTCGCTTCGGTGGGTCCGTTCGTGACGTGGGCGGTGTGCCAGGCAACGATGTGGTCGCGCCAGCGGCGTAGCGTCCCGGCGAGCGAGCGGACCTCGGGTGGCATCGACTCGTCGGCCATGTCGACGATGAGCTCGTCGATGAACTCGCCGGCTTGGTCTGGATCGGTGATGGCGTAGAGGCTGCGGATGGTCTCCTTGGCGTGCCAGGTCATCCGGACCTCGCCGTTAGGGTCGCCGGCCTCGAGCAAGCTGTCGAGCTTGGTGTTGCCGTTGTCGTCGAGGCGTTCGTGGCCCTTGGTGAGTAGCCGTCGGGACCGGTAGAGCGGGTCGTCTTTGCGGCCCCGATGACCGAGCGTGTCGTTCTGGACGCGGCGTCGGCACTCGTCGAGCTTGGTGTTGGCGTGCTTGACGACGTGGAACGGGTCGGCGACCTGGGTGACGTGGTCGAGGCTGTCGTTGAACACCTTGCGGTACGGGCCGGACATGTCCAACACGCCGTAGCGGATGGCCTTGCGCCACGCAGCAGGCCGGGCGTCGATCCACTCCGAGACGACCTTGGCGGTGCGGCCCTCAATGACCTCGACCAGCCGGCTCTGCTGGCCCGGGCGGCCGACGTCAACGACTGACGTGCACCACTGCTTGTGGTGTCGAGGCCCCTCACGGAAGAACAGCGTCTCGTCCAAGCCCAACGCGTCGACGTCGCCGACCCGGTCGGTGTCGGCGGCCAGGAGCGCTTCGCCGTACGCGACAACGGCGTCGTTCACGGTGTGCCAGTCACAGCCCAACTCGACGGCGACCTCGTTGACCGACCGTCCAACCCGGCCGACCTGCACTGTCGCCCACCGCCCGGCCCGATCCGTCAACGCAGCCCGCGGCCACGCAATCCGCGGGTCAACGATCGTCCACGACCCCGCCGGACACGCTGCCTGCGCGCAGCGCCACCGGTGCTTGTGCCACACCAACCGGGTCGGCCGCCCGAAGCACGGCAAGTCCACGAACTCGACCGCGGGCCGGTCCTTGACCTGGGCGCGGACGCCGCACTGGCGACACCAACCCTGATCGATCCGGGACTCGACATGCACCCGAATCGGGCAGCCAGGTTCGTCGTGCACGCCACGGACGTTCACCTCAGGCAAGCCGACCAGCAGCTCGCACACGCGCGTAGGGTTGGACTCCACAGGGGCTCTCCGGACTCGATCGGCGTAGGAACCACCGATTCTGTTGAGTCCCTGTGCCGCGCCCGCAAACGCTCAGCTCACCGCCACCCCGCCCAGATCCGAAGAGCCGATTTGCCCTGCCCGTCCGCAATGTCACCCGCGGGCTTGTTGTCAGCACGCTCGACGGCTCGTAGATCGCCTGGTAGACGGACTCCGGCGCCAGGTGGAGGTCTGGGCGACCGGGTCGAGATCCCGTGCACGTACGCCTCCATCACCACTGCGTAGAGGGCCTGGTCGATGCGGCGGCGCGGCTCGAGGATCTCAGGAAAGAACGACCCCTTGCGCAGCTTCGGGATCCCCAACTGCAGATCACCGGCCTTGGTCGACAGCACCCGAGGCCGGTGCCCGTTGCGATGCGTGGTGCGAGCATCGGCGCGTTCTTAAACGCCGGCACCGATCTTCGCGGAGACCTCCACCTCGATCAGCTGTTGAAGGGCCCACCGGGCGAGCTCGCGGACCAGGTCGGTCCCCTCGCCGGTCGTGAGCGCGTCGAGCAGGTCAGAAACGGCAGAATCATCAAGAGCCACCGGCGTGTTCTCCTTGGTGTGCACTTGTCGGTACACACCGAGCATCACGCCGGTGGCTCAACTGCCGGTGGACCCAAACCCCACCACGCCAGGGGACTCATGCTCCCGTCGCTACCTGCAAGCGAGAAGTGCAACGCAGCCTTCGATCACCGCGGAGGGGCGGAGATCTCAGCAATCCAATTAGTGGTGTCTCGACCTTGACGGATGAATCCTCGGACGACACAGCGCTCTCTCGTCCCAAAGCTCTCCGGAATCGAGAGGTCAACTGCATGAAATGACCGCTCGTTCGGCGCGAAGGCCAGAAAACTGTTCGGCACTGCCGGCACCACTTTGACCAGATCGAACCGACTCCACTGATACCAGTTTCGAGTTGCGCCCAGCCCTAAGGCTAATCCGATTCGACTGCGTTCAAGTGTTTGATAGAAACGTTTTGGTAAAAACTCTATCCCCCGAGCAAGCCACGTGATTGGCTTCAGACGTTCGACCCTCACTCCGGGCTTAGGACGGCAAAGAAACGTCCCGAACTGGGCAAGCTCATCGGTACTCGTGAGGTAGGTCTGGAAGGTCACGATCTTGCTTGGGACGTCAGGGTGGGGGGCAATCGCATACCCTGGCAAGTCGATCTGAAGATCGAAGACCGTTGAGTAGTCGGTGGCACCGTTCGCGAAGTAGGCACGCTTCGCCGCAGGAATTGCGGGTGTCTTGCTGCCCTCTTGTGCTGAGAAGGCGTCGAGGAGCGCCCGCGCGAACGCAGGAGAGCTGAACGCCTTGTGGATGACCCCAAGCACGCCGTCATCGGCCTGCATGCCAAGATAGGCATATCCGAAGTCCGAACGGCCCCCTCTACCCGTCAAGGAGTACCCGGTTCCCGGATAGCTGACCTTGGTCAACTCGGACTTCGGAGGGATCGCTATCAACGCTGCTTCATAAAGGGCGCTCGGGAGTAGCTCTTGGATAACGACATGAGGAAACGGGTCCTGTACTACCGGGGCCGCGAGGACTTTCGCCACGATCATCTCGACGAGTTCCACTTCTGTCCACCTCATTAGGCTACGCCCTTCATCCGAAGCTGACGAAGAGCCCGGGTCAGACGACGACCCCTGGAAGTGAGCGGGAGCACCTCGGGCACGTGCGGCGACGACGTCACGACTTGGTAGAGCGACCGACGATCAGGTGTGCTTCCCAATCCACTCGGATCGCGAAGAAGGTGAGCCAGTAGGACCGTCGACACCCCGGACTCCTCCAGCCAATCGACATGAGCTCGCTTTTCGGACTTGGACTCCCCGGTGTACTCGTCGAAGAGAAGCAGACTCCCGGTGCGTAGCAGAGGCGTCAGCCACTGCAGTGCACACAGAGTCGAGGAGTAGAGGTCTGCGTCCAGTGAGGCCAGAGCGACGGGTCCCACCTCATCGGCGAGGTCGGGCGTGAGTGAGTCCTCGAAGTAGCCCTGCACGATGCTCACTCCGAGCAATCGGGGTGGCTTGCACGCAAAGGTGCCGGGCGCAAGATTCTCGTACTGCTCGCTCAAGCCCTCGAAGGAATCGCACGCGTAGAGCCGCTTGCGCGGACGGAGCGCCCGAACGATCTCCTCAGTCCACATTGCGCGCCGGAGGTTTCGGGTCGATGACCCGTCGGCCACGCCAAACTCGATGATGTTTCCAGGAAGGCGGTACGCGCTCCGAACCGCAAGATCGAGAATCGCATTGCGCTCGACCGGAAGAATCCGCCCTGACAGCTCGGACCACTGAACACCTTCAACGAACTCCGACTCTGGTGACACCCACGACCCCTGGTTGCGTAGCCCTTCGAGGCCATTAAGGGTACTCGCGACGGAGTGCGACAGTGCGCCGATGAGCGTCTCGTGGATCCCAGTCGGGACCAGGATGCCGACTCACCCAGCGGGAACCGAAAGGAGAGAGATGACCGCCGTCGGTCAGCCGCTGCTGCCTACACCCCACTGACCGCGGAGCGGCATCATCGTCGAACAGACTCGGCAGGCGTGAATCCGAGGAGTGAATCGGACTGGGTTCCCCGGTGTCGCTCGCCAGCGTGATGGGACCACCGTTTCGCCAGTGGCATGGGACCGTGTCGGGGTCTTCTGCGTCGGCGGGGTGATGATGGTGGCCGCCGCTGCGGGCGTCAAGGGCGGCGTGGTTCGGGGTTGTCGTCGGGGT
>JBDNHK010000124.1:0-11983 GCA_041688815.1 Acidimicrobiales bacterium | reverse complement strand
GGCTTTCCCCGGGTGCAGTTCGGTCGCATCGACATCGGTGCCTTCGAGCTCCAGCCCGCCGAGGAGCCCGTCGTGCCGGTTGCGCCCGAGGAGCCGGTTGCGGCCGAACCGCTCGTGGTCGCCCCCCGTTTCACCGGCTGACCAGGTTCGCAGCCTTCTCGCTGCTCCCCAGTAACGTCGGCGTGTGCTGAGCGACGTCGAGGGGGTACGGGTCGGGCACTGGACCGACGAGCGCGCCCGCACCGGTTGCACGGTGATCGTGTTCCCGCCCGGCACGGTGGCGTCCGGCGAGGTGAGGGGCGGTGCGCCCGCCACCCGGGAGTTCACCCTGCTCGACCCGCAGCGCCTCGTTGGTCAGGTCGACGCCGTGGTGCTCACGGGTGGGTCGGCCTTCGGCCTGGCCGCCGCCGACGGCGTGATGGGCGGCTTGGCTGCGTCCGGCCGGGGTTTCGTCACCGGAGCCGGTCCGGTGCCCATCGTGGTGGCCATGGGCCTGTTCGACCTCCTCGAAGGGGAGGGCGAGACGCGTCCCGGTCCCGTCGAAGGGGCGACGGCCCTGGCCGACGCCCTCGCGGTCGAAGCGCCCCGACCGGTGCTCGACGGCACCGGGCTCAGCGTCACCGACCTCGGACCGGTCGGCGCCGGCACCGGCGCCACCGTGAGCAAGTGGCGCGGACGCAACCACGCCCGACGCGGGGGCCTCGGGGCCGCCACCGCCCGCCACGGTGACGTGATCGTGTCGGCCCTGATGGCCGTGAACGCCTTCGGCGACATCGACCCCGGTGGCGAGGTGATGGCGCTGGAGGATCTCCCCATCGACCCGGCCACCGGGCGCTTCGAGGCGTTCGTCGTCGGTCGCCCCGCCGAGGAGGTCGAGGCCTTCGGGGCGGCGGGGCAGAACACGACCATCGGGGTGCTCGTCACCAACGCCGACCTCAGCAAGGGCGATTGCCTCCTCGTGGCCCAGGGTGCCCACGACGGGTTCGCCCGGGCGTTGTTCCCACCCCACACCCGCGTCGACGGCGATGCGGTGGTGGCCGCGGCCACGGGTGCGGTGACGGCCGACGTCGACCTGGTGCGGCTCCTCGCCGTCCGCGCCGTCGAGGCGGCCATACGCGGCGTCGCCCGCTGAATCCCGTCGGTCGGCCCCCGCCCTCGTGGTCGGCGGGGGACGTCCCCCTTCGTCGGTAGCATCGGCGGGTGCACGTCCCCCATCCGGCGCCGCCCGCCCCCCGATGATCGTCGCCCGCACCACCTCGGTGGCGGCCACCCGTGCCCTCGCGGCGGCTTTGGCCGAGCTGGCCCGCCCCGGCGACCTCATCCTGTTGGCCGGCGACCTGGGGGCCGGTAAGACGGCGTTCACCCAGGGTTTCGGGGCCGCCCTCGGCGTCACCGAGCGCATCACCAGCCCCACCTTCACGCTCGTGAACAACTACGCCGGAAGGCTCGAGCTGAACCACCTCGACGTGTACCGCCTCGACACCCTGGCTGAGGTGCTCGACCTCGGGGTGCCCGAGATGCTCGACGACGGTGGGGTCACCGTGATCGAGTGGGGCGACGCCGTGGCGCCGGTGCTGCCGGCCGACTACCTCGAGATCCGGCTGTCGTTCTGCGAGGACCTCGATGACGACCGCATCGTCGAGCTCGCACCCATCGGCACCCGCTGGCTGGCCCGCACCCGGGCCGTCGCCGCGGCCGTCTCCCCCTGGCTCCACGAGGCCGATGCCCCGGACACGACCTCGGAGGAAACCCCGTGCTGATCGCCGGCATCGACACCGCCACCGTGCAGGTCAGCTTTGCGGTGGGTGGGCACGAGGGCGTGCTGGCTTCCACCCAGTCGTGCCGGGCGCGCCAGCACGCCGAGGTGCTCACGCCGGCCATCGAGTTCACGTGCCGCCAGGCCCGGATCGAGCTCGACGAGATCAGTGTCGTGGCCGTCGATCTCGGCCCGGGTCTGTTCACCGGCCTCAGGGTCGGTGTGGCGGCCGCCAAGGCCATGGCCCATGCCCTCAACGTGCCCATGATCGGCGTGCCCAGCCTCGACCTGCTGGCCTTCCCGGTGCGGTTCACGTCGCGTCTCATCGTGGCTGCCATCGACGCCCGTCGCGGCGAGCTTTTCTATGCCTTCTACCGGCAGGTGCCCGGCGGCATCCAACGACTGTCGGACCATCGGGTCGGTTCGCCCGACGACCTCGCTTCGGAGCTCCTCGCGGCCAGCGAAGAGTGCCTGCTCGTCGGTGACGGCGCCATCCGCTACCGCGAGGTCTTCGAGGGTCTGAAGAAGACCGAGATCGTCGAGGAGGGCCTGGCCTACCCGTCGGCGTCGTCGCTGGTGATGCTGGCCCACGCCCGGGCCCTGCGCGAAGAGTGGGTGAAGCCCTGGGACCTCCAGCCGCTCTACCTGCGCCGACCCGACGCCGAGATCAACTGGGTCACCCGGCCCCCCGCATGACGGATTCGGCATGATGGTCACGGAACCGACGAGCCCCCAGCCCTTCGAGGTCACGGCTGCGGCGCCGTCGTCCCGGTCATCGCCCTCCACCGGTGAGCCCGGCGTGGTGATCGAGCCGATGCGGCGCCGTCACCTGCGCGGGGTGCTGCGCATCGAGAGCCGCACCTCCACCACCCCGTGGTCGCTCGGGTTGTTCGTGGCCGAGCTCGGCCGGGGCGACCAGCGGGTGTACCTGGTCGCTCGGGAGGAGAGCCGGGTCGCCGGTTACGCCGGGGCGTTGCTGGTGGCCGGTGAGGCTCACATCACCACCATCGCCGTCGACCCCGACCGGCAGGGGAACTCCATCGGCCGGCGCCTCCTACTGGCGCTGGTGCGGCGATGCATCGACCTGGGCACGGGTGCCGCCACCCTCGAGGTGCGGGCCTCCAACGAAGCGGCGCTGGCCCTGTACCGCCCCTTCGCCTTCGTGCCTGTCGGGGTGCGCAAGGGCTACTACTCCAAGCCCGCCGAGGACGCCCTCGTGCTCTGGGCCCACGACGTGGCCCGCCCCGAGTACGCCGCCCGCCTCGCCGCCATCGAAGCCGCGCTTCCCACGCCGCTTCGGGTCGAGGGCCTGGCCCCCATTCCCGCTGATCCTTCGGAAGGAAACCTGCCGTGACCGGCCAACGCATCCTCGGTATCGAGACGAGCTGCGACGAGACGGCCGCAGCCGTCGTCGTCGACGGACGCGAGGTGCTGTCGTCGGTCGTCTCCAGCCAGGTCGACCTGCATGCCCGGTTCGGCGGGGTGGTGCCCGAGATCGCCAGTCGGGCCCACGTCGAGCTGCTCACTCCGGTGGTGGCCCGGGCGCTGGTCGAGGCCGGGATCGACGACGACCACGTCGACGCCGTGGCCGCCACGGTGGGCCCCGGGCTCGTCGGCGCCCTGCTGGTCGGGGTGAGCGCGGCCAAGACCCTCGCCCTGGTGTGGGACGTGCCGTTCGTGGCCGTGAACCATCTCGAGGCCCATCTCTACGCGGCGTTGCTGGAGGAGCCGGCTCTCGAGTTCCCCGTCGTGGTGCTGCTGGTGTCGGGCGGCCACACCCTGTTGGTGCTCATGCACGGTCACGGTCGCTACGAGGTGCTGGGGTCCACGATCGACGACGCCGCCGGGGAGGCCTTCGACAAGGTTGCCCGCTACCTCGGCCTCGGCTACCCGGGCGGACCGGCCATCGACCTCATCGCCATGGAGGGCGACCCGCAGGCCATTGCCTTTCCCCGGGCCATCCTCGCCGAGGGTTACGACTTCTCGTTCTCCGGGCTGAAGACGTCGGTGGTCAACCACGTGCGCCGTCACCCCGAGGTCGGCACCGCCGACGTGGCCGCGTCGTTCCAGGAGGCCGTGGTCGACGTGCTGGTCACGAAGGCGCGCCGCGCCGCCCGCGACCACGACGCCAAGGGTGTGGTGCTGGCCGGGGGCGTGGCCGCCAACTCCCAGTTGCGGGAGCGGGTGATCGACGCGTGCATGGCCGACGGGCTGCACCCGTTCCTACCCAGCCGTTCCATGTGCACCGACAACGCGGCGATGGTGGCCGCCACCGGCTGGTACCGCCTCCAGAGCGATGGGCCCAGCCCGCTCGACACGGGGGCCCAACCCAATCTGCGGCTCACGTCCACTGGGATCTGAGGCCCGATCGGCCGTCCCGCTCCGCCCCGATCGTCGGGCCGGGTTGCCCCTCCGGGCAGCGCCGCCTATCGTTAGCACTCGATCAGGGAGAGTGCTAAGCGCTCTCCCTCCGCGAGTGCCAGATCCCGCCAACGGAGGCGCCTTCCCATGAACCTGCACCCACTCGATGACCGCATCGTCGTCCGTCCCGGTGAGTCCGAGGAGACCACGGCCAGCGGCCTGGTCATCCCCGACACCGCCAAGGAGAAGCCCCAGCAGGGCGAGGTCCTGGCGGTGGGCCCCGGCCGCCGCAGCGAGCAGACCGGCGACATCATCCCGGTCGACGTCGCTGTCGGCGACACCGTCGTCTACAGCAAGTACGGCGGCACCGAGATCACCACTGATGGTGAAGACGTCCTCATCCTCAACGCCCGCGACGTGCTCGCGGTCATCAAGTAAGGACGCCCGATGGCCAAGATCCTGAAGTTCGACGAGGACGCCCGGCGCGCCCTCGAGGCCGGCGTCAACAAGCTGGCCGACGCCGTCAAGGTCACGCTCGGCCCGAAGGGCCGCAACGTGGTCCTCGACAAGAAATTCGGCGCCCCCACCATCACCAACGACGGCGTGTCCATCGCCCGTGAGGTGGAGCTGGAGGACCCCTTCGAGAACATGGGCGCCCAGCTCGTGAAGGAGGTCGCCACCAAGACCAACGACATCGCCGGTGACGGCACCACCACCGCCACCGTGCTGGCCCAGGCCCTGGTCAAGGAAGGCCTGCGCAACGTGGCCGCCGGCGCCAGCCCGCTCGGGCTCAAGCGGGGCATCGAGGCTGCGGTCGCTTCGGCGGTCGAGAGCATCCACGCCCAGGCCAAGGAGATCGACGACAAGTCCGAGATCGCCCAGGTCGCCAGCATCTCCGCCGCCGACACCACCATCGGTGAGGTCATCGCCGACGCCATCGACAAGGTCGGCAAGGACGGCGTGGTCACCGTCGAGGAGTCGAACACCTTCGGCATGGACCTCGAGTTCGTCGAGGGCATGCAGTTCGACAAGGGCTACCTGTCGCCCTACTTCGTCACCGATGCCGAGCGCCAGGAAGCGGTGCTCGAGAACCCCTATGTCCTCTTCGTGAACTCGAAGATCTCGTCGGTGCAGGACCTCCTGCCCGTGCTCGAGAAGGTCATGCAGTCGACCAAACCGCTGCTCATCGTCTCCGAGGACGTCGACGGCGAGGCTCTGGCCACCCTGGTGGTCAACAAGATCCGCGGCACGTTCAACTCGGTGGCGGTCAAGGCCCCGGGCTTCGGTGAGCGCCGCAAGGCGATGCTGGCCGACATGGCCATCCTCACCGGTGGTCAGGTCATCTCCGAGGAGGTCGGCCTCAAGCTCGACTCGACCACCCTCGACCTGCTCGGCTCGGCCCGCAAGATCATCGTCACCAAGGACGACACCACCATCATCGAGGGTGCCGGCGACGAAGCCGATGTCAACGGTCGGGTGGCGCAGATCAAGCGTGAGATCGACGACACCGACTCCGACTGGGATCGCGAGAAGCTCCAGGAGCGCCTCGCCAAGCTGTCGGGCGGCGTGGCCGTCATCAAGGTCGGCGCCGCCACCGAGGTGGAGCTCAAGGAGAAGAAGCACCGCATCGAGGACGCCCTGAGCGCCACCCGGGCGGCCATCGAGGAGGGTGTGGTCGCCGGTGGCGGCACCGCCCTGCTGCGGGCCCGGGTCAACCTCAACGCCGTCATCGCCGGCCTCGAGGGCGACGAGGCCACCGGAGCTCGTGCGGTGTACCGCGCGCTCGAGGCGCCGGCCCGGCTCATCGCCGACAACGCCGGTCTCGAGGGTGCAGTCATCGTGCAGCAGATCGAGGCCGAGACCGGCAACGTCGGTCTCAACGCCGCCACCGGCGAGATGGTGGACCTGCTCAAGGCCGGTGTCATCGACCCGGCCAAGGTCACCCGCGCCGCGCTGCAGAACGCAGCGTCGATCGCGGCCCTGCTGCTCACCACCGAGGCGCTCGTGGCCGACAAGCCCGAGCCCGCCGGTGACGCCGCCGCCGCCATGGGCGGTATGGGCGGCATGGGGGGCATGGGCGGGATGATGTGACCCAGGCTCCGGCCTGATCCGCACAACCGTCACCACGATGTCAACGGTGGGGTCGGCCCTTCGGGGTCGGCCCCACCGTCGCGTCCGGGGTGAGGCCGGTGGGTCCTCAGTCAGGGTCGGGGGTGCGAAAGTCGTGTCCGGAGGGGAGGTCGCTCGACTCCCTCTCGTGGCCGAACATACTGACCACGCGAGCGACAGTGGTGACCAGATACACCTGGGTGACGATTGCGAGGGCCACGGCGCCGCCTCGTCCGAGGGGGGTGACCGGCGCCATGTCGCCGTAGCCCACGGTGGTGAGGGTGATGAAGGCGAAGTACTCGAAGTCGCCGGCCGTCGGACGCTCGATCCCCCGGAAGAACTCGTAGTTCGAGGCGGCGGCCAGTCCGCAGAAGATCATGGTGAACAGCAGGCCGATGATCAGGTAGGCGCTGATCGCCGCGGTGAGCGTGTTGAGGTTCACGCGCCGGTGCCCGAGGGCGGTGCGCACCACCGACGGGAACACCACGATGAAGAGGACGGCGAACAGCAACGACGAGACGGCGATGAGGTGGCGATCCTCGACATTGGTGAGCCAACCCACCACGGCACCTATCAGTGACCCGACGCCCACGACGACGAGGACGGTGACGGCCCCCCGCATGGTGCGGGGCTTCACCTGCGACCGGTGCAGCGCCACCAGCACGAGCGCGGCGATGAACGGGTAGACGATCAGGAAGCCGCCCGGGAAGAGGCCGGCCAACGGGAACACGAGCATGGTCGCGATGCACAGCAGAAGAACCGGGAAGAAGCTGTGGCGGTCGAGGAGCGCCTCCCTCCACCCTGGTGCTGCCGAGCCAGCTGGTGCTGCCGCTCGAGCCGAGTGGGCGGGGTCGTCGGTCACGCGATGAAGGGTAGGACGCGAGGTCGGTCGGGCACGGGACCGTGCGCGCCGCTCGGTATCCTCCGAACATGGACATCCCGCCCCCTGATCCCGAGAAGCTGTTGGCCGCCTGGATGGAGTGGGAGAGCGGCGACGAAACCCCGGGTCGCGTCATGGCCAACCTGAAGACGGCGGGTATGCCCGACCTGCTGCGCCAGCTCGTCGACGCCCGCACCGCCACCTCCTAGTGGCCGAAGCAGTAGCGCGTGCCTGATCGGGGCGGACGTCAACAGATCCCGCGGCCGGGCGCGTCCGGCCCGGGGCGGCCGGCACCCTGGGCGCACCTACCGGTCGAACGACGGCGGCCGACCCTGGTCGACGTGCGCACGGCGCTGGCCGCATCGCCCCCGCCTCGACCGTGCGATCGCGAGTCCAAGGGGTCGAGCGCGTCGGCGGTGCTGGCCCCGCTCTACGACGACGGGGTGGAGGTGAGCCTGGTGCTCACCCGGCGGGCCCAGCACCTGCGCAGCCACCGCGGGGAGGTGTCGTTTCCTGGCGGGCGTCAGGATCCAGGCGAGGAGCTGTGGGCCACCGCGTTGCGCGAGGCGTACGAGGAGGTCCGGCTCGATCCGGGCACGGTGACCCGGGTCGGCGAGCTCGATCACCTGCGCACGGTCACCGGCCAGTCCTACATCGTCCCCTACGTCGGGATCCTCGACGGGGTGCCCGAGCTCACGCCGTCCCCGGCCGAGGTGGAGCTGGTGCTGCACGTGCCGTTGGCGGAGTTGCTGGCCGACGGGGTGTTCCGGGAGGAGCGGTGGGGGGTGGCACCGATGGACCGGCCCATCGTGTTCTTCGACGTGGTGGGCGACACGATCTGGGGCGCCACCGGTGCGATGTTGCGCAACCTGCTCAGCATTCTCACCGGCACCTACGACCCCACCGATCAGCCCCTCCCGTGGGGTGCCCTCCCCGACGAGGACCCCCGCGCCGACCACGCCTGAGCCGACTCATCGGCCGGGGGACTACCGTCGAGGTCATGCCTCAGTTGATCTTCGAAGGCAACACCCACGGCGAGCTGGTGGCCCAGGTCCGGGCGTGGTTGGCGTCGATGGACGAGAACCCCGATGGCTCGCTGTCGGTGGCTGACGCCATCGCCCAGGGCGCCGGGCTCACCAAGGACGCCTTGCGCATCATCGCCAGCGCGGCGCCGGCTCCGATCGCCCAGAACGACGTGGTGAAGGCCCTCACCGACATGGGCTACAAAGCCACCGATGCCACCTCCAGGGCCCTCGTCGACGGCCTGCACAGCGTCGAGGTCCTCACCGGCGGCAGCGTCATCGAGCAGGTCTCCGACAAGGGTCGCTCCACCCTCTGGTCGATGAACCAGAAGGTGGCCAAACAGGTGCTGCGAACCCTTTCGGGCGGCTGAGCGAACCCGGCCGGGTGACGCCGGGGGCCGGGCCCGCCAGCGGATAGACTGCTCGCTTCAGCGGAGAGGGGCCTCTAGGGCTCTCGCTTCGTCGTTTTCTCGCACACGTCGAACCCAGCGAAGGGAAGAGCGAATGGCCGAGGTCGAGATCGGAATGGGCAAGTCGGGGCGACGGGCCTACGGGTTCGACGACATCGCCATCGTGCCCAGTCGGCGCACCCGTGACCCCGAGGACGTCGACATCTCCTGGGAGATCGACGCCTTCCGCTTCGAGCTGCCGATCATGGGCTCGGCCATGGACGGGGTCATCAGTCCTGCCACCGCCATCGAGATCGGTCGCCTCGGCGGGGTGGGCGTGCTCAACCTCGAGGGCCTCTGGACCCGCTACGAGGATCCCGACACGCTGTTCATGGAGATCGCCGAGCTGCCGGCCGAGAAGGCCACGGCCCGCATGCAGGACCTCTACTCCGAGCCGGTGAAGCCCGAGCTCATTGGTCAGCGCATCCGTGAGATCAAGGAGGCCGGGGTCGTGAGCTGTGCCTCGGTCACGCCCCAGCGCACGGCGGCGTTCGCCAAGGAGTTCATCGACGCCGAGCTCGACCTGCTCGTCATCCAGGGCACCGTCGTGTCGGCCGAGCACGTGTCGAAGACCGTCGAGCCGCTCAACCTCAAGAAGTTCGTACGCGAGCTCGACATCCCCGTCATCGTCGGTGGTTGCGCCAGCTACCAGGCGGCCCTGCACCTCATGCGTACTGGGGCCGCCGGGGTGCTGGTCGGCGTCGGCCCCGGCCACGCCTGCACCACTCGCGGCGTGCTCGGCATCGGCGTTCCCCAGGCCACGGCCATCGCCGACGCCCGCGCCGCCCGCATGCGCCACCTCGACGAGACCGGCGTCTACTGCCAGGTCATCGCCGACGGTGGCATGGGCACCGGCGGCGACATCGCCAAGGCCATCGTGTGCGGCGCCGATGCGGTGATGATCGGTTCGCCGCTGGCTGCCGCGGCCGAGGCTCCCGGTCGGGGCTACCACTGGGGCATGGCCACCTTCCACCCCACGCTGCCACGCGGCGCCCGGGTGAAGACCAACGTGCGGGGCACGCTCAAGGAGATCCTCGTCGGTCCCGCCCACGAGAACGACGGCCGCATGAACCTCTTCGGCGCCCTGCGCACCTCGATGGCCACCTGCGGCTACGAGACGGTGAAGGAGTTCCAGAAGGCCGAGGTCATGGTCGCCCCCGCGTTGCAGACCGAGGGCAAGAACCTGCAGAAGGCCCAGGGCGTCGGCATGGGCCACTGAGTGCGCCGACCAACCTGACCTCTTCCACCCCCGACCCCACGGACCTTTTCATGACCGACTCCGGTCGACCGGTCGACGACACCGTGCTCGTTGTCGACTTCGGCGCCCAGTACGCCCAGCTCATCGCCCGCCGGGTGCGCGAGGCGCACGTCTACAGCGAGATCGTGCCCCACAGCATCACTGCGGCCGAGGTGGCGGCCAAGGCGCCGTCGGGCATCGTGTTCTCCGGCGGGCCGGCTTCGGTGCACGTCGACGGTGCCCCCTCGATCGACCCTGGTGTCTACGAACTCGGCGTCCCCATCCTCGGTATCTGCTACGGCGCCCAGTTGCTGGCTCGCGATCTCGGCGGCGAGGTGGCGCGCACCGGTCGGGGCGAGTATGGGCGCACCGATCTCGACGTCTCGGCGCGCGAGGTGCTGTTCGATCCGGCCCAGCCCGATCACCAACCGGTGTGGATGAGCCATTTCGACACCATCACCGTGCCGCCGGTCGGGGCTGTGGTCACCGCCTCCACGGGCGACACGCCGGCGGCCGCCTTCGAGAACCGGGCAAGTGGGGTGTACGGCGTGCAGTTCCATCCCGAGGTGGTCCACACCCCGCACGGCCAGGAGGTGCTCGAGCACTTCCTGTACGACGCCTGCTCGTTGTCGCCCTCGTGGACGATGGCGTCGATCATCGAGACCCAGGTCGAGATCATCCGCGCCCAGGTCGGGTCCGACCGGGCCATCTGCGGCCTGTCCGGTGGGGTCGACTCGGCTGTCGCCGCGGCACTGGTGCACAAGGCCATCGGCAACCAGCTCACCTGCGTGTTCGTCGACACCGGCCTCATGCGCCAGGGCGAGGGCGAGCAGGTCGTCGAGACCTTCCGCCGCCATCAGGGCATCGAGCTCATCCACGTGCGCGCCGGTGATCGGTTCTTCGAACGCCTGGCCGGGCTCACCGACCCCGAGGACAAGCGCAAGGCCATCGGTGAGCTGTTCATCCGGGTCTTCGAGGACGCCGCCGGGGGCCTCAGCGACGCCAAGTACCTGGTGCAGGGCACCCTCTACCCCGACGTCATCGAGTCGGGCACCAAGCACGCGGCCAAGATCAAGAGCCACCACAACGTGGGCGGTCTGCCCGACGACATGGATTTCGAGCTCGTCGAGCCGCTGCGGGCGCTGTTCAAGGACGAGGTTCGCAGGGTCGGCACCGAGCTGGGTCTGCCCGACGAGATCGTGTGGCGCCAGCCCTTCCCCGGGCCCGGGCTCGGGGTGCGCATCATCGGCGAGGTCACTCCCGACAAGGTGGCCATGCTCCAGCGGGCCGACGCCATCGTGCGCGAAGAAGTGAAGTCGGCCGGGCTCGAACGCGAGATCTGGCAGGCCTTCGCCGTGCTGCCCGACATCCGCTCGGTCGGCGTCATGGGCGACGAGCGCACCTACGGCCATCCCATCATCATCCGGGCCGTGACCAGCGAGGACGCCATGACCGCCGATTGGGCGCGGCTGCCCTACGAGCTGCTCGAGACCATGTCGAGCCGCATCATCAACGAGGTCGCCGGCATCAATCGCGTCGCCTACGACATCACCTCGAAGCCCCCCGGCACCATCGAGTGGGAGTGACGGTCGTGGCGTTGGTCTGGGAGCGCGGGGTCAGTGGCTGACGAGGACGTGGCCACGGAGTTGTTGGCGGACCTGCTGGGCCGGGCGGCCATCACCGAGGCCCTCCACCGGTACTGCCGCGGGCTCGATCGCATGGACCGCGAGCTGGCCGAGTCGGTGTGGCACCCCGGGGGCACCGCCGACTACGGGCCGATGTTCACCGGTACCGGGTCGGGGTTCCTCGACTGGGTGTGGCCCACCCACGAGGGCTTCGCCCGCCACTCCCACATGGTGAGCAACGCCATCATCGATGGCAACCTCCCCGGCGGTCTTGCGGTGAGCGAGTGCTACGTCTCGGTGTGGCTACGGTGGCCGCCGCAAGGTGGCATCGTGCGCGATCTGTTCGGCCGGGGCCGGTACCTCGACCGCTGGTCCCGGCGCAACGGGGTGTGGGCCATCGACCACCGCCGCTACATCGACGACCTCCAACGCATCACCGAGAGCCCGGCGTCGTCGCTCACGGACGGCACCACCGCCACCGGGCGCCGCGACCGCAGCGACCCCTCGTACGTCTTCCTACCCTGACCGAAGGGTTCGGGCTCGG
>JBDNHK010000030.1:0-2988 GCA_041688815.1 Acidimicrobiales bacterium | reverse complement strand
GAGGGCTGGGGCCATCTGCTCGCCGAGCGGCTCGAGCAGAAACCGGGGGACCGGCACCGTTCGGCTCCGGCCGTTCTTCGGGGTGTTCGTGAGCAGCTCCCCATGGACCTCGGCGAGAGACTCGACCACGTGGAGCCGGCGGCGGAGCATCTCGACCCGGCCGACCTTGAGAGCGCCCAGCTCGCCCGCTCTGAGCCCGGTGTACGCCGACAGCAGCACCGCGAGCCGGTAGCGGGGGTCGATGGCGTCGGCCAGGTCGTTTATCTGGTCGGCGTCGAGGAAGAGCATCTCCCGGCGGGTCTGGGTCTTCGGGGTGCGGATCTCGGCGGCGGGGTTGTAGCGCAGCGCCCCGGAGCGGACCCCGTAGCGGCACACGGCCGAGAGCACGTTGCGGACGTTGCGGATGGTGCCGGCGGCCGTTGTAGAACCGGTGCGCTTGTGGGGCTCGGCCTTGCGGAGGGCGGCGAGGTAGGTCTCCACCGCGGCGGGGGTGAGCTTCGCCATGGGGGTGGCCCCGAACTGGGGGAGTAGGTGCCGGTCGAGGATCGACCGATACCCGGCGGTCGTCTTCGGCTTCACGTCCGCCACCGTGAGCCACTCCTCGGCGACATCACGGAACAGTCGACGGCCGGCGAGGGGGTCGAGCCAGTCGCCGCGGGCCTTGTCGGCTTCGACGGTGCTCGAAAACTGGTCGGCGTCTTTTCGCCGCTTGAACGTCCGCGTCCGCGTCTTCCCGGCGGGGTCGCGGTAGCGCACGTCATAGCGGGGCGTCCCGTCGGCGGTGATCCGCTTCACAGTTGAGGCCATCGTCAGGTCCTCTCTCCGTCGAGGTAGCGCTCGACCTCGTCGAGGTAAAGCCCCTCGGCGACGAGCCAGTTGCCTTCGACGTCTACGACCATGAACGTCCCGTAGTCGGTAGCACGCCCGTCACGGGTGCGGGACTTGGCGAGGCGGAGCCCTTGACGGGCGGCCGCTCGGCGCGCCTTGTTCTCTCGAACCTTGTCTGATGTGGTGATGTTGGAAGTCATGCCCAAGATGATACCACGACCGATGTCGGAAATGATGCCGGGAATGATGCCGAGAGGATTCCAACCGCGTGATACCACGCAGTTGCCCGGCTAACTAAGCGACCCGGCGGCGTAGCTTCTTACGTTGGGCCGGTGTCAGCCCGCCACGAATGCCGAACCGGTCGCCACGCGGAAGGGCCGGCGGCGAACCAGATGCACTCCACACGTCGGCCCCTTCGCCGTCGTCGTCGGTCCGGTTCGTTGGCGCGTGCAGGCCCAGTGGACGCCAAGGGCGGTGAAGCGTCTCCCGGCGCTCTCCCGCGCGATCAGTTAGCTTTCGCGGGCCTCGAGCGACGGTTCCGTGGGCATCAGCAGTCGCTGTGTGGTCCCGTGTACACACCAGAACCAAGGGGAGACGGTATGGCGGAGTGGCAGCGTGCTCGGCTGATCCCGGTGTCGGGCATCAGTTCCGAACAGGAGGCCGAGGCTCGGGCGACGTCGGCGTTTCTGGCCGTACTCGAGGGGGTCCGGGACCTGTCCACGGCAATGCTCTCGCCGTTGGGGGCATCCAAGGCCCAGCGAGCCGAGGTGCGATGCTTCACGGAGGTGCCGTTCAAGGTCGGTGACGGCAAGTCCGCGTCGAGACCTGACGGGCTCATCGAGGTCCTCTTCGGAAAGTCGAAGTGGACGGCGCTGGTCGAGGTCAAGACGGGGACAGCCACCCTCGACGCGGACCAGTTGAACGGGTACTGGGACGTAGCCCGGGAGCACGACTTCGATGCTGTCATAACGATCTCGAACGAGATCGCTGCGTCGAAGGACTCCCATCCGACCGAGGGCCTCAAGGTTCGCTCCAACTCCAAGGTGCGGGTGCATCACTACTCGTGGACGGCGCTGCTGTCGATGTGCGAGGTGATTCGGGATCACCGAGGCGTCGATGACCCGGACCAAGCGTGGATCCTCGGCGAGCTGATCCGATACCTGCGCCACCCGAACTCGGGGGCGACCTCGTTCGAGGACATGGGTTCGGAATGGGTCCCGGTGCGCGATGGGGCGAGGGACCACACCCTCAAGAAGACAGATCCGGCTGTCCGCGCCATCGCACAGCGCTGGGACCAGCTCTTGCGATTCGCGGCCCTCCGGCTCGAAGCCGACATCGGCCAGCCCGTGACCCAGCAGCTACCTGCCTCTCAGCGCGAGCCGAGCAAGCGGCTTCAGTACCTCGTCGATCAGCTCGCGTCGACTGGTCAAGTCGATGGCACGTTGCGGATACCGAACACGGTTGGTGACCTCGAGCTTTCGGTTGACGTGCGGGCGCGTCGGGTGAGCATCTCGGTGTCGACCACAGCGCCAGACGATCGGGGTGGACGAGCCCGATGCACATGGCTGGTGAACCAACTCGACGAGGACGTCGACGGTCGGCTCGTCGTCGGCGCCTACGCCAAGAATGCCCGAACCTCGGTCTCCACGACTCTTCAGGTGCTCCGCGACGACAAGGACGTGCTCCTCGGGCCGGACAAGCGAGACCCAGTCCGGTTCGAACTCAGCCTCACCCGTGAGATGGGTATGGCCCGCAAGGGCGGGCGAAAGGCCGACGGATTCATCGACTCGGTCCTGCGGCTCATCACCGACTTCTACGGGACCGTGGTGCAAGATCTGACGCCGTGGACCCCGCAGGCACCGAAGATCACCCGGCCCGCGCCAACCCCGGAGCCCGACACGGTCGCAGATGACGTCAGACTCGAACTCCCGCCGTCGACGGAGGCCGAGTCCCCAAACGATGGTCCCGCACCGGAGCCGGAGGCGGCCCCGGTGGCGCCGTGGCTCGGCCAGCCACCCGACTAGTGCTCTGTCCGTGATCGTTCGTAGGGCGCGTCCACCACTTGAGGTGCTGGGCCTGTTTTGATCTGGGGATGTCCACTCCTGTGAAGGTCCGGCGGTTGTCGGATCACGAAGGCCGCCAGTTGCAACAGATCGTTCG
>JBDNHK010000029.1:0-9051 GCA_041688815.1 Acidimicrobiales bacterium | reverse complement strand
GTACCGGGGGGCGTATCACTACGCCCGTCCCCGCCTCCCGCTGTCGTCGGCGACCGACCAGGCCCGCTACATGGTGTCGGTCACCGGCACGCTCGGGGGTGGCGCCGACCTGCCGTTGGTCCTCGATCTCGAGGAGACGGGCGGCTTGGGTCGGGCCGATCTTGCCCAGTGGGCCCGGGTGTGGCTCGCAGAGGTCGAGCGGCTCACCGGTCGACCGCCGATCGTGTACACCGGCTACTACTTCTGGCGGGACCAGGTCGGTGCACCGGCCGACATCGGGGCTCGGTACCGGTTGTGGCTCCCGAGCTATCCCGCCGACCCCAACTCGACCACGTTCCGCCCGCTGGTGCCGTCGGGCTGGGCGACGTGGACCTTCTGGCAGTACACGTCCTCGGGGCGGGTGCCCGGGATCGTCGGCGACGTCGATCTGAACCGGTTCTGTTGTGATCCCGCCGGGTTGGCCGGCCTCGCTGGCAGCGGCGGGCGGGGGGGCGCCCCGTTCGGCACGCTCGAGAGGGCGGCGCGCCTGCCATCAGGTGCATCCGTGAGCGGCTGGGCCATCGACCCCGACACGACCGGGCCGATCGACGTCCACTTCTGGGCCGATGGGCGCTACGCCGGCCAACTTCGCGCGGACAGGAACCGGCCCGACGTGGCTGATGCCTACCCGGGCTTTACCGGGGCACACGGCTTCGAAGGCACGGTGCCGGTCCCCGCAGGCACCCGCCAGCTCTGCGCCTACGCCATCAACGTCGGGTCAGGGTCGGTCAACCCCGGGATCGGTTGCACGTCTGTCGACGGGAACCCGATCGGCAACCTCGAGGCTGCAACTGCGGCGGGCGGCACGGTCACCGCCAGCGGATGGGCGCTCGACCCCGATACGACCGCGCCGATCGACGTCCATGTCTACGTCTCGGGACGATGGGGTCAGTCCGTTCGCACCGTCCAGGTTCGTGACGATGTCAGGGCCGCTTACGCGGGAGCCGGACCGACTCAGGGTTGGGCGGCGTCCTTCTCCGGATTGCCCGCCGGCACCCACTCGGTGTGTGCGTATGCCATCAACGTGGCCGCCGGCAACACCAACCCCTTGCTCGGCTGCCGGACGGTGGTCGTGCCGGTGGTGAACCCGATCGGTGCGGTCGACCGCGCGACCGCGGGGTTGGGGTCGGTGGCGATGCGGGGTTGGGCGCTCGATTTCGGCACCCCGGGGCCGATCACCGTCGACTTCTGGGCGAACGGTGCCTTCCAACGATCGGTCCTGGCCGACGACGCTCGTACTGACATCGGCCAGTTCTTCGGCATCGACGCCCGCAAGGGCTTCGACGAGACCTTCGCGCTCGGCAGTGGTCGCCACACGATCTGTGCGTTCGGGATCAATGTCGGTGCCGGGGACGACAACACCGTCCTCGGTTGCCGGGTCGTCGATGTCGCCACGAATCCGGTCGGGAACCTGGAGGCGGTGACCCGCACGGGCAACGCCGTCACGGTCAGCGGGTGGGTGATCGATCCCGACTCGGCGGCGCCGATCGATGTGCACGTGTACGTCGACGGGGGCGGCGCTGGTCTGGCCTCGGCCAGCTCGCCCCGGCCCGATGTGGGAGCGGCATACCCCCAGTTCGGCCCCCATCACGGGTTCTCCCTCACGATTCCTGTGACTCCCGGTCCGCGTCGGGTCTGCGTCTACGCCATCAACACCGGCCCCGGGTCGGACAACCCGCTGCTCGGCTGCTCCATCGTCTGAGGCGCACCGCCGTCTGCGGTGCGTGCGGTGCGTGGTCCCGGACTGCTCTGTCGATGGGCGGGGGTTACGGATTTCGGCGGTCACGGCGCCGCCGCTCGGGTCAGCACGACTGTCGGATAGCTTTACGCAGTCCCGTTTCACCGAGAGGGCCCAACACAAGTGGCGAGCGTCAACCCGTCCGAGACCATCCACGGCGTGTACGTCGTCGACCCCGTCGTACACGGCGACGAGCGGGGCTTCTTCGTCGAGACCTACCGCCGGGAGTGGTTTCCGCAGGGTCGAGAGATGATCCAGGGGAATCGTGGCGATCGCCAGGCCGGGGCGGTCGTCGGGCTGCACTACCACCTCCACCAGGCCGACTACTGGTACGTGCCCTACGGCACGGCGCGTGTCGTGTTGCACGACCTGCGCACCGGCTCACCCACCGACGGGGCCACGCTGTGCCTCGACCTCGGCGTCGAAGCCGACGGCAACAATCCCCATCGGGGCGTGTTCATCCCTCCTGGGGTCGCGCACGGCTTCGCCGCCCTCACCGACATGACCATCACCTACCTCGTCGACGGCTACTACAACGCCGCTGACGAGCTCGGGGTGGCGTGGGACGACCCCGCCATCGCCGCCGACTGGGGTGTGACCGACCCCATCCTGTCGGGTCGCGACCAGGCCAACCCCCGCCGGGCCGACATCGAGCCGCAGTGGCAGCCCCACATCGGCCTCCGGCCCTGATCCGCCCCGCCGTCGAGAGGGTCTGACCTCATGAAGCTCTTCGTGACCGGCGCGGCCGGTTTCATCGGCTCGAACTACGTGCGTCACGTGCTGGCCACGACCGACGACGAGGTGACCGCCTTCGACGCCCTCACCTACGCCGGCAACCTCTCGAGCCTGGCCGATGTGGCCGAAGACTCACGCTGCCGGTTCGTCCAGGGCGATATCTGCGACCGGTCGGCGGTGGCCGAGGCGATGGCGGCACACGATGCCGTCGTGCACTTCGCCGCTGAGAGCCACGTCGACCGCTCGATCGTCGATCCCGACACCTTCGTGCGGACCAACTGCCTCGGGACCAACGTCATGTGCGATGTCGCACGGAACCTCGGGGTCGAGCGCTTCCTGCACATCTCCACCGACGAGGTCTATGGCTCGGTCGAGGAGGGGTCCTCGCACGAGACCGACCGCCTCGAGCCCCGCTCGCCGTACTCGGCATCGAAGGCCGGCTCGGATCTGATCGCCCTCTCGTATCTCGAGACCTACGACCTCCCGGTCATGGTCACCCGGTCGTCCAACAACTTCGGGCCCTACCAGTTCCCCGAGAAGGTCATCCCGCTCTTCGTCACCAACCTCCTCGATGGGCACAAGGTCCCGCTCTACGGAGACGGGCTCAACATCCGCGACTGGATCTACGTCGAGGACAACTGCGCCGGTGTCGACCTGGTGCTGCGCCGCGGGGAGATCGGTGAGGTGTACAACATCGGCGGCGGCAACGAGATCACCAACCGCGACCTCACCGACAAGGTGCTGTCGCTGTGTGGGGCGGGGGACGACATGATCGAGTACGTCGCCGATCGACTCGGGCACGACCGCCGCTACTCGGTCGACTGCACCAAGGCTCGTGCGCTCGGTTGGGCCCCGGCGCGCAGCCTCGACGAGGCGCTCGCGGCCACGGTCGAGTGGTACCGGGCGAATCGGTCCTGGTGGGAACCACTGAAGGGCGTGTGACCTCATGCGAGTCCTGATCACCGGCGCCGCCGGACAGGTCGGCTCCGAGCTCGTCGACGCGTTCGCGGCGGGCGGCCGTCACGAGGTGATCGGCGTCGACCATGCCACCGTCGACGTCGCCGATCGTGACGCCGTGCTCGGAGCCGTCACCTCGACGCGTCCCGACGCTATCGTCCACCCTGCGGCATGGACGGCGGTCGATGCCTGTGAAGGCGACCCGGATCGTGCGTACCTCGTCAATGCCCTCGGCACACGTCACGTGGCCGACGCCGCACGGCGAGTCGGGGCTCCCGTTTGCTACGTGTCCACCGACTACGTCTTCGATGGCACGAAGCCCGAGCCCTACCACGAGTGGGACCAGCCGTCGCCGGCGTCGGTCTACGGGGCCTCGAAGCTGGCCGGCGAGCGCGAGCTCGACTCCGGGTCGACCATCGTTCGCACCTCGTGGGTCTGCGGGTACCACGGCGGGAACATGGTCAAGACCATCCTGCGGCTGGCGTCGGAGCACGACACGCTCAGCTTCGTCGACGACCAACGGGGTCACCCCACCTTCGCCGACGATCTCGCGGCGATGATCCTCCGCCTCGTGGTCGACCGACGGCCCGGGACGTTCCACGTCACCAACCAGGGTGCGGTCAGCTGGTACGAGTTCGCCAGGGAGGTGCTGATCGCTGCCGGGCAAGACCCCGGTCGGGTACGGCCCGTGGCCACCGCCGATCTCCAGCCGCCTCGTCCCGCGCTCCGGCCCGCGAACTCCGTCCTCGACAACTCGGCGCTCCGGCTGTCCGCTCTCTCGCCGCTGGACGACTTCCGCGTGCCGCTCGGCCGTCTCGTCCCCCGCCTTCTCGAGGGCTGAGCGCTGCCTCCGGTGCCGGGCGCTCCTGTAGCCGACGGTCGTTCCGTGCCGGCTGGACCTGCACCGCTGGTCCGCATCGTCGTCCTCAACTGGAACGGCGGAGAGCTCACGCTGCGATGCCTCCAACACCTTCACGACCTGAACTGGCCGGGCGAGCGGCGACCGATCGTGGTCGTCGACAACGCCTCGACCGATGGCAGCATCGAAGCGATCGAGCAGTCGTTTCCGGACGTCGAGATCCGCCGCAACGACCACAACGGCGGATTCCCGGCCAACAACCTGGCGCTGGCCGATCTCACCGGGGTCGACTACGTCGCACTGGTGAACAACGACGCCTTCGTGGAGCCGGGCTGGTTGACGCCACTGGTCGAGACCCTCGAGGGGAGCTCAGAGCTGGGAGCGGCCTCTTCCAAGCTCGTGCTCGCGCCCCGCTTCGTCGACGTGCGCATCACGACGTCGACGTTCGTGCCCGGGCCGGGCGACGGACGCCAGCTCGGTGTCATGGTCCGTGATCTCCTCGTGGCCGGATGCTCGGTGTGGTCGGATGCCCACATCGCCGAGGGGGGTTGGGGCCCCGAGCAGGATCGCGACGGCGCCTTCGAGTGGACGAACGGGTCGGCGGTGCTTCGGGTGCCCGTACCGATGGGCGAGGTGGTGCCGACGACGGTTCGGATCGTGCTCCAGGCGGAGCGGCGCAAGGAGGTCCGGATCGACGCGGGAGTGGGCACGTTCCTGGCGGACGTCGACCGGCGACCGACGGGCGTCGACGTCTCGGTGCAGGGCCAGCCCTACGACGTCGTGAACAACGTGGGGTCCGTGGTGTACGACGATGGCGCCGGGGCCGATCGGGGTTGGCTCGACCGTGACGAGGGCCAGTACGACGCGCCAGCGGACGTCTTCGCCTGGTGCGGGGGCAGCGTGCTCCTGCGCCCTGCCTACCTCCGTGACGTCGGGCTCTTCGACGAGCGGTTCTTCCTCTACTACGAGGACACCGACCTCTCCTGGCGAGGTCGCTTGCGGGGCTGGGGGTACCGCACCGCCCCGGCATCGGTGGCCCGGCACGTCCACGCCGCCACCTCTCAGGAGGGATCGCCGGTGTTCGCCTACCACGTCGAGCGCAACCGGCTCCTCATGCTGCTCAAGAACGCTCCGGCTAGAATGGCGGCGCACGAGATCTGGCGGTTCGTGCTCGTCACCGGCTCCTACGCACGGCGCGACGTCGTGCGCCCGCTCATGCGGGCCCGCCGGCCGAACGCGACGACCGTTCGCCGCCGCCTCGGTTCGTTCGCCGGCTTCGTGCGCCTGTCCCCGTCCGTGCTGGCGTCGCGCCGACATGCGCGACGGCATTCGAAGATGTCCGACACCGAGATGAAGAAGTGGCTCCTCCCGCGATGAGCACCGATGGGGCCACAGAGTCGACCGGGCCTCGACTCCGTGTCGCCGTCTACGACGCCTTCTGGGGGACGGCCGGTGGGGGCGAGTCCTACGCCGCGGGGGTGGCCGAGATGCTCAGCGCGCACCACGACGTGACGCTGGTGGCCCACGAGGCGCTGGACACCATCTGGCTCGGGGAGCGGCTGGCGTCGGACCTTTCGCGCGTCGCAGTGACGGTGGTGGATCCCACGGTGGCCCTCGAGGTCGTGAGCGCCGGATACGACCTCCTCGTCAACCTCTCGTATCGGGACCACGGAGCGAACGGCGCAGCCCACGGCATCTATGTCGTGCACTTCCCCGACCGGCCGGGTGCCGAGATGGCGCCCTGGCAGCGGGTCCTGAACGCGATAGGTGGTCCCCTGCGGCGCACGCCTCCCGGGATCCGCGTCGAGCGTGGTTTCCACCGCCCCGACGTGGTGCGGTGGCAGGAAGTCAGATGGACCGACGGTCACGGCGTGCTGCGCGTGCACCCGTCGCCGGGGTCTTCGGGGCAGGTGCACCTCCGGTTCGGCCGCTTCGTCCCGGGAGGGTCCGAGCGTCGCATCACGGTGTCGGTCGAGGGGGAGGTCGTTGCCGAGGCAGACTTGTCGCCACCCCGATCGCGCCTCCAGGTTGTCGAGCCGCTGCGGGTGACGGTCTCCGTGCCTGACCTCCCCGACGGGGCGCTCGTCGAGATCACGAGCGCGAGCGTGGTGGCGCACGACGTGATCGGTAACGGCGACCGCCGCCGGCTCGGTGTCCCCCTGGTCGCCGCAACGATGGGGTCGGGCCCGGCCCGGTTCGTTGCCGCTCGGGCATCGCTGCTGGTCGCCGAGCCGCCCGGGACCGATTGGCTCGATTCCTACGATCTCGTCGTCGCCAACTCGGCCTTCACCCGACGGTGGATCGACCGGTGGTGGCGCCGTTCCAGCGTCGTCCTCGAGCCTCCCGTGCGTCTGCGGCGAGCTGGTCGCAAGGAGCCGATCATCCTCTCGGTCGGCCGCTTCTTCGGGCCGGGTCGTGGCCACGCCAAGAAGCAGCTCGAGATGGTGGAGGCGTTCGGTGAGCTGGTCGGCACCGGTCTCGCCGACGGGTGGACGCTCCACCTCGTCGGGGGATGCGATGTGGCCGACGAGGGCTATCTGGCATCGGTCCGCGAGGCGGCGCGGGGTCTCCCCGTCGAGATCCACGTCGGCGCGACAGGGGAGGAGCTCGACGCCCTCTACGCGCGGGCCTCGATCTACTGGCATGCGACCGGTCTCGGCGAGGACCTCGACGCCGACCCGGTGCGCGCCGAGCACTTCGGCATCACCACCGTCGAGGCGATGTCGGCCGGAGCGGTACCGGTCGTGATGGGGGCCGGCGGGCAACCCGACATCGTGCGCGATGGAGTCGACGGACTCGTGTTCGGCGATCTCCGAAGCCTGAGAGCGTGCACCCGGCGGCTCATCGACGATGCAGACCTGCGCGCCGAGCTCTCGGCTGCGGCCATGACCCGATCGAAGCACTACGACTTCGCCCGCTTCTCAGAGCGTCTCGGGTCGATCGTCGACGAGCTCACTGGCGGCGGGAACGGCGCAGCCTAGAGTGACGGCTGCTCCGGCTGGCGTTGAAGGGAGGAGCGTGGCGCAACGGACCGAGTCCACGGCGGCGAGGTTGTGGACGACACCGAATTACCACGATCTCAGGGTCTGGCTGGCCACGTTCGTCGTCGTGTTCGTCATCGGGAGCTGCTGGGCGATCGCCAGCCCCCGCTATGGCGGGCCTGACGAACCGGCTCACACGCTGCGGGCCTACTCCGTCGCCCACGGCGAGATCCTCGGTCGCGAGCGCGACGCGATGGGCGAACCGGGAACGCTCGTGGATGCCCCCGTCATCTACGCCCAGACGAACCCGGCGTGCTTCGCCTTCCAGCCGGCCGTCACGGGTGACTGCCTCGTCGTGGTCGGCGACGAACAGGTGGCCGAGTTCCCGACTTCGGCCGGGCGGCACCCACCGCTGTACTACGCCATCGTCGGGCTCCCGACCCTCCTCGATACGTCAGGAAAAAGCTTCTTCGCGATGCGCGTCATGAACGCCGCGATCTGTGCTGCGCTGATCGCCTCCGCGATGGTGACGGCGCGCCGTCGTCAGTGGTCGTCGTGGTTGCCCACCGGGATCGTGGTGGCGTGTACGCCGATGGCCTTCTATCTGTTCGGGCTCGTGAACCCGAACGCCGTCGAGGTGGCGGCCGCGGTCGGCGCGTGGGTCGGGGGCCTCGCCCTGATCGAAGAGTCGCGGGTGGATCGCCGGGTCCTTCTGCGCTTCGCCGTTGCTGTGGTGCTCCTTGCTCTCACCCGACAGCTCGGTCCGCTCTGGGTGGCGATCATCGGTGCGTCCCTTGCCGTCTTGGCCGGGTGGGCAGGCGTGAAACGTCTCGCCGCGGATCGCTCCGTTCGCGCCGCCCTCGCGGTCTGCGTGGCGGCCGGCATCGCTGCCATGGCCTGGATCGTCGTCGTCAAGCCGCTCGACAGCACGAACAGCGGCGTGGCTCCGCTGACCATTGCCCAATCCGACATCCAACGGGCGCTCGTGGGTGAGGTCGGCCTGTTGTTCCGGGAGTGGGTGGGGGTGTTCGGCTGGGGTGACACCCGCTTGCCGGAGGCTGTCTACTTCGTCTGGGCCATCGTGTTCGCCGGGTTCGTTCTGGCCTTGCTCGCCACATCGTTCCGACGGATCGGGCTCGTCGTGGTTGCGCTCACGATCGGCACCTTCGTGCTCCCCGCGGCCATACAGTACCCCGGCGTCCGGGACGCCGACCTGTTCTGGCAGGGTCGCTACACCCTCCCGCTGGTCGTCGGTGTTCCTCTGGTGGCGGCATGGGGACTGGCGAGATGGCCGAGACCGGTCGTTGCTCCCGGCTCCTTGGTGGTGCCGTTGGCTCTCGTGGCCTTGTTCGTGGCTCACGTGGTCGCCTTCGCCCAGAACCTTCGTCGCTACACCGTCGGTTCCGATGGGACGGTCTGGTTCTTCACCGCCGAGCGATGGACCCCGCCCATCGCCTCGGGCATCTTGCTCCTCGTGTACGCCGCCGCGATCGTCGCGTGGCTGGTGATCGGCCGGCCACGTCGCGTTTCGGCGCCGCCCGAGGCGGCGATCCACCCCGTCGACAGTGGTGCGGACATCGGGTCCGGTGATGCCGCGGCGCTCAGTGCCGGCGGGCCGCTTCCCACTGCTCGATGACCTCGCGAAACGCTTCCGGCACCGGGGACTCGGGCGTCGAGTAGTGCGCGTCGAGGGCGTCGATGTCAGCCTCAGCGACGCCCGCACGTTCCATGAGCACCCGGTT
>JBDNHK010000123.1:0-17285 GCA_041688815.1 Acidimicrobiales bacterium | reverse complement strand
AACCCCGACGACAACCCCGAACCACGCCGCCCTTGACGCCCGCAGCGGCGGCCACCATCATCACCCCGCCGACGCAGAAGACCCCGACACGGTCCCATGCCACTGGCGAAACGGTGGTCCCATCACGCTGGCGAGCGACACTCCGAGACCCCGAACGACGTCCTCGTCGTTGAAGTCTGGTGACGTGTCGCATGAGGCGCGATCACCGACGGGCGATCACGGCCGCAGGTGATCCACGTCTCGGTGTGTTGCGACGAACCGCAGAACGGTGCGCATGGCGGCGTCTACCCAGATAGCCGATCAGCACCGCGTTCCTCCGGGATCGCCGGCTTGCTCGTCGTGTCGGGTTCAGCCCCAGCCGACCGCGACTCGTCGGAGCGGGTTTCCGCATATCCGAGGTCCTCATCGCTTGCGTTGGTGTCGTCTGGGGCGCCGCGCTGGTCAATGGCCAAGTTGAAGTCCGCGCTGATGGCCACGAGAAGTCCGTGCCTCTCGAGGAGTTTTCAGGTGACGGTGGTGGTGGGGCTCCTCCAGCCCCAATCATTCACGAGATGAGCTGAGTCGGTCGTGCTCGTGTTGCCGGGACGCGTGTCGCGAAAGCGGTGCCGGTCGATCGCGGCGGTGCCGGCGCTCAGGTGAGCGCGGCGATGTGTTGGTAGGCGTCGAGCAGGTCAGGGTGGTGGGCCAGCCTTCGAGGGCCCGGACGATCTGTCGGCGGGCGCGACGCACGATCCGGACGGGGGTGGGCCAGAGGACGGCCGGTTTCAACGGTCGGCCACGGGGACCGAGCCCGCTCCGCGGTGTGGTGAACGACCCCCGGCGCCTTGGCCGACTCGCGCTTCGCTTGCTGGTGTCTGGCTCAGGTCGAGCTCTGGCTCACCCGCATGATGTGATGGTCTTGGCCGGTTCGACGATGCGGTAGGCGGCTGCCGTCTCCGCGGCGAGCGTCGTGGTGAGCTCACCAGAGTTCGGGTTGCGTGCGATCAGGGCCTTTTCGGCGGCGGATTTGGCGGTGGTGAGGCGCTGAGCGGCGAGCGGATCCTCTTTGCGAAGGTCGGTCTCGAGGCCGTGCAGCGCGTCGTGGGGTGCACCGTTGAAGGTGGCGAGGGCCGCGCTGGGATCTGAGCTGGCCTGGTCGGCGGCGCGACAGAGGTCGTTGACGACGCCCTGGGATTCGAAGGAGGGGGTGTCGCTCTGGGCACGGAGAACCAGGAACCCGGCTACGGCGAGCACGACGACGACACCACTGATCAAGACCCAACCAAGGGCCGGGGGTCGGGCGGAGTCGTTCAAGGGGTCCTCCTGGTTGTCGAGTTGGCGGATGATACGCACCAGCCAGATCGCGGCACCGGCGCCGATGACGACGACGAACGCCACTGCGGCGAGGTCGATGGGTCCGGATTCAGCATGGGCAAGCACGGTCGTGCCCGGGTTCATACGCCATGGGTAATCGGCGTCGGTCGAGTGGCCCGGGGAAGGGAGAATGTGGGCGTGGCGGGGGAGGTGCGGCTGGCGATGGCTGCACCGATGGCGCCGATGAGGAGCGGCAGATGGGAGAACTCGTCGACGACGGGCACGGCTCCGGAGGCGACTTCGATGACGCTGAGCGAGAGGGTGATCATCGCGGCCAGGACGGCCACGGGCAGTAGGCCGGCCGCGAGTCGGGCCGGGCGCCACGCGGCGAGCGCGAATCCGCCGAGGAGGGCGATGGTGATCGCCTCGGCTTCGCGACCTTCGGTCGAACCAAGGTGGGAGTGGCCGAAGATTCCGGTCGCGCTCGCGATCAGGATCACCAGTCCGGAGATCGCGGCGACGGCGAGCAGCACCCGGCCGAGGCTGTCGTGGCGGACCGGGAGGGGCTTGCTCGCGATGCGGGCGACGGCATCGGTGACCGATGCGGGGGCCATGGGTGCACGCAGGCGCACCTGGCGGGTGACGTGGTCGAAGGCGGCCACCCAGTGGGCGCAGTCGGCGCAGGCGTCGAGGTGGGCGCTGGCGTCGGGGTCAGGTCCGGCTTCTCCGTCACGGTCGGCGGAGAACCAGTTGCGTGCGGTGGTGCAGGTGGTACTCGAGGTCATTCGCACACCTCCTCGTTGTGGGCGACGGGTTCCGTCGCGTGCGTCGCGTCCCATGCGTCCACGAGGGTTGCCTTGGCACGGAACACCCGGGAGCGGATGGTGCCGACCGGGCAGTCCATGGCGGCAGCGGCATCCGCGTAGCTGAACCCCAGCATCTGGGTCAGCACGAACGCTTGGCGGGCATCTGGGGGGAGATCCTTGATGAGAGCGGCCAGGTCGACATACCCGGTGCCGTCGCGCACGGGAATCGAGACGGGTTCGGCGGGTACGGGCGTCCGCTTGTGCCGCTCGAGCACGGCACCGACGCTGCGCCTGGCGAGTACCACGAACCAGACGCGCACAGGTGCGTCGCCACGGAAGCGGGCGATCGCCGTGGTGGCTCGCAGGAAGGTCTCCTGGGTGGCGTCGTCGGTGAGGTCACGATCGCCGGTGAGGGACCAGCAGTAGCGCCATACGTCGTGCTGGACACCCCGGCACAGCTCGGCGAAGGCGTCGCTGTCGCCGCGCGCCGCGCGCCGAGCGAGAGTGTCCGCCTCTTGATCGGCAAGGGTTCGAGCCCTCTGAGGCTGGTCACGTCCGCGTCGAATACTCATCATGGGAAAGAGTGGGGCCCGCAGCACGAAAAGTTCCGGCCAAAGGGAACTTTTCGTCCTCGCGCCCTCACCTTAAGACATATGCCCTCGACAACTCGTCTCACCCGTAGGTCGCGTCTCACCAGCGCAGCGTTGCTGACTGCGCTGCTGCTGTTGCTCTCCGCATGCGGCGGATCGGCGGCCTCGAAGGCGTCCGGCGATGGTGCTGCACTCAAGGTGGCGACGTCGATCCCGCCATTGCAGAACCTGGTGGCCCAAGTGGCAGGAGACCGGGCCGAGGTAATCAGCATCGTGCCCGCCGGTGTCGACGGACACACCTACGAGCCGACGACCGGCGATGTTCGGGCCCTGTCGGAGGTGTCGCTGCTGTTCGTTCCCGATGTGAACCTCAACCCGAAGGTCACCGCGTTGGCGGGCGAGAACCTCCCGTCGGACGCCAAGATGGTCGACCTCAACGCTCGGGTGGTGCCAGAGAGCGAGATCATCTTCTCAGACACCCACAGCCACGGCGACGGCCCCGCGCACGGTCACGAACCGAACGTGCACACCTGGACCAACGTCGTCTGGGCGGCGCCGATGGTCGACGAGATCGCGAGCGAACTGATCGAGGCTGATCCCGACGGGCGGTCCACCTACGAGTCGAACCGTGACGTGCTCAAGGCCAAGATCGCCGAGTTCGAGGCGGCGGCGCGCACGGCGCTCGAGACGGTCCCCGACAAGAACCGAACGCTGGTCGTCTACCACGACTCGTGGTCCTACTTCGCCCGCGAGTACGGGTTCGACGTCGTCGGTGCCCTGCAGGCGGTCGACTTCGCCGAACCCTCCGCCTCCGAGATGCGCAACATGGTCTCGCAGGTCCGAGCCGCCCGGGTGCCTGCGTTCTTCGGGAGCGAGGTGTTCCCGACCACTGTGCTCGAGCAGGTCGCCACCGATTCCGGTGTCTCCTATGTCGGCAACCTGTCCGACGACAAGCTGCCCGGCAACCCCGGCGATCCCCAGCACACCTACCTCGGGATGATGGCAGCCAACGTCCGCTACATCGTCGAAGGGCTCAACGGCGACGCGTCAGCGATCGACGCGGTCGACCCGGCTCGTGGCTGAGCCGGTCATCTCGCTGCGGGGCGTGACCGCCGGCTACCGGGGCATCCCGGCCATCGAAGCCGTCGATCTGACTGTCGCCCCCGGGGAGATGGTCGGCATCGTCGGCCCGAGCGGGTCGGGCAAGTCCACGCTGCTCCGGGCGCTCATCGGCACCGCCGATCTCTACGCCGGAGAGGTGACCCTCAACGGCAAATCCGTCCGGCGTGGTCATCCGACCCGCGACATCGGATTTGTGCCTCAGCTCACCAGCATCGAGAACGACTTGCCCCTGCGAGCCGCCGACGCAGTGCTCCAAGGGCTCGCCGCGACCAGCCGGCGGGTCCCCTGGTACTCCAAGTCCGAACGCCACAAGGCCCACGAGCTGCTCGCCAGGCTCGGCCTCGCCGGCTGCGAACGCACACCGGTCGGGCAACTCTCCGGCGGCCAACAACAACGGCTTCTCCTGGCCAGGGCCATGATCTCCGACACCAGTCTCCTCATGCTCGACGAACCCACCAGCGGCATCGACCTTCGGACCCTCCAGGACATTCTGGGGCTGCTTGGCGAGCTCCACGACTCGGGCACCACGATCGTGCTCACGACCCACGACCTCAACTGGGTTGCGGCCGGACTGCCCCGCATCGTGTGCATCAACCGACGCATCGTCGCTGACGGCGCACCGGTCGATGTGCTCACCCCGGACACCCTCGAGGCGACGTACGGAGCTCGGGTGCGGGTCGTGCGCGACGGCGACCGCATCCTCGTCACCGACCAACGCACCGCCCTCACCTGAGACGAACTGGACACGCCGATGGAACTGCTCACCGAACCGTTCGAGTACACGTTCTTCTCGAAGGCCCTCATCGCCGGCGTCCTGGTCGGGGCGCTCTGCGGCGCGCTCGGCGTGTTCGTCGTGCTGCGGCGAATGAGCTACATCGGCCAGGGACTCTCCCAAAGCGTGCTGGGCGGAGTTGCTCCGGCCGCGATCGCCGGGATCGACCCCTACCTGGGTGCGGTGGCGGCCACCATCACTGCGGGCCTGCTCATCCACTACGTAGGCCGCCAACACGGGGTCCGTCCCGACGCGGCGATCGGCATCGTGTCCACCACGATGTTCGCGTTCGGCGTGGCGCTCGTGTCGGCCAACCGTGACCGTGCCGTCAACCTCACCGACCTGCTGTTCGGCAACATCTTGGGCGTCACCGAAACGGACATCGCGCTCGTCGCCGTGACCGCCGCGGTCATGGCCGTCCTCGGGTTCGTGTTCTACAAGACCCTCACCTTCACGGTCGCCGACCCCGCTGGCGCGGCCGCCCATGGCGTGCGCGCCGCCACCATCGAGCTGGCGTTCACCGTTGCGCTCGCCGCTGTCGTGGTCGTGTCGATTCGTATCGTCGGTGTCTTGCTCATCGCCGCGGTCATCGTCATTCCCGCCTCCACGGCCCGCCTCGTCAACAAGTCCTTCGGTCCGCTCATCGTGACCTCAGCCCTCCTTGGTGTCGCGGCGGCGACCGTCGGACTGTTCGTCTCGTTCCACGTCGAAATTGCCAGCGGCCCCGCCATCGTGCTCGCCAGCAGCTCGGTGTTCGCCGCCACCCTCGTCGTCACTTCGGTCGCCGGAGCGCTCGTGGTGCGCCGCGCTCACGCCCATCACGCCCCACGGATCGTCGCCTCCTGACAACAAGCGACACATCCGATGATGTCAACGTCGCGTAGCAAGTTACCGACGCTTTTGTTACCATGCCCGACATGAGCGATAGAAGCATTGCGTCCGAGGTCCGCAACAGGGTCCTCTCCTCGCGCGATCGCTTCTGGCGCCCCGAGGACTTCGGCGGCTCGCCCGAGGCAGTCGCGAAGGCGCTGTCGCGGCTGACGCATACCAAAGAGCTTCGTCGTGTCCGGCGCGGGCTCTACTGGCGCGGAACGCCCACGCGACTCGGCATGTCTCCCCCATCGCCCGGCCGCGTCGTCCACGAGGTGATCGATGCGTCCGGCACAGGCCCCGCCGGTTGGAGCGCAGCGCTCACGCTGGGACTCTCCACACAAGTGCCGCGCCGCGAGACGATCGCAGTACCTGGTCGGGCGCCGCGTAACCCGGGCAGCGTTCGGTTCGTCAGCCGCGCTGCGAGCACCAGGCGCCGAGACGAGCGGCTGCGACCGCCCGAGGTCGCTCTCTTCGAGGTGCTTCGCGACTGGGACACCCTCGTCGAGGTTCCGACCGACGCCGCTGTCGAGCACATCGCAAATCTGGTGAGGGGCGGAACCCTCCGCCTCGATCGCGTCGTGCGGGCGTCGGCGACCGAGCCGCCTCGTGTTCGTGAGCGGCTTCGTCGTCTGCTCGGGGCGATGGACCGATCGGCTGACGCGGCTGCTGTCCGGCCCGCCCGCAGCGATTCGGTTCGCCGCGATCTGGCGCTCTCGGTCTGAGCAGCTGATGCGCTTCCGCGACTCGGACGAGTTCGGGCCAACCCTGGACGTGGTCGCCGAGCGCCTCGACATCAGCGCGACCGGGGTCGAGAAGGACTACTGGGTCAGCGAGGTGCTCCGAGTCCTCGTCGCGAGCTTCCCCGACGACTTCGTCTTCAAGGGCGGCACGAGCCTGTCCAAGGGCTACGGGATCATCGAGCGATTCTCCGAAGACATCGACATGCTCGTGCTGCCCGGGGATCGAGGGAGAGGTGCTGTCGACAAGCTGATGAAGGCGATGGGAGAGGCTGCGGCCGCCGGCGTCGGTGGCGAGGCCACGGGCGTCGGTGGCGAGGCCACGGGCGTCGGTGGTGCCGAGTCGGGCCGTCACCGTTCCTTCGCAGTGAGCTACCCAGCCACTCGCAAGCGGACGGCACTGATTGCCACCAGCGTGCTGTTGGAGATGGGCGTCCGACGCGGCCGTCATCCCCATGAGCGTGTCGCCATCGGCTCGTTACTCGGGGAAGCGCTGGCCGCAGCGGGGAACGACCTCGATGAGTACGAGGACCTCGCGCCATTCGAAGTGCCGGTCCTCCATCCAGCGCGGACGCTTCTCGAGAAGCTCGTTCACGTTCACGAACTTTCGCTCCCACTCATCGCCGACGACGGCCAGCCGCCGAAACCTCGAAGCGGGCGTCACTTCTCCGACATCCACGAACTGCTCGGCGACGAACGCGTCCTCAGACTCTTGGAGGACCGGCATCAGACCCGCGCCGTCATCGACAGCATCGACGAGATCACGCAGAAGTTCTTCGGGGGGACGGAAGGCGCGTCGGCGAGGCCCGAGGGCGGCTTCGCCTCCAGCGCAGCATTCGACCCAGCCACGTCTGCCTCGGCCCGCTGCCGGGTGGCCTACGAAGCGACGATGCCGGAGCTCTACTTCGGCAGTGATCCGCTCCCGACATGGGACGAGATCTGCCAGCGCGTCGCCGACCGCGCGGCGTTGCTCTGACCCCGATCGTTCATGAGATGACCTGAGCGGTGGGAGCCGAGACCGCCACTGGTGCGTTCGGCGATGGTCCGGGGTAGGCGCTTGAGGGCTTGCCCGTAAGCGCGCAGATGACCAAGAGGTCGATGTCTTCGGAGAAGCGTTCGATGGTCCCGTAAGCCTTCGAAAGGCTGGTGCCGCCTTTGAACACGAAGAAGTCGACGCCGTCGAGGGGCTGCGTCGCATGACGAAGGACCTCGGTGGCCCAGTAGTCCTTCTCCGCTGCGCCGGGGTCGACGCCGTAACGGTCGGCGGTCGTGTCGGGTAGCGCGTGGAACGCGTTGCGGTCATCACGCAAGAACGTCCCGTCGCGCTCGTCACCGGTAGTTGCGTCGCTCATGCTGCCACCAGATCCGCGACGCAAAGGCCGAGCCCGGCGCGTCGCTCCGACGCCGCGACCTTGACAACGATCTCCAGGTCGAGGTCGTTGTCGTCGGCCAATCGCAGGATGCGGGCGCGCGCGTCGAGCCAGGCGAGTTCGCTGAGCGCGGAGAAATCACGCAACACCTCGAGCAGCGTGACCTCGAGATGGTTCAACAGGATGCGTTGGGGGTTCGCGCGGCTGACGAGGCGGACACCGTGAAGCCCCTCGGGCGGGCGTCCGACAACCGCGATGGTGGGTTGGCGGGGCACCTGCGTAGATAGACCCAGCGCACTCGCGGCTGATACTCCGGCCAGACCGGCGCCGGGCCCAGCCGCGGCGAAGGCGGCCTCGGTCGGGTCTGGCCGAGCCGTACCGAAGGCCGTTGCCGGCGGCTTCTTCCAGTACAGCCCTTGTCGGACCCGCTGGATCGGCCCGTCCGGTCGAGCAAGACGCGACAGCGCAGACTCGACAGCGCTCGTCGAGCCCGGCACGTCGTGGGGCATGAAGAACGAGCGCGTCGGATACGCGTCAACCCACTCTGCAACTGCGCCTTGCGCTCTCATCGCCGACCTCCGTCGTGCAAGTTGAGTGCAGCACTTCTCTCGCGTTCGGAACGGGGTCAGGTCGCCTGTCGAGCGGTGTGTACTCGCACTTCGAGCCTCGATCGAGGTGTCTCGTGCTGGGTGACGAGGCGAGCCAGCCGACGCATGGTTCACCGACATCGCCGAGCGGGTCGCACGCGCCACGACGTTCCGCTTGGCGCTCATCGGCGAAGAGGTGTCCGGCTCGCCGGAGGCGGACCTGTTCGCCGGCGATGCTCCCGACGAGCGGTACGTCAGCTTCATCGTGCCCAGCGGCGACGGCGTCGTGCCGCCACTTGCGATACGCCTGATGGATCTCCCAGTCGATGATCCCCTGCCGGTGACCGGGGCAATCGGGTTCGGGGCACTCGTCGCAGTAGACGAACCGGTGCGGGATCACCTCGAGGGGCTCGAGCCTGATGGCGAGCCGGGCGCCACCGAACTTGCGGAGCATCAACTCCGACAGGTGACTATCAGCGGACGACGAGATTCGGACTCGCGACCCTCACGTTCAGGCGCTCTTGCGGCGAGGGCGACGGTCTGCGGCGAGGTGGAACTCGACCCGCTGACCGATGGCAGCGGCCGATTGCCCTTGTGACAGGGGTCGAGCAGATTCGCCACGTCTTGCGAAGGCACGGCCTGGATCACCCCGGTGCTCGAGCAGCCCGGCTTCCCAGGGTTGCGTCGCAGATGCTCGCGTTGCACCAACGAGGCCGGCTACCCGCTGACCTTGTCAATACGAGCGGACTCTGCGCCTTCCTCTGCACATTCATCGAAACCGTCAGGCGCGGCGTTGCCCGAAACCTCGAACTTCGGATATCCGCCTCCAGCCTGGATCTCGGTTCCAACAGTGAAGACTGTGCCGCCGGGCAGAACAACGTCGACCTCATTGCCCGCAACAACTTCCGGGCCACGTGGCCACACGACCGCCCACGGCTCCTGTCCTGCGGTCAACGTGCCCGGTCTTGCGGTCAACGTGAAACACTGCGACTCGCTCACGTACTGCAACTCGCCAGCGACGATGGCGTCATCACTCGAGTGGACCCGATCGCTTCGAAAGACGCTCACGCCGTTCTGACTCATCGAGCTTCCGCCCTCGCCACCACCGGCGCAGGCAGTCGTGAAGAGCGAGAGGAGGACGACCGCAAGTAGCCACGTACCATCGGCGCGATGTCTCGCCTGGTATCAGCTGGAGGGCAGCTTGCGTGCGCTCCCCCATCTGCTGCAGGCCCGTTATTGCGCCATGCGTCCTCCGTACCCCAGTGGCACGACTGTGGCACGGGAAGCCGAAAACTTGTGGGAGGGACCCTCTCGGGTCCATCCCTTGTACCCCCTGAGCTGCACTTTTATGGAGCGGACGACGAGATTCGAACTCGCGACCCTCACCTTGGCAAGGTGATGCTCTACCAGCTGAGCTACGTCCGCGCGGACTGGCACCTTAGCAACTGAGCTGACCGCTGATCCAAGCCGCCTGGAGACTCAGGCCGACGGGCCCCCCGCCGAGGCGACCAACTCACGGATCCGCCGGGCCAGGTCGCGGGCGAGTGGTCGGTCGACGATGCCGGCCACCACCAGACCCCGGCCCCCGCTCCCGAACAGCAACGTGGCCCGGCGGTCGTCCTGCCAGCCCTGCACCACCATGTCGGCCCCGATGGAAACCAGCCGCACGTCCGGTGCCCAGTGCCGGTCGTTCACGATGAGGACCCGCCTCGTGGTGAGCGCCACCACCGCCGCATGGTGCTGGTAGACGCCCTGCACCACCGCTTCGACGACCTCGCCCTCCACGAGCAGCGTCGAGAGGATCCCGAGGGGTACCGCCCCCGCTCGGCGAGCGCCGGCGGACATCTTGGCCACCACGACGTCGAGCCCGAACGGGTCCACCGGCGTCGTCCCGAGATCGGGCTCAGGCGGCACCGCGAATTCGACCGGCTCGGCCAGATCGGTCGCGATCAGTTCGGGGCGGGCGGGGCTGAAGTTCGGTTGGGACGAGACGGCCACCGGCACCGGCGGCGAAACGGCGGCAGCGGCCGCAGGGTGCGAGGCGTCGAGAAGGAGGGGAGGCGCGGGAGCCGAGACCGGCGCCGGGTGAGGGCGCTCCCCCCACGACATGGCCCGCCGGACCGTGGATGCCCGGGGCAGGGCAACCCCGAGGTCGAGCTCGCCGCCATCGGGGACATCACTCGAGCCATCGGGTCCAACGGCGGCATAGGGGGGATCGTCCTCGCCGCCGACAGATGTGGGACCGACCTCCCCGAGGAGCAGATCAAGACCATCAGCGGCGGAGGCCGTGCCGCTCCCCTCGGGAACCGGAACGACCGGGTCGAACGGATCAGCAACATCGACCGGATCAGTGGCATCGACCGGATCGGCGGCATCGATGGGGAGCACACGTTCCACCGCCGCCAGCACCATCGCCGCGGCGTTGTCGTCGAGGGGCAGGTCGAGCACTGCGGCCCGCCCCCGGTTGCCCATCTTGGCGAGGGTGCGGGCCAGAACGTCGACCATCTTGGCCTCGCCCAACTGCGCGGCCACCGGCTCGAACTGGGTGGTGAGGAACACCAGGCACAACGCGTCCTCGTGGGTCTGCACGGTCGGCGCCCGGCCGGCGACGTCGGGAAGGTCACCCCGCCCGAGACCGGTCTTCGCCACCAGAGCCTGCACCCCTTCGATCTCAGGATCGTCGTACCCCAACCCGGCCAGCAACTCCCCCACGGCGGCGGCCTGGCGCCGTTTGGCTTCGGCCCGCCACTTCAGGTACCCGGGCCGTCCCTCGGGAAGGGTGGTGCGGGGGTAGGTCCAGCGCTGGAAGTGGTGGGCGCGAGCGGCGAGGAGCTGGATCTCATCGGCATCGGGATCGAAGAACCGCACCCACGCGGTCATGGCCTCGGCGTGGGCCAGTTCCTTCGGGCGAGTGACCCCGTCGATGACGAGGATGTTCGGGTCCTCGGCGTTCGCGGCGTCGATGGCCACGATCGCCGTCGCGAACCGACCGGCATCGACGCCGTCGGGAGGGAACACCGGCGGCATCGACGACCCGGGATCAGCTTCGGTCGGGACCATTGGCCTCACGGGCCTCCGGGGGACGAAGGTCGACCCGCAGGGTGAGGATGCCGTCATCCAGGGTGGCCTCGGCGTCGCCGATGATGGCGAAGTCCTGGAAGTCACGCTGGGCCTGCTCGACGAACTTGGCGCGCTCCTCGCCCGCCACCGGCGGTAGGGGCCGGCGCTTCACGGCCTCGGCCCGGTCACGGAACCGCTTCACCATGCCGTCGAGATCAAGGGAGCTGGCCATGGACCAACCGTACCGCCCCCTCCGTCACGTGTCCGGCCCTGACGTGGGCGCATCCGCGCTTCAGACATCAGTGCCGGGGCCGCCCCCCGCCACCGGAGGCGAGGAGACCTCGGTCTCCTGTTCCCGCAGGAGTCTGACCAGCGGACCGAGGGGGTCGTCCGAAGCGGCCGGTTCCGTCGCGGCGGGGGGTGACGGTGCTTCGAGGTCCTCACGGGTGCGCAACACCGGGGCCTCGGCCCACGGGTCCGCCGACGCCACGCTGGCGGCCGCGACCGCGTCGCCGGCGGAGGTGTCGACACTGCCGCCCGCCCCGCCCGACTGTTCACCCTCGATCGGCGGGTGGTCGGGGCCATCAGCAGACTGCCCTTCGCCCTCGCCGGGCGCAGCACCGACCAGCGCGGCCGTCGCGCCCACGGGCCCGATGATCCGCACCCCGGGCTCGCCGGGCCGAATCGGCGCCGGTCCCACCGCATCGCCGCCGGCCTCGCCACCAGACCCGGGATCGAGCTCGGGATCAGCCTCGGTCTCGGTGCCCGATGCCGACCGCCGCGCCCCTGCGCCCTCGGCCGCCGCGAGGGCCGCCAGGAGCGCAGCGGCGTCCTCGGGTGACCGGGTGGGAACCGGGGCGGTGGTGCTGGGAGTGACGACCGTTGGTTCGCCGGCGACCACCGGGCCGGCACCGACCGCGGTCACAAGCGCGGGGCCGGCAAGATCCGTCGCAGCGTCGAAAGCGGTGTTGTAGGCCACCGGACGGGTGCGGCGCCAGTACAGGAAGGTGAGCGTGGCCAGTCCCCCGGCCACGGCCACGAGCCCACCGACGACGAGGGCCAGTTGGCGCCCGCTCGACGGTCCACTCCCACCGCCGTCTCCGTCGCCTTCTGTCGGGGGAACGGTCGTGGTGTTGCCCGGTAGGACCACGGCCGGCGCCGCTGTCGTGGTGGTCGCCGGCGCTGTCGTCGGAGTCGTCGTCGCAGTGGTCGGGGCGGCAGTCGTGGCCGGCGGTCGCGTCGTGGTGGTCCGCGGCCGAGTGGTGGGGCTCACCGGCGGCGGCGGTTCGGTCGGCGGCGGCGAGGGGGTCGGAGGTTCCACGGGCGAGGGGGTCGGAGGTTCCACGGGCGAGGGGGTCGGAGGTTCCACGGGCGAGGGCGACGGGTCGTCGGGAGGCGTCGGACCGGCCGAGGCACCCTGCGCCAGGCCGAGCACTCCGACGAAAAGAACGACCATTCCGGCGAGCGCGGCCACCGCCGCCCGTCGGCGGATCGATGCCACCCGACGGCGCGACACTGGGCTCGGGGATGAAGAGGTCGGCGCCGACACGGGTTCTTTCTGCTCGGGGTTCGGGGCCCATCGGCCCACCGCACCAACCCTACTGTCGGTCACCGTTGGTGCTCAGGACACGAGTAGGTGGTGCGCCCGCCGACGGTTCGCCGCTGCAACTCGGCCCCGTCACGGGGGCAGCGCCCGCCCCGAACCCGGCTGTCCTGTAGGTCACCGGTGTGCGAGCCGCCGCGTTCGGCCAGCTCGACCAGCGTCTGGTGCAGATGGGTGCGCAGGCGACGACGATCGGGATCCGACAACGAGCCTGCGGGTCGGGCCGGGTCGAGGGAGGCCCGCCACAGCAGTTCGTCGGTGAGCAGGTTGCCGAGGCCGGCGACGGCCGACTGGTCCATCAGCCGGGCCTTCAACGGTGCCTTTCGTTCGGCCAGCATTATCCGGAGCTGAGCGGCCGTCAGCGTCGAGGCGTCCGGGCCGAGGCGACGCTCGTCGGGATCGAGCTCCACCCCCCCGAGACGGCGGGCATCACGAAGGCGCATCGACCGGCCGCCTTCGAACCGCAGGCCGAACCGGTCCCACACCGGGTTCCGGCGGGAGCTGCCGTACTCGAGCCGTTCGATGCCGTCGACCCCGTCGACGTCGAGCACGCCGGTCATCCCGAACCGCAGGCCGAGGGTGGGGCCCGTGGCCGTGTCCAGCAGCAGCAGCTTGCCGATGCGACGATCGGCCACGAACGTCTGCCCGAGAAAGGCGTCGATCAGGTCGTCGGGCGTCGTCCCGCCCTTCACGATCCAGGCGTCCGGGGCGTCGACCGCCACCACCGCTAAGCCCAGCACGTTGTGAGCCAGCCGACGGTAGGCCTCGACCTCCAGCATCTCGGGCACGTGCGTTGCCGCCTTCTCGTCAGCTGCCCGTGCGGCGGTCGACCTCGGCCAGGGCCCGGCCGAAGTCGGCCACGAGATCACCCGGGTGCTCGAGACCCACCGAGAGGCGCACCGTGCCCGGGCTGATGCCGTTGACCGCCAGCTCGTCGGGGGTGAGGTTCACGTGGGTCGTCGACGCCGGGTGGGTGACGAGCGTTTCGGGGCCACCCAGCGACGTGGCGAGCTGGGCGATGGCCAGCGACTCCACGAAGGTCGTGCCGGCCACCAGGCCGCCGCGCAGATCGAAGGTGACCAGACCCCCGAAGTGGACCAGTTGACGTACCGCGAGCTGGTGCTGGGGATGGGACGGCGAACCCGGCCAGCGCACGTCGCTCACCGCCGGATGAGCCTCGAGGAACGTGACGAGCTCGGCCGCACCCTCGGTCTGCTGGCGCAGCCGCACACCGAGGGTGCGCAGACCACGAAGTCCGTTCATGGCGTCGAAGGGCGAGGCGTTGGCACCTTGGAGAACAGCGAACGAGTAGAGCCAGTCGACCAGCTCCAAGCTTCCCGCCACCACGCCCAGGGTGGCGTCGTTGTGCCCAGCGATGGCCTTGGTGGCCGAGTGCACCACCAGGTCGACCCCGTGGGAGAGGGGCTGCTGGCTCAGCGGGGTGGCCAGGGTGGAGTCGACGACGGTGATGGGGCCGGCGATGGCGCCGAGCTCGTCGAGGTCCACGAGGTCGAGGCGAGGATTGGCCGGCGTCTCCGCGAACACCAAGGTGGTCTTGCCGGGCCTGATGGCCGCGGCGAACGACCCGGGCTCGGTGGCGTCGACGAAGGTCACGTCGATGCCGAATCGCGGGCAGGCGGTCTGGAGCAGCAACTGGGTGCCGGCGTAGAGCTGGCGCTGGGCGACGATGTGGTCGCCCGACGAGCACAGGCCGAGCACGATGGCGCTGATGGCCCCCATGCCCGACGCGAAGGCTCGGGCCGTCTCGGCGCCTTCGAGCTGAGCGATGGCGTCCTCGAACCCGGCGACGGTGGGGTTGCCGTAGCGGCTGTAGAAGCGCGACGCACCGACGCCGGTGGCCATGCGTCGCCCCTCCTCCACCGTGGGCGTCACGAATGTCGTCGTGGCCCACAGGATGGGAGCCAGGGCGGTGTCGTTGTCGCTCCGGCCGGCCCGGATGGCTCGGGTCTCGGGGTGCAGTTCGGGTTCGGTCATGATCGGCTCTTCTCGAGGTCGGCGAGGAACGGGGCGAGGGCGGCTCCCACCTGCTCGGTCTCGAGCAGGAAGGCATCGTGACCGTCGGGACTGTCGATGCGATGGTGGACGCATTCGCCGCCCAACGAACCGACCAGATCGCGCAACATCTCCTGCTGGTACGGCGGGTAGAGGGTGTCCGACGAGATCGACATGGTGAGCAGTGGCCTGCGCAGGCGCAGCAGCGCCCGCTCCAAGCCACCGCGACCCCTCCCGAGGTCGTGCAGGTCCATGGCCCGGTTGATGATCAGGTACGAGTTCGCATCGAATCGTCGGGCCATCTTGGCCCCGTGGTAGTCGAGGTAACCCTCGACGTCGAAGCGCTGCCACAGCGTGAGGGTGTCATCGAGCTTATCGAGCTCCTTGCGCCCGAAACGATCGCCGTACACACCTTCGGTGCGGTACGACACCTGGGCCAGCTCACGGGCCAGGGCCAGGCCCTGATGCGGCCCGTCTCCCGCGACGGCGTCGTAGTAGTCACCCCCGCGCCACCGTGGGTCGAGGGCGATGGTGCTGCGCTGCACGCTCGAGAGGGCGATCTGCTGGGCGCTGGCGGCACCGGTGGTGGCGATGGCCACCACCGAGGCGACCCGGTCGGGGAACATCACGCCCCACTCCAGGGCCTGCATCCCGCCCATCGACCCGCCAACCACGCTCAACCACTGGTCGATCCCGAGATGGTCGGCCACTGCCGTCTGGGTGCGCACGATGTCGCGGATGGTCACCACCGGGAAGGTGGACCCGTAGGGGGACCCGGTGGCGGGATCATCGGAGGCCGGGCCGGTGGACCCCTGGCAACCCCCGAGCACGTTGGCGCACACCACGAAGTACCGGTCGGTGTCGAGGGCCCGACCTGGGCCGATGAGGGTCGCCCACCACCCGTCGGTCGGGTGGCCCGGTTCGCTGCGGCCGGCGGCATGGCTGTCGCCGGTGAGGGCGTGACACACGAGCACGGCGTTGGATCCGTCGGGGGCGAGTCGACCCCAGGTCTCGTAGGCGACGGTGACGTCGCTCAACCGGCCGCCTCCCTCGAGCAGGAAGGCTCGACCGGACAGGGTGACGAACTGCCGTTGCCCTACCGCGTCTCCGCGACGCCATGCACCGGTGGCGGGCAGCAGGTCGGCGCTCAGAGGCGCCCGACGGGTCGGTTCGGTCATGGCACTCCTCGGACACTTCGTTGCCCGGCGAACCGAGCCACATCCCCCCGCCGCGACACCGGCGAACCGGGCCCCGACGCAGGTTGGCACCTTGGGTGTCCGTCCCAGGTTGCCGGACCCGACCAGCGGGCCACTCCTGATGTCGTGTACGAAATTGTAGCGCTGTCGACCGGGCCGACGGCGAACCCGTATCGGGTCCGGGCCCTCAGGCGGCCAGGCGGCCGTCGGTGATAACCACGCTGCGGTCGGCATAGGTCGTCATGCGCACGTCGTGGGTGACGATCACTGCGGCGGTGTTGCGGCCCTTGACCTCGCCGACGATGAGCTCCATGACCTGCTCACCGAGCTTGGTATCGAGGGCCGAGGTGGGCTCGTCGATGAGGATGAGCGCCGGCTCGTTCATGAGCGCCCGACCGATCGCCACCCGCTGGCGCTCCCCGCCGGAGAGCTGGCCGGGCAGGTTGTCCATGCGCCCGGCGAGACCGAGCTCGTCGAGCAGCTTCTCCGCCCGCTGCTTGGCAACCTTGTGGTTGCGGGCGCTGGCGAAGTCGTTCACCACCATGAGGTTCTCGCGAGTGGTGAGGAACGGCACCAGGTTGACCGCTTGGAACACGAAGCCGACGGCCTCACGACGAAACGTCGTGAGCTGCTTGGCCGAGTAGGTCGAAATGTCCTTGCCGTCCACCACCACCGAGCCCTGGCTCGGGGTCAGCAGACCACCCGAGATCGACAGCAGCGTGGTCTTGCCGGAGCCGGAAGGGCCGACGAGGGCCACGATCTCGTCGTCGCCCACGGTGAGGGTGGCGTGGTCGAGGGCCACGATCTCGGCGTCGCCGGAGGTGTAGGTCTTGCGGACGTCGTGGAGTTCGAGGGCAGGCACGGTCGGCTCCTTGAAGAGGTTGGTCGGCTATCCGATGGCCGATGCCGGGTCGACCTTGACGACTCGGCGCAACGAGATGGCGGCCCCGAGGGCGGACATGACGACGAGGCCGACGGCGGTCTGCACGGCCCGGGCCGGCTCGAGGACGACGGGGATAGCGGGGGGCAGGACCTGGGTGACAAGCAGGATCAGGATTCCACCCACCACGAACGAGACGAGAGCCACGACGACGGCCTGGGTGATGACCCCGGTGAAGATCTGGCGCGTGGAGGCACCGAGGGCCTTGAACACGGCGTAGAGCCCGATGCGCTCGAGGGTGAGCAGCGCGAAGAACAACGCCACCACGAGGCCGGCCACGAAGAGGGTGACGTAGATGATCGAGCTGAACGTGGAGTTCTGTT
>JBDNHK010000028.1:0-60351 GCA_041688815.1 Acidimicrobiales bacterium | reverse complement strand
GCCGGCCTCTCCGAGCGGGCCGAGGTGCGCGACGGCGACGCCGAGCGCCGCAGCTTCGGCCACCGTGACCGCGACGAGTACGTCGCGAGGTGAGAGGCCGGCGACGGAGCCGGCCTCGGCGAGGGCCGCCGCGCTCGCGGGCGCGACGCTCAGCTGCTCACCGGGTCGGCCGACGGGTCCCACGCCAGGAGATCGGCCAGGCGGGCGTCGTTGGAGAACACCTCGACGATGGGCTGGTCCAGCTTCAGGCGCTTCAGGAGCCGCTTGATCTCGAGCTCCTCGTTCCAGAGGACGAGAGTGACGACGACGCCGGACTCGCCGGCGCGGGCCGTGCGGCCGGAACGGTGCAGGTAGGCCTTGGCGTCCTCGGGCGGATCGAAGTGGATCACGACATCGACGTCGTCGACGTGGATGCCCCGGGCCGCGACGTCGGTGGCCACCAGCACCTGGAGCTTGTCAGCGGAGAAGTCGGCCAGCGCCTTCTCGCGGTGGCTCTGGCGCAGGTCCCCGTGGATGGAGGCCGCCTCGACGCCCTCACGGCGCAGATCAGAGGCCACCCGGTCGGCGGCGCGCTTGGTGCGGACGAAGACGATCGTTCGGTGCGAGGAACGGGCGATGGCGGCCGCCACCTTCACCTTGTCCATGTCGTGCACATTGAGGAAGCGGTGGTGCATCTCCTCCACTGTGACCTGCGACGACGCCACTTCGTGCATGGCCGGGTCGGTCTGGTAGCGCTTGATGAGAGTGTCGACCACGCCGTCGAGGGTGGCGGAGAACAGCAGGGTCTGGTGCTGCCCCGGGATGTGACGCAGGATCCATTCGACCTGGGGCAGGAACCCCATGTCGGCCATGCGATCGGCCTCGTCGAGCACGACCTGGACGACATCGTCGAGGAAGATCTCCTTACGGTCGATGAGGTCGATCATCCGGCCCGGGGTGGCCACCACGACCTCGACGCCCTTGGCGAGGAGGCGGATCTGGGTCTCCATGCTCGCCCCGCCGTACACGGCGCTGACGGTGACGTCACGGGTGGCGCCGAGCGGCAGGAGCTCGTCACGCACCTGCACCGCCAGCTCGCGGGTGGGGACGAGGATCAAGGCACGGGGCCGACGGGGGTCGGCGGTCTTGACCCGTTCGAGTACCGGCAGACCAAAGGCCAACGTCTTGCCCGAACCTGTCTTGGCCTTCCCACAGACGTCGCGACCGGCGAGGGCATCGGGGATGGTGAGCTCTTGGATCGGAAAGGGGGCGTCTATGCCCTTGGCGGCCAACTTCGCCGTGAAATCGGGGGAGACGCCGAGATCGGCGAAGGTGGTCATGGTGGGGCGGGCCTCGAGGGTCGGGGTGCCGGCGCAGAGTCCACCGACGGTGGATGCCGACACGGGGGGAGCGACGCTGGGGCGCCGCCGGGCGGCCGGTCGGCCGCCACGGAACACAGCCTGAGCCTACCCGGCCCCACCGGCGGACCCGCTCATCCTCGCCGAAGGGCCCGGCCGGCCACGACGAGTGGCCCTCAGCCCAGCGAGGCCTCGATGGCGGCGACGACCTCGTCGGCCTCGGGCTCGACCGTGGGGCGGAATCGGGTGATCGACTCCCCACCGGGCGCCACGAGGAACTTCTCGAAGTTCCACTGGATGTCACCGGCTTCACCGGCCGCATCGGGTACGGCGGTGAGCTCGGCGTAGAGCGGGTGGCGGTCGTCGCCGTTCACGTCGACCTTCTCGGTCAGCGGAAAGCTGACGCCGTAGGTGGTGGAGCAGAAGGTCTGGATCTCCTCGGCGGTGCCCGGCTCCTGGCCGAGGAACTGGTTGCACGGCACGCCCAGCACGGTGAACCCCTGATCGGCATACCGCTGCTGCAACCGCTCGAGACCCTCGTACTGCGGGGTGAGGCCGCACTTCGAGGCCACGTTCACCACGAGCACGGTCTGGTCGGCCAGCGCGCTGAGGTTCGCGGGCGTGCCGTCGAGTTTTCGGATGGCGGTGTCGTAGATCGACATGGTCATTCCCTCCTGGAGAGCGTGCCGGAACCGTACCGGTCGTGGGTCCGAACACGTCGGGGGCTGAACCTATGCCCGAGGACACCGACTGTTCACCGAACCCGACAATTGGGCCATCCGACCGATCAAGAGCCGCCCGGTCACTGCCGACATGAAAATGATCATGCTTTCGTCACCCGAGCCCATCTCGTCCCGACCGGCCCGGTCGCCTCGGTGAGCGACTTCGACGAAGCCCGAGCCCGCCGCGCCCTGTCCGACGCCGGGCTCGCTTACACGATGGCCCTCAACCGGGCCAGCAGCGTCACCAACGAGGTGTGGCTGACCGACGACTTCGCGATCCGGGTGAACCGCAAGCCCAACCAGCGGCTGCGTCGCGAGGCCTATCTGGGCCCACGCCTGCCCGCCGGACTGATGCGCAGCCTGCACGCGATGGCGTGCCCCCCGGATCTGCCTCCGATCGACGCCGCCCCCCAGCTTCTGTGCGACCAGGAGTACACGGCCACGCGACCCCTGCTCGAAGCCATCGACGCACTCCTGGCGATGCCGTCGATGGATCGGCAGGTGACCGAGGGCGCCACCGAGATGGTGCGGGCCACGTCGGCGGCCCTCGACCCCTTCTCCACCTCGCACCTCGTTCACGGCGACATCACCTTCGAGAACGTGCTGTGGAACGGCACGGCCATCTCGGCCATGCTCGACTTCGAGTGGGCCCGGGGCGGCCCGCGAGATCTCGACCTCGACCTCGACCTCCTCCTGCGGTTCTGCGCCTACCCGTTCCTGCACGTCGCCGCCGACTACGAGGACCAGACCCTCGCCGCCGACGGTATCGGCGAACCAGCTGTCGCCGCACCACGCCGCCAACCGCCTGGCCCGCACGGTGCACGGCACCAGCCACCTGGACCGCCTGGCCGACGGGCTCGACCCGGAGCTGCCGTGGGACTTCATGTCGACGGTCGAGGCACCCCTGGCCCATCGCTGACCTCGGTCCCGGTCCCATCGGTCCCGTCGGCGAGCTCGGCCTGCGCCTCGTCGCCGGGCGGCACCCAACGGTGCCCGTCGCGGTAGGGCTCGTCGCTGTCATCGGGCCGGTGACGCAGACCCCGCACGCCAACAGCCACGATCGCTCCGACGATGCCCAGGATCGACAACCAGATGTTGACCCGCAGGCCGAAGATGATGCTCGCGGTGTCGACGCGGAGGGCCTCGATCCAGAGCCGACCGAGGAAATAGCCGCCGATGTAGATCGGCAGCAACGTGCCCGGCCGCAGGTTGCGGCGGCGGTCGATGAGGACGAGGACCGCGAAGAGGCCGAGGTTCCAGAGCATCTCGTAGAGGAACGTGGGGTGGAAGGTGGCGACGCCCGGGTAGCCGGCGGCCGCGGCGTTCGTCGGTGAGATCTGCAGTGCCCAAGGAAGATCGCTGGGACGGCCGAACAACTCCTGGTTCCACCAGTTCCCGAGGCGCCCGATGGCCTGGGCGACGGCGATGCCCGGGATGATGGCGTCGAGACCCACCGAGATCCGTAGGCCGCGGCGGTAGGCCACCCACACCCCGACACCCACCCCGAGGGCGAGACCCCCCGGGATCCCGAGCCCCCCTTCCCAGATCTTGGCGGCGTCACCCCAGCGACCTTCGTAGCTGCGCCAGTCGGTGGCCAGGTGATAGAGCCGGGCCCCGATGAGCCCGGCGGGCACGGCGAGGAAGGCGATGGCATAGATGTCGTCGGGATCACCGCCCCGGGCCCGCCACCGCACGCGGGCGATCTCGATGCCGGCCAGGACGGCGAGGGCGATCATCAGGCCGTACATGTTCAGTGGACCGAGCTTGCCGCTGCTCGGGCTGGGGATGGACCCGACGATCAGCCCCGCGGCCTCTGACAACGACACCGGATGCTCCTAACCCGCCATGGCGGCGGGGCCCACGGCGTAGAGGTCGGCGTGCCCAGCCCGCACGGCGGGCGCCAGGCCGGTCACGGCCGGCAGCAGGTTCTCGGCGTAGAAGCGGGCGATCGTGATGCGGGCGGCGAGGTGGTCGTGATCGCCGCGATCCTCGGCCTGCGCGGCGTGCGCCGCCAGCGCCGCCTCGGCCAGATAGCGACCGCCCACGAGCAGCCCGAACATGCGCAGGAACGGGGTGGCCCCGGCGAGGGCGTCACGGACGTCGGCCGCCCCGTGTTCGAGGATCCAGGCCACGCTGTCGCCCACGACGGCACGGGCGGCTGCGAGCTGAGTGCGCACCGGCTCGAACTCGGCCCCAGCGGCTTCGAGGCGACCATCGAGGGCGTCGATGTCAGCGAGGAAGTCGTGCACCACCCCCCCGGCGCGCATCGAGAGCTTCCGGCCGACGAGGTCCATGGCCTGGATGCCGTTCGTCCCCTCGTAGATGGTCGTTATCCGGGCGTCGCGGTAGTGCTGGGGCACCCCCGACTCCTCGATGTAGCCCATGCCCCCGTAGACCTGGATGGCCAGCGACGTGATCTCGATGCCCATGTCGGTGCCGAAGCCCTTCGAGACGGGGATGAGCAGCTCGACCAGTTCGGAGTTGCGGCGGCGCACCTCTTCGTCGGGGTGGTGAGCGGCGAGATCGATCGCTTCGGCGTTGGTGTAGATGATGGCCCGGAGGGCGTCGACGAGCGCCTTCATGGTGAGCAGCATGCGGCGCACGTCGGGAAGGTCGATGATGAGCGAGGTCTCACCCGGCGGCGCCCCCGGGGCCCGGCCCTGGCGGCGCTCCTGGGCGTACTGGAGAGCGTCCTGGTAGGCCCGCTCCCCCAGCGCCAGACCCTCGAGGCCCACCGAGAGGCGAGCCTGGTTCATCATCGTGAACATGTAGCGCATGCCTTGGTTCTCTTCGCCGATGAGGTGACCCACGGCGCCACCGTTCTCGCCGTAGCTCATGACGCACGTGGGGCTGGCCCTGATACCCATCTTGTGCTCGATCGACAGACAGGTGACGTCGTTGCGTTCGCCCCGCGAGCCGTCGTCGCCGACGAGGAACTTGGGCACGACGAAGCACGAGATCCCCTTGGTGCCGGGCGGGGCATCGGGGGTGCGGGCCAGCACGAGGTGGACGATGTTGTCGGCCATGTCGTGCTCACCGAACGAGATGTAGATCTTGGTGCCGGTGATCCGCCACGACCCGTCGGGGGCAGGCACGGCCTTCGTGCGCACGGCGCCCACGTCCGAGCCGGCCTCGGGCTCGGTGAGGTTCATGGTGCCGGTCCACTCGCCGGTGACCATCTTGGTGAGGTAGGTCTCCTTCTGCTGCTCGCTGCCGTGGTGCATGAGCAGGTCGATGGCGCCCTGGGTGAGCAGCGGGGCCATCGAGAAGGCCATGTTGGCCGAGGAGATGAACTCCTGGAGCACGATGCCGATCAGCCACGGGAACCCGCCCCCGCCGTAGGTCTCGGGGAACGCCACCCCACCCCAGCCCCCGGCGACGTACTGACGGTAGGCGTCCACGAAGCCGGCCGGGGTGGTGACCGAGGCCGAGGCGGCGTCGTAGCGGCTGGTCTCGACGTCACCCGAGCGGTTCAGCGGGGCGATCACGTCGGCGGTGAAACGGCCGTTCTCCTCGATGACGCCCAAGATGGTCTCGGGGTCGAGGTGGGAGAACGCCTCGAGGGCGCACAACCCTTCGATGTCGGTGAGGTGATCGAGGACGAAGCGGATGTCACGGAGAGGAGCGCGGTAGTCGGCCACGGGTGCGAGGCTAGACGGGGCGTGGTCTGGCAGCATCGGCGCCATGATCGAACTGACCTGGGAAGCCGATGTCGCCGTCGTCGTGATGGACGGTGAAGAGAACCGCTGGAACCCTCCGTCGCTGATGGGGTTGCACGATGCACTCGACCAGGTGGAGGCACGGGAGGGACCGTGTGCGCTCGTCGTGACCGGTATCGGGAAGTTCTTCAGCAACGGACTCGACCTCGACTGGTTGCTGAGTCATCCGGCCGAAGCGGGGCCCTTCATGGACGACCTCTTCCTCGCCTACGCCCGGATCCTGCGTCTCGACGCGCCCACGGTGGCCGCCGTCAACGGTCACGCGTTCGGGGCGGGGGCGATGTTGTGCACCGTGTTCGACCACGCGGTGATGCGCACCGATCGCGGCTACTGGTGCATGCCCGAGGTTGATCTGGGTCTCCCGGTCGACGAGCGCATCCTCGCGCTCCTCGCCACCCGCCTCCCCAAGCGGCCGCTCAGCGAGGCCCTCAACACCGCCCGGCGCTACACCGGTCCCGAGGCTGTGGCCGCCGGGTTCGTCGACGATGCGGTCGGGGCCGAGGAGGTGCTGCCCCGAGCGGTGGCCCGGGCGGGAGCGCTGGCCGGCAAGAGCCGCACGGTGCTGGCCATCCACAAGCAGCTCCTGCACGGGCCGGCGCTGGCGTTGATGGACCCTTCGTCGGTCTGACCGCCGCTCAGCCGCCGTCGTCAGCCGTCGTCGCCGGCGATGACCACGTAGCGGCCGCGCCCCGCCTCCTTGGCCTGGTACATGGCCGAGTCGGCGAGGGCCACGAGCCTGTCGATCTGGTGGCATCGGTCGGAGGCCAGCACCAAGCCGATGGAGACGCCGATCTCGGCGACCACGCGGCCGACGAAGATCGGTTCGGCGACACGCGCCACCAGGCGGTCGGCCACGCTGGTGAGCCGATAGATGTCGTCGATCCCCTCGACGAGGAGGGCGAACTCGTCGCCGCCGACCCGGGCGGCGGTGTCGGTGTCGCGGACCACCGAGTGGATGCGGTCCGCAACCTGCACGAGCACGCCGTCGCCCACCTGGTGGCCGTGCTCGTCGTTCACGGACTTGAAGCCGTCGAGATCGCAGAACATGAGCGCCACCGGGTTGCCGTACCGGGCGTAGCGGTTCAGGGCCAGCTCGAGGCGATCGTAGAGAAGAAGACGGTTGGGCAGGCCGGTGAGGTAGTCGTGGGTGGCGAGCTGACGGAGCCGCTGTTCGGCGTTCTTCAACTCGGTGATGTCGCGGGCGAACACCGACACGGCGCCGAGCGAATCGGTGGTGGCCGATCCGGGGCGGGGCCCGTGCGACACGAACCGCGCCGACACCGGCACCGCCTGGAGTTCCCGGTTGCGGAAGGTCAGCTCCCCCTGCCAGAACCCGACGGCCAGCAGGGCCGGCTCGATGGCGTCGTGATACCGCGCGAGGCTTTCGGGCTCGAGCAGGGCGACGAGGGACGTGCTCACCCGGGGGTGCTCACCCGCGCCGAACGCATCGCGAGCCGCCCGGTTGCCGGAGGACACGAGCCCGTCGACTTCGATGACGAGCAGGAAATCGGCGACGGCGTCGAGCACCTGGGCCAAGCCCTCGGGGGTGGCCAGACCCGTCCGGACCGGCGTGAACTCGAAGACCTGACCCAGCAGACCCCCGGGTTGGCCGTCGGCGCCGTAGAAGACGGTGAGATTCATCCGGAGGGGCCAGGGGACGATTCGCCGGTTGCCGTCGCGGCCCGCACCCCGGACATGGCACTGGGCGGCGTTGCTCCGCCCGCCGAGGAGCTCGGCCACGGCCACCGCCGCGGCCGAGCGATCGTCGACCAGCACGAGGTCGAGCAGGTCGCTGCCGCGTAGCCGGCTGAGGGAAGAACCGAGGAGGTCACAGAGCACCGGGTTGGCGTGTTCGAGGCGGGCCCCTTTGTCCCAGAGACCGACACCGACAGGGACGACGTCGAAGGCCGTCAGATCCCAAGGAGGGCGCGCTGCGTCGGCCGGGGTCGTCACGGCCCCGAGCGCGCCTTTCCGCTTCTCGTACTCCATCACCAGTCCTCCCGGCTCGGAGAACTCCGAACCTGCCTTGCCCGACGCCCGTCCCGGCGTCACTTGGAAGTGGAATCACGATACGGGATGACCACGCTCCGTGAACATCCCCCAGGCCCATTCGGGCCGTTCGGCCCAGCCCCGGAGCCGGGATCACCGGCGAGAAGTACTGTCGCCGGTCATGGCCGACGACCGCGGGGACATCGAGACGCTGCTCCATCTGTACGCCGAGGCGATCGACGCCGGGAACTTCGAGGCCGTGGGCGCACTGTTCGCCCATGGGCGGATCTGCGGTCCCGATGGTACCCCGATCGTCACGGGCGCCGAGGCGGTGACCAAGTTCTACGAGGTCTCGACGCGCCGCTACCCCGACGACGGCACCCCGAAGACCCGCCACATGATCACCAACGCCATCATCGAGATCGACGCCGGCACGGCCACCGCGAAGGCCCGGTCCCGATTCACCGTGTATCAGGCCACCGCGACCCTCTCCCTCCAGCCGATCATCGCCGGCGATTACCACGACCGCTTCGCCCGGGTCGACGGCCGATGGGCCTTCGCCGAGCGGATCCTGCTCCCCGCCCTCTACGGCGACCTCTCCCAGCACCTCTTGCTCGACGATCACCGCCGCCCGGCGGAAGGGGGCGCCGCGTGAGCGATCTCTTCGACATCGACGGCAAGCGGGCCCTGATCACCGGCGGTAGCCGCGGTATCGGGCTGATGATCGCCCGAGGCTTCGTGGAGGCCGGGGCGAAGGTCACGGTGTCGTCACGCAAGGCCGAGGTCTGCGACGCGGTGGCGGCCGAGTTGTCGGCCGTCGGCGAGTGCCGCTCGATGCCAGCCGACCTCTCCACCGAAGCGGAGTGCCGCCGGCTGGCCGAGCAGGTCTCCGAGGCGGAAGGGGGTCAGCTCGACATCCTCGTCAACAACGCCGGAGCCACCTGGGGGGCACCGATGGACGACTTCGACGACGCCGCGTGGGACCGAGTGCTCGATCTCAATGTGAAGGGCGTCTTCCACCTCACCCGCTTCCTGCGCGACGCGCTGGCGGCGGCGGCCACACCCGACGATCCCTCGCGGGTGATCAACATCGGCTCGATCGACGGTCTGCACGTGTCCGCCCTCGAGACTTACTCCTACTCGGCGTCGAAGGCCGCGGTCCACCACCTCACCCGGGTGCTGGCCGCCCACCTGGCCCCGGACCTCATCACCGTCAACGCCATCGCCCCCGGCCCCTTCGAGTCGAAGATGATGGAGGCCACCCTCGAGACCTTCGGCGAGGAGATCAGGCGGTCGGTGCCCCTCGGTCGCATCGGCGAGCCGACCGACATGGCGGGTACGGCCATCTTCTTGTCGTCACGGGCCGGCCGCTATCTCACCGGCGCGGTGATCCCGGTCGATGGCGGTCTCAGCACCACCATCTGACACCGGTCAGGTGAGGACGATCCAGCCGACGAAGCCGAGAGCCACCAGCACCAGCACGACGATCACCAGGATCCCCATCCACCGGCTGTTGCCGCCACGGCCGAAGTCGACGACATCGCGCCGGCTGTGCTCCAGTCGATAGCGGTTGTTCGCAGGTGTGCCCACCTTGGGAAGGGGTTGGCGCGGCTTGCGGGGCTTCTTCGTCTTCTTGTGGTTCGCCACGGCGGGGACCGTAGTCCGAACGGGATGGTCGGCGCGAAGGGGGCCCGGACGCCCGACTAGTCGTCGGCCGAGCCCACGGCGAGCACCGCTGCGAACTCCTCCTCGAGGAAGCGGGTCAGCACCTCGGGGTCGGGAACCGCGGCCGAATCGGTGATCACCCCGATGCAGGCCACCCCCACGAACGACATCAGGGCCACGGCGAGGGCCGAACCGCTGGTGGGCGCAAAGGCGAACCAACGCTGCACTTCGGCACCGACGAGCCACGAGCGCTGCGGAATGCCCGGAACGTTGGTGCAGACCAGGTCGATGTTGCGCAGCATGCCGCCGAGGACGGCAATGGTGACCGGACGCGGCAGCACACCCAGGGCGCCGGCCAGCACGTCAGTGAATTCATTCGCCGGCTCATCACGACCCTCTCGGGCGCAGCGCCCCATGGTCCGCATGCGGTCGGCCGGGTCGTCGATGTCGGCGGGCACGGCGAAGCGGGCGGGGGTGAACCGGTTTCCCGCCACCTCGTCGGCGTCACTGCGAATGTTGACGGGCATCGTGACCCTCAGGGTCTCGACGGCCACGGCGTGGTGAGCGTGGTACCGGCTCAGGCCCCCGATCACCGCGGCCAGGTAGGCGTCGTTGGCGGTGCCTCTCACCGACTTGCCGGCGGTCCGCAACCCGTCGAGGGGCACCTCGAACACGTTGAGGCGTCGGGTGAGGCTGCGGCCCCGCATGAGCGGCGAGGCCGGCGCGGCCACGGGGCGCAGCAGCCGGCCGACCGAGGGAACCAGCTCGCCCAGGTTGGGCACGGCGGCGCGGGCGAAGTCCGGGAGGCCGCGCACGACGTCGAGGGCAGTGGCGATACCGTCGCCGGTGGCCCGCACGGCCATCTCGGCCGCCGTCGACGGGGGGCGCACCCGCGGGAGCGGCGGCATCTCCGGCTCGGGCGTGTCGGCCCGGTCGTCCAGGATGAGCAGGGCCAACTCCACCCCGCCGATGCCGTCGGTCAGGGAGTGGTGGATCTTCTGGACGAGCGCGGCCGACCCGTCGGCCAGGCCCTCGACGAGGGTGAACTCCCACAGGGGTCGGCACCGATCGAAGCCGGCCATGGCGATGGGCTGGGCCAGATCGAGCACAGCCCGCACGTCGCCGGGGTCGGGGCACCGGGCCCGGCGCAGGTGGTAGACGAGATCGAAGTCGTCGTCGGCCACCCAACGCGGCGGGACGAGACCGAACGGCCCGTCGACCACCCGCTCGCGCAGCCTGGGGATCAGCCGGCTCACCCGTTCCATCCGGGCGCAGAGCCGATCCCAGTCCGGCGCCCGGTCGAGCAGCGCCACCCCGACGATGGTGGAGCGCAGGAGCGGGTCGGCCTCGATGTCCCACAGCACCGCGTCGGCGGGCGCCATCGCCGCCTGGGAACGTGGGGTGGGGAGATCCCCGTGGGTGGGGCCGTCCATGGTCGTCATGGTGGCGCGGACCGTACCCCCAGTTCCCGGCCGGAGCCGAGCGGAGACCGGCAGCCCGGCCCGGAACGGGCCGTAGGCTCGACGGGATGTCCGAGCTCCTCGGCCCGATGCCGCCCACCCCCGACGTCGGCCCCATCGCCCCCGATGCCGGCCAGCTCGAACCGCTGTCGCCCGGCGTGTTCGTGTGGCGGGGCACCGATGGCCGGGGCCGACCGGGCCCGAACGCCGGCGTGGTGGTGGAGGACGACGGCATCACGCTGATCGACACCGTGGCCTCTCCTTCGGCGGCCCGAGCCCTCAACGAAGCGCTCAAGGGCTTCCGGGTGCCGGTGCGACGGGTGGTGTACACCTCGAGCCACGTCGACGCGGTGGGCGGGTCGTCGGTGTTCTGGATGGCCGCCCGCTACGGGCGCCCCCAGACGAGTGCGCTGCTCGACCAGCCGGTGCCGCTCGATGCCTACCGGCGGCTGGTGCCCGCCTACGCCGACGAGTTCGACGAGGAGTTCCGCACCCGCCCGGTCTCGCACACCATCGCCAGTGCCGCGTGGCTGACCCAGAAGGTGTGCGTCGTGCCGGCCACCGGTCCCCAGGCCGAGAACCTGGTCGTGCTGGTGCCGTCGGCGGGCGTGCTCTTCGCCGGCGCCCTGGCCGTGTTCGCCACCACGCCGAACGCCTACGACGGCAACCCCGAGGCCTGGGCCGACACCTTGGGGGAGCTGAGCGAGCAGGCCCCGGTCGTCGTGCCCGGAGTGGGGCCGGTCGGCGATGCCGGGTCGCTGCTCGTGCTCCAGGCCTATCTGTACGCAGTGGCCGACGCCGAAGGCGACCCGCGTCGGATCCCCGACGGCCCGTGGGACGACTGGCCCGACCGCGACCTCGACGAAGTCAACGTGGAGCGGGCGGCGCGCCTGGCCGCCGGCGACCCCGGGGTTCCGGTCGCCATGTTGCGGCGTCTGGGCCTGGCCTGAGACCCCCGCCCTAGGGTGGCGCGATGGGCGACAGCGGGCGTGACGGCGAGGGCGACACGGCGGCTGTCCCCCCGTCCCGAACCGGCACCGAGGCGGCCTTCGACACCCCCGCCACGGTGGCGCCCCCCGTTCCGGCGGCCACCACGGTCCTGCTGCGCGACACCGCTGGGGTGGTCGAGGTGCTGATGGTGCGGCGCAACTCGAAGCTCGAGTTCGCCGGGGGGATGTGGGTCTTCCCCGGCGGTCGCATCGACCCCGCCGACTACCCGGGCGGTGTCGTTGCGCCCGACGACCCGGATGCGGTGATGGCGGCGGCCCGACGAGCGGCGGTCAGAGAAGCGGCGGAGGAGACGGGCCTCACCATCGAGGAGGCCGGACTGGTCTGGTTCTCGCACTGGACCCCACCGCCCATCACGCCGAAGCGATTCGCCACCTGGTTTTTCGCGGCCCGGGCCCCGGCCGAGCTGGCCGACCTGCGCGTCGACGGCGGCGAGATCCACGAGTTCGGCTGGCTGGCCCCGGCCGACGCCCTCACCCGACGCAACACCGGAGAGATCGAGCTCGCCCCGCCGACGTGGATCACCCTCGAGCAACTGCTCGGCTTCGGTTCGGTCGACGCTGCCCTCGATGGCCTGACCGCGGGACCGGTCGAGCACTTCACCACCCGCTTCGCGCGAGTCGACGGGGGCGCGGTGGCCCTCTACCACGGCGATGCCGGCTACGACGACGAGGATCCCGACCGGGCCGGACCCCGGCACCGTCTGTGGATGCTGAAGGAAGGCTGGCGCTACGAGCGCGACACCGGTCAGTAACCCACGATGAGCCGGAGCTGGGCTGCGAACACCAGCAGGATCGAACCCAGGAACAGCACCACCATCACCCGCGCCACCGTGCGCTTCCAGCCGGTGGCGGCCGAGGCCGCCCGCCCGAAGGCCCCGAACCGCTCGATCTCCCCCTCGACCGTCCACTGGTTGTACCTGAACCCCGGGAACCCCGGTTCGGGCTGTTCGATGACCGCGTGGATGGCGGGGCGGGTGCGGAGGTACTCGTCGTCGAAACGCAGCTCGTCGAAGCGCGGGTCGTCGAACATCACGTCGTCGGGGGACTCGTCGCCGTAGCGCCCGTCGATCCCTGGTGCGATGGGGTCGCCGTTCGCGTCCAGTGCATCCGGGCGCCATGACTCGTTCACCTGACCCACCGTAGCCACCGACCATCACCCATGGCCGTCCCGGCACCCATCGCGCCGAGCGGGGCGGGGTGCTAGGAAGAGGAGCCCGGCCGGGGTGAAGCCCGACGCTGCCGGCCCCTGCACCCCGAGGACGACACGACGATGAGCGACGGCGAGAGCACCGTGGACACCGATCTGCTGTGGGAGGTCGCCGACAACGGGGTGGCCTGGCTCACCCTCAACCGACCCGACGCCGCCAACGCCATCACGCCCGACCAGCGCAACCGCATCATCGAGTTGCTCGAAGGGGCCAGCGGCGACCTCAACGTGCGGGCCGTGGTGATCACCGCGGCCGGCGAACGCCACTTCTGTACGGGTGCCGACCTACGGGTGTCGCGCCTCCCCGTGAACCCGGGCCCCGCCGATGCACCGGACAAGGCCCTCGGCGACGTGGGCCGCAACATCAAGCGGGGCGCCCAGCGGCTCGTGAGCGCGATCATGGACTGCGAGAAGCCGGTGATCGCCGCCGTCAACGGCACCGCCGCCGGCATCGGCGCCCACATCGCCTTCGCCGCCGACCTGGTGATCGCCGCCGACAACGCCAAGTTCATCGAGGTCTTCGTGCGTCGCGGCATCACCCCCGACGGAGGTGGCGCCTACCTGCTGCCGCGCATCGTGGGCCTCCAGAAGGCCAAGGAGCTCATCTTCTTCGGTGACGACATCCGCGCCGACGAAGCCGCGCGCATCGGCCTGGTCAACAAGGTCGTGCCCCACGCCGAGCTGCACGACGCCGCCGCCGAGTGGGCCGGCCGGCTGGCCGAAGCCCCCACCAAGGCGCTGATGCTGTCGAAGTGGCTGCTCAACCGCAGCCTCGACTCCGACCGGGGCGGGGCATTCACCGACGAGGCGTGGGCCCAGGAGCTGGCCTCGTACACGCTGGACTTCCAGGAAGGTGTCGCTGCGTTCAAGGAGCGCCGCGACGTGCAGTACCGCGGCTGGTGAGGAGGACCCTCTGATGGATGAACTCGAGCGCCTGATCGCCGCCGACGCGATCCGCCGGCTGAAGGCCCGCTACTTCCGATGCATGGACACGAAGGACTGGGCGGGGTTCGCCGGCGTCTTCGCCCCCGACGCGGTGATGGACATGCAGGAGGAGGCGGGAGCCACGATCGAGGGCAACGAGGCCATCGCCGCCTTCGTGTCGGGCTCGATCGACGAGGTCGTCACGGTCCACCACGGGCACATGCCCGAGATCACCGTCACCTCCGTCACCGAGGCCACCGGCATCTGGGCCATGGAGGACAACCTCGAGTGGCCTCCGGGCTCGGCCATGGTGTCGATGCACGGATTCGGGCACTACCACGAGCGGTACGTGAAGCTCGACGGTGGGTGGAGGATCGCCCACCTGCGGCTCAGCCGCCTCCGACGCAACTTCGTGCTGCCCGAGGGCTGACGTCCCCCGGGCTGCTAGAACGAGCGATCATTCGACGAGCATGGGGGGATATGATGCAAGTCGGCCGGGGGGTCACGAGCTTGGCCGTGGCCGGAGCGCTGCTCGTCGGGAGTGCCTGCACCACTACACCGTCAGGCGATTCCGCCGCGAACGACACCAGCGCCACCACCGTCTCGACCCGCCCGCCTCGGCCGGCGGGCCCGGCGGCCGGGCTGAGCGAGATCACCGCGCCCGGCAAGCCGTTCATAGGGGCGGCCACCACGGTCGACCTGGCCGCCGCCGGCTATGTCGAGCAGGAGTTCGTGGCCGAAGGCGTGGCCACCTCCTACACCCCGACGTCACCGCTGACCGGTGACGGCATGTGGGCTCTTGCCCCCGACGGCCGCGCCCCGTACCGCAGCCGCGTCCTCGTGCGCCGTTCGGCCGAAGCCACCGATTCCAGCGGCACGGTCGTCGTGGAATGGCTCAACGTCAGCGGGGGATTGGACGCCGACGTCGAGTGGACCAGCCTCCACGAGGAGATCACCCGACAGGGCCACACGTGGGTGGGCGTGTCCGCGCAGCGCATCGGGGTCGAGGGGGGTCCGGTGCTCGTGAAGACCCCGACCGCCAGCGACGTCACGGGCAAGGGCCTGAAGGCCATCGACCCCGCTCGCTACGCGACGCTCGCCCATCCCGGTGACGGGTTCTCGTTCGACATCTACACCCAGGTGGCCCGGGCGATCCGCGCCAGGGGACCGATGACCGACGGCCTCGAACCCACGCGCCTGCTCGCGGCCGGGGAGTCGCAGTCGGCAATCGCGCTGACCACCTACTACAACGGCGTACAGCCCCTCACCGACGCCTTCGACGGGTTCTTCGTCCACAGCCGCTCCGCGGTGGCCCTCGGCCTCGTCGGTCCCGGTGAGAGCGCCGATCTGGCCGGCGCCATCAGCAGCGATCCGGTTCGCTTCCGCACCGACCTCGACGCCCCGGTCATGAATCTCCAAGCGGAAGCCGACGTCAACGGGGTCCTGCGATCGGTGGCGGCCCGCCAGCCCGACACCGATCGATTCCGGCTCTGGGAGGTGGCCGGCACCTCCCATGCCGACGCCCACATCCTGGGGCCCACCGCCGAGTTGATCGACTGCGGCGTGCCGATCAACGACGGACCCCTCCACATCGTGGCCAAAGCGGCGCTGCGCAGCCTCGACCGATGGGTGACGACGGGCGACGCGCCGCCCACCGCCCCCCTCCTCGAACTCACCACCGACCAGCCACCGGCGAACGTTCGCGACGGCGACGGCATCGCGTTGGGTGGCGTGCGCACGCCTCCGGTCGACGTGCCCGTCGACGTGCTCTCGGGTCAACCCGGCCCTGACCCCACCCTGCTCTGCATCCTGTTGGGTTCGACGGTGCCCCTCCCGGTGGATCGCCTCGCCGAGCTGTACCCCTCGTCGGCCGAGTACCAGCAGCGCTACGACGCGGCCACGAACGGCTCCATCGAGTCCGGCTTCGTGCTGGACGACGATCGAGCCGCCCTCACGGGTTACAGCCAGGCGAACCGGGTGAACGGCTGACCCGACCCCGCCCCTCGCCCGCGACGCACCACTACGGCGTCGTACCGGTGAGGGTGGTGTGCAGGATGCGGGCCACGGTGGCCACCATCGCGCTCCGGCTGGTGCCCCGGCGCTCGAAGGTCTCACGGAAGCTGGTGAGGCGGTCGAGCACGGCCAGCATGGCTCCGGCGGTGGCGAAGGGCTCGAGGTCGAGCGGCAACCGCCCGGCGTCCTGGGCGCCCTTCACCTTCACCACCATGGCGGCGAGGAGCGGTTCGTTGTACGAGCGTCGGACGCTGCGAAAGCGCGGGTCGAACTCGTCGGCCCGAAGGTGCATGATGCGCAGCACGGCCTGGTGCTCACCCCAGAAATCCATGTAGGACCCGACCAGCGAGCGGGCTTCGTCGAGCCCGCCGGGGGCCGTCCAGTCGGTGGCGAATCGCTCGGCGAAGACCTCGACCCCGGTGACCGTCTCGGTGGCCAGGGCAAGGATGGCGTCCTCGACGTCGGCGAAGTACTGATAGAAGGTCGCCGGCGAAGTGCCCACCTCACGGGCCACGTCGATGACCTTCAGGTCGAGGGCCCCCTGCTGTTGCAGGAGCACCGCCGTGGTGTCCAGGATCCGGCGGCGAGTCTGGATGGCCCGGCGGCCGATGACGCGCCCGTCGGTGGCCACCACGTGGTCGGCCTGGTCGGCCTCGCCGACGGCTGCCACCTCCACGTCACCTTCCCCGGCCGACATGATTCGCCGGCTACTGAGTTCCGTAGACCGGCGCAGGTGGGGGGCCCTCGGCGATGAGCTGATCGACAACAGGGCCGAGCTCGGCCGGATCCCAACGGTCGCCCTTGTCGACCGGCGTGCCGTGTTGCCACCCATCAGCCACACTCAGCTCACCGCCGGCGCACTCGAACACCCGGCCGGTGACGTGTCCGCTCTCCTCGCTGCCCAGCCACACCACGATCGGGCTGATGTTGGCCGGGTCCATGGCGTCGAACCCGCTCTCGGGGCGGGCCATCATCTCCGGGAAGGCGTCCTCGGTCATACGGCTGCGGGCCGAGGGGGCGATGGAGTTGGCAGTGACCCCGATGCGGCCGAGCTCGGCCGCGATGTTGAGGGTGAAGGTGGCGATGCCGGCCTTGGCCGACGAGTAGTTGGTCTGGGCCAGGCTGCCCATGAGCCCGGCGCCCGACGACGTGGTGATCACGCGGGCAGCACGCTGGCGCTCGGCCTTCGACTCGGCCCGCCAGTACTCGACGGCCCGCTTCACCGGGCAGAAGGTACCCCTCAGGTGCACCCGCATGATTGCGTCCCAGTCGTCGACGGTCATGTTGACGAACATGCGGTCACGCACGATGCCGGCGTTGGTGACGACGACGTCGAGGCCACCGAAGACCTCGATGGCCGAGTCGATCAGGTTGCCGGCGCCGTCCCAGTCGCTGATGTCGTCGCCGTTCACGATGGCGGCCCCGCCCATGGCCTCGATCTCGTTCACGACCTCCTGGGCGGGGCTGGCGTCGACCCCCTCGCCCTGGAGCGAGGCGCCGAGGTCGTTGACCACGACCATCGCCCCCTCGGCGGCGAAGGCCAGGGCATGGGCCCGGCCCAAACCCCGCCCGGCGCCGGTGATCACGACCACCCGTCCGTCACAGATACCCATCAGTCGTTACTCTTTCTGCTCATCGTTCCCAGGCCTTCTCGGCCTCGGCGGCGGCGGGCGCGAGGGCCCTCTTGTCGATCTTGCTCATCGGGGTCAGGGGCAACTCGTCGAGGAACACGAGGCAGTCGGGCGCCTTGTAATCGGCCAACTGCTCCTTGCACCACAACCGCAGATCCCCGAGCTCGGGGCGGGCGCCGTCGGCCGGGACCACGAAGGCCACGCCGATCTCGCCGAGCACGGGGGCGAGCGTCCCGACCACGGCGACCCGGTCGACGGCGGGATGCAGGCCGAGGTGGTTCTCGACCTCGACCGGGTACACGTTGTAGCCCCCGCGGATGTACATCTCGGTGCTGCGCCCGGCCAGGCGCAGGTCGCCCCGCTCGTCGAGGCTCCCCAGATCGCCCGTGAGCAACCAGCCCTCGGGGTCGACGGCGGCGTCGGTGAGCTCGGGCTCGCGCCAGTAGCGACGGAACATGGCCCGGCTGCGCAGGCACACCGTGCCCACCGAACCGATCGCGACCACCGGGCCCCGACCGTCGGCGCCCCGCAGTTCCATCTCGACACCGGCACCAGGAGTGCCGACCGTCTCGGACACGACGTCGTCGGGGTCGTCGAGGGCGGTTCCGGTGGACACGCAGGCTTCGGTGGACGTGTAGCGCACCACCACCGGGCAGCCGAACGCGTGGCGCATGGCCGGCGGGAGCTCCGGCGGCACCCGGGCGGCACCGAGGCTCACGATGCGCAGGCTCGACGTGTCGGTGGCAGCCAGGTCGGGGTGGGAAAGCATCATCTGCCACTGGGCGGGAACGCCCTGGCCCACCGTGACCCGCTCCGCACCGATGAGGCGCAGGGCGTCGGCGGCCGTCCACGGGGTGGGGATGATGACGGTGGTGATGACGTGGGCCAGCTCGTCCCACACGCGGGTCATGTAGCCGACGTGGGCAAACGGCAGCGGCGAGAGCCGGCGGTCGCCGGGCCGGGAGAGCGGACCGGCCGCCCGGGTCATGGCCTCGAGGCAACCGTGATCGAACACTGCGCCCTTGGGGCGCCCGGTCGTGCCGCTGGTCCAGACGATGGCGACGGGGTCGGTGCGGTGGCGATCCGGTCGAGCGGTGAAGGCCCGGTCGGTGGCCGCCTCGCGCAGCTCGGCGACGGTGAGGCGGGGCGACGCATCGGGCAGGTCGGCGTCGGTGACCACGACCCGGGGGGCGCTGCGCTCGAGGATGTGCGCGGTCTCGGCCGCTCCGAGTCGCGGGTTCATGCCGCTGGCGATGGCCCCCAGGCGCAACACGGCCTGGTAGGCCACGGCGTAGTCGATCGACGAGGGCAAGGCGATGCCGACCACGTCGTCGACCCCCACCCCCATCGCCGCCAGGCGGGTGGCCACGCCGTCGGCGGCCCGACCCCATTCGGCGAAGGTGACGCGCCGGTCACCGTCGACGAAGGCCTCCACGTCGCCGGCCACCTCGACGGTGGCGTCGAACAACTCCACGACGGTGGTGAAGGGGCCGGTCAGGGGCTCCTCGGGCACGGGCACGGGGGCGACACTAGCCGTCTGACGGTTCGTCAGAAATGGTCGCGAGGAGGGCGACGTCCCGTTTGGCCGCGGTTTCTGACGAACCGTTAGATTGACCGAGTGACGACCAGAGAGCGCGTTCCCGCGGTGGAGGGGTGGTTCACCACCACCGAGCCCTACACGTTGATCGGGGGCAGGTGCGCCTCGTGCGGCACCTTCGTCTTCCCCCCGCGCGGCGGGGCCTGTCCGAACCCGCGCTGCGCCGCCACCGAGCTCGATCCGACACCGCTGTCGCGATTCGGTCGGGTGTGGTCCTACACCGAGAACCACTACGCGCCGCCTTCCCCGTTCGTGGCCGCCGATCCGTTCGAGCCCTACGCCCTCGCCGCCGTCGAGCTCGAAGCCGAAGGCCTCGTCATCCTGGGGCAGGTGGCCACAGGCGTGATGGGCGCCGACCTCGAGATCGGCATGGAGATGGAAGTCGATCTCGACGTGCTCTACACCGACGACGACGGTGAGCCCCGGTGGGTGTGGAAGTGGGCACCGGCGGCCCCGTCGGCGGCGACGACCACGGACAACGGAGCCTCGGCATGAGCGGCGACCGCGATCTGGTGGTGCTGGGCGCGGGCATGCACCCTTGGGGCAAGTGGGGCCGCGACTTCACCGAGTACGGGCTGGTCGCGGCGCGAGCGGCACTGGCCGACGCCGGCCTCGACTACCCCGACATGCAGTACATCGCCGGCGCCGACACCATCCGCAACGGCTATCCCGGCTTCGTGGCCGGCTCCACCTTCGCCCAGGCCCTCGGCTGGATCGGCGTGCCCATCTCGTCGAGCTACGCCGCCTGTGCGTCGGGGGCCATGGCCGTGCAGTCGGCCCGCGCCCAGATCCTGGCCGGCTTCGCCGAAGTGGCCCTCGTCGTGGGCGCCGACACCACGCCCAAGGGCTTCTTCGCCCCCGTGGGCGGCGAGCGCCGCAACGACCCCGACTGGCTGCGCTTCCACCTGCTCGGCGCCACCAACCCCGCCTTCTTCGCCCTCAACGCCCGCCGACGCATCGACGTGTACGGCGACACCGTCGACGACTTCGCCCAGGTGAAGGTCAAGAACTCCAAGGCCGGGGCCCACAACCCCTACGCCCGGTTCCGCAAGGAGTTCTCCCCCGACGACTTCGCCTCGTCGCCCATCGTGAGCGACCCGCTGCGCCTGCTCGACATCTGCGCCACCTCCGACGGTGCCGCCGCGCTGGTGATCGCCAGCCCCGAGTTCGCCCAGCGCCACCTCGGCACCCTCGAAGGCACGGTGCGCATCAAGGCCGTGGCCACCACCACCCCCACCTATCCCCAGGTGCGCCTCGAACTGCCCGACTTCGCCACCGACTCCACCGCCGTCGTGCCCGCCCCCGAGCGCGGGTTCAAGGACTCCATCGCCCACGACGCCTACGAGCAGGCCGGCATCGGACCCGAGGACCTCAGTTGCGCCGAGGTCTACGACCTCTCCACCGCGCTCGAGCTCGACTGGTACGAGAACCTCGGGCTGTGCGCCGAAGGTGAGGCGGCAAAGCTTCTCCGCAACGGCGACACCGCTCTCGGCGGCCGCATCCCGGTCAACGCCTCAGGTGGCCTGTCCAGCTTCGGCGAGGCCATTCCCGCCCAGGCCATCGCCCAGATCTGCGAGCTCACCTGGCAGCTCCAGGGCCGTAGCGACGGCCACCAGGTCGACAACGCCACCGTCGGCCTGGCCATCAACCAAGGCTTGTTCGGTCACGGTTCCTGCACCATCGTCGCCAAGTAACCCCTTTCGCAACCGAGTGAGGTTTCCACCATGGCCGAGGCCTACATCGTCGACGCAGTCCGCACCCCCGTGGGTCGCCGCGGCGGCGGACTCTCCACCATCCATCCCGCCGACCTGGGTGCCATCAGCATCAAGGCACTGATGGACCGCACCGGGGTCGACCCCGGCGCCGTCGAGGACGTGGTGTTCGGCTCGGTCGACACCATCGGCCCGCAGGCCGGCGACATCGCCCGCACCGCCTGGCTGGTGGCCGGCCTGCCCGAGCACGTGCCCGGCACCACCATCGACCGGCAGTGCGGTTCCAGCCAACAGGCCGTGCACTTCGCCGCCCAGGGCGTGATGAGCGGCACCCAGGACCTCGTGGTGGCCGGCGGCGTGCAGAACATGTCGATGATCCCGATCTCCGCGGCGATGCTGGCCGGCGAGCAGTACGGCCACGAGACCCCGTTCTCCGGCTCGCCGGGCTGGCACGCCCGCTACGGCGACCAGGAGGTCAGCCAGTTCGCCGCCGCCGAGATGATCGCCGAGAAGTGGGACTGCAGCCGCGACGAGATGGAGGCCTTCGCCGTCGAGTCGCACGAGCGGGCCATCCGCGCCCGCGCCGAGGGCCGGTTCGAGACCCAGATCGTGCCCGTGGGCGAAGTCACGGCCGACGAAGGTCCCCGCGAGCCCAACTGGGACAAGATCCGCTCGCTGCCCACCCTGGTGGAAGGCGGCCGACTCACCGCGGCGTGTGCCAGCCAGATCTCCGACGCCTCGGCCGCGCTGCTCATCGCCAGCGAGCAGGGTCTCGCCGACCACGGCCTCACCCCGCGGGCCCGCATCCACCACCTGTCGGTGCGCGCCGACAACCCCGTGTGGATGCTCACCGCCCCCATTCCCGCCACCCGGTACGCCCTCGACAAGACCGGGCTCACCCTCGACGACATCGATCTCGTCGAGATCAACGAGGCCTTCGCCTCGGTGGTGCTGGCGTGGGCCAAGGAGACCGGCGCCGACCTGGCCAAGGTCAACGTCAACGGCGGCGCCATCGCCCTCGGCCATCCCCTCGGCGCCACCGGCGCCCGCCTGATGACCACGCTCCTCGCCGAGCTCGAGCGCACCGGCGGCCGTTACGGCCTGCAGACCATGTGCGAGGGCGGCGGCCAGGCCAACGTCACCATCATCGAGCGGCTGTGACGTTTGGCGGAGCGGGGCGCCGCTGGTGTGGCTCGGTCGCGTCGCGTTACGCAGTGGGCGGGCCGATCAGGATGTCGGTGAGGGTGCGGTCGGTGTGCTCGGCCCGCCAGGCCAACAGGGCTCGGGCGTCGGCCCACGCGACCGCAGGATCGGCCACCGGGGTGCGCCACGTCGGGTCCAGGGCCAGGTCGTAGGTGAGCGCTTCGCCGTCGGCGAACTGGGCGTAGGCCCGGTCCACCCCGCGGGCCACGGTCACCTGGCGGTGTTCGAGGCGGCGATCCTCGGGCCATCCCGAATGCCGACCCGACATGAGAGCCAAGACCCGCCAGTCGAACTCCCAGTGCGCGGCCTCCCGCCAGCGGTCCGGCTCCCGACCGTCGAGGAACCCGTCGAGCGACCGCCCGTCGCACTGTCGCGGCACTTCGGCCCCGATGGCCGCGCCGATCGTGGGCAGCACGTCGACGTTCTCGGTGAACCGATCCACGACGGTGCCGTGGCCGTCGGGCCGGCGCGGGTCTCGCACGAGACCGAGCACGTGGTAGCTCGACTCGAACCATCCGAACTTGTCGACCAGGCCCTGGTCACCCAACTGGTCGCCGTGATCGCTGGTGACGACGATCACCGTGTCGTCCCACTCCCCCCGCTCCCGTAGCCGCGCCCACACGCGCTGGAGCTGGTGGTCGACGTCGCCGATCATCCCGTAGTACTGGGCTCGCATCGCCCGCATCGCCCCCTCATCGCCCGGGGCCGCGGCGAAGGGAAGCTCGAGCAGCATGCGGTGCAGCCGATGCCGATCCTCTACCGGGCCGACCGCGATCGGGAGGTCGACGTCATCGGGCGCGTACGCCACCGACCAGTCCCCTGCGGCGGCGTACGGCGGATGCGGGCGCAGGTAACTCAGGTGAGCGAACCACGGCTCGTCGCGCCGGGCGTGCCAGTCGAGGAAGCGGTCGGTGAGGAACGTGCTGATGCCCAACGTTGCGGGACGGTCGGGTTCGGTCGCCAGTGCGCGTCCGGCGTCGGTGGGGATGTCGACGCCGTGCCCTGCGACCCATTCCCGCCATGCGGCCAGCGTGCCGGTGAGATCGAGGCCGACGTCGAACCCGGGGAGCACCCCCTCGTAGGTGGACAGGCGCGGATCGGCGGGATCGGTGACGGTGCGGGGGTCGACGGCCTGGTCGGTGTACCCGAACAACGTGGGCCGAAACCCGGCCCGGCGGGCCACGCGGGCCACGTTGTCGAACCGGTCGTCCAGTGGCGTGCCGTTGGCGACGACCCGGTGGTTCATCTGGTACATGCCGGTGTAGAGCGACGCCCGCCCGGGCGCGCAGGGCGCAGCCTGGCTGTAGTGACGGGCCAGACGCACCCCTTCCGCAGCCAGCGCGTCGAGGCCCGGCGTACGCACCACCGGGTGACCGGCAACCGACAAGCAGTCACCACGGAACTGATCGAGGGTGATCAACAAGACGTTCACGACCCTCGGAGCGTAAGCCCACTAGGCCGCGGCGGGAGTGTCCGCAGGACAGACCACTAGCGTAAGATTCGTGGAACCGCTTGCCATTGCCGCTCTCCCCCTCGGTCCGGAGGCTGTCACTCACTTCGCCGACATGGGCTGGGTACTCACCGAGCCGCTCGACGCCGCCACCACCACACAGCTCGCGACATGGGTGGACGAGGTGTCGGCCTGGCCCGACGACGAGGGCGAGTGGTTGCACTACCGCGAAGCCACCGAGCACGGGCCGCAGCTGTGTCGCAGTGAGAACTTCGTGCCGTTCCACCACGGCCTGCGCGAGCTGCTCACCGAAGGGGCCGTGCTCGATACGGCGTCGGCGCTGCTGGGCGAGCCGGCCGTGCTCTACAAGGAGAAGATCAACCACAAGGCGCCGGGTGGAGCCGGCTACTCGCCCCACCAGGACGCCCCCGCCTATCGCTTCGTCGCCGTGCACGTCTCGTGCATGATCGCCGTCGACGACGCCACCGTCGACAACGGCTGCCTGGAAGTCGTGACGGGGGTACACCACGACCTCCTCCCCACCGACGACTCCGGGTGCATCCGCCCCGACGTCGTGGCGACGCTCGACTGGCAGCCGGTCGAGGTGCGGACGGGGCAGGTGCTCTGGTTCCACTCCCGCACCCCACACCGTTCGGGTCCGAACCGCTCGTCGAGCGGACGTCGCGCGCTGTACCCCACGTACAACGCAACTCGCGAGGGTGACCTCCGGGAGGCCTACTACCGCCAGAAGCTCGACGAGTTCGCCGTCGCCGCCGCCGATGGCGACGATCGCGTGCCCGTGTCGCTGATCGGCGACTTCCAGGGGCGGGTGCTGCGGTGAGGCCGACCGAGCACGCTCGCTCCGTCGACGAGGTGCTCGACCTGGTCACCACGTTCGGTGGCGACCGCTACGACGAGGACATCACCCAGCTCGACCACGCTCTGCAGTGCGCGGCGTTGGCCGCCGCCGACGGGGCCCCCGACGACATGGTCGCGGCGGCGCTGCTCCACGACGTCGGGCACCTCCTGGCCCTGGCCGCGGCCGAGAGGTTTCGCGACGGCACCGACGACGGCCACGAGGCCACCGGCGCCGCCTGGCTCACCCCGCTGTTCCCCCCGTCGGTCACCGGCCCCATCGGCGCCCACGTCCGGGCCAAACGGCACCTGACCGCCGTCGACCCCGACCACCTCTCCCGGTTGTCGCCGGCCTCGACCCGCAGTCTGGTGGTGCAGGGCGGACCGCTCACCGACGCCGAGGCCGAAGCCTTCGCCGCCAACCCCGTCGCCGCCGACGCCCTGGCCCTGCGCCGCTGGGACGACCTGGGCAAGGTCGACGGCCTCACCGTGGCCTCGCTCGCCACGTACGCCGACCTGCTCGAACGACTGGCGGTGATCAGGCCGGGTCGCTGAGCATCACCATCTCGTCGCCCTTCGACTCGTTCACGAAGAAGGCGGTCACGCCGATGAGGGTGAGGTTCTTGACGGTGGCTCTGTCGTGCAGGGCCAGGTGGCGACTCACCCCGGATCTGGTCGTCGGCGAGTTCAGTCTCCGGTGGCGCGGATGCGGTCGGCGAGGACGCCCAACATGAACAGCGAGATCTCGGGGGACACCCGCAGCAACTCGCGGAACTCTGCGCCGGTCATCACGAGCACCTGGCCATCGGTGAGCATCGTGACCGTCTTGGAGCGGGGCCCGTCGTTGAGGAGGGCCAGCTCGCCGAAGAACGCACCGGGGCCGACCTCCACGTCGGGCCCGGACGCCGAGGTCACTTGGGTGGTGCCGTCCACGAGCACGAAGAACTCTCGACCGACATTGCCCTCTCGGCACAGGACCTGACCGGCCTTCACGGTGCTCTTGGTGGTCAGGCCCAGGATCTGGTCGAGCTCCGAGGGCGAGCACCCGGTGAACAGGGGCACCTTCTTGAGGGCCTCGATGCTCTCTGAGGTCTTGATCTTGCGCAGCACACGTCTCCCTCTGTCCGAGTGGCGTGAACGTAGCCGACGATCGAACCCGCCGCTGGAGCTCCGGGGCGCAGGCGCTCAGCCGGGGTCGGCGCCGAGCAGAGAGACGAAGCTGACCATCTCGCCGGGGTACCCACCGAGGTTGTGGGTGAGGGCCAGCTTGCGACCGGCGGCGAGGCTGGCCACTGTGCGCTCCTCCGGGGCCTCACCGCGCAGCTGCAACCAGGCCTCGAACATCATGCGCAGGCCCGACGCGCCGACGGGGTGGCCGAAGCTCTTGAGCCCACCGTCGGGGTTGACGGGCAGCTCACCGTCGAGGTCGAACACGCCGTCGAGCACGTCGCGCCAAGCCGTACCCCGCTCGGAGAACTGGAGGTCCTCCATGAGCACCAGCTCGGTGGGCGTGAAGCAGTCGTGCACCTCGGCCAGCGCCACCTCGGCCCGGGCATCCTTGACTCCGGCCTGGGCGTAGGCATCAGCTGCGCAGGCAACGATTTCGGGGAACGTGGTGTAGTCGTAGGAAGGGTCGATGAGCCCCGAACCGTTACCGGCCACGAACGAGAGTGCCTTCACGTACACCGGCGAGTCGGTGTAGCGATGGGCATCCTCGGCCCGGCACACGATGGCGGCGGCGGCACCGTCGGCCACACCGGCGCAGTCGAAGACCCCGAGGGTGCCCGCCATCTTGGGAGCTCGCTCGATCTGCTCGGCGCTGATCTCCTTGCGGAACTGCGCCCTGGGGTTGCGGGCGCCGTTGTAGTGGTTCTTGGCCGCGATGTGGGTGAGCACCGAACGCATGGTGTCGTCATCGACGCCGTACTTGTTGCCGTAGGCGGGCACGATCATCGAGAACATGGCGGCGGCGGTGAGGGTGCGGCCGGTGCCGTCGCTCGGGATCGGGAAGGCGTTGAGGCCCTGGTAGCCGGTGTCCTTCACCTTCTCGGCGCCGACCACCATGCACAGGTCATAGGCCCCGGAAGCCACGGCGTAAGCGGCCTGGCGCAAGGCCTCGGAGCCGGTGGCGCAGTAGTTCTCGACCCGGGTGACGGGCTTGTTCTGCAACTGGAGCGGGCGAGCCAGGGTGATGCCGCTCATGCCGCTCTGGGCCGTGCCGAACCAGTAGGCGTCGACGTCGTGCTTCGTGACACCGGCCGACGCATAGGCTTCGTTGGCGGCGTCGATCATGAGATCGTCGAGACCCAGGCCCCAGTTCTCGATGAACTTCGTGCAGCCCATGCCGACGATGGCGACACGGTCGCGTATGCCATGACTAGCCACGGACCAACCGTCCCTTCCAGAAGTAGTTGTGGATCCCGTCGGCGGTGAAGAGGCGCCGGAAGGTCATCTCGACCCGCTGGCCGATCTCGACTTCGTCGAAGTCGGTGTCGGTGAGCTCGATCGGGAGGCGACCACCACCGTCGAAGTCGACCACGGCGAAAACGATGGGCGGACTGGGCGAGTAGGCGATGCGGTCGACGGTGAAGGTGGCGATGGTGCCTTCCACGTCGGCCATGGGCACCGGTTCCATCTGGTCGGTGCGCTCGCCGTCCATCGACACCCGAGACGGAGGCATGAACACCGTGCCCGTCTCGGTGTCACGCGACCCGACGAAACCGAACTTCCAGTCGGCGGAGCGGGCGGCGGCGGTACCCGACGGCCGGGCCGGTTCGGGGCGGCGAGGCGGTTCGATGTCGATCATGCCCCGCCAGGAGAGGAAGCGGCCGTAGGCGAGCGGCGCACCACCGGTGACCCCGTCGGCCACCGAGCGCGTCGGAGTGAACGAGGCCAGGGCGTCGGTGGCACGAAACACGAGAACTTCGACACCGTCGCCGGCCACGACCAGGGCCAGGGCCTGACCCGGCTCGGCCTGCTCGAGCAGCGCCGCCAGCAGGAGACCCGGCTGGGCTGCGCCGGTGGCCCCCACCGTATCGGTGAGGTCGCCAATGATTGCTGTTGCACCCAGTTTGCCGGCCACGGCCTTGCCGATACGGGTGGTGGGCGCGGCCACGGCGACGGTGATCTGGTCGGCGGCCACCCCGACCGTGGCGAGCGCCTCGGCCCAGGCGTTGCGGGCGAGGTCGACGTAGGTGAGCTCGGAGAACTTGTCGTCCCACACCTTGGAACGCACGTCGCCCGGCGCGCGCCAGCGGTCGACGAACTCGGCGGTACAGGCGGCGCCACCGAGGTACTCGGCCAACACGGGCGTGGTGTCGTTGCCATCGCCCACCAGGAGGGCGGCGCCGGCGTCGCCGCCGGCGGCCTCGTCGGCCGAGCCGGCCCGGCCGGTGCGCAGGTCGGCGGTGGCCACGAGGGTGGTACCCGTGCCTTGCAAGGCGAGACGCAGGCCCCCGACCGCGGAACGCGTCGACGCCCCGAGGTCGAGCGCGGCCACGGACGGGTCGAGCCGCAGCGCCGCGTGCACCGCAGTGGCGTTGGTCTTGTCGGCGTAGGCCGGGGCTGTGGTGGCGAACAGCACCGTGTCGGGTCGCCCGGCCACCGCCCGCAACGCCAACCGGGAGGCCTCGACGGCCATGGTGGTGGTGTCCTCGTCGAACGAGGCGACGGTACGGGTGCCCTTGCCGCCACCCTGGCCGATGAAGGCCGAGATCTGGCTCCGATCGAGACGCCGGTAGGGCAGGTACACCCCCCACGAGAGAATGCCACGCATGGCGGCGACCCTATCTGATGAACCGTCAGAAACGAGCCGAAGGGCACCCCGCCGAACCCGGCGGAAGACGCCGCCGAGCCCTGTGCCATCATCGGGTCCTCGACGGCCTGGGGGGACGACGGTCATGCCCGACACGACACGGGTACTCGACGAGTTGGGGTTCTACGTTCTGGCCGGCCAGCCGGCGTCGTCACGAGACCTCGTCGCCGAGGTGATCGACGGTGAGGCGCTCGGCCTGGGCACCGCCTTCGTCTCCGAGCGCTACAACAAGAAGGAGGCGGCCACCCTCTCGGGCGCCGCCGGGGCCGTGAGCGAGCGGATCACGATCTCCACCGCGGCCACCAATCACAACACGCGGCATCCGATGGTCACGGCCGGGTTCGCCCGCACGATGCAGAGCCTCACCGGCGGCCGCTTCGTGCTGGGCCTCGGGCGGGGCATCCCGATGATGCAGGACGCGTTCGGCATCAGCCACATCACGACCGACCAGATGGAGGACTTCGCACGCCTGATGCGCCGCCTGTTCCGGGGTGAGGTGATCATGGGCCACGACGGCCCCGCCGGGAGCTGGCCGGTACTGCACCTCGACGCGCAGCTCGACGAGCATCTCCCGATGGGGCTGGTGGCGTTCGGGACCAACACCCTCGAGCTGGCCGGGCGGTGCTTCGACGAGGTCGTGCTGCACACGTTCTTCACCGACGAGACCACCGCCCGCTGCGTCGACACGGTGAAGCGGGCGGCCGAGAAGGCCGGTCGCGATCCGGCCGCCGTGAAGGTGTGGTCGTGCTTCGCCACGGTGACCGATCTGATCCCCGAAGATCAACGGCTCATGAAACTGGTGGGGCGCCTCGGCACCTACCTCCAGGGCTACGGCGACCTGCTCGTGCGCACGAACGGGTGGGACCGCGCCGTGCTCGAGCGCTTCCTCGCCGACCCGGTGGTGTCGAGCGTCCGCGGCCTCGACATCGTCGGCTCCACCGAGCAACTCGAGCACGTCGCCACCCTCATTCCCGACGAATGGCTCGCACCGTCGGCCACCGGATCGCCGGCCGAGTGCGTCCGGGCCATCCGCAACCAGTTCGACCTCGGCTGCGACGGCGTCATCATGCACGGCGCCACCCCGACCGAGCTCGCCCCCGTCGTCGCCACCTACCGAGAGGCCGTCGGATAACTGCCACCGCCCGCACCTACTGCCGCCTCTGCGAGGTCGGCTGCGGCCTCGTCGCCGAGGTCGAGGGGAGTCGCGTCACGCGGCTGCGTCCCGACCACGACCACCCGGTGACCGCCGGTTTCGCCTGCAACAAGGGGCTCCTCGGTGCCGACATCCACAACGACCCGGCCAGGGTGGACCGCCCGCAGCGACTCCGTGACGACGGCACCCGCACCGACGTCACCTGGGACGATGCTCTCGACGACATCGCCGCCCGCCTGGGTGCCATCGTCGAAGAGCACGGCCCGTCGGCGGTGGCCATGTACCTGGGCAACCCCACGGCGTTCAACGCCACCGCGGGTCCAGCCGCAGGGCTGTTCCTGCTCCAGGTCGGCTCCGACCGGCTGTTCACCGCCGCGTCCCAGGACTGCGCCAACAAGTTCGCCATCGGTGAGCTGCTCTGGGGCTCGTCGCAGGTCCACCTGATCCCCGACCTCGACCACACCGACCACCTCCTCCTGCTCGGCACCAATCCCCGGGTGAGCAAGGGATCGTTCCTCTCGGTGCCCGATCCGGTCGCCCGGCTGGCCGCCATCGAGGCCCGCGGCGGCGTCGTGCGCTTCGTCGACCCCCGTCGCGCCGAGCCGAACGTCGGCGAGACCGTGCAGATCCGGCCCGACACCGACGTGTACCTCCTCGCGGCGATGCTCGGCGAGATCGACCGCACGGTCGGCTTCGACCTCGACGGCGCCGAACGGGTCACCGACCTCGATGCCCTGCGGGCCTTCGTCGGCCAGTTCCCGCCCGAGCGGGTGGCCGATGTCGTCGGCATCGACGCCGACCAGATCGCGACCATGGCTCGCGAGTTCGCCAGTGCGCCGACGGCCTCGGCCCATTTGTCCACCGGTGTGAACATGGGCCGCCACGGGGCCCTCGCCTACTGGCTGTTGCAGATGCTGGTGCTGCTCACCGGCAACTTCGACCGTCCGGGTGGCAACGTCGTCGCGTCCCGCGCCACCGAGCCCGTGGCCCGTTCGCGCGAGACCGGCCCGGCGGGGTTCGTCGAGTCGCAGTGGGGCTCGTACCGCCCCACGAGCGGGGGGCTGCCCGGAGCCTTGCTGGCCCCGATGCTCTGCGATCCTGAGACGCCCATCCGGGCCCTCATCTGCCTGGCCGGCAACCCGGCGCTCAGCATCGGGGGCGGCGATGGCCTGACCGACGCCCTCTCCGACCTCGAACTGCTCGTGACGCTCGACTACTACCGCAACGCCACCGGTGAGGTCGCCGACTACGTGTTGCCCATGGCCGACTGGTTCGAACGCGAGGACCTGAACACGTTCGTACAGGGCACCCAGCCCCAGCCCTACGTGCAGTGGACCGGTCCGATCGTGGCCCCGGCCGGGGAGCGGCGCACCGAGCGGGACGTCTTCGCCGCGCTCGGCGAGCGACTCGGCCACCCGCCCGTCTTCGGACCCGAGACCGACATCCTGGCCATGCTCTACGACGGCGCCCTCGACGCCCACGGGCTGTCGATGGCGGCGCTACGAGAGGCCGACGGCGGAGTGGCCGTGCTCGACCCCGCCGCGCCGGGCACGTTCCTCGACCGAATGACGCCCACCGGCACCCTCGACGGGGCGCCGGGGATGCTCGCCCCCGCACGCGAGCGGGCCATCACGGCCTTCGGCGAGCTCGCGGCCGAGTCGCCCGACCAGCTCAAACTGATCACCCGACGCACGGCGCGCACCATCAACTCGGCCATGCAGAACGTGGAACGCCTGAAGAAGGGGATCGGCGCCGACAATCCCTTGTTCCTCAGCCCGACCGACGCCGAGCGCCTCGGGATCGCCGACGGCGGCAGGATCCGGGTATCCAACGCGTACGGACGTCTGGAGGCCTCCGCCAAGGTCGACGCCACGTTGCGGCCGGGAGTGGTGGCGATGACCCACGGGTTCGGCAACGCCGCCAGCAGCGGCATGCCGGTGGCCCAGCGCTTCGCCGGGGTGAACGTGAACGCCCTCACCCCGACGGGGCCCGGCACCTTCGACCCGACGAGCACGATGTCGCAGCTCACCGGCATCCCGGTCGAGGTCGAACCGATCTGACGGCGAGGATCAATCGCCCCATCTCACCCTCCCCCGCCCCGTTCACTCCGAAGATCCGCCGCCGGTAGGGTCGCCGGCATGCAACTCGGAGACATCGACAACGCCGACGCCCTGCCCTTCGGCCGGCCCCTCGACGGCGTGCGCGTGCTCGCCCTCGAGCAGATGCAGGCGCTTCCCTACGCCACCCAACTCCTGGCCCGGCTGGGCGCCGACGTGGTGAAGATCGAGAGCCCCAAGGGCGGCGATCTGGGCCGCAGCTCCCAGCCGTCGATCACCGACCCCGACGGGCGCCCGGTAGGAGCAACTTTCCTACGCAACAACCTGGGCAAGCGGTCGATCTGTGTCGACCTCAAGGCCCCGGAAGGCCGCCAGCTCGTGCTCGACCTGGCTCCCAAGTTCGACGTGGTGGCCGAGAACTTCAAAGGCGGCGCCCTGACCCGAATGGGCCTCGGCTACGACGACGTCGCCGCCGTGCACCCGGCGGTGGTCTACGTGTCGGTGTCGGGCTTCGGCAACACGGTGGAGACCCCTTACGACGGATGGCCGGCCTACGCCGCGGTGGCCGAGGCCATGAGTGGGATCTACGACTACAAGCGCGAGCCCGGCCGCCCTCCGGTGGTGTCGCCGGTCGGCGCCCTGGGCGACATCGGCACCGCCCTGTTCGCCACCATCGGGCTGTTGGCCGCACTGCGCCACCGCGACCGGACGGGCGAAGGGCAGTACCTCGACGTGGCCATGTTCGACGCCATGGTGGCGATGACCGACCTCGTCACCAACTTCTGGTCGATGGGGCTGCGCCCCGAGCCGGGGCAGGGCCTGGCCATGATCCTCGACGGCTTCGAGGCCTCGAACGGCTGGTTCATCATCCAGGTCGGCCGCGAGCACGAGTTCGAACGGCTGGCCAACCTGGTGGGGCACCCCGAATGGTTGTCCGACCAACGAGTGGCCTCGCGTGCCGGATGGCGCGAACACATGGACGACGTGCTGCGCCCAGGGGTCACCGCCTGGGCCGCCGACAAGACCAACGTCGAGGCGTGCCGAGCGCTGGCCGACGCCGGAGTGGCTGCCGGGCCCTGTCTCACCGCGCCGCAGGTGATCGACGATCCCCACGTGGCCGCCCGCAGCATGCTCGTCGAGATCCCCCGTCCCGACGGCGGCGAGCCCGTCCTCACCCCGGGGAACCCCATCAAGCTCTCGAAGATGGCCGACGGTCCGGAGACCCGCATGCCGTGGTTGGGCGAGCACACCGACGCCGTGCTCGCCGCCGAGCTGGGCCTCGACGAGGCCACGGTGGCCGACCTGCGGACCCGCGGCGTCATCGCCTGAGACCAGAAGGCGCCGGTTTCACGGCCTGATCGGGAACCACTCGCCGTCGATGGGTACCCAGCAGTTGACCGGGGCGGGGCAGCCGTTGAACGTTCCCGTGACCGGATCCCGGGGAGTGTCGACCGAGGCCTTGGTCAGCCTCACCTGTTGCACGAAGTTCGCGGCGTAGGTCTTGTCGGGACCCAGAGTGCCCTGGCCGTTCGAGCCGCCGGCGAGCGGGATGTCGCCGAGCGCCAACGCCGCGTCGTACACGGAGGTGCGGGTGGGGTTGACCCCGCTCCCGTCGAGGGCACCCTTGAGGATCTGGGCCGTGTTGCACGAGAACACGTCGTAGTCCGAGCTCAGCTTCGTGCCATCGGCCAGCTCGAGCACCTGTCCCGCGGGCACGCCCGGCGACGACGGCGACGGGTACTGGCCGGCGTAGGTCTGCTCGAACTGGGTCCGACATTCGGCCTCGAACTCGGAGTCGGGCTTGATCTCGCCGTCGGCCGTGACCTGGTTGTCGTAGAGCGCGACGCAGGTCGCCCCGACGGCGGCGGCGGGGGTCCGACTGGCCCCGAACGGGGTGCAGTTGCCCGAGATCACGTCGAGCACCGTCACCGCCAACCCCTGGGCGTTGTCGTAGAACCCGGCCTGGTTGCTGAACGGCAGCAGCATCATGACGTGGCCGACCCCACCCGCTCGGAAGGTCCCGGCGGCGGCGCCCGATTCCTGGTTGATCGCTCCGGGATCACCCTGAAGGGTGTTGACCTCGACGACCTGGGTCTCGTACCCGGCATCACGGAGGACCCGCTCGGATTCGGCCCCGGCCGCCTTCTGCTCGGGCCCGTTGCCGGCGAGGATGCCGACCTTGGTGCCCGTGGCGATCACCCCCTCGGCCACCGCCGTCTGCGTTCCGGCCCGCGCCATGGCCTCCGACGGAGGGGCGACGGTGACGACCAGTCCGGTGTCGTGCTCGGCCTGTCCGACGAACTCGCCGAAGATGGTCAGCATCCCGGCGCCGGTGAGGCAGCGCACCGTCGGCGTGGTCAACCCGGTGGAGGCGACGACGAGCAGCAGTTCCTCGTCGACGGTGGCCTTGGCGCACATCGCCTCCTGCGTCGCCGGCTTGGTCGGGTCGTAGTTCAACGCGACGACCTCGATCTGGCGCCCGTTGATGCCGCCGGCGGCGTTCCATGTCTCGACGCGACTGTTGAGCCGGGCGAACAGCGCGGCGTTGGTGAGGGTGGCGGGAAGGGAGATCCCGGCGGCCCGGAGCCCGTCGAGGTCGGGGATGGCGAGACCGATGGTGATGGTGTCGACGGTGACCCCCGTGTCCGACGCCGAGTTGTGACTGACGTCACCACCTTTAGTGCACCCTGAGTGCGGAAACCGGTGACCGTCTTCGCCCCCGTGTCGACCCGAGGAGCGGGCCCCGGATGCGCTTCCGTCGCGCCCTACTGGCCCTCGATGGCGAACCACTTGTCCGAGGTCGGCACCCAGCAGTTCACCGGTGCCGGGCAGCCGTTGTAGGTGCCCTGGGCGTTCTTCGGCGTGTCGACGGTCGCCGCCGTGAGCTTGAGCGGGTGCACGAAGTCGGCCAGGTAGGTCTTGTCCGGCGTGTAGGTGCCCTTCCCGTCGGACGCGTTGGCGATCGGCATCTCCCCGAGCGCGAGGGCCGCCCGGTAGGCGGACTCCCGGGTGGGGTTGGTCCCTGCCCCTCTCAACGACTGCTCCATGACATTGGTCATCGTGCAGTCCATCCAGGCGTAGTCCGAGCTGAGCTGGGTACCGTCGGGGAGGGTGATCACCTGGCCCGAGGGCACGCCCGGTGACGACTTGGTCGGGAACTCCGAGGCGAAGACCTTGTCGAAGTGGGCCCGGCACTCCGCCTCGAACTCGGTATCCGGCCGTGGACCGCCTTGGGCGGTGTTGGAGTTGTCCCAGGCGGCGATGCACGTGGTCCCCATGGCCGCCGGCGGCGTGCGGCTGGCGCCGAAGGGCGTGCAGTTCGACGGGGAGATGTCGATGACCGTCACTGCGAACTGGGTGCCGGCGGCGTCGTAGAAGCCGGCCTGGTTGGTGAAGTTCAACAGCATGAGCACGTTCTTCACGCCGGCGGCGCGAAACGTGCCCACCGCGGCGGCAGATTCCTGGTTGATGGCCCCCACGTCGCCCTGGATCGTGTTGAGTTCGACGAGCTGCACGCGGTACCCGGCACGCTCGAGGATCTCCTTGGTGGACCGGCCGCCGGCGGTGTCGGCGGGCCCGTTGCCGGTGAGCACGCCCACGGTCTCTCCCGCCGGGATCGTTCCGGTCTCCACGACCGCGTCGGTGCCGGCACGTGCGCCGATCTCCACGGGGGGGCGACGGTCAACAACAGCCCGGTGTCGTGAGAGGCCTGGGCGGCGAAGTCACCGAAGTAGGTGAGCATCCCGGCGTCGAGCAGGCAATCGACGGTGCGGTTGTTGAGCCCGATGGGAACGATCACGGCGAAGAGCTCGTTGTCCACCGTCGCGTCAGCGCAGAACTGGTCCTGGGTGGCCGGCTTGGTGGGGTCCCAGGTCAGCACCACCGGCTCGACCATGCGGCCGTTGATGCCCCCCGCTGCGTTCCACTCGTCGATGTAGGACGTGACCCGCATCGACATGTTGCGCGTCGTCAGGGCCGCGGGCAGAGAGATGCCGGCGGCGCGGAGGCCATCGAGGTCGCTGACCCCGAGGCCGATCTTGATCGTGTCAGCCGTGACCCCAATGGCGGAAGCCGTGCGTTCCTCGGCCACCGTGGTCGTCGTCGACCCGCCGTCATCACTGCTGCAAGCTGCGAGCACCAACACGATCACCACGGCCAGCGCAAGTGCCGCACGTCCAGGGCTTCCTGGTCGAGCACGAGCCGATCGCGCAGGAGCCCCGGCACGCGGCCGGGGCTCCCACTCGGTTCGGATCGAGAGTTACTGGCTCTTGATGGCGAACCACTCGTCAGTGCTCGGTACCCAGCAGTTCACGGGTGCTGGGCAGCCGTTGTAAGTGCCGTTGGCCGACTTGGGCGTATCCTTGTTGGCGGCGGTCAGCTTCACCGAGTGCACGAAGTTGGCGGCGTAGTTCTTGCCCTCCGCCAGCCTTCCCTTGCCGTCCGAGGCGAGAGCGATCGGCACGTCCCCGAGCCCGAGGGCCGCCTGGTAGGCCGAGTCACGAGTCGGGTTCACCCCGGCGCCGGTGAGGGAGCCCTCCATGATGTTGGCCAACGTGCAGACGAAGGCGTCGTAGTCGGAACTGATCTTGGTGCCGTCGGCCAGATCGATGACCTGACCCGAGGGAACGCCCGGCGACGACTTGGTCGGGAACTCGGCCGCGAAGACCGTGTCGAAGTGAGCACGGCACCCCTTCTCGAACTCGGTCTCGGGTCGCACGGATCCGGCGGCGGTGTTGGAGTTGTCCCACGTGGAGATGCAGGTCGCCCCGATGGCCCCGGCGGCGGCGCGGCTCGCCCCGAAGGGCGTGCAGTTGGCCGAGGCCGTGTCGAGCACGGTGATGGCGAACGAGGTGCCGGCCGCGTCGTAGAAGCCGGCCTGGTTGGTGAACGGCAGCGTGATCATGACGTTGGTGACCCCGGCGGCCTTGAAGGTGCCGACGGCGGCGGCGGTCTCCTGGTTGATGGCCCCCACGTCACCCTGGAGGGTGTTGACCTGGACGGCTTCGGTCTTGTAGCCGGCGCCCTCGAAGACCTGCTTGGCGGCGGCCGACGCGGCCACCTGATCGGGTCCGTTGCCAGCCAGGATGCCGACCACATCGCCCGTCTTGACGATCTTCGACTCGACGGCGGCCTCGGCTCCGGCGCCGGCCCCGATCTCGACCGGCGGCGGGATGGTGATCAGCAACTTGGTGTCGTGCGAAGCCTGCGCCGCGAACTCACCGAAGTAGGTGAGCATCCCGGCGTCGAGCAGGCAGTCGATCGTCTTGTTGTTGAGGCCGCTCGAGATCGTGACGGCGAAGAGCTCGTTGTCGACCGTGGCATCGGCGCAGAACTGGTCCTGGGTGGCGGGCTTGGTGGGGTCCCACGTGAGCACCACCGGCTCGACCATGCGGCCGTTGATGCCCCCCGCTGCGTTCCACTTGTCGAAGTACGAGGTCATGCGCGTCGACAGGTTGGCGGTGGTCAGCGCGGCGGGCAACGAGATGCCGGCGGCGCGCAGGCCGTCGAGGTCGGCGACACCGACACCGATCTTGATCGTGTCGGCGGTGACCCCGGTCTCGGAGGCCGTCCGCTCTGCCGCCTGGGTGGTGGCGCTGCTCCCACCCCCACCGTCACCACTACTGCACGCGGCGGCGATGAGCCCGCAGGCCATGAGCAGGGCGATGAGCGCCCGCGACCGGTGGCTGTTCCCCATGATGTTGCTCCCCCTCGTTGGAGTGCCGTTCGTCGATGTGACGCGCGACGTGAACTCGGTCACCTACTCTACCCACCAGCCGCAGTCGATGTCGTGAGAAGGGTCACATCGGTTCACGCAAACAGTGAGTCGGCTCAAGGAAATGCCTCAGCAGCGTCGCGCTGCGGGGAGCGATCAGGGAAGGGGCCTGGGGGCCGTGGGGGATTCCGAAACAGACACGACCGGCGAGAGCACGGACCTCTCGTCGCTGACCTCGGTCATCTTCGACGAGGAGGAAGCCCGTCGCGCCGCCGACCACGACATCGCCGTCCTGCCCGACGAACAGCTCCCGGGGGTGGGGTCCGAGGCTCTCACCCTTCGCGAAGGGGTCGGTCGCGCCGGGTTCGGTCTGGTCACCCTCCTTCTGCTGCTCAACCTGATCGAGGAGTTCGACCGGGTCGCCCTCCAGACGCTGGGCCCGGACATCCAGGACTCGCTGAACATCTCCGACACCGTCCTCATCGGGCTCCAGAGCCTCGGCGGCGTGGCGCTGGTGCTGTCCACGCTCTGGTTCGCCTGGCTGGCCGACCGCTACAGCCGCACCAAGGTCCTGGCCGCGGCGACCGGCCTGTGGGGCGTGTTCGCCGTGCTCACCGGCGCGGTGGCGAACTCCTTCCAGATGGGCCTGGCCCGCGTCGGTTCCGGGCTGGGTGGCGCCGCCCGCATCCCCATCTCGCCATCGCTGGTCGCCGACAAGTACCCGATCGGCGTTCGTGCCCGGGTGTTCGCGGCCGAAGCGTGGGGTCGCCCGGCGGGACAGGTCATCGGCCCGTTCCTCGCGGGCACGGTGGTGCTCATCGCCGGCAACCAGGCCGGCGACTGGCGCTGGGCCTTCTGGGTGCTGGCGCTGCCTGCCGTCGTGCTCGTCTTCCTGCTGCTGCGCCAACCCGAGCCCGAACGGGGGCGCAACGAGCGCGAGGCGGTGTTCGGATCCGACACCGAACAGGTCGTGGCCGACGGTCCCGTGCGCTTGTCGGCCGCCTTTCAGCGCCTCAAGAAGGTCCGGACCTTCTACTTCCTCGTCACCGGCATCGGCGTGCTCGGCTTCGCCCTCATCGCCGTGCCCAGCGCCTTCAACCTGCTGCTCGACGACGCCTACGGCTACGGCGCCTTCACCCGCGGCTGGATCGGCTCGATCACCTGGGCCGGAGCCCTGATCGCCATCCCCCTCGCCGGTCGTTACGGCGACAAGCTCTTCCGCAAGAACCCGCGCTCGGCGCTGACCGCCATGGGTATCGCCATCGTCTGCTACGGCGCGTCGGTCACCATCGGTCTCCGGTTCGACCAACCCGCCATCCTGATCGCCTTCTTCACCATCGCCAACGCCTTCCAGGGCGCAGCGTTCACCCAGGTCGGACCCGTCGTCTCGGCCATCATCCCGTACCAGATGCGGGCCCAGGCCTTCGCCATGATCGGGGTCTACATCTTCTTGATGGGCGGGTTCTTCGGCGGCCTCATCGCCGGCGGCCTGTCCGACGCCTTCGGCGAGCGCACCGCCCTGACCGTGGTGGTGCCACCGGCGGCGCTGCTCGGTGGGCTGCTCGTCGTCTACGGCTCGCGCTACATGAAACGCGACATCTCCCTCATGGTCGACGAGCTGCGGGAGATGCAGATCGAGCAGCAGCGCATGGCCGAGGACCCCGACAACATCCCGGTGCTCCAGGTCCGCAACCTCGACGCCAGCTATGGCAACCTGCAGGTGCTGTTCGACGTGAGCTTCGAGGTGAAGCGGGGCGAGACACTGGCGCTGCTCGGCACCAACGGGGCCGGCAAGTCCACACTCCTGCGCTCGGTGAGTGGCCTGCTCATGCCCGACCGCGGCGTCGTGCGCATGAGCGGGCGCACCATCACTCTCGTCGACCCGCAGTACCGCGTCGGCATGGGGATGGTGCAGATCCCGGGCGGGGAGGCACTGTTCACGTCGATGACGGTGCAGGAGAACCTGGACGTCTGGAGCTGGCAGATCCGCGACCACGCCGACCGGCCACCGGCCATGGACCGGGTGTTCGACACCTTCCCCGAGCTGAGCAACCGCCTCGGCGACCGGGCGGGCTCGTTGTCGGGTGGGCAGCAGCAGATGCTGGCCCTCGGCAAGGCCCTCATGCTCGATCCCGAGTTGTTGCTGATCGACGAGCTCTCCCTCGGCCTGGCCCCGGTGGTGGTGCAGGAACTGCTCGTGGTGGTGGAACGGCTGAAGACCCAGGGTCTCACGATGGTGATCGTCGAGCAGTCGGTGAACGTGGCCCTCTCCGTGGCCGATCGGGCCGTGTTCATGGAACGCGGGCGGGTGCGGTTCGAGGGCCCGGCCCAGGAACTGCTCGAGCGGGGCGACCTGCTCCGAGCGGTGTTCCTGTCCGGAGAGGGGGCCTGACGTGATCCTCGGTCTCACCCTCAGCGCCGACATCATCTTCGACGGCATCCTCCAGGGTCTCGTCTACGCGCTCGTGGCCTTCGGGCTCGTACTCATCTACCGCGCTACCGGCGTCATCAACTTCGCCCAGGGCCAGATCGGCGCCTTCGGTGGGTACGCCATGGCCCTGCTCTACGTCCGTTACGACGTGCCCTTCGGCCTGTCCGTGCCCCTGGCGCTGGCGTCGGGCGTGCTCCTCGGCGTCGCCGCCGAGCTCATCTTGCGCCGGCTGTTCACCCAACCCCGGCTGCTGCTGTTCGTGGCCACGTTGGGCATCACCCAGCTCATCCAACTCCTCCAGTTGCGCCTGCCCATCCCCGAGGAGCAGGCGTCCTCCGTCGGCTACCCCGTTCTCCTGAGTGGCTCGTGGGAGGTTGCCGGCATCACGATCTCGGGGCCCCAGCTCACCGTGCTCGTCGCCGTGCCCGCCCTGATGGTCTTCCTGGGCTGGCTGCTCACCAAGAGCCACTTCGGCAAGCAGGTGCGGGCCACGGCCGACAACGCCCCGTCGGCGGCGCTGGCCGGCATCAGCATCCGGGCCGTGTCCACCAAGGTGTGGGCGCTGGCCGGCCTGCTGGCGGCGTTCAGCGCCCTGCTCATCGCTCCCCTCCAGGGCGGCAACATCGGCGTCGTCCAGACCGCCCTCGGCCCGAAGCTGCTCCTGCTGTCGCTCACGGCGGCCATGTTCGGGCGCATGCGGTCCTTCGGCCTCACGGTGGTCGGGGGCATCGTCGTCGGTGTCGTTGATGCCCTGTTCGTGACCTGGGCCCAGGCCGGTGAGGTGCCCACGGGTTCGAACGTGGCCGCCATCTTCGTGCTGCTGCTGGTACTCATGCTGCTCGCCGGGCGCTCGGCCGGGGTGGGCAGCGACGACTGGTCGCTCACCCCGAAGCTGCGTTCGGCCAGTGAGGAGCTGCGGGCCCACCCGCTCTACAAGGCGTCGACGCTCGTGGGCATCGGGGTACTGGTCGTCGGGGCCCTGCTCATCCCGATGATGCTCGACAAGCCCACCGACTTCCTCCGGTTCGCCGTCATCCCCATCTACCTCATCGTGGCCCTCTCGGCCACGGTGCTCACCGGTTGGGGCGGCCAGCTCTCCCTCGGCCAGTTCGGCTTCGCGGCCATAGGCGGGTACGCCACCGTCTACTTCTCCCAGGACCTGCCCTACCTGGCCTCGTTGGCCCTCGGCGCCGTGGTGGGTGTGCTCGTGGCCCTGATCATCGGGATCCCGGCCCTGCGCATCAAGGGGCTGTTCCTCGCCGTGATCACCCTCGGCTTCGCCCTGGCCGTGCGCAACTTCGTCATTCTCAACGAGACCCTCGCCCCGGAAGGCGGCGGGGGCGCCCAACTCAACGTCAACCGCCGCACCGGGTTCCAACTGCTGTTCTGGGAGGTGAAGGGCAACAACTTCGAGGGCGTGTACTACTTCTCCCTGCTGATGGCTCTGCTGGCGCTGGTGCTGGTGTGGCGGATCCGCAAGACCGGAGTGGGCCGCTCGATCATCGCCGTACGCGACAACGAGGCCACGGCGTCGGCCTACACCGTCGCCGCTACCAAGACCAAGATCCTCGCCTTCGCCGTCTCCGGCGGCCTTGCCGCCCTCGCCGGTGGGCTGTTGCCCCTCGCCGCGTCGAACGGGCAGTTCATGCTCAACCCCCTCACTTTCGACATCGAGGAATCGCTGCGCATCATCTCCATCGCCGTCGTCGGGGGCATCTCCTCGATCACCGGCGCCGTGCTCGGCACCCTGCTCATCGTCGCCGTGCCCATCATCTTCGACGGTACCGATCAGGTACGCCTGCTCACCAGCAGCATCGGCATGCTGATCGTGCTGCTCTACTTCCCGGGCGGGCTCATCTCGATCGTCCACAGCGGCCGCGACCTGCTGATCGGCTACATCACCAAGCGCACGGGTTGGACTCCCCCCGCCAAGACCCAGAAGGCCGGGATCGGGCACCTGTCGAGCCTCGCCACCGAGCGCGAGATCACCACCGATCCGCTGGTCACCGAATCGGTGGTGGTGCAGTTCGGCGGCCGACGGGCCGTCGACGACGTGTCGATCGTGGTGCACCCCGGCGAAATCGTGGGGCTCATCGGCACCAACGGCGCCGGCAAGTCGACCCTGATGAACGCCATCTCCGGGTTCGTGCCGTCGACCGGTTCGATCACGATCGCCGGTAAGGAGGTGGGCGACATGGCCTCGTACCGCCGGGCCCGCCTCGGCATCGGCCGGGCCTTCCAGAACGCCCGCCTGTTCGGATCGCTCACCGTCCGCGAGACCCTGATGGTGGCCCTCGAAGCCCGCCAGCACAGCCTGGTGGTGCCCTCGATGCTGTTCCTGCCGCCCTCCCCTCGGGCCGAGAAGCGCAAGCGTCGCGAGGCCGACGAGATCATCGGCCACCTCGGCCTCGGCCGCTACGCCGACTCGTTGCTCGCCGAACTGTCCACCGGGACCCGGCGCATCGTCGAGCTGGGGGCACTGCTCGCCCTCGACTGCCAGCTGATGCTGCTCGACGAACCCACCGCCGGTGTAGCCCAACGCGAGACCGAAGCGTTCGGCCCGCTCATCCGCACGATTCGCAAGGAGCTGGGCGCGTCGATCCTGGTGATCGAGCACGACATGCCGATGGTGATGTCGATCTCCGACCGCATCTACTGCCTCGAGGCCGGCCAGGTGATCGCCGAGGGCACGCCCACCGAGGTGCGCAACAACCCGCGGGTGATCGCCTCGTACCTCGGTACCGACGAGCGGGCCATCGCCCGGTCCGACAGCACCGCCGAGCCCGCGCCCACCCGCCTCGGCCCCTGAGCCGGGGCTGCGCCTGGGGTCAGGCCTCGGCGTCGGGGTCGGACCGGCGGTGCAGAGCCGACAGCACCGCCTTGAACGACGCCGTGATGATGTTGGGGTCGGTGCCCACGCCCCAGCGCAGGGTGCCGTCGGCACCGGTGGTCTCGACGTAGGCCACGGCCACCGCATCGGCGCCCACGCCGAGGGAGTGCTCGGTGTAGTCGACGACGTCGAGGTCCTGGTCGGTGGCCGCCCGCAGCGCCTGCACGAACGCCGAGATGGGCCCGTTGCCGGTGCCGCTCACGGTGACAGCAACGTCGTCGGCCACGAGGTGCGCGGTGACCGTGGTGACGCCCTCGGAATCGGTCATGAGCTCGTGGCTGCGCAGACTCACCAGCGGTGAGTCGGGCAGGTACGCACCGGAGAACGCATCCCACATGGCGCCGGGGGCGATCTCGGTGCCCGTGTCCTCGACGATGCCCTGAATGGTTCGGGAGAACTCGATCTGAAGCCGTCGCGGCAGCGAGAAGCCGTGCTCGGTCTCCATGATGTAGGCCACGCCGCCCTTGCCGGACTGGCTGTTGACCCGGATGACGGCCTCGTAGGTGCGCCCCACGTGGGCCGGGTCGATGGGCAGGTACGGCACCTCCCACCGCTCGTAGTCGCGTCCCCGGCCGGCGGCCTCGGACTCGGCGTAGAGGGCGGCGAAGCCCTTCTTGATGGCGTCCTGGTGCGAGCCCGAGAAGGCGGTGTACACGAGGTCGCCGGCGTAGGGGTGGCGCTCGTGAACCGGCAAACGGTTGCAGTGCTCGGCCACCCGGCGCAGGGCGTCGATGTCGGAGATGTCGAGGCGGGGGTCGATGCCCTCGGTGAACAGGTTCATGGCCAAGGTGACGAGGTCGACGTTGCCCGTGCGCTCACCATTGCCGAACAGGCAGCCCTCCACCCGGTCGGCGCCGGCCAGCACCCCCAGTTCGGCCGCCGCCACCGCGCAGCCGCGATCGTTGTGGGGATGCAGCGACAGCACCACCGACTCGCGGTTGCGCACCGTGCGCAGGAACCACTCGATGGTGTCGGCGTACACGTTGGGCGAGTACATCTCGACCGTGGCCGGCAGGTTCATGATGAGGGGGCGGTCGGGGGTGGGCTCGATGACCTCGGCCACGGCATCACAGATCTCCACGGCGTACTCGATCTCGGTGCCGGTGTAGCTCTCGGGCGAGTACTCGAAGCGCACGTCGGTGCCCGTCAGCGTCTCCGACAACTTGCGGCACAGGCGGGCGGCATTGACGGCGATGTCGGTGATGCCCTCACGGTCGAGGCCGAACACCACTCGGCGTTGCAGAATCGACGTGGAGTTGTAGAAGTGCACGATGGCGTGATGCGAACCCTGCAGCGACTCGAGGGTGCGGGCGATCAGGTCGTCGCGGCACTGGGTGAGCACCTGGATGGTGACGTCGTCGGGCACCAGGTCCTCTTCGACGAGCTGGCGCACGAAGTCGAAGTCGGTCTGGCTGGCGGCCGGGAAGCCGACCTCGATCTCCTTGAAGCCCATGTTGACGAGCGTGTCGAACATTCGCCGCTTGCGGGTGGGGTCCATGGGGTCGACGAGGGCCTGGTTGCCGTCGCGCAGATCGACCGCGCACCACGTGGGCGCGGCGGTGAGCTTGCGGTCGGGCCACGTGCGGTCGGGCAGTTCGAGCGGATCGAACCGCCGATACTTCTCGAACGGCATGCGGCGGGGGTTCACGGGTTCCGGGGGCATCGGGGGTTCCTTGGGTGGGACTGGAGTTGCCTGGGCCTGCTGAGAAGTGTGCCGGGTGGAGCGGCGAGAACGCGGGGCGGCGGCGAAACGGGCGGTGAAAAACGCAAGAAGCTCCCGGCCCGAGGGCGCAGGAGCTTCGGCGAGTGCCGTATGTGGCACTCGCCTACACGAGAAGGAGGAGACTGGTCGAGGCGGACATCGCCTTTCACCATGACGGTTGTCGGGGCTCGTGTCAAGGCAATCGGCTAGAACCTGAGCCATGAGCGATGCCGTCCACCCTGCCCGTCACGCCATCGAACAGCACGCCGCTCGCTGGAACGCCCAGGACCGCGCCACCTGGCTCGAGCTGTTCGCCGACGAGATCGTGTTCGAGGACCCGGTGGGCAAGGCCCCCAAACCGGGCCGGGCCGCGGCCGAGGGCTCGTGGGACAACTCCTTCACGGAAGGCCGGGTGTGGACGCTGCACCCCGGCCGCATCGTGACCGGGGGCGACGAGGCGGTGGTGCTGATGCGCAACGAAGGCCAGGTGAACGGTGAGCGCGCGGTGGTGGAGAGCATCGAGGTGTGGAAGGTACGCGCCGACGCCAAGGTGGTATCGGTGCGGGCCTTCTTCGAGCAGCCCACCGACGTGGAGCTGAACCCCTACTTCGTACCCGACTGAGCCCACGGCCCGAAGGCCGGCGGGGCGCAGCCAGTACCGGCTCAGATGAACGAGGAGTCGGCGTCGAGGCCGAGCTCGGGGAAGGCGCCGGTCACGATGGGCTGCATGTTGCCGTAGCCGATCCCGCCGCCCACCGGGTCGGTGACGCGCACCACCGTGTCGCGGATCTGGTGGAGCCGTCGGGCGTTGTCGGCGGTGGAGCAGTCGTCGATGCGCTCGCCCTCGACCACCAGTTCGCCCCGCCATTCGCCGTGGTGGTGGCCATTGAAGCCGAAGTACAGGCCGGCGCCGAGGTGGAAGCCGGTGTCGGAGACCACCTCGACCGCGAGGGCTCGGGTGGTGCCGTCGGCGAGGGTGGCGTGCAGGGTGCCGCCGCGCAGGCGGCGATTGACCGGGTCGTAGGTGAAGTCGGGTTCGAGGTCGACGATGCGTTCGGTGCGGCCGTCGGGGTGCTCGACCATGGCCATGGTGGTCTTCTGCTCGAAGCCGGGGAACGCCATCTTCGATACGTTCAGGAACAAGCCGTACACGCTGGCGTCGGGGCGCTCCATGAGGATCGGGCTCCAGACGAACTGGAAGGTGCCGCCCTCGAGGCCTCGCGACGGCTCCAGGTCGTTCGCCGGTTCACCGACGTCGTAGCGCACCCCCCACGAATGATCGCGGGTCGACACCCAGCTCTCCGGGGTGATCTCGGTGCGCTCCCCGTCGATCTCGACCCAGCCGGAGGCGGTGCCGATCTGGTGGTAGCGGACCAGATCGGCCGATACCCGGTAGCCCTGCCGGTTGTGCGTGCGGTCCTCGAGGGTGGCCGGCAGCGACGCCGTGAACAACCAGTCGAAGGCGATGGGCTGGGTGTCGTTCGGCTCCAGCAGGAAGCGGATCTGGCGCAGCGGCTCGGCGATCTCGTACCGCAACGGGCCGGCCCCGACGAGACCGAGGTCGTCGGAGAGGCGCCGACTGGCCCGCACCGTGATCTGCTCGACGCCCCGGGAGACGCCGCCGTAGCCGTCGGTGACGTTGCGGTTGGTGTACTTGCCGAACCCGAAGCCGAGCTGGAGGCTGCCGTCACGTGCGGCGGCCATGGCACAGACCTTCTCGGTCCAGGCCGGGTCGCTGGTGCCGACCGCGGCGAAGGTGTCGACGATCTGATGGCTGAACCACTCGTCGGCCGCGGTGAGCGGCCCGATCGGGTTGGTCATGGTCTCCCCCTCGGTGCCGGGCCCGGTGAGTCAACCACACCGAGCCGAGGCCCACCGACGGCGCCGGCCTGTACGGTGCGCGGGTGCCCACCACCTCCACCGAACTGCTCGACACCATGTCCCCCGAGGACGCGGGCCACCGACGATCGCGCCTGGGCCTGGCCGCCTTGATGATCGGGGCGGGCGTACTGCACTTCGTGGCCCCGAAGCAGTTCGACACCATCATCCCCAGCGTGCTCGGCCGCCCCCGGTTCTGGACGTTGTCGAGTGGTGTCGTCGAGATCGCCTGCGGCGCCTTGTTGCTGAACCGGCAAACCGAACGGGTGGGCGGCATGGCGGCGGCGGCCACGATCGTGGCCGTCTACCCCGCCAACATCAAGGCCGCTCTCGACCTCGGCGCCCCCACCAACCCGCCTGCGATCTTCACCTGGCTGCGCCTGCCGATGCAGTTCCCCTTGGTCCGGTGGGCCTGGCGCCACGCCCGGGTGTGAACTGCCGGCGGCGAGCAGCGGTCAGAACAGCCAGCGGCTGAGCGAGTCGATCACGCCGGCCGGCTTGGTGCCGCCCTCGATCTCGATGGTGACGCGCACGAGGGTCTGGATGCCGCCGTTGACGTCGGTGACCTCGACCAGTTCGGCGCCACCGCGGATGCGGTCGCCGACCTTGACCGGTGAGATGAAGCGCACCTTGTCGGCCCCATAGTTCACCCCGGCCGAGAAGCCCCGGGTCTCGATGATCTGAGGCAGGAAGAGGTTCGACAACGACAGGGTGAGGTAGCCGTGGGCGATCGGCCCGCCGAAGGGCCCATCGGCCGCCCGATCGGGGTCGACGTGGATCCACTGGTGGTCACCGGTGGCGTCGGCGAACAGGTTCACCCGCTCCTGGTCGATGGTGAGCCAATCGCTGTAGCCGAGGTGGGTGCCCACCGCGGCCTTCACCGCGTCGGGGCCGTCGAGCACGGTCTGGGCGGCAGGGGTGTCGCTCATCAGGATGTCTCCGGGGTTCAGATGCCGCGGGTTCAGATGCCGCGGGTTCAGATGCCGCGGGTTCAGATGCCGCAGGTTCAGACGCGGTCGGCGCCGGTGCGGGTGATGACGGGCGAGCCGGCCAGGCGGTCGAGCACCTCTCCGGCCTGGGTGATGATGCGCTGCACCAACTCCTCGGCGCTGGGCAGGTCGTCGATGACGCCGACCACCTGACCGGTGGGCAGGATGCCGGCGCCGAGCTCGCCGTCGACCAACGTGGCCTTGGTGAGCATCGGGGTGTTGCCGGCCATGATGACCTCGGCCCACGACAGGTCCATGCGCTTCTTCATGTCGAGCCCTTCACGGGCCATGTGCCACCACGACAGGTCGGTGTACTTGCGGAACTTGGCGGCGTTGAGCACGGCCTTGGGCACCGCGGTGATCGGCGAGGCCGAGTCCATCTCTTCCACCAGGTCGGTGCGGATCACCCGGTGCGGCGCCCCGTCGATCTTGGTGGTGACGACGGTGCCGGTGAGGGGCGTGCCCAGGTAGGCCTGCTTGACCGCGAGGGGCACCGGCGAATCGGAGGTGAGCAGGAAGCGGGTGCCCATGGCCACGCCACTGGCGCCGTAGGCCAGGGCGGACACGAGGCCCCGGCCGTCGAAGTAGCCGCCGGCGGCCACCACCGGCACCCGGCCGCCGACCACGTCGACGACCTCGGGCAGCAGCAGCGAGGTGGGCACGGCGCCGGTGTGGCCGCCGCCCTCGCCACCCTGCACGAGCACGGCGTCGACACCCCACTCCATGACCTTCTCGGCGTGGCGCTTGGCCCCGATCGTCGGCATCACCTTCACCCCGTGATCGTGGAGGTGGTCGATGAGCTCCTTCTTCGGCGCCTGGGCAAAGGAGGCCACCGGGATGCCCTCACGGATGATCAGGTCGAGGCGGGCCCGGATGTCGTCGGCATCGGCACGGAAGTTGACCCCGAACGGTGCGTCGGTGCCCTTCTTGACCGCGGCGATGGCTCGCACGAGCTCGTCGTAGGTCATGGTGGCCGAAGCGATGATGCCGAAGGCCCCGGCGTTGGAGGTGGCCGACACCAGGCTGGGCCCGGCCACCCAGCCCATGCCCGTCTGCACGATCGGGTACCTCGACCCGAGGACGTCGAGCAGCGGGGTGTGCAGGGCGGGATGCATCAGCTGGGGAGTTCCTTCTCGCGGTAGCCCTTCGGGTCGAGGACCTCACGGAGGATCCGGAGCTCTTCGACGGTCGGAAGGCGGGTGGTGGGCACGTCGCCGTCGACCACGAGAGCGAAGCCGGTGGCGGCCCCCACGTCGTCGACGGAGACCCCAGGATGCACCGACGCCAGCCGCATGCGGTGGTCGGGCGACGCGAAGTCGAGCACGGCGAGGTTGGTGACGACCCGGCGGATGTCGTGGTGGGCCTTCACCCAGTCGCCCAGCTCGGCGGCCCGGTCGTAGCCGACCCCCGACACGGTGTCGACCTTCTCCACGAACACCCGGTCGCTGTGCTTGGGCACGAAATAGGTGGTGGCGTGGTTGATGGTGTTGCCCGGACCACCGCGCACGCCGAGGAGCTGGGCCTTGGGCTTGGCCCACGGGCCGATGTTGGCGATGTTCTGGTTGCCGAAGGCGTCGATCTGGCTGGCGCCCATGATGACGTGGCGACGGCCGCCCCAAAGGGTGTCGAAGACGCTGCGGAACGGCACCCACCCCTCGATGTCCTTGTCGGTGCTGCCGATGGCCAGGTCGTTGGCCACGAAGAAGGCCTCACCGTCACTGATGAGCAGGTCGGGCTCGGTGGTGGCGCGGGCCAGGCGGGCGCCGAGCATGGGGATGGTGCCCATGCCGGAGGCGAAGATCTCGCCGTCACCGGCGAAGGCGTCGGCCAGGGCCACCACGCAGATCTCGGCGAGGGTGGCGGTTGCTGCCCCCGGAGTGGCGCCGGTCGTGGTGCCGGGAGTGGCGTCGGTCATCGGTTCTGCACCGCCTGCTGGTAGTCGGCTTCGGATCCGGAGAGGTAGGTGGCCACGAACGCCGCCCAGGTGTCGGGATCGGCGGCGGCTTTGGCGTACTCCTTCTGAAACGCCTCGTCGCGCTCGTAGTCGGGCTGGCAGTTGGTGAAGTGAGCGCCGTTGGGCGCCTCGATCACCCCGTCGACCATCGACCGGTTCACCTTCATGGTGTGAAAGCTGGCGTTTTCCAACAGCTCGGAGGTGGGCACGATCTTCTCGACCGACACGAACCGGCGCGGCGGCGCGGCCGCGGCGAGGAACAGGTCGTCGAAGTACAGATCGGGGCCGAGGAACTGGGCGTTGCCGCGCTCGTCGGCCCGGTTGAGGTGCACGAAGGCCGCGTCGAGGGTGAGCGCAGGCACGGCCAGCAGCTCTTCGCCGTCGGCGTAAGGGCTGGTGACGGTGCGCAGGTCGGGTGAGTTCTTCACCACGTCGGAGCCGAGCCCGGCCCGGGTGGGCAGGAAGGGCAGGCGCAGCGAGGCCGCATAGAGGCCCCACTGGAGCATGCCTTCGTCGTACTCGACGACCTCGGCGATGGTGCCGTTCTGGCGGGCGGCCCGGAAGTGCGGCTCGAGGGCGATCGAGTCGAGCGACACGAACCCGTAGACCAGCTTGCGCACCTTGCCGGCGGCGCAGAGCAACCCGACGTCGGCGCCGCCGTAACTGACGACGGTGAGGTCGGTGAGATCGGTGCGCAGGATGGCCCGCACGACCGACATGGGCTTGCGGCGGCTGCCCCAACCCCCGATGCCGACCGTCATGCCGTCGGCCAGGGTGGCCACCGCCTCGTCCTCGGTCAGGCGCTTGCTCCTCGGTGACACGTCGCTCACTCGGTTCCCTTCTCGGTTGGGGTGGCGCCGCTCGAACCGGCGGTCTTGCCATCGGCCACGAAATCGTCCCGCAGGTCGTCGGCCACGCCCGACAGGTTCAGCTCGAAGGTGAACCCCTGCTCGAAGCGGTAGCTGCGCTTCACGTCCCAGAGGTCGATGCCGTTGAGGCTCTCCTTGGCGGCGCGGATCACCGTGGGCGACTTCGAGGCGATGGCCCCGGCCACCTCGCGGGCCGCTTCGACGAGCTGTTCACGCGGGACGACACGCGACACCGACCCCCATGCGTGCAGCTGGGCTGCGGTGGCGTGGGCCGACGTGTAGACCATCTCGCGCATCTTGTGCTGGGGCACCAGGCGCGACAGGTGGGTGGCCGCGCCGAGAGCACCGCGATCGACTTCGGGTAGGCCGAAGAAGGCGTCGTCGGAGGCGACGATCACGTCGGAGTTGCCGACCAGCCCGATGCCGCCGCCGACGCAGAACCCGTGGACGGCGCTGATCACCGGCACCGCGCAGTCGTACACCGCGGCGAAAGCGGCGTAGCAGCCCTTGTTGGCGCCGATGAGGGCGTCGAAGCCCTCGCTGTTCTGCATCTCCTTGATGTCGACGCCGGCGTTGAAGCCGCGGCCCTCGGCCCGCAGGATGACGGCCCGGACGCTGCGGTCCTCACCGAGAGCACGCACCTCGTCGGCCAGCTGGAACCACTCGGCCACGGTGAGGGCGTTGACCGGCGGGCAGTTCTGCACCACCTCGGCGATGCCGTCGGTGCCGACGGTGACTTCGATCCCCATGGCGGGCGACGCTAGCCGCCGATCTGACGGTCAGTCAGATTGCCGCAGGGCCCTCGTCTAGCGTTCTTCGCGTGACTCTCGAGATCGATCTGAGCGGCAAGGCGGTGCTCGTCACCGGAGGAACGAAGGGCGTGGGACGGGGCATCGCCCAGCGTTTCGCCGATGCCGGGGCCCACGTGGTGGTGTGTGCCCGCCGCGAGCCCGAGACCCCCCTGCCCGACGGGTGGACGTTCGTGCCCGCCGACCTGCGCGACGGCGAGGCCGCGTGGGCCGCGGTCGACGCCGCCCACGCCGTGCACGGCCGGCTCGACTGCGTGGTCAACAACGCCGGGGGTTCACCCCCGGCCGACTCGGCCGAGGCCTCGCCCCGGTTCTCGGAACGCATCATCGCCCTCAATCTGCTGGCCCCGCTCTACGTCGCTCAACGGGCCCATCACCACATGGTCGGCCAACCGGGCGGCGGCTCGATCGTGAACGTGGGGTCGATCGTGGCCCAGCGCCCCTCCCCCACGACCGCGGCCTACGGCGCGGCCAAGGCTGGCCTCAAGCAACTCACCACCACCCTGGCCATGGAGTGGGCGCCGGCGGTGCGGGTCAACTCGATCACCTGTGGCTACATCCTCACCGAACAGGCCGAGCTCTTCTACGGAGAGGGAGAACGGCGGGCCGAGGTCGAGGCCCTCATCCCCTTGCAGCGACTGGCCCTCCCGACCGAGATCGGTGACGTGGCCGTGTGGTTGGCGTCGGATCTGGCCGGCTACGTGACCGGCGCCGACGTGGCCGCCCACGGCGGTGGCGACCGGCCCCCGGTGATCGACGACGCCGGGACCTGAGGCTGGCCCGGCTGCCCGCGGTGCCGCCGGGTCGCCGGCTGTGACCAGGCGGGGTCCGCCGGCTCAGACCAGGATGCCGACCTCGGAGTAACCCCGCACCGTGCTGGTGTGCTGGCGCACCACCCGCTCGGGGGCGATCTCCCATTCGGGGAAGCGGGCCAGCGTCTCCTCGAGAGCGACCGTGCCCTCGAGGCGGGCCAGCGCCGCCCCCACGCAGAAGTGGGTGCCGTAACCGAACGACACGTGGTGCTTCATCGGCCGGCGCACGTCGAAGCGGTCGGGGTCGGGGAACACCCGCTCGTCGCGCCCGGCGCTGCCAGTGAGCAGCAGCACCTTCGACTCGGCGGGGATGGTGACGTCGTGGAGGGTGACGTCGCAGGTGGTCCAGCGGCCCTGCACGGGTGACGGGGCCTCGTAGCGCAGCAGTTCCTCGACGGCGTTGGGGATGACATCGGGCTCGGCCTGAAGCACCGCCCGCTGGTCGGGGAACTCGGCCAACAGCACCGCTGCGTTGCCGAGCAGGCGCATCACCGTCTCGGTGCCGGCGCTGAACAACAGCAACGAGAAGTCGACGATCTCGGCCACGGTGAGCCGCCGCTCGACATCGTGCTCGTCGGTGATCTCGGCCTGGGCCAGCACCGAGATCATGTCGTCCTGGGGACCGGTGAGGCGCCGCTCGACGAGACCGGTGAGGTAGTCGTGGAGCCGGATGCGGGCCATGAGGGAGACGTCGTTGACCATCCCGACTCCGGGCTCGATGTGAAAGATCTCGTCGATGTTGCGCCGCTGCTCCTCGCGGTCCTCGTCGGGCACGCCCACGAGGCGGGCGATGACCCGCGACGGAAGCTGGGCGGCGAAGTCCTGCACGTAGTCGAACCCGCCCGAACCGACGAACGGGTCGAGGAGCTCGGCACACATCTCGCGCACGCCGTTGCGCATCTCGGTCATGCGGCGGGGAGTGAAGGCCCGCGACACCAGGGCCCGCAGGATGGTGTGCTCGGGCGGGTCCATGAAGATGATGAGGCCGGTCTTGCTGAGATCGGGGCCCATGATGTCGAGCACGGTGCCGTGGGCCGAACTGAACGTGGCCGGGTCGCGGTGGGCGGCCTCGACGTCCTCGAAGCGGCTGAGGGCCCAGAAGTCGTAGCGGTCGTTTCGGTACACCGGTCGGGTGTCGCGGAGCTGGCGCCAGACCTCGTGGGGGTGATCGTCGAGCTCTTCGTCCAGGGGATCCCAGTAGAGCTCGGGCATCGTCAGTAGTTGCCGCGCAGGAAGTCGACCACCGGGGTGGCGTCGGGGAACGACCCGGTGATGCCGGCGCTCACGTACCCGGCGTCGGTGACGATCGTCTGGCCGTTGATGTAGCGGGCGGCATGGCTGCAAAGGAACACCAGCACGTCGGCCTGCTCCTCGGGCGTGGAGGCCTCGATGCCCGTGACGGCCCGGAAGTCCTGGCCGAAGGTGAGCCACAGATCGGCGTTGGCCTGGGCCAGCGGGGTGTCGGTGGGACCCGGGAGGATGGCGTTGAGGCGGATTCCGTCGGTCAGCATGCGCATCGATTCGCGGGCCACGTAGGCGCAGATGGCCTTCTTCGACCACATGTAGTCGGCGTGGCCCGGGTTGGCGTCGTGCCAGGCCACAGCCGCGTCGAAGTCGGGCGTGTCGAGGTACTCCTTGAGCTGATCGAGGTCCTTCTCCCAGCCCAGCCCGGCGGCCGAGGAGATCATCCCGATGGCCGAACCCCGGGGGATCATGCCGGCGGCGAGGGCGCGGTCGATGAGGTGACGGTGACCGATGAAGTTGATCTTCTCGATGCCCGGCGTGCCGTCGGCCACCCCGGCGCAGGAGAACAGGGCGTGGATCGGGCCCCCGCACTCGTCGATGGCGGCGTCGATACCGGCGCGGTCGCGCAGGTCGACCTCGATGCTCTTCACGCCGGGCACGTCGACGGCGACATGGTCCATCACCACGGTCTCCGCGCCGAGGTCGCGCACCAGCGCGGCCGTGGCCGCACCCATGCCGCTGGCCCCGCCGACCACGAGCGCCCGCTTGCCGTCGAACCGGTAGGCCTCGACTCCCATTGCCATCCCCCTCTGTCTGGCCGATCGACGTCGGTCCCCCCGGCGTCCCCAGCTCGTTCGGAGCCTCGATCGTAGACAGGATCCAGACCGGGTGCCGACGCCACCCGTCACGACGCACGCCCGCCGCGACGCAAACTGGAAGGCATGAGCGAAGACGAACGGGGCGAGGCCACCGAGCAGGTGCGGCGGTGGCTGGAGGACGACTTCGGGGGACAAGTGGTCGGCCTGCGCCGGCAGGCCCGGTGGCGGCCGGTGTGGTTCGCCGACGTGGAGCGCGGCGACGAGCGGCTCGAGCTGGTGGTGCGCGGCGATCGCACCGACATGCCGCTGATCTTCCCCCTCGACCACGAGATGCGCCTGCAGCAGGTGATGCACGACCACGACATCCCCACCCCGAAGGTGCACGGGATGATCGACGAGCCCTGGGCCTATGTGATGGACCGAGTGGGCGGCCAGCAGGACTTCACGGGCACGTCCGACGAGGACCGTCGGTCCGCGGTCGACGACTACCTGCACATCCTGGCCCGGCTGCACACGCTGCCCATCGAACCGTTCGTGGACGCCGGGATCATGCGGGCATCGACGCCCGAAGAGTCGGGCGCGTTCGGGCTCTCCCGATACGAAGCCGTCTATCGATCCACCAAGAACGGCCCCGACCCGTTCATGGAGTTCTGCCTCGGTTGGTTACGCCGTCACCCGCCCCGGTCGCGAGGGCGGGAGTCGGCCATCGTGTGGGACTCCGGACAGTTCCACCAGGCCGACGGGAAGATCGTGGCCGTGCTCGATCTCGAGATAGGCCACATCGGCGACCCGATGATGGATCTGGCGGCGTGGCGGATGCGCGACACGATCGTCGGCTACGGCGACTTCGGCGAGCTGTACGCCCGGTACGGCGAACTGGTCGGTGAGCCCGTCGACGTGGAGGCGCTGATGGTGCACCACTTCGCCTTCACCCTCACCAACCAGTTGGCGCTGGGCCAGGCCGTGCGCCGCCCGAACGCCGACACCGACCTGATGACCAACATGCAGTGGTGTTGCGAGACGAACCTGTTCGCCACCGAGGCCCTGGCCGAGATCCTGCGCGTGGAGCTGCCGACGATCGATCAGCCCGAGCCGGTCGAGTCGCGGGCGTCGACGGCGATCGCCCACATGGCCGACGTGCTGCGCGGCCTTCCCGCCGACGACGAGTGGCTGCGCTACCGGCTGCGCACGATGTTTCGCACGGCCCGCCATGCCCTGCGGGCCGACGAGGTTGGTGGGCAGGTCAGCCAGGACGACCTCGACGACCTCGAGGCGATGCTCGGCTACCGATCGGCCGACTGGTTCGCCGGCGAAGCAGATCTCGAGAGGTTCGTGCTGGCCGACGCCGACACCGGCGCCCACGACGTGGAGCTGCTCCAGTTGTTCCACCAGCGCAACCTGCGGGCCCACACCCTGCTCGGCCCCCCGGGCAGCGCCATGGCCACCCACCTCCCCATCCAGACCTTCCGCTGAGCCACCCCGGGCGACATCGGTGCTGTCAGCCGCTCGACCTCATCGTCGGGCCACAGTTGCCCGACCCCGTCGGGCCCAAGATCCCGGGGACCTGCCATGTTCCCTCGGCGCACTGGCCTTCGCTGCTGAACCGGGGCCAGCCGAAGGGTGTGAGCCCGCAGGTGAAGCTGAGCTCGTTCTCGGCGACCTCGACCTCCAAGACCCGGGCGAAGGGCAGCATCCCGCATGACGGTGATTCGCCGAGCGCACGACCGACGGACGTCTGCTGATCGGCAGGCAGGTCATCGAGCGCATCCGGGAGTACCCACCCGAGGATCAACCAGCCGCAGCAGACCAGGAACGCGGCCGAGAGACCGGCGACCGCCCCGCGCTTGCGACCGACGATCTCGCCCTTCCGCCCTCGGTGGATCGCCGCAATCACGGCGACGATCGTCCAGGGGGCCAGCATGGCCACGAAGTAGATGGCGTAGGGCGTCACTTCCGACTGCCTACCGCAGGCGCCCCTTGCGCGTGGTTCGGGGGCCGATGTTGTCAGCGCCAGCCCTCTCGGGAGGAGACCAGGTCACCCGGACCGAGAGGGGGTCGCGCCACTGAGCACCGGAGCGGCGACGGCCCGTGCCGATCAGAACCCGACCGGCCAAGACACCGCCCCCCAGCACCGAACCGGCGACGGGCCGTGCCGATCAGAACCCGACCGGCCAAGACACCGCCCCCCAGCACCGAACCGGCGACGGGCCGTGCCGATGAGAACCCGACCGGCAACGTCCGTGTTGATGAGCGCTCAACCGGCCAAGCCAATGCGGCGATCAGTACCGGACCAGCGAGCGGAGGTGCCGGGGGCGGCTCGGGCCAGTCGCCGCCAAAAACGGGGCCGTCAGGCCGCGAACCCGGGTGGTGATCGGCCCTCGCCCGACGACACGACCGCCTGTTCGGCAGGCGAGAGGAGGCGGCGGGTGCCGCGACCGGGTTCGAGCCGGTAGCCGTCGTGGGTCTTCTGCTGGTGATGCTGGCGGCAGAGCAGGTCGAGTTCGTCGAGGCGGGTATGGCCGGTACGGGCCCACTCCTCGGTGTGGTCGATCTCGAGCCGCGCCTGATTGGGGCATCCGAGTACCGCGCAGCCCTGGTCGGTCCATTCGAGGGCCGTACGCATGAGCGCCGTGGCCCGTCGGCCGAAGTGGGTGACCGAGCGGACGTCGGTGCCTTCGGTGAGCACAGCGGCGATGAACGGGTCATCGGCCAGGAGCTCACGGACCACGGCGACAGGGATCGGACCCAGCCCGGCGATGTCACACACCTCGTCACCCTCGGGGTGACCACGCCGCAACGCGGCCCAGTCGACACGAACGAGAACCTTCGTCGGCGTTCGACCGGCGGGCCGTCGTCGGTCGCGCCGGTTCGACTGCTGGCGGCCAGCGGCCTCACCGTCGATCGGGGCGCCCGCCCGGTCGGCCACGTCATGCTCCAACGCGGCGAACGCCGCGGCGTCGCGGGCCAGTTCCACCAGCGCGTCGGCGTCGTAGGCCTCAGGGGCCTCCCGCAGACCGGCACGACGACTGTCGGAGAAGATCTGCTCGCGCCACGGCGCCAGCACAGCCATGAACTCGGCGTGCAGGTGGCCCGGCAACGACCAGCGCCCGCAGCCCGACCCTTCGGAATCGGTCCAGGTGCGCAGGTACCGCTGGCGGTGCAAGCGCCGCAGTTTGCCCTCACCGTCCTCGCCGGTGGCCCGGATCTTCTGCGCCCGCCGCTTCAACTCCCCGAGCGACTCGTGCTGGGCCACCCGCAGCAGGTCGGCCTCGGCCTGCGGTCGAACCGACGCGGTGCGGGCCACCTCGGCCGCCTGCTCCTTGGAGATGCGGCCGGCCTCGAAGGCTTCCCGGGTGCTCGGCAACCGGTCGAGCTGGTCGGCCAAGGCCAGCATCTGCGCTGCCTGGCCGTGGGTGACCCCCAGCCGCCGGCCGGTGGCCTTGGCGCCGTCGTGATCGCCCCGGGTGCGCACCAGACCGGCGTCGGCCACCCGCTTGGTGCACGCCAGCTCGGCCACCTCGAAGCGCCGCTTCAGGGCCGTGAACTCACGGGCCATCTCGGCGGCGTCGGCGGCGGTCACCAGGGCCACGTCGAAGCCGACCATCGCCGCATCGACGGCCCGACGTAGCTCGCGCACCGCGCCTCGTGTCATCCCCGTCGCCGTCACCGGCCCTCGTGCACCCGAACCGACCATACGAACAAGTGTACGAAGGGGGTGGGACAGTCGCTCTCGGTCAACGGGCGACCGGCGCCTCGCCAAGCAGAGCTACGGGTGTTGGCTGCTCACCGAGACGACCTCGCCGGTCATGTAGGTGGAGTAGTCCGACGCCAGGAACACCATGACGTTGGCGATCTCCCACGGTTCGGCCGCCCGCCCGAAGGCCTCGCGCGACTCGAGCTCGGCCAGCAGTTCCTCGCTGGTGACCTTGGCCAGGAACGGGTGCATGGCCAGCGACGGCGCCACGGCGTTGACCCGTACGCCGTGCTCGGCGGCCTCGATGGCCGCGCAGCGGGTGAGGGCCATCACCCCGGCCTTGGCCGCCGCATAGTGGGCCTGACCGTGCTGGGCCCGCCAGCCGAGCACCGAGGCGTTGTTCACGATCACGCCACCGCTGCCCTGGGCGTAGAGGTGCTGAAGCTCGGCCCGCATGCAGCGGAAGGTGCCGTTGAGGGTGACGTCCATGACCAGGTTCCACTGGTCGTCGGTCATGTCGACCAGCGGCACCTCGCCGCCGAGGCCGGCGTTGTTGATCACCACGTCGAGCCCGCCGAGGGCCTCGACAGCACCGCGGATCAACGCCTGCACGTCGTCCTCAACGGTCACGTCGCAGGGGATGCCAACCACGCCCAGCTCGGCCGCCGACTCGGCACAGCGCCGCTCGTGCTTGTCGGAGATGACGACGGTGGCCCCCTCCTCCACGCACCGCTTGGCCGCGGCGAAGCCGATGCCGGTTCCGGCGGCGGCGGTGACGAGCACCTTCTTACCGGCCAGCAGCCCGTGGGCGGACGGATACGAAGGCACGGGTTGGCTCATGTGGGGCTGGGCTCCTTGGGAAGGCCGAGCACCCGCTCACCCAGCACGTTGCGCTGGATCTCGTTGCTGCCGCCGTAGATGGTCTCTGACCGGGTGAACAGGAACAGCTTCTGGTCGAGGGTGAGCTCGTAGGGGAAGCCCTCGGCGATCATGGCGTCGGCGCCGTGGATGTCCATGGCCAGCTCGCCGAGGTCGCTGTGCCAGGTGCCCCAGAACAGCTTGGAGATCGACGCCTCGGGGCCGGGCACGCCCGAACCCATCGAGCGCAAACCGTTCCAACGCATGAGCTGGAGGCCGATGTGGGCCTGCACCAGGCGCTGGCGCAACACCGGGTCGGTGGCCTTGCCGTTGGCCTGGGCCAGGGCGATGAGGTGATCGAGCTCGCGCTCGAACCCCACCTGTTGAGCGAGCGTGGAGATGCCCCGCTCGAAGGCCAGCAGGTCCATGGCCACGCCCCAACCCTTACCCGGCTCACCGATGATGAGGTCGGCCTCGGTCACGGCGTCGGTGAAGAAGACCTCGTTGAACTCGCCGCCCCCGGTGATCTGCTCGATGGGCCGCACCTCGACGCCGGGTTGGTCCATGGGCACGAGCAGGAACGACAGGCCCTTGTGGCGCGAAGTGCCGGGTTCGGTGCGAGCCACCACGAAGCACCAGTGCGACACGTGGGCCAGCGACGTCCACACCTTCTGGCCGTTGATCACCCACTGGTCGCCGTCGAGCAGGGCCTTGGTCTGGACGTTGGCCAGGTCGGAGCCGGCGTTGGGCTCGCTGTAGCCCTGGCACCAGCGCTCCTCCCCCCGCAGGATGCCGGGCAGGAACCGGGCACACAGTTCGGGGGTGCCGTGCTCGATGAGGGTGGGGCCCATGAGGTTCTCGCCCATGTGGTTCACCCGACCGGGGGCCTGGGCCCGGGCGTACTCCTCGGCCCAGATGATCTGCTGGCCGACGGTGGCGTTACGCCCGCCGTGCTCGACGGGCCAACCGAGGCCGATCCACCCCGCCTCGCCGAGGAGGCGCTCCCAGCGATCACGGATCTCGAAGCCGATCTCCTCGTCGCCCGGCCCGCCTCGCCCTTTGAGGGTGGCGTACTCCCCGACGATGTGATCGGCCAGCCACGCCTGGACGTCGGCGCGGAAGGTGTCGTCACCGACCGTCGAGACGTCGACCGGCAGGCCCATCAGGTGTTCGGCTTCTCGCCGGCCGCCGCGGCCAGGCGGCTGGCCTCGGCCATCTGGATGGCCTTGAGCGGTTCGGTACCCACGGTGCCCGGCAGCGAGGCGGCGATGGCCTCGGGCGTCCAACGACCTTCGGTGTACATGGCTCGCACCTCTCGTGGCTGGTCCCAGACGGCGATCTTGCCGCCGACCACCGAGTACACCTGACCGGTGACCTCCGATGCTTGGTCGGAGAGCAGGTACACCACCATCGGGGCCACGTCCTCGGGCTCGCCGTTCTCGGCCAGGGCCATGGGCACGTTGGCCGACATGCGGGTACGGGCCACCGGGGCGATGCAGTTGGCCCGCACGCCGTAGCGGTGCAGGCCGGCGGCAGCCGAGTAGGTGAGCGACACGATGCCGCCCTTGGCTGCGGCGTAGTTGGCCTGGGCCGTGGACCCGAGTGACCACACGCCGGAGGTGAACGACACCAGCGAGCCGCCACCGTTCTTGCGCATCCAGCCGGATGCGGAACGGAACACGGTGAACGTGCCCTTGAGGTGAACCCGCACCACGTCGTCCCACTCCTCTTCGGTCATGTTGAACAGCATCCGCTCGCGCAGGATGCCGGCGACGCAGACCACGCCGTCGATGCGCCCGTAGGTGTCGAGGGCGGCGGTCACGATGCCGTCTCCGCCGGCGATGGTCGACACGTCGCCGGCCAGGGCCAGGCCGGTACCACCGGCGGCGGTGATCTCGGCCACGACGGCGTCGGCGATCTCGCTGGAGGGCTCGGTGCCGTCGGCGGCCACTCCGTAGTCGGCCACGATCACGTTGGCGCCCTCGGCCGCGGCAGCCAGGCACACCGCCCGGCCGATGCCTCGGCCCCCGCCGGTCACGGCGATGGTCTTGCCCTCGAGGAAGCTGGTCATGTGGTGTCTCCTGGTATCGGCCGGGAGCGTCCCCACGGGCCAGCCGGACCGGCTCCCGCGTTTCTGACGCTCCATCAGATCAGCCGACGACAGTACCGCG
>JBDNHK010000027.1:0-74155 GCA_041688815.1 Acidimicrobiales bacterium | reverse complement strand
TGGTGCTGCGTCGCCACCGCTGACCGGGATCCCCGACCGCACCAATCCGGAACCGGCGTCCGGTGGGGCCCCGATCGCAGCCCCGCTACGCTCGCCGTCGCCGGGCCGGCACCACGGGCCCCGCCACCACGAGGCCGGGGGCCTCGACCCGCACCGGAGGACCCGTGACCGACACCGCCACGCCCGCCCACGCCCGGCCCGAGGTGGCCGAGTACCTGGCCGCCACGCAACGCCTCACCGGCCCCGGCTCGCCGTTCGAGCTGGTCGAGGAAGACGTGCGGGGCGAGACCATGCGGGTCTACGCCCACCGGCCCCGCTCGCTGCGCGACGTCCTCGTCGCCTCGTTCGCCCGTGGCAATCGCGACAACTGGGTGTTCAGCGACGGCCGGCGCATCACCTTCGCCGACACCGAGCGCCAGGTCGCATCGGTCGCCGCCCACCTGAAGCGCGAACACGGTGTCAGCCCGGGCGATCGCGTGGCGATCTGCGGGGCCAACAGCGCCGGGTGGCTGCTGTCGTTCTGGGCCTGCCTCTCCCTCGGCGCGGTGACCGTGGCCATGAACGGTTGGTGGACCGAGGCCGAGATGCACCACGCCCTCGACCTCAGCGAACCGAAGCTGCTGCTCATCGACACCAAGCGCGCCGAGCGCCTCGGCCCGACCCCCGCGCTGACCCAGATCGACCTCGACACCCAGATCGACGCCCTGATCGCCTACGACCCGGCCGCGACGCTTCCCGCCGACCCGATCGACGAGGACGACCCCGCCATCCTCATCTTCACCAGCGGCACCACCGGCCGCCCCAAGGCCGCCGTACTCAGCCACCGCAGCGTCATCGCCTACGGCATGACCCAGTCGTTCATCGGCGCCCGCGCCCTCGTGCTCAGCGGGCGCACCCCGCCCGCTGGCGCCCCGCCCGTGCGCCTGGCCGTGTTCCCCCTGTTCCATGTCTCAGGCCTCGGGGCCACCGTGTCCGGGGTCATGACCGGCTCCACCACGGTCTGGCCGCTCGGCCGCTTCGAACCCGAGGCCATCATCGAGCTCACCGTCGCGGAAGGCATCAACACCTGGGGCGGTACCGGTACCCACGTCATCCGCCTCCTCGAGCACCCCGACATCGATCGGGTCGACCCGGCGCAACTCGTGATGGTCGGTATGGGCGGCTCGGCCACCACCCCCGAGATCATGCGCCGGGTCGACACCAAGCTCCCCCACCTGGCCGGCACCATGAGCACCGGGTACGGCTCCACCGAGACCGGCGCCCTGGTGTCCTACGCCCCCAACTGGATGCTGAGCGCCTCCCCCGAGTGCGTCGGCCCGCCCCTCCCCGGCGTCGAGGTGCGCATCACCGACCCGCTCGGCAACGACCTCCCCGATGGCGAAGAGGGCAACATCTGCGCGCGCAGCCCACTGCTCATGACCGGGTACTGGCACAATCCCGACGCCGACGCCGACGCCTTCCTGCCCGGCCGCTGGTACATCACCGGCGACTTCGGGCGCATGGAGGGGGGTTTGCTCTACATGGCCAGCCGCCGTCGCGACCTCATCATTCGCGGCGGCGAGAACATCTACCCCTACGAGATCGAGAACCGCCTCGACGAGCACCCCGACGTGGCCGAAGCCGCCGTCATCGGCATCGACCACGACGTGCTCGGCCAGGAGGTCGGTGCCATCGTGGTGCTCGGCCCGGGCGCGACGGTCACCGCCGATGAGCTGAAGGCCTTCTGCGCCGAGACGCTGGCCCGATACAAGGTGCCGGTGTCGATCGAACTGCGCGCCGAGGCGCTACCCCGCAACCCCAGCGGCAAGATCCTCAAGCACGTCCTGGCCGGTTCGGGCGAGCACTCCTTCGTGGAGGAGTAGCTCCAGCGGTCGGGGGCGGCGAACCCCTACGAACCGGCGAACGAGAGGAGCCGGGTCGGGGGCCGCGCCGACCCCGAAGTGGTGGTGGCCCCCGGGATCGTGCTCGTCGTCGACGGCACCGAACCGTCCGGAGTGGTCGTCGGCGGTGTGGTGGTGCCGCCGCCGCCTCCGACCAGGGCCAGGGCCTGGGCCTGGGCCAACAGCTCGGCGGCCGACTTCACTGCCGCCTGGTACGCCCCGAGGTCGCCGGTGGCCCGCAGGTTGGCCTCGGCGGCGGTGAGCAGCGTGGCGGCCTGGGCCAGCAACTGGTCGACGGTCTCGTTGCCCGTCGGTGGCGCGGGCGGGGTCGGCGTCAGCGGATCAAGGGGCAGGCTCGGCGTGCCCGGAGTCGGGGGGGAGCCCGGCACCGCCGCATCCTCGAACGTCTGCGGATCGGCGCCGGGGAACAGGGTCCTCAGCGCCTCTCTCAACGTGGGCTTCATCACGACCTGCTGACCGAACACCACGATCACCTCGCGTAGCTCGGGAACCTGGTTGTTGTCCGACGCCACATAGAACGGGCGCACGTACAGGATCGAGTTGTTGATCGGCACCAGCAACATGTTGCCCAGCTTCACCTGCGAGCCCTGGGTGTTGAGGAGGCTGATCCGCGTTGACACCACCTGGTTGGCCAGGATGTTGGCGTTGGCGATCGACGGGCCGTCGATGTTGGTGCCGTCGGGCATCTGGAACACGGTGATCTTGCCGTAGTCCTCGGGGTCCGACGACGCCACCATGAACGCGGTGAGCACCAGCTTGGAGTCGTCCTCGGCGAACGGAACAAAGGGCCGCAGCGACACGAACTTCTCGCGCTCCTCCCCCGGCAGCTTCAACAGCATGTAGTACGGATCGATGCGCGACTCGCGGGTGCGCACCACTCCCTGGCCCGGCACGATCTGGGTGGTGGAACCCCCCCCACCCGCGGGGGCCGTGCCCGGGTCCTGGGCCACTGACCACGCCGCCGTGCGCTCGTAGAACTCGGCCGGAGCGGAGATGTGGTAGCGGGTCCACGCGTTGGTCTGCACCCGGAACAGGTCCTCGGGGTAGCGCCAGTGCGGCTTCAGCTCCTGCGGGAACTCCGAACCGTCCTCGAACAGGGCCGGGAACGCCCGCTCGTAGGCGGCGGCCATCGGATCGGACGGATCGACGACGTACAACTTCACGGTGCCGTCGAAGGTATCAACGATGCCCTTCACCGAGTTGCGCACGTAGTTGAAGCGCTGGTTGGCCAACCCGCCGGTGGAGGCGATGTTGCTGATGTCGGCCTGTTGGGCATTCGGGTAGCGGTCGGAGGTGGTGTAGGCGTCGAAGATGTACACGATGCGACCGTTGGTGAGCACCGGGTAGGGGTCGGCATCGAAGTCGAGGAACGGCGCCACCTGCCGCACCCGCTCGTTGACGTCGCGCTGGAACACGATCCGCGACTCAGGCGTCACGAAGTTGGAGATCAACAGGTTCCAGTCGCCGAACCGAGCCGCGAACGCCGCCTTGCGCAGCCAGGAGCTGAGCTCGACGCCGCCGGCCCCGTCGTAGCGGGTGGTCTGGGTCTGCCCGCCGACGGAGAAGTTGATCTCGTCGCGGGTGGCACCCGTGATGGCGTAGCCCGGCAGCTTCTCCCCGTAGTACATCTGCGGTCGGTCGAGGGTGACGTTGTTGATCGCCCCCTCTGGGGTGAAGTCGGTGGGGACGTTCTGGATCAGGAAGCTCGGACGGCCCTCGGGAGTGGTGGCGTTGGCCGGGGCCAGGGCCACGCCGTAGCCGTGGGTGTAGGCGAGATGTCGCCCCTCCCACGACTGCTGGGGGATGCCGTCGACGTTCAGGTCTCGGGCTCCGAGAATCACCTGGGTGTCGGCCACCGTGCCGTCCGGCGAGGTGATGCGGTACCGGTCGACGTCGAGCTCGTTGAACTGATACGACGCCACCTGGCTCTGGAGACGCTGGAAGGTGGGCAGGACGATCGCGGGATCGAGCAACCGGACGTTGCGGATGGTGCCCGGGTTGTCGTTCACCGCCTGCGTGGTCTGCGCCTGGTCCTGGGTGTAGTCGAAGGGACGCGTCGTCACCGCGTCGAGCCCCAAGGACTGACGCGTGGCCTCGATGTTGTTGGCGATGTAGGGCGCCTCCACCCCGGACTCGGCCGGCTCCACCGTGAACCGCTGGACGAACGCCGGGTAGGCCACCCCGGCGATCACCGACACCAGCGCCCAGAGGCCGACGGCGATGACCGGGAGCACCCACCCCCGCCGCCAGATATTGTAGATGAACAAGAAGAACGACAAAACAGCGATGAAGAGCAGCAGGTAGATGGCCGGGAGCTGGGCGTTGACGTCGGTGTAGGTGGCGCCGTTGACCGTGCCGCGTGTCGACGTGGTGAGGGCGAACCGCTGAAGCCAGTAGTCCGCCGCCTTGACCAGCGCCAACAACCCCAGGATCACCGAGATGTGGGCCTTCACCTGCGGGGTGACCCGCTGGATCGGAGCCTGGACCCGGATGCCGCCGTTGATGTAATGAGCGACCACCGTGATGATCAAGATGATCACCCCGGATGCGAACAACCAGTTCACGACCGTCGAGTAGAAGGGCAACTTGAACACGTAGAAGCCCACATCGGTGTTGAAGGTGGCGTCGTTGATGCCGAAGTTGCCCCCGTTGCGGAACAACAACCACTGGTTCCACTCGGCCGACATGCCCACCCCGGCAACCAGGGCGAACAGCACCGAGACGCCGGCGCGCACCAACCCGGCCCGGCGCCCGACGGCGGCGTGGTACTTGTTCAAAAGTTCGTCCTCGGGCCCCTGCGGACGAAACTTCGGGGCGAGGCGGTCGGCCACGGTGAGGCTGATGAAGCACAGGACGAAGAAGGCGAGCGTGAACAACGCGGCCAGGGCGATCTTCGCCCCCAGGATGCCGGTGAACACCGACGCCAGGTTCAGGGAGTCGAACCACAGGAAGTCGGTCCAGAAGCCGGCGATACCCCGCAACGAGAGGGCCAGGAAAAACAGCACGGCGAAGACGACGAGGAAGATCACCCGCCCCCGGCCCGAGGTACGGCGGCGGCGGCTGGGCATGTCAGTGGGGACGCGCATCGTTCCGCAGCCTACGGGTGATTTCCGCCGTTCACGGAGCGCGGCCCGAACCAAGGCCGGTCAGGTCGGGCCCAAGAGCGGTCGGCCACCCGAACGGAACTACCCGGTCGGGTCACCCGACCCGAGGGCCGCTGCGGCCAGCACCGCCGCCGCCACGGGCAGATCCACGTGCTGAGACTTCCAGTCGCGGTAGCAGGCCCGGATGCGATCAGCCAGATCGTCACGGTCACCCCCGGCCTCGTCGAAGCATTTCTCGATGCGCTCCCGCAACGGCAACACCAGTTCCTCGGCCAGGCCCGCCGCCAGTTCGTCGACCGCAACCGGCTCCGCCGGAACAGCCCCGGGGCCGTGCTCGGCCCCCGCCTCGGCGGCGTCGGCCAACACCGGCAGGGCCAGGGCGCCATAGCGCTCGACCTGCTCACGGGGTGTAGGCAATGCGCCGGTGGCCATGGGCGTGCCCTTCTGGCGGCGCATGGCATCGAGCAGCTCGTTCTGCTCGTCAGAGAGGTCGCGTTTGAACTGACGCGAGAGGGTCTTCTCCAACTCGGCCAGCGTCGCGGCTCGGCCCGAGGCCGGTTCGAGCTCAGCACCGTCCTCGGCGTCGTGGCTCTCGGTGGGCTCGTCGGTCATCACCTCGGCGTCGGCGGTGGCGGCCGTCGGCGGCGGGACCACTGCGGACGCGGCGGCCGGGTCGTCGTCGCGGAGGCGGGCGAAGATGGCGGCCGTACGCTGGGCGCTGCCGGTACGCACCACCTTCACCGAGCTCGAGAGACGACCCTCAGGCGGATCGGGAGCCACCGCAATGGGGTCCGGCGCCTCGTCGACATCGTCGTCTCCGGCCGCGTCGGCGCCCGCCATCGACTGCTCGTCCCCCTCGTCCTCCCCTTCCGCCATGGCATCGCTCGCGACCGACAGGTCGGCCTCGCCGCTGGCCGCGGCCTCACCATCGCGCGTCGCAGCCTCCACCTCGGCGGCGAAGGCCGCCTCGTCGTCCTCGGTGGCGCGTAGCGCGGCCGCTTCCGCCGCCAACTTCGCCTCCGGCAACGCCACCTTCAGCTCCTCGGTGGCCACCTCGAGCGTCTCGCGCACCACGTCGTAGGCCGCGGCCAGACGATCGCGGCCGGCCTGGAGTTGCTCGATCTGTTGGCGCAGCAACTTGCGGCGTCGCGACAGGTCGTCGAGCATCCGCTGACGCACCCGCTGGGCCTCGGCCACCATCTCCCGGCCCTCGAGCCGGCCCTCTTCCACCCGGGCCGCCGCATCGTCCTGCGACTGCTCACGGACGTGGACCGCCTCCTCGCGGATGGCTTCACCATCGAGCTCGGCCTGGACCCGAACGGCTGTGGCGTCGCGACGGATCCCCTCGGCGTCGAGCTCGGCCTGCTCCCGCACGCCGTCGGCCGAAGCCTGGATGCGAGCCACCTCGGCCTCGGCCTCCTCGGTGCGCCGCAACAGCACGGTCTCGGCGTCGTTGCGCATGGCCTGAGCCTCGTCACGGGCCTCGCGCAGCATGCGAGCCACGTTCTCCTCGGCCTTGGCCCGGATCTCGGCGGCCGCAATTCGGGCGGCATCGAGCACCCGCACCGTCTCCTCGCCCAACAGGGCCGTGAGTCGGCTCGGGTCGAGGTTCTCGATGGGGGTGGCCCGCTGGTCGGCCTCTCGTAGCTGCGCCGCCAGCACGGCCTCCCGCTCGCGACCAGTCCGGAGCTGGTTGGCCAGCTCGAGCAGGTACCGCTGCACCTCGAGCGGGTCGGCGCCCCGGCGGACCGTGGTGAACGACCGCTTGATGATGTCGTCCGGATCGACAGGGGAACCCGAGTCCTTGGCCACGGCCGGATGGTACCGACGCGACGGGCGCCGCTGAGTGATGCGGCGAAGCGCCGAGCGAACCTCAGCCGACCGGAGCGGCCGTGGACGGCGGGGGCAGCACCGCGTCGCCACCGCCGACCGTGGCCAACACCCGCAGCGCCATGTCGAGGTCGTCGACCGGTTCCACCCGCAGATCGCCGGCGTACGTACGGGCCTCATCGACCTCCGCCGAGGGCACCAGCATCAGGTCGACACCCTCCTCCCGGGCGGCCACCACCTTCTGGTGCACCCCGCCCACCAGCCCCACCGAGCCGTCGAGCTCCATGGTGCCGGTGGCGGCGACCCGCGTTCCCCCGGTGAGGCTCTCGGGGGTCAACGCATCGAGGATCCCGAGGGTGAAGGCCAACCCGGCCGACGGACCGCCGACCCGTCCCGAGTCGATCGACACATCCACCGGGAACTCGAAGCTCAGATCGCGGGTGAAGGTCGAGATGCCGATCATCGAACGGGTGGGGTCCTCGGGTCGGGCCACCAGTTCGACGCTCACCGGACGGGAGTCGCCACCCTGAAACGGTTGGATCCCCAGCTCGACCACGGTGCCGGCGGGGAGACCGGACACGAGCCGGATCAGGTCCTGGTTGACAACCACCGGCTCGCCGTTCGCGCTCACCACCACGTCGCCACGCGCCAGCTCCGCCGCCGCCGGCACGCTCTCGTTGACCGAGGAGATGACCGCCCCCGTACCCGAGATCGGGATCTCGAAGCCCATGCGGCGCAACGCCTGATAGGTGGCCGCGTCCTTGGAGGTGGCCATCAGTTGCAGATTGAACTCGCGGTTCTCGTCCGGCGACTGCTTGCCCAGCACCTGTTCGGCCTCGACCACCTCGACCGCAGGGTCGACCCACGCCAGCAGCAGATCGGCGGGCGTGGCCTGCTTCACCGACACGGTCAGGTAGTCGATCACACCCCCCTGATCCGAGAAGGTGGGCGCACCCGAGATGGTGATGAACTGCTCGGTGTCGCGGGCCGAGCCCGGCGACAGCGTGTAATACGGCAGGTTCCACAAGAACCCCGCCGACGCCACCGCAGCCACTGCCGCCATCCAGATGAAGAAGAACCACTTGCGTCGCGCCGACCACGGCCGACGACCGGGCGCGACTTCAGCATCGGGCTCGGCCGGCGGACCTCCCGGCGGCGGCGGCAGTACAGTCGGATCTGCGGTGTCCATGACGACGTACTGCTCCGGACCGGGGACGAGACCGCTCAGCCTGCCACGGAGACCCGTGAAGAGCACACCAGGGCCGCACTCGCGAGGAGCCCGCCGTTGAGCGCCGACAACGACTTCGAACCGGTCGTCGAACAGATCGAGCCGACCAGCTCCAAACGCATCCACTCCGCCATCGGGCTGATCCTCCTTCTCGTCACCCTCGGCGTCGTGGCCGCCGTCAGCCTCGCCCTGTTCGTGGTGCTCGCCGTCATCGTCCTCAACAACGCGCTGTGAAAATGGCGGCGCGGAGCGCCGCAGTGGGGCTCAGGACTCGCTCGAACCCCAGGTGGCGCGGGTCCACAACTCGCTGACCGTGTCGATGGCCTGTTCCACATCGGCCGAACTCGGCTTCACGTGGCCACGGCCGAGGGCCACGAACGCATGCCATTCGCACATGGACACCAGCGCCCGTGCCGCCTGCTGGCTGTCGGGGACGGCCCGCATCTCACCCCGGGCCACCACCCGTTCGATGCCCGCGGTGATGCGGCTCACGAACTCCGCGCGCATCGCCAGCCACACTTCCTCGATGGTGGGGCTCTGCAACATCCCCTCGAGGAGGGCCCGGTACAGGCCCGGGTGGTCGGCCAGCACACCGATGTAGCTGCGCACCATGACCTCGGTGCGGGCCCGACGGCTGGCGTCGGGGCCGATCTCGGGGTGAATCAGGATCTGCGCCGTGACCGCCTCGAGCACCTGGGTGAAGGCATCGTCCTTGTTGCGGAAGTACAGGTAGAACGTGCCGTGTGCGGTCCCCGCGGCATCGGTGATGGCCCCCACCGTGGCGCCCCGGTAGCCCTGCCCGGCAAACACGTCCGACGCCGCCGCGAGCATGCGCTCCCGGGTCTGGGCGGCCTGGAGCTGACGCTTGGTGGGTGGGCGCAGTTCGGTCATTCGTGGTCCACTACGGAGATGTACGACGCCGATGCTGCATCGGAGCCGGCCGGGACAGCCCCCTCCGGACGAACGCTAGCCGACCACCTCGCGCGCCGACGCAGTGCCGCTCTTGCCGGACACAGAGGCGACGTCGCTGAAGCGCGCTCGTTCCTCCACGACCCTGACCCCGGCGTCCGAGGCACCGCTCTGGGCGCCCTGGTACGAGGCGGCGCGCTCACCGTCGGCGAGCTCCTGGACGCCCTCGACGACCCCGACCGCAGTGTCCGCCGACGGGCGGTCGAAGAGGCCGCCGGTGCGCACCGAGGCGAAAAGGCGGTCGACGAGCGGATCCTGGCGTTGCTCGACGATCCCGACCCGACCGTCGTCGAGACCGCCTCCTTCGTTTGCGGGGAAAGGCTGCCGGCCCCCGACGGGGTCGTGACCCGGCTCAGCGATCTGGCCACGGAGCATCCGGATGCGCTCTGCCGCGAGGCCGCGGTCGCGGCGCTCGGTTCGATCGGTGATCCCGCCGGCCTCTCGGCGATCCTCGCGGCCACGACCGACAAGGCCACGGTGCGCCGGCGCGCCACCATCGCCCTCGCCCCCTTCGACGGGCCCGAGGTGGAGGCGGCCCTCGCTCGCGCCCGCGACGATCGCGACTGGCAGGTCCGCCAGGCCGCCGAGGACCTCACGGCATAGGTGCCCCGCATGGGGGGCCGGCCCGCCACCACGTCATCTCCATGATTCGAGGTCGTCACTCGTCGGTCGCGTCGTCACCTGACGCGTCGTCATCGACAGGACCACCCGCCGCGCTTCGGTGAAAGGGCGATCACCGAAGCGTCACTCCATGAACATCACCCGGAGCTGGTCGAAGGACTCGACACAATGCCCGGCGCCGAGCACGACCGACTCCAACGGCAGCTCGACGAGGTGTACCGGGATGTCGGTCTCGGCCTCGAGGCGCAGATCGAGGCCGCGGAGCATTCCCCCGCCCCCGACCAGATGGATGCCCTGCCCGATGAGGTCCTGGGCCAGCTCGGGTGGGGCCTGGCCGAGACAGGCGATGACGGCGTCGACCATGGCCGAGACCGGATCGTCGATGGCATCACGGACCTCCTCGGCGGTGAGGATCACCGTCTTCGGCAGCCCACTCATGAGCTCGCGACCACGCACCTCGGCGGCGAACTCGTTCTCGGTCGGCCAGGCCGAACCAATGGTCACCTTGATCTCCTCCGCCGTCCGCTCACCTATGGCGATGCCGTACTCGCGACGGATGTAGGTCTGGACCGCGGCATCGATGTCGAAGCTGCCGACCCGAACCGCCTCGAGCGCGACCACTCCTCCGAGAGAGATGAGCGCCACCTCGGAGGTGCCGCCACCGATGTCGATGACCATGCTGCCGAGCGGCTCGTTGATCGGGAGTCCGGCCCCGATCGCGGCCGCCATGGGCTGCTCGATGAGATGGGCCTCGGCGGCTCCGGCCCGCCGAGCCGCCTCGGTGACCGCCCGCTGCTCGACTGCGGTGATGGCCGACGGCACGCAGATCACCACCCGAGGACGGTTGAAGCGGTTGACTCCCACGCGCTGCAACAGGAGGCGGATCATGCGCTGCGTGACCTCGAAGTCGGTGATGGCCCCCTTGCGCAGCGGCCGCACCGCCACGATGTAGCTGGGCGTCCGGCCGATCATCTGCCAGGCCTCGTGCCCCATCGCCAGCACATCTTGGGTGCGGCTGTTGAGGGCGATGACGGAAGGCTCGTTGAGCACGATGCCCTCACCGCGCACGTACACGAGCGTGTTGGCGGTGCCCAGGTCGATGGCCAGGTCGCGTGCCAGAGCTACCGCCCTCCACCCTCGTCGTCGTCGTCGCTCTGCTCGGGTCGGCCTCGCGGTGGCGGCATCCGGCTCGGGGGCGGGGCGACGGGACGCGGCCATCCTCCCCGACGGCCCGACGCCGCCGCGTCGTCCGCGTCACGGCCGAGGGCGCGCATCTCCTCTTGGAACTCGTCGACACTCGACATGAAGGTCGTCGGCTTGCGGTGCCGGAGCCAAAGGAACAACGAACCAACCATACTGATGACGACGACGATCAACAAGAACCCGATGTTGCTCATCGCCCGTCCCCGACCGTCGACACTGCGGATCCTGGTGAAACCGACGCGATGCCGGTGATGTGCTGCGCGCCTCTCGCCCACGCCGAGCCACCGGCGAAGTACTCCTTCTTCCAGATCGGCACGGTGGCCTTCAACGTGTCGATGCAGAACTCGGCGGCGGCGAACGCCGAGCCCCGATGAGGGGTGGACACGGCCACGACCACTGACGATTCGCTCAACGCCACCCGGCCGTCGCGGTGCCAAAGCACCACCCGGCCCGTGTCGGGCCACCGGTGGCGGGCTTCGGTGGCCACGGCAGCCAACCTGGGCACGACCTGCTCGGCCCAGGCCTCGTAGTCGATGTGGGTCACGCCGACCGTGCCCTCGGCGTGGTCGCGGACCAAGCCGCTGAAGACGACGACCGCGCCGCACCCGGGCCGGGCCACCCACTCGACCGCCTTCTGCACATCGAGCGCCTCACGGGTCAGACCGACCCAGTCGTCGGTGTCGGGGTCGGGCACGGTCACGCCGGCATCGTAGTGGGGCGCGTCCACAGGTCCGGATGTCACCGGTACGCTCCGCGACCATGGTGCCCGACGACGAGTCCGAGAACGCGGACGGGTTCCTTCCCCCTCTCCCACCCGAAGACCGACTCTGGCGCCATCCCTCGGAACTGCGAGCGAGACCCGACGGTTCAGTCGATCCGGACCCAGCACCATCCGGGTCCCGGCCGCCCACCGGAACGGCTTCGCGCAATGCCCGTCAACGCATCGTGCTGGTGTCGGCCGCGGCCGTCGTGGTCGTGGCCCTGGGCCTGGTCGCAGCGGTTGGCCCCATCGGGACCAGCGACTCGACCACCGTCGACGATCAGGCGGTGGCAGAACCACCTCCCGATCCCACCGTGGCCACGGCGCTGGCCCCGGCCCTGGCCCGCCTCGACATCGACCGAGGAGACGAGCAGGCCTCCGCCACCGCTGTCGTGTACCGATCGGACGGACACCTGCTCACCACCGCGCCGGCGATCACTGAAGCCGACATCCTCACGGTCACCCTGGCCGACGGACGGAACCTGCCGGGCACCTTCATCGGCCGCGATCCGGTCAGCGGCGTGGCAGTGGTGAAGGTCGAGGCCGAAGGGCTCACGGCCGCGGTACTGGCCGACTACGACGTGGCGGAAGGCGAGCCAACCATGGCTGTCAGCCTCTCGGCCGATCCCACCAGCACTCCTTCGGCGGAGTCCGGGGTGATCACCGGCACCGGATGGCGCGTCGACAGCACCGAACTGACCCGACACGGCCTCATCCGCGCCGCGCTCGCGTCGTCCCCGCCCTCTCGCCCCGGTACCGTGCTGTGCAACGGGAGCGGCGCCGTGGTCGGGCTCCTCCTCCCCCACGACGCCGACCGCGGCAGTTCGAAGCCCGGGAACGGCCGGGACGCGACGGTCGGAGCCACCGCGGCGGCCGGAGCCACCCAGTTCGCCACGCCGATAAGCCTGGCCCGTCGCGCCGCCGACGACCTCGTCTCCTCCGGCTCGACCCACTACGGCTGGCTCGGTGTCCAAGGCAACGATCTCGACGGAGAACGCGTGGCCGTGCTCGGGCAGAGAGGCGTGACCGTCGAGGAGGTCACACCGGGCGGTCCGGCCGACCGGGCCGGTCTGCGCGCCGGCGACGTGGTGACCGGCATCAACGACCAGCCGGTGCGGTCCATGTCGGCGCTGGCGGTCACGGTGCGCGACATGCGTCCGGGCGACGTCGCCGCCGTCAGCTACGCGCGGGGCGCCGAGCGGGGCTTGGCCACCGTCACCCTGGCCGACGCGCCGTAGGAGGGCGCCGCCGGCGTCGCCGGAACACCAGACCGGCCACGACGCCGAGTCCCCCCAGCACCACCGAAACCCCGGCGCCGAGGGCGATGGCCTGGCGGTGGCGCGGGGTCAACCGGGCCCATGGGCCCCCGGTGTCAGCCTCGACGAACGCTTCGGCACTGGTGTACCCGGGCTCCCAGCCGAGCGCCCGGAGCCGGTCGTTGGCCAACACCCAAGGCCCGGTGCCGGCCAGCAACTCGTCGGGGCTCCCCCGACCGGATCCGAGCAGTAGCCCGACGCTAGCCAACGTGTAGGCCGTGCGACGAGGGAGTCGGAGCCGCCATGTGGGGCCCTTGAGGGCCCGCAGCTGGTGGGCGGCCAGCCAACCATCCGGGGCCACGTTCACCGCCCCTTCCACCCTGGTGGTCAGCACCACCCCCACCGCCGCGGCCAGATCGTCGACGTGCAGAAACTGCACCGGAGGCTCCACCCCCCGAACCTGCAGACCCGTCGTCGACCACGGCGATCTCGACAACCAACGACCGTTGCTCGCGCTCACCACGAGGCTCGGCCGCAGGATCGTGCACGTCGCACCATGGTCGAACGCCCACGCGCCCGCCATCGTCTCGAGGCGGGCCTTGGCCACCGCCATACCCACCCGGGGATGAGGCCGCACGGCCGCAGTCTCGGTCAACGGCACCGGGTTGTCGTCACGCGACCCGTACACCAGCCCGCTGGACAACACCACCAGATGGTCGACGCAGCCCACCGCCTCGACCACGTCGAGCAGGCAAGCGAACCCATCGAGATCCACACCGGTACCGCCCGTACCATCGAGCTCGGGGCCCGACACCGGACCCAGGTGCACCAGCACCGACGCCCCCGCCAGCGCAATCGCCAGCCGAGGATCGTCCAGAGCGAAGGGGGCCACCCGCACATCGGCCCCGCCGACCCCGTGCACCCGCGCCGCCGGGTCGAGGGCCACGTCGACGGCCACCACCCGCGAGACCCCCGGGTCGGCCGCGATCGTGGCGATGGCCTGTCGACCCACGGGTCCCCCGGCCCCCGTGACCACGACGATCGCTCCCACTCCACCTATCATGCCCGCCCCGACCCCCGTCCGCATCACGCGGGGCGGCGTCGGGGCAGGTGAGGCCTAGCCTGGTTCCCGTGAGCCCCGAACCCCCCGACGTACCCGGCAACGACCCGTTCGGCTCGGGTGGAAGCGGGAACCCCTTCGAGGGCATGCCCATCTTCGGGGACCTGGCCCGGCTCTTCTCCCAACAGGGACCCGTGGGCTGGGACGCCGCCCGCCAACTGGCCCACACCGTGGCCACCGACGGAGGCCAGGAAGCCAACGTCGACCCTCTCGAGCGCATCAAGATCGAGCAACTGGCCAGGGTCGCCGAGCTCCAGGTGGGGGCCACCACCGGGCTCGCCGTGTCCGGCACGGGAAAGGGCATCAGCATCACCCCGGTGACGCGCACCCAGTGGGTGACCGCCACCCTCGATGCCTGGAGGCCCATGTTCGAGACCCTCGCCGGCGCCCTCCACGACCCCGACCAGCCTCCTCCCACCCCCGACCAGTCCGACCCCCTGGGCTTCATGGCCCCGCTGTTGCAGATGGTCGGACCCATGATGTTGGGGATGACGGCGGGGTCGATGGTCGGGCACCTGGCCCGGCGGTCGTTCGGGCAGTACGACCTGCCCATCCCCCGGTCCCCCTCGGACGAGCTCGTGGTGGTGGTCGCCAACGTCGACGAGTTCGGCCAGCAGTGGAGCCTCCCGCCCGACGACCTCCGGCTCTGGGTATGCCTCCAGGAGGTCGCCACCCACACGGTGCTGCGCATCCCTCACGTCCGGACCCGCCTCGACGGTCTGATCCGCGCCTATGCCGGCGGTTTCGAACCCGACGCCAACGCCCTCGAGAACCGACTGGGGTCCATCGACGTCTCCGATCCGACCTCGATGGCCGACATCCAGACATCGCTCTTCGGCGACCCCGAGGTCCTCCTCGGGGCCATCCAATCCCCCGCGCAACGCGAGCTTCTGCCCCGGCTCGAGACCCTCGTGAGCGCCGTCGTCGGCTACGTCGACCACGTGATGGACCAGATCGGCCGAGGTCTCATCGGCGACTACCCCATGCTCAGCGAGGCCCTGCGTCGCCGCCGGGTCGACGCCGACGCCTCCGACCGGTTCGTCGAGCGCCTCTTCGGCCTCGAGCTCACCCAGGCCTCCTACGACCGCGGCTCGGCTTTCGTTGCCGGCGTCACCGAACGAGCCGGCGCCGACGGCCTCTCCCGCCTGTGGGAGTCGGAACGCACACTGCCCACGCCGGCCGAGCTCGGCGCCCCCGGTCTCTGGCTGGCCCGCATCGACCTGCCCGAGCAGTAGGTCAACACCCGGCGGTCGGCGGCCCGGCGTCGTCGTCGACGTCGGCGAGAGGCGACGACTCCGAGGCGGCTTCCTCGTGCCACGCGTCGGGTCCGAACAGCAGGCCCTGGCCGGCGGGCACCGGTCGGGTCGGAGCGGGTGGGGTCGACGGTGGCGTCGGCCGCATCCAGCGCCTGGCCGGGTCGGCTTCGGCGGGGTCATGCGCTCGTGGGCCTCCCCCATCGACGGCGGCCGGCCGGGGGCCGACGATGGTGCGATCGATGTCGATGAGCGTCGGATCGACCACCTCGGCCTGATCACTGGACACGACACCGGTCCCCCCCCGACCAGCGGTCGCGACCGGGTCGGCGTCCTCGGTGCCACCGGATGGAGCCTGAGCTTCGACCCGCGCGGTCTCGGTCACCGGCGGTGCCGGCGGGGCACCATCGGTGTTCCCCGGACGGGTGGGTCCGTACAGCGGCCGGCGGCGCCAGCCCTGACGACGGACAGGGACGCGGCCCTGGCGAATGCGGCGCAGACCCACGAGGTACCAGACCAGGGTGATGGTCGCCGAGACGGCCACGAGCGCGAACCCCAGCGTGATGGGCACCGACACCACGATCGGGATGAGGGCACCGGACACCCAGACCATCTGGAACCGTGTCTCGAAGCGGGCGAACGAACGACCTCGGTTGGCGTCGGGCGCGTCGCGCTGCACGATCGAGTCGAAAGCCTGCTTGGACGACGAACCGGTCGCACCCACCACCATCGACATCACCGCGGCACCGAGCAGGCCGCCCACGAGTGCGGTGAGGGTGCCGGCGACGGCCGTGATGACCAAGGCCCCCACCAGGATCCTCTCCTCGGTGAGCAGACGACGCAGGCGGGGCGCGACGACTGCACCCACGAGGAACCCGACCTGGGCCGTGGCCGCCACCACCCCGAGGTACCACAGCGGCGCCCCCGAGTCCTTGAAGGCGAAGGCCAGCATGAACGCCAGGAAACCCACCACACCCCGGATGACGGCCATCGCCGTGCCGGCCAGGAAGATGCCGGCACTGCGGAGCTCCTCGCGCTCCGCTTCGCCGGGGGGCTCGTCGGCCACGGTGGTGGGGGGCAACTTGAACGCGAAAGCCGCAGCCACCGCAAAGGCGACAGCCGCCAGGCCCACCGTCCACCGCGAGCCACCGAGGGCCAGCAGGATGCCCCCCGGCACCGCCGCCACCACCACGGCCAACGCCGAGAGCACCGTGAGCTTGGAGTTGGCCTCGACCAGCTCGGTGTCGTTGTGCACCGTGCCCGGCACCACCGCGCTCTTCGAGATCGTGTACACCTTCCCGAGCACCAGGATCCCGAAGGCGCCGGGATAGAAGAGCACCGTGTCGAGGTAGCGGACCACCAGCACGCACAGCAGCGCCCGCAACACCATCGAGGCCACGATGATCCAACGGCGACCGCCCCTGATCCTGTCGAGGGCCGGGCCGATGAAGGGCGCGGCCACCGCGAACGGGACGATGGTGAGCACCAGGTACAGCGCCACCCGCCATCGCGCCGAGTCGAAGTCGAGGGAGAAGAACACCGACCCGGCCAGGCCGATGGCGAACAGCGCGTCACCCGCCACTCCGAAGGCGTGGGCCCGGGCCAAACGCGAGAACGGCGAGACCGCCCACGGTTTCCGCGGGTCCCGGATCGTAGGGCCACCCGGCGGGGGTGGAGGCGCGGGCAGCAACGGGGAGTTCACCGCCTCCATGCTAGAAGTGGCCGGCCACCGCGGGGCCGAGCCCCGGCTCAGCCTCGGGGCACGTCGTACTTGTAGCCCAGCCCCCGGATCGTGACGATGCAGCTCGGTGCGGCAGGGTCGGGTTCGACCTTGGCCCGGAGGCGCTTCACGTGGACGTCGAGCGTCTTCGTGTCGCCCACGTAGTCGGCGCCCCAGACTCGGTCGATCAGTGTGTCGCGGGTGAGCACTCGACCGGCGTTCTCGAGCAGGATGGCCAGGAGTTCGAACTCCTTGAGCGGGAGGCGCACGTCCTCACCCCGGATGACCACCTCGTGACGCTGGTGATCGAGGCTCACGTCCCCCACCGACACCACGTCGTCGCCCACACCGACGAGCACCGGCACCGGATCCGCCGGGTGACGCCGCAGCACCGCCCGCATCCGCGCCACCAGCTCGCGTAGCCGGTACGGCTTGGTCACGTAGTCGTCGGCGCCGACCTCGAGGCCCACGACGGTGTCGATCTCGGCGCCCTTGGCCGTGACCATGATGATGGGCACCGACGACCGGGCCCGCAGCTCACGGCACACGTCGAGGCCCGACACCTTGGGGAGCATCACGTCGAGCAGGACGAGGTCGGGCTGGATGTCGTCGAACAGGTCGAGGGCTTCGGCCCCGTCACGGGCGATGCTCACCTTGAAGCCCTCGCGGGTGAGCCCGACGGTGAGGGCATCGATGAACGAGTCCTCGTCTTCCACGACAAGGACGGACGGCATGCTGGTCATCGGTCGGACTCCAGTTCAATCGAGGGGGAAGCATCAGGCAGGGACGTGGCGGGGATACGCAAAGTGAAGGTGGAACCCTCGCCGAGCTCCGACTCGACCTCCACCGTTCCGTGATGGTTGGCGGCGACATGACGCACGATCGCCAGCCCCAGACCGGTGCCTCCGGTCTGGCGGCTCCGACCCTGGTCGACCCGATAGAAGCGTTCGAAGACGCGTTCGAGATCACGTTTGGGAATCCCGATGCCATGGTCGGACACCGAGATGGCGACACGACCGTCGTCGCCGAGGTGGGCCCCGATCTCCACCGAAGAGCCGGTATCGGAGTACTTCATCGCGTTGTCGAGCAGGTTGCTGACCGCCGAGGTGAGCTGTCGGGCGTCGCCGCGGACCTCGACCCCCCGGTCCACGCCACTCGCGTCGAGCGCGATCCCGGCCTGCTCGGCGGCCGGCTGGATGCGGCTCACCGCCTCACCGATGATCTCGACGAGAGCGACCTCGTCGGGTTGCAGCACCGATGAGGTCTCGATGCGCGAGAGCTCCAGCAGGTCCTCGATGGTTCGACCGACGCGGAGCGACTCGGACTGGACCCGTCCGGCCAGGCGGGCCGCGACCTCGGGATCGTCTTCGCCGAGCAGGGTCTCGGCCAGCAGACCGATGGCCCCGACGGGGGTCTTGAGCTCGTGGCTGATGTTGGCGACGAAGTCACGCCGCACCGCTTCGAGCCGACGTTGCTCGGTGATGTCGTTGATGAGAGCCACCGCGCCGTTCCCCGACTTGGTGACGATGGGGGCCACGTCGAGGACCAGCACCCGTCGAGGAGGCCCGAACAGCTCGAGCTCGCGTCGGTCGGGCAGCCCTTCGAGCGCACCCTCGATCAGTTCGGAGATCGCCGCCTCGACCAGGGCGTCGGAATGGCGGGCTCCGACGAACGCCACGGCGGCGGCGTTGCGCTCCACCACGGCCCCGTCGGGACCGATGATCAAGACCCCCTGCGGGAGGCCGTCGAGCGCCCCCTCGAACAGCTCGCTCATCGAGCGCGCCCCCTCGAACTCGCCCTGCCGGGCATCCATGGCGCGCTCGAGCGCCGTCAGGGCCGACCCCAGATCATCAGGCTGCTCTGAAGTGGTGACCCCGGCCCGATCCATGATGCCGCGCACCGCGTCAAGGGTCCGACGCCGTTCGAGTCGCGCGGTCACGATGGCCGTCACGGCCGCGAGCACCACAGCGAGGGTGATTCCGATGACGGCAACGGTCACCCCGAACCCTCGACGCTGCGGTCGAGGAACTGCCGCAACGACTCGTCGTCGATCTCGACCTCATCACTGAGCGCGGAGCGGGCCTGAAGGCGTGCCGCCCCGCTGCGCTCGGGGAGCCAACCGGTCACCATGTACTCGACCCGCTGGCCGATGTTCACCGCGTGGTCGCCGATGCGCTCGTAGTAGCGGCCGATGAGCGCGAGCTGCACCGCCTGCTGGAGGTCGAGATTGCTGGCGGCATGCGACTCGAAGATGGCCTCGATGTAGTCCTTGTGCAGACCATCGAGAGTGTCGTCGATGTCGTCGAGGGCCGACGCCAGGCCGGCATCGCGCTCGACGTAGGCATCGACGGCCAACGTGTAGAGCCGGGCCGCCTCGTCGGCCATCCGCTCGATGAGCCCCCTCACCCGGGGGTCGAGGGCGGCCCCGTAGATGCGACGGGCCCCCTTGGCCACGTTGACCATGAGGTCGGCCGAGCGCTCGATCTCGGCGGTGAGCCACAGGGCGGTGACGATGCTGCGCAGGTCGGTGGCCATGGGCTGCTGCAAGGCCAGCACGTGATAACACTGCTCCTCGATGCGCAGGGTGAGCGCGTCGACCTCGTCGTCGCTCTCGATGAGCTGCTGAGCGGCGTGCATGTCGTTGGTGACGAGAGCCTCGGTGCCGCGAGGGATGAACTCACCGAGCATGGCGGCGAGGCGGACGATGTCGTCGCGGATCGCATCCAGCTCGTCGTGGAAGGTCTTGCGTTGTTCGGGCACGGTCAGCTCCTGAGGACGGGACGGCACATGACCCGGTGACGGAACGAGCCGTCACCGCACCTCGGCGGCGAGATGGCTGGGATCACCGGTGATGAGGTAACGGATCCTGGCTCCCAGTATGGCGGCATGGTCGCTGATGCGGTCGAGGGCCTGGCCGGCGGCCACGGGGGCTTCGCGCCGCAACAGCTCGTAGCAGCGCTCGGTGAGCGAGACGTTCATCGCGTCGATGCGATCGGCGGCGGAAACGGCCTGAGCCGCCAGTTCCTCGTCGCCGGTGAGCAGAACCCTGCGCATCGACTCGAGATTGTCGTCGACGACGACTCCCATGAGCTCCACCTGGAGAGCCAGCTGTTCCAGTTCGGCTCCGTACTGCGTTCGGAGCGGAACGCCGTCAGCCGAATCGGCCGGTGACATAGTTCTCCGTGCGCTCGTCGGCCGGCGCCGAGAAGATCTTGTCGGTGCGGTCGTACTCCACCAACAGCCCCGTGCGGGTGTCGCTCTCGGAGTTGACCTCAGTGGTGAAGAAGGCCGTGCGATCACTCACGCGCGCCGCCTGCTGCATGTTGTGGGTCACGATGATGATCGTGTACCGAGACTTGATCTCCTGCATCAGATCCTCGATGCGGGCCATGGCGATGGGATCGAGCGCCGAACACGGCTCGTCCATCAGCACGACCTCGGGGTCGACGGCGATGGCCCGGGCGATGCAGAGCCGCTGCTGTTGACCGCCGGAGAGACTCATGGCCGACTTCTTCAGCCGGTCCTTGACCTCGTCCCAGAGGGCGGCGCCCCGCAGAGCCTTCTCGACGGTGTCGTCGAGGTTCTCCTTGTTGCCGTTGAGCCGCGGGCCGAAGGCCACGTTGTCGTAGATCGACTTCGGGAACGGGTTGGGCTTCTGGAAGACCATGCCGACCCGCTTGCGCACCTCGACGGGATCGACCCGAGGGTCGTAGAGATCGACCCCGTGGTACATCACGGTGCCCTCGACCCGGGCCGACGGGATGAGGTCGTTCATGCGGTCGAAGCAGCGCAGAACGGTGGACTTACCGCAGCCCGACGGCCCGATGAACGCAGTGATCTCGTTGCGGTGAACCCGGATGTCGACATCGCGCACCGCCCGGAACGGCCCGTAGTACACGTTGAGGCCCTTCACGTCGAAGACCACCTCGGCCGCGCCGGTGGCCGCGGGCCGCGCCGTGGCCACCGGCGTGGTCATGGCAGAGGGGCCGGAAGGCTGCACCGGGGCTTGAGTTTCGGAGGACATCGGTGGGACCTCGTCGGGTTGAGGGGGATCGGCGTTCGACAGGGCAGAGGCTATGGGCGTCAGGCGGAGTGGCGGCGGGCGACCCGGGCCGAGACGACGCGGGCGGCGATGGTGAAGAGGAACACGATGGCGACGAGGGTGAGCGCCGCCGCCCAGGCCCGGTCCTGGGACGCGGGGAAGGGCGACTGGGAGTTGTTGAAGATCTGCAGCGACAGAGCGGCGTTGGCTCCATCGAGGAGGTTCGGGTTGAGGGCCCGGGCCGCACCGATGGTGAACACCAGGGGGGCGGTCTCACCGGCGGCGCGAGCGATGGCCAGCATGACTCCCGACACGATGCCCCCGAACGCCTCGGGCAACACCACGGTGGTGACCGTTCGCCACTTGCGGTTGCCGAGCGCGTAGCTGCCGTCGCGCAGCTCGTCGGGCACGAGCTTCAGCATCTCCTCGGTGGAACGGATCACGATCGGAAGCATCAGACACGCCAGCGCCAGGGCGCCTCCCAAGCCGTTGAGCCCGAAGGTGAGGGTGAAGACGGTGTAGACGAACAGACCCATGACGATGGACGGCACGCCGGTCATGACATCGGACATGAAGCGGATGAGACCGGCCGTGCGACCCTTGCCGCCGTACTCGTTGAGGTAGATGGCGCCGAGGATGCCGAGCGGCACCGCCATGAGGGTGGCCGCCCCGGTGATCAGGAGGGTGCCCACGATGGCCGGCGCCATGCCGCCACCGGCCTCGCGGCTGCGGGCCTGGATGTCCTCGGTGAACCACGTGACGTTGATGAGCCCGATCCCCTTGACCACCACATAGCCGATCACGAAGGCCAGCGGGACCATGGCGACCACGAGCGACCCCACCATCCAGATCGAGGCCACGCAATTGCGCACCTTGCGCGACCGCGACGTGGTGGCATCGAGGAGAAGTCGTTCGCTGTCGTCTTGACGTTCGAGGACATCGGTCACGTCAAGACCCCGCGATCCTTCGGTCGAAGCGGCTGACGATGCCCCGCGCCGAGACGTTCACGATGATGGTGATGCCGAACAGCACCACGCCCAGACCGATGAGCGCCGACCGGAACAGGCCGGACGCCTCACCGAACTGGTTGACGATGACGGCAGCCATGGCATCGCCGGGGGCGAACAGGTCGGCGGTGATCTGGGGGTTGGAGCCGATCACCAGGGCCACGGCGATGGTCTCGCCCATGGCCCGACCCAGGCCCAGCATCACCGCGCCGACGATGCCACCCCGGCTCCACGGCAGCACCGCCGCCCGGATCATCTCCCACCGGGTGGCGCCCATGCCGTACGCCGCCTCGCGCTGGGCGCTGGGGACGGTGGCGATCACCTCCCGCGACAGCGAAGTGACGATCGGCGTGATCATCACGGCCAGGATGAGACCGGCGGTCATGAAGGACCGGCCGCTCGACGTGGGGCCGAAGATGGTGCCGAGCACCGGCCATCCTTCGAAGAACCCGCCGACGGCTTCGTACACGCCCTTGACGTTGGGGGCGAACACGAGGATGCCCCAGAGGCCGTAGACCACCGAAGGGATGGCGGCCAGGAGGTCCATCACGTACACCACGCTGGACTTGAAGCGCTGGGGCGCGGCCTCGTTGGCGTAGAGGGCGATGCCCACGCTGATCGGCACGGCGAAGATCAGCGCCAACACCGACACCAGGATGGTGCCGTAGATGAAGGCCAGCGCTCCGAACCGGCCCTCGGCGGGCACCCAGTCATTGGTGGTGATGAACGACAGGCCCTGGTCCTGGAAGGCCGGCCAGGCCTCACGGGTGGTGGACACCGCGATCATCGCCAGGATGACCAGCACCGTCAGACCGGCGACGAGGGCCACCCCCCGGAAGGCCTGATCCCCGCGATTAACCCGTCCGGCCGCGATGAGCTCGGCACCCGACCCGTACGTGGGGTCGGCGTTCGGGGGTGACGCGTCGGGGACTTCGGTGGAGGGTGACGCCATCGCCCTGAGGAACTACGGACCGACCGTGATCTTGGAGACCTGCGCCAGCGCCGCCTCCTGGATGTTGGACGGCAGGTTGGCGAAGTCGACGCTGTTGGCCAGGGTCTCGCCCTCGGTCAACACGTAGGTGAGCCAGCCCTGCACGTTCTTCACCGTCGTGTCGCTCGGGTACGTCTGGTACACGAGGATGTAGGTGGGCGCAGTGATCGGGTAGGCCTCGGCCCCCGCGGCGTTGAGCGGGTCGTAGGTGAGGTCGGGCTTCAACGTCACGCCGGCCAGGGCGGCAGTAGCCCCTTCGAGGCTGGCGGCAACGAAATTGCCGTCCTTGTTCTTGATGGCGGCGAAGGTGAGGCCGGTGGCCTTGGCGTCGGAGTAGTCGACGTAGCCGATGGCCCCGGCGGTGTCCTTGACGAGCTGGGCCACACCGGCGTTGCCCTTGGCAGCCTGGGCGGCGGGCCACTGCACGGTGTCGCCCGACTCGATGGTGAACACCGACGGTGACGCCGACTTGAGGTACTTGGAGAAGTTGGACGTGGTACCCGAACCGTCGGACCGCGTGACCACCGTGATGGCCGTGGAGGGCAGGGTGACACCCGGGTTGTCGGTGGCGATCTTGGGGTCGTTCCATGTCGTGATGGCGCCCATGAAGATCCCGGCGAGGGTGTCGGGCGAGAGCTGGACCTTGTCGACACCCGAGAGGTTGTACGACACGGTGATGGGCGCGGCCACCGTCGGGAAGTACAGGAACGGGCGGCTGAAATTGGCCTTCTCGTCGTCCTTCACGGTCGAGTCGGTACCGGCCCAGTCGGAGGTGCCGGCGGCGAGGTCCTTCTTGCCCTGACCCGAGCCGACGGCGTTGTAGTTGACTACCAGCTCGGCGACGCCTTCGAACTCGGCGACGACCTCCTCGTAGAACGCCTTGGGGAACGTGGCCCCCGAACCGTTGAGCGTGCCCTGGAGCGAGGCGTAGTCGAAGTCGGAAGTGGCGCCGCCGGCCCCAGCGGTGGTCGTGGTCGAGGACTCGTTGCTGCTGGAGCCCCCACACGCGGCGGCAACCAGACCGACGGCGGCGAGCAGGGCGATGAGCCACACGAAGTGACGACGCGGGGAAGTACGCAAGGTTCGACTCTCCTCAACAGGGGATGTGGGCGCGGGTGACATCCCCCGCCGCCTGCCGACCGTACGGAAGCAGGGTGGCGAGGGAGGGTTCACCGGATGAACGTGAAGTGAACCTGAGCTGAACACTTCTTGCGATCGGGTCCGGCCTCAGTCGCCCTGGTCCCCCGTCGCGAACCGCAAGAAGGCGGTGAGCACATCGCGATCGTGGTCGTAGGTGAGGCGGCGCCCAGCCGACTCGAGATCCGACCACTCGAGCCGGTCGACCTCGTCGTTGATCGAGAACGATCCCCCGGCCACCGTCATCTCCCAGTAGCGAACCTGCTTGTGACGGCCCTTCGCGTCGCGATAGGTGACCGACGGGAGCTCACGACCGAGGATGCAGTCGAAGCCGGTCTCCTCGAGCACCTCGCGACGCGCCGCGTGCTCGTCGGTCTCGCCCTCGTCGAGCTTGCCCTTCGGGAAGGTCCAGTCGCGGTACTTCGGACGATGGACGAGGACGACCTCCGGATGACCGTCGACCACCCGCCAGACCACCCCCCCGGCGGCCCGAACGTCCGGTTCGACCCCTTCGTGGGCCGGGAAACGTCCGCCCTCGTCGCTGGAGCCGGCGACCGTCATCGCAACCACCGCAACGAAGACTTCTGGTCACATGCCGCCCAGGCCGCCGGCCAGACCCGGCGCAGTTCGTCGGCCCGCCGGCGCTCGGCGGCGATGAGCTGACCGGCGACCATGGCCTCGGCATGGGACAGCACGGGCACCAGGCCCCGGAGCCACGCGACGGCGACGGCAGTGTCGTGCAACTCACCGAGGAGGTCGGCCACCACGCCAAGCGCGTCGCCCAATGCGTGGGCCGGGGCTCCCACCACGGGCGCCACGAACTCGGCGGCACAGCGCGCCCGCTTGGCCAGGATGCGCACCTCGTGCTGGGCCTCGTCGGACGGCCGCTCTCCGAGGCGCTCGACGGTACGGCGGAGCTGCGTCCATCGAGGACGGACCAGGTCGGGCGCCAGTTCGGCGGCCCGACCGTTGGCCGCCGGCGTGAGTGGAGGCGCGCTGGCTGCGACGGCGACGCCCTCCAGCAGGTCGAGGTAGCGATCGGTGCGCATCGCGCCCAACAACGCCCCGAGGTGGTTCCGACGCTCCGTGTCGAGACGGGCCACGACCAGCGCGGCGGCACCGTGATCGCTCTCGTCCAGATCCTGGCCCATGGCCCAGAAGCGCCCGAGGAGCACGTCGGTGTCACGGACGGCGCCGAGGAGGGTGGCTATCCATGCCAGTTCGGCCCGTAACCCGTCGGCCCAGATCGGATCGAGGACGGGCCCGAAGGTGGACACGGCCGAACGGAGGCGCCGGGCGCCCACCCTGGTGAGGTGCACGCCCTCGGGATCGTCGTCCAGGCGTACGACATGGTCGTGGTCGATGATCTGGCGGGCCGCATCGGCCAGCGCCGCGGTGACGAGGTCGGCCATCGAGGCCCGAGCTCCGACCTCGTCCCGGCACAGGTCAGGAGGGGCCAACGCCCGCGGTCCGAGGGCGCGGACCACCTTGGTGGTGCGGTCGGGCTTGCCGGCCCCGGCGCGCTCGAGCGCCCTGGCCACCAACGTGAGCAGATCAGGCGAGGCGCCCGGGGTCAGCTCCACCTCGATCTCGCGAAACCGAGCGGCGACCTGCTCGTCGCCCTCGATCACGGACACGACGTCGTCGGCGACCTCGGCGAGCGCGACACCGTTGTTGATCAGCACGACCCGACGGCGACGGGTCCGGATGGTGGTCACGGGCACGAGCGGCGTGCGCCGCACCCACGCCGCCACGAGATCGGCGAGGTCCGGAGGCACGTCGGCCTCATCGCTCTCGACATCGAACTCCCGGCGGGCCAACGCGATCCCGCCCGTGCCCTGGTCGGGGAGCTTGAGGGTCCAGCGGGGGGCGCCCTCCCCCGTCCGACGGCGCAGCGACACCCCGCGGCGTACGAGCCCGAGATCGGCGGTGTCGACGTAGACGGCATCGAGATCGAGGGTGGGGGCCTCGACGACCGTGACCCCCGGCGCCACCCCGGACAGGTCGGGCAGGGTGAACCCCGGCCCGGCCCCGAACTTGATCTCGGTCTCTACGGTGCCGGTCGCCGCCATGCCCAGCGCCGTCAGGACCGTCGACGCTCGAGCGCGAGGTCTTGTAGCGCGCGATGGGTCTCCATCCCGGACTCACCTCGACGGTGCCGCCAGGTGCTGTCGGACTCGAGGGTCCAAGCCAACGTGTCGTCGGCCAGGCCGACGTCGATGATCTCGGCCAGACGAGCCTGCAGAGCCGGGTCCTCGATGGGGACGAGCGCTTCGACCCGACGATCGAGGTTGCGCGGCATCAGATCGGCCGAGCCGATGAAATAGACGGGACCACCGTCGGGGCCACCGTGGGCGAAGTGGAAGATACGCGAGTGCTCGAGATAGCGACCCACGATGGAACGCACCCGGATGTGGTCCGACAGTCCCGGGACACCCGGGCGCAGGCAGCAGATTCCCCGGACGAGGAGGTCGACCGGGGTGCCGGCCTGCGAGGCGAGGTAGAGCTCGTCGATGATCCCGGGGTCCACCAGGCTGTTCATCTTGAGCACGATCCGCCCGGCGGTGCCCCGGGCTGCCTCATTACGGATGAGATCGGTGATGCCCGGGCGAACCGTCCTGGGCGAGACCAACAGCTTCTCGAAACGCGGCTCACGGGCGAAACCGGTGAGCAGGTTGAACAGCTGGGTGAGGTCGGCACCGATGGCGGGGTCGCAGGTGAGCAGGCCCAGGTCCTCGTAGAGGGCGGCCGTCTTCGGGTTGTAGTTGCCGGTACCCACGTGGCAGTAGCGGCGCATGCCGTCGTCCTCGTCGCGCACGACGAGTGTGGTCTTCGTGTGGATCTTGAGCCCCATCAGGCCGTACACCACGTGGACGCCGGCCTTTTCGAGCTCACGCGCCCAACCGATGTTCTTCTTCTCGTCGAACCGCGCCTTCAACTCGACGAGGGCCGCAACCTGCTTGCCCGCTTCGGCCGCCCGGACGAGCGACGTGATGATCGACGTGTCGCTGGAGGTGCGGTAGAGCGTGAGCTTGATGGCGAGAACCTTCGGATCGCGCGAGGCCTGCCGGATGAACTCCTCGACCGACGTCGAAAAAGACTCGTAGGGATGGTGCACCAGCAGATCACCGTCACGGATCACCGAGAAGACGTCGACCGGCTCCTCGCCGACGGGTTGGAGGCGGGGCTGGGTGATCGGGGTCCACGGTGGGTCCTCGAGGTCAGGCCGGTCGAGGCCGCGGAGGGCCCACAGGCCGCCGAGGTCGACCGGGCCCGCACAGCGGTAGACGTCGTCGTCGGTGAGGTCGAGTTCGCGCTGCAGCAGCTCCAGTACCTCCGCCGACATCGCCGCTTCGACCTCGAGCCTCACGGCTCGGCCGAAGCGGCGGCGGCGCAGCTCGAGCTCGACCGCTTCGAGCAGGTCGTCGGCCTCCTCCTCCTCGAGCGTCAGGTCGGCGTTGCGGGTGACCCGGAACCCGTAGTGGTCGCCGGACTCCATACCCGGGAAGAGCACCTGGAAATGGGCGGCGATGACCTGCTCGAGGGGAACGAACCGCTCGCCGTCGGGCATGACCACGAACCGGGGCAGGAGGTTGGGCACCTTCACCCGGGCGAAACGCTTCTCGCCGCTCACGGGGTCGAGCACCACGACGGCCAGGTTCAACGACAGGTCGGAGATGTAGGGGAACGGATGACCCGGGTCGACGGCCAGTGGCGTGAGCACCGGGAAGATGCGGTCGGCGAACACCTCGTCGAGGTAGGTGCGGTCGTCGTCGTCGAGGGCCTGGTAAGAGGAGTAGACGAGGCCGGCCTCGGCGAGGTCGGGGACGAGGCGGTCGGAGAAGATGCCGTAGGCCTGGGCGTTGAGATCGTCGAGCCGGGAACGAATCTCTTCCAGCTGCACGGCCGCAGTGCGACCATCGGCGGTCTTCTTCGGCACCGCCGCCGCGACCTGATCCTTCAGCCCCGCCACTCGAACCTGAAAGAACTCGTCGAGGTTCTGGCTGAAGATGGCGAGGAACTTCGCCCGTTCGAGCAACGGCACATCGGGGTTGTCGGCCAGCTCCAGCACCCGCGCGTTGAAGTCGAGCCACGACAGTTCCCGGTTGAGGTACCGCTCTGGCGTCTCCATCAACTCGACGCCGGCGCCCTCGATCGGCCGAGCCACCCCGAGTGACCCCTCGCGGGAGGTACCGATCGGGAGAGTCTCGCCGTGCATGGGGCCGAGCCTACCGCTGACGTTCGGGCCCGTCCCTCGGCTCGGCCGGGGAGCCGAGGACGTTCACCGGCAGGAAAAGGGAGCGCCGCCGAGAGCTCGGGCCCAGCTCAGCCCGTTACTCGTCCTCGGGCAGACCCAGGTCCCACACGAGGGTGAGCCGCTCTCGTTCGGCGTCACGCACCACGCGCTCGCGATTGCGGCGGAACTGCGGATCGTGAGGAGGAAGCAGAAGAAGGCGGGCATTGACACGGGCCCGGAAGTCGTCGATGAGGCCGCGAACCTCGGACTCGCCGAGGACCTCCCAGTGGGGGGCCACCGGGCCGAGGTACACCACACGAACCCGCCCCCGCGGCGGGAGGTTCGGATCGGGGGTGTCGGTCATGGCCATGGCGATGCTCTTTCGGGAGATGTCGAGGCGCCAAGGAACCGGTCCTCGGGACCGCAGCACCCTACAGGCGGACCCCACCAACGACAGAACGGACGTCCGCGCCAGCGAGAGCAGGCTGGACCAGGGGCCTTACGCCCGTTTTCGCACTCGTTCCTTACCTTTCCCCCACTGCCCCTCGTCGAGCGAGGGCGCCGCCTGCCAACCGGGACCGGCGAATCGCTCGAGAGTTCGGCACCCGGAGGCAATCAGTGGACACCGACACCGAGTGGATGGCGCAGGGCAACTGCCGCCACGCACTCCCGACCAGGTTCTTCCCGAGCGACGGCGTCGGCGTGGAAGCGGCGAAGAAGATCTGCGCCACGTGCCCCGTCAGCGCGATGTGCCTCGAGTATGCCCTCACCCAACGCATCGATCACGGCGTCTGGGGCGGTACCTCCGAACGTCAGCGCCGCCGCATCCTGCGAGCCCGCCGCTTCTCCATCGCGGTCACCGCCACCCACTGACCACCGTCCGACCGTCGACGAGCCGCCCCAACGGGTGGCTCGTGGCGCGTCCGGTGGGCGGACGACAACGGGCTGGCCCGATCCCACGGGACGGGGGAGTATCTCGGCATGCTCGAATGCGTGGTGAACATCAGCGAAGGCCGTCGCTCCGACGTCCTCGCCACGCTCGACTCGTCGGTGGCGGCCGCCCACCACCTCGACCGGCACACCTGTGAACACCACAACCGCTCGGTGTTCACCCTCATCGGGGAGGACGCCCCGCGACAACTGGCCCACGCCGCCGTAGACACCCTCGACATCGAAACCCACATCGGCGCCCACCCTCGCCTCGGTGTGGTCGACGTGGTGCCGTTCGTCGCCCTCGACGGCTCGTCCCCGGCCGACGCAGTGGCGGCCCGTGACCGCTTCGCCCAGTGGGCGGCCGAGGAGCTGGCCCTGCCGTGCTTCCTGTACGGGTCCGAACGCACCCTCCCCGACGTACGTCGTCAGGCGTTCACCACCCTGGCCCCGGACTCGGGTCCACCTCGACCGCACCCGACCGCGGGTGCGGTGGCAGTGGGCGCCCGGCCCTTGCTCGTGGCCTACAACCTGTGGCTGGTCCAACCCGATCTGGCGCTCGCCCGGCGGATCGCCCAAGCCGTCCGCGGGCCGGGAGTGCGAGCCCTCGGTCTCGCCGTCGGTGAGGCCGTGCAGGTGTCCATGAACCTGATCGACCCCCTGAACGTGGGGCCCGCCACCGCCTGGGATGCGGTCGAGGCCCACGCGCCCATCGACCACGCCGAGCTGGTGGGCCTGATCCCGCGAGCGGTTCTCGACGCCACTGCTGAGCCACGCTGGACCCAACTCGGCCTCTCGCCCTCGGTCACCATCGAGCAGCGGCTGCTCGATCGGTCATCGCAATCGCGAGGCGGCTGACGCCGAGCCCGGTCCGGACCCGGCGTGGGCGCCGAAACGGCTCAGGCCGACGCGGCGGCGCTGGCGGCCGCGGCGCGGGTCAACGCCCGCTGGCGGCGGATGCGTCGACGCTCCCGCTCGCTCATGCCCCCCCAGATGCCGAACTTCTCACCGTTGGCCAGGGCGTACTCGAGGCAGTCGGACTGCACGACGCAACCCCGGCAGACCTCTTTGGCCTCACGGGTGGAGGCTCCCCGCTCGGGGAAGAAGAGATCGGGATCGACCCCCAAGCAGTTGGCCGTGTCCTGCCAACTCTTCTCTTCGGTGACCTCGACGACACCCGGCTCGTGCATGTGTTCTCCTGACGTAGGGCTTCACACCCGACGAATTCGGTCCTGCGGCCGCACGCTCGCTTACCAGCGACGCCCTCCTACCACAGGTGTAATTACAACGGTGTGATCATGACCGCTAACGCGCCCGGATGCAAGAGAAACTTCGGCGCGCCGGCGCCGGATGACCCGATCGGGGCGGGAAACGCTTTCAGCTGGCGCGTCGACCGCGCAGCAACTGGCGCTTCTGCTCGATGAAGTCGACCAACACGTAGTCGCCGAGCGTCTCGGGAGTCGTGAAGAACGCCCGGCCCTTGTTGAGCTCGGTGAGCTTGGCGATGAACCCACGAAGGTGCGGGGTGGGGTCGAGCATGAAGGTGTTGATGCGGATGTTGTCCTTCGTGCATCGCACCACCTCGCGCAGGGTGGCGTCGACCGTCTCCTGCACCGGGGGGTAGTTGAAGTAGACGTCGCCCGGCGGGGTGATGTGGGCGGTGGGCTCACCGTCGGTGATCATGATGATCTGCTTCGTGCCACTCTGGCGGGACAGCAGGCGCCGGCTGATCTGGAAGGCGTGCTGCATGTTGGTGCCGTACACGAAGTCCCACGAGACCTCGGGGAGCTGTTCGGCCTTGAGCTCGCGAGCGACCTCGCTGAACCCCACGATGCCCATGTAATCACGGGGGTACTGCGAGGTGATAAGCGAGTGCAAGGCCATCGCCACCTTCTTGGCCGGCAGAAAGTTGTCGCGCATCGGCATCGAGAGCGACAGGTCGAGCATGAGCACGGTGCTCGACCGCACCAGGTGTTCCGTGCGCTCGACCTCGAAGTCGTCGGGGGTGAGCTGCACCGGGGTGCCGGTGCCACCCCGACGGATGGCGTTGCGGACCGTGGCCCCGATGTCGAGGTTGAAGGCGTCACCGAACTCGTAGGGCTTGGTCGAGAAGTCGCGCTCGTGTCCGATGCCGATTCGGGTGATCTGGTGCTGGCCGATCTTGTCGGTCGCCAGTTTGGCAAACAGGTCGTCGAGGGCGTTCTGGCCGATGCGCCGGATGCCGCGGGGGGTGAGCTCGAGCTTGCCCTCCTTGTTCTCGATGAGCCCCGCCTCCTCGAGTTGCTTGGCCAGTTGCGCCATCTGCTCGAGGCTGCGGGCGGCGTCGTCGCCGAGCAACTCACGGGCCCGATCGAGATCGACCTCGGCCAGCGCCCCGGGCGAGGTGGCACCACGGAGCAGGTTCTCGAGCTGATCGATGTCGGCCAGCTCCTGCATCATCTGCGAGGCCGACGACATGTCGAGCGGCTGATCGCCGGAGAACTCGTAGCGGCGATTCCAGCCCAGATCGGGAAACATGCCCTGGAGGTTCTGACCGAGCTGATCGATCTGCCAGCGCAGGTCCATGTCCTCGAGCAGCTGATCCGAGAGCGCCTGGAGCTGGGCCCGCTGCTCCGGGGTCATCGAGTTGAGCATTGCCTGGGCGGCAGCCATGCGCTGCGCCATGATCTCGAGCAACTCGTCGAGGTTGCGCGGGTTCTCGGGGAAGAAATCGCCGAAGCGCTCCATGAACCCGTCGAAGTCGGGCTCCTCCCCTCGCTCCCGTTGCTCGAGCATCTGGTTCAGCGCTGCGAACATGTCCTTCATCCGGGCCATGTCCTCGGGGCTCATGTTCTCGACCGCCCCCGCCATCTGGTCGACATACTGCTGCATCAGTTGCTCACGCAACTTCTCGACCAGCTCCTCGAACTTCTCGCGCGCCTCCGAGGAGGTGAAGTCGTGGCTCTGCAGATCGCGCACCATGCCGGCCAGGTCGGGCGACAACAGGTCGAGAGAGGCGTGGCGCTCGGCCGCCACCTGCTCGGTGAGCTCCTCACGCCGGGCGTCACCGGAGTCGCGGGCTTCCTGGGCCATCTGATCGATGGCCTGGCGTTCGGTCTCGACCACCTCACGCAGGTCGCGGGCGATCTCGTCGTACACCCCGCCGAGGTCGTGCTGTTCGAGCGACTCACGGCGCTTTCGCCGCAGCTCCTCGAGCATCTCGCGAAGGCCCTTCATCTGCTCACCGTTGCGGTCCTTGAACCCCGACTGCATGGCCCGACGCAGCGCCGCGTTCAGATCGCCGTGGTAGAGCAGATCGTCGGTGATCTCCTCGAAGATGCTGGTGGCGTCGAGGTCGAAGCCGACCTGCGTGCCGTCCCAGCGTGAGTAGCGAACCCGGTTTCCCTTACCCATAGGGGCACGGTACCGGGAATACTGCCGACATGAGCCTCCCAGCACCGACGACTCCCACCCCCCTGCCACGACCCACGTTCTGATGGCCCTGTCATGGGGCACAGCCATGACTTCCGCCGGATCGCTGGGGGTGGCGTCGCGCAGCGACTGGGCCCCCTGGGTCGACGACGGAAGGTTGCCCCGCTCCGGGGACGGCAGTGGCTTCGGGGTGGACTTCGCCACCGATCTGCAACTCCTGGCCGACCACGGCCTCACGTCGTTGCGATGGGGCCTCGACTGGGCCCGCCTCGAACCGTTCCCCGGGAAGTGGGACCGTGATGCCGCCGACGTCGTCACCGAGATCCTGCGGGCGGCGCGGGCGGCGGGGGTCGAGGTGTGGGCGGTGCTGCACGAGGGACCCCTGCCCGGGTGGTTCAGCGAGGATCAACGCGGCTTCGCCGACGACAAGGGCCTCGGTGTCACCTGGCCGAGGCACGTCGACCGGGTGGCCGAGGCCTTCGGTGACCTCGTGGCCGGATGGGTGCCGGTGCTCGACCCGTTCACCCGGGCCGCCGAAGGCCACCTCTGGGGAACCCGGCCGCCGGGCCGCACCGACCCCGAGACGTTCACCGGCACCTTCCGCGAGCTGCACCTCGCCGGGCTGGCCGCATGGCGGTTGCTGGCGAGTGGGGAACCCCCGGTGGCGGCGTGCCTGGACGTGGCCCCGGTGAACGCCGGGGTGACCTCCCGGGAGCCCGACGAACGCGGGGAGGCCCAGCGACGGGCGCGAGTGCTCGACCGGCTGCGATGGGGCGTGGGGGTGCAGGCGCTGGCCGACGGCGTGCTCTCCGTACCCGGTCGGGGCGAGGTCGAGATCGACGGACTGGCCGGGGCCTACGACGTCGTCGGCTTCACCTACCGCGGCGGGGTGACGGTCTACGCCGACGGATCGACGGGCCCCTACCCCGCCGATGCCCCCGTCGCGGCCGACGGTCGCGCCCCCTGGCCCGAGGAGCTGGGGGTGGTGATCCGACGGCTCGCCGACGAACTGCCGGGTCGGCGCCTGGCCTTGCTCGGCACCGGCGTGACCGCCGACGAGGACGACTGGCGCGCCGACGTCATCGGGGCCTCGGCCATGGAGGTCGATCGCGCCGTCGGCGACGGCGTGCCGATCGACCTGGCGTTCTGGGAGAGCGGCATCGACGGCTGGACACCCGAGACCGGGCTCGACGTCCCCGACGGAATCATCGACCGGGCCCGCCACCCCCGACCGAGCGCAGCGGTGCTCGCCGCCGCGACCGAGCGCGCGAGGCTGAGAACGTGAGCGACGACCGCCAGCAGCGGGCCAAGGAAGCGGCGGGACGACACGCCGCCGGCCAGGTGACCGCCGGGATGCGCGTGGGCCTCGGCTCCGGATCGACGGTGCACTGGACGATCGTCGAACTCGGCCAGCGGGCCCTCGACGTGGTCTGCACCGCCACGTCGGTGCAGACCCACGAACTGGCCACGTCGCTCGGCCTCCGAGTGGTGTCACCCGACGAGATCGGGCACCTCGACATCGCCATCGACGGCGCCGACGAGGTCGACCCCTCCTTCAACCTGACCAAGGGAGGGGGTGCCGCCCACACCCGAGAGAAGATCGTGGCCGCCATGGCCGACCGATTCGTCGTGGTGGTCGACGAGTCGAAGCTGGTCGACCACCTCGGCCCCTTCGGCACCCCGCTGGAAGTCCTCGACTTCGCCCCAGGGGTCGTGGCCGCCTTCGTTCGGGCGCTCGGCGCGCCGGACGTGGCGACCCGCGACCGGCGCAGCGACAACGGGAACCTGATCATGGACGCCCGCTTCGGCACCATCACCGACCCGGTGGCCCTGGCCGCTGACCTCTCGGCGGTACCCGGGCTGGTCGAGCACGGGATCTTCCCCGGAACGATGGTCGAGCGCGTCGTGATCGCCGGCGTCAACGGCGTCCGCGAGTTGGTCAACCCCCACTGACCACCGACACAGACCTCTCCCCCGCCCAACCTGTCTACGAACACTGCTCAATAGGGCGACCGAATTAGACAGGTTCGGGATGATGGCGAACCTGTCTACGAACACTGGCCCATAGGTGGGTCTTCGTAGACAGGTTGGGCGGGGTGGTCGGCGGGGTAGCAGCGCCGCCGCGCCGCCAGCAACTCAGCGGGCGCGGTACTGGGCGCGGGCGCCCACGGCGTCCTTGTTCAGACGCTTCGAGAGATGCAGGCCCTCGAGCACGAACTCGACGGCACTGGCCACCACGGCCGGTGACTCGTCACCGCCGGTGAGCGACAGCACCGGTGCTCGCAACGACGGGATCTCCACGAGCAGGTCGACGTAGTCGGCGGCGAGGACGTCTTCGCCGGCCTGCACGATGCGATCCTCGTCGAAGGCCTCCACGATCTCGCGGAGCTGCTCGACGGCCACGTGCTCGCGGAACACCGACAGGATCGCCGACTTGAGGAGGTGCTCCACGACCTGCTCGTCGCGCCCCTCCTCCAACGTCTCGATCTCGAGCTTGCCGGCCGTCGACGAAGCCAGGGCCTCGAGGTCGGACACACGCGGCACGACGTCGGTCTCTCCGTGCACCAGCGTGCGCCGGGCGGCGTTGGCCACCAACGTCTCCATGTTCGACACGGTGAGCCGCACCGACACGCCGGAACGCTGGTTGATGTGGGGGCTCTGGCGCGCCACCTGGCTGAGCTCGGCCACCACCTCGGCCATGTACTCGGGCACGACCACCCGCACACCTGCGGCCTCGAGCGGACGCACTTCCTGGCGGGCGATCTCGACCTCCGTGGCGACATCGAGCGGATAGTGGGTGCGGATCTGGGCGCCGAAGCGGTCCTTCAGCGGGGTGATGATCCGGCCGCGATTGGTGTAGTCCTCGGGATTGGCCGAGGCGAACAACAACACGTCGAGAGGCAGGCGGACCTTGTAGCCGCGGACCTGGACGTCACGCTCCTCGAGCACGTTGAGCAGGCCCACCTGAATGCGCTCGGCGAGGTCGGGGAGCTCGTTGATGGCGAAGATCCCCCGGTTGGTGCGGGGCACCAAGCCGTAGTGCAACGTGAGCTCGTCGGAGAGATAGCGACCCTCGGCCACCTTGATGGGGTCGACCTCACCGATGAGATCAGCAATGGACGTGTCGGGAGTGGCCAGCTTCTCGCCGAAACGGTCATCGCGGTGCACCCAGTCGATCGGGGCATCGTCACCGGCCTCGCCGACGAGGTCGCGGGCGTGACGGGACACGGGATGGTACGGATCGTCGTTGATCTCCGATCCGGCGACGATCGGCATCCACTCGTCGAGCAACCCGGTGAGCGAACGGATCATGCGGGTCTTGGCCTGACCCCGCTCCCCCAGGAAGATGACGTCGTGACCGGCCAGCAGCGCGTTCTCCAGCTGCGGCAGCACCGTGTCCTCGTACCCGAGCACGCCGGGGAACAGCGCCTCACCGGCCCGGATGCGAACGATGGCGTTGCCCCGGACCTCTTCCTTCACCGGGCGGCTGACCCAGCCCGAGGCCCGCAGCGCACCGAGGGTGGTGGGGCGGTCGGTCGAGTCGGACATGGTGGTTCCTCCCCTTCGCGAGCCGGGCGGCTGCGGTTGTCGAACAAACCTCACGCTACCGCCGCGGCCCGGGGCTGCGTCTGGTCGCGCCGGGGTACGGTCGCTCCGTGGTCCACCGTCGCGACATCGACCTGTCGGGAACGTGGCGCGCCGCTCCGGCAGCCGACGAGCGGCTCCGTCGCCAGTACGTCGACGACGACCTCGACGACGCCGAGTGGGTACCCGTCACCGTCCCCGGCCACTGGCGATCATCCGCCGCCCTGGCCGACGAGGACGGGCCGGTCCTGTACCGCACCCGCTTCGTGGCCGACGGCGGCACCGACGCCGACGGCCGGGCCTTCCTCGTGTTCGACGGGGTGCTGGCGGCCAGCGACGTGTGGCTCGACGGCACCTACCTCGGCGACACCTCGGGCTACGTGGCCGCTCACGCCTTCGAGGTGACCGACCTGCTCCGGCGGCGTCCCGAGCACCTGCTGGCCATGGAGGTCTCGAACGGGCCGGTGGGACCAGGGCGCACCCGCGACCTCACCGGGTCACTCGGGCGCTCGGCCCTCACCGGCGACCACCACAACGTCGGTGGGGTCTGGCGACCGGTCGGCATCGTCCGAACCGGGCCCGTGCGACTGCGCTACAGCCGACTCCGTTGCCCGGACGCGACCACCCGACGGGCATCCGTCGCCATTCGGGCCGTTCTCGACACCGTCGAGGCCCGCACCGTGACCTTGCGAACCTCGGTGCGCCCGGTCGTCGACGCCCAGGGCTCGATGCTCGAGATCGCGGGAGACGCCCCTCTCGTCGTCGAGCGCGAACACCCCCTCGCCGCCGGGGAGAACCGCGTCGAGTGGACGGTGTCGGTGCCGACACCCGAGCTGTGGTGGCCCCGGGCCCTCGGTGGGCAACCCCTCTACGACGTCACCGTCGACGTCATCGTCGACGACGGCCCCAGCGACTCCCGCACCTGGCGTACCGGCCTGCGCCAGGTGCGGATGGACGACTTCGTGTGCCGCATCAACGACGAGCGCCTCTTCCTGAAGGGCCTCTCGATCGGACCCACCCGACTGCTGTTGGCCGAGGCCTCCGGCCACGAGGTGGAGGCCGACGTGGAGCGCGCGGCTGCTGCTGGCCTCGATCTCCTACGGGTGCACGGCCACGTGGGACGCCCCGAGCTCTACGAGGCCGCGGACCGGACGGGGATATTGCTGTGGCAGGACCTCCCGATCCAGTGGGAAATGCAGCGCGGGGCCAAGGAACCGGCCCGGCAACTGGCCCGGGCGTCGGTGGACCGACTCGCCCACCACCCGTCGATCGCCATCTGGTGCACCCACCACGAGCCATGGGTCGGTGATCCGGCCTCGCACCGGGTCGTCCGACGATGGGCCCGGCCGCGACGACGGGCGGCGGTGGTGGCCACCCACCTGCTGCCGACCTGGAACCGCACCGTGCTCGACCGGTCGGTGTCCCTCGTGCTCGACCGAAGCGATGGGAGCCGACCGGTCGTGGCCCACGCCGGGGTCTGGCCCCACCTGCCCCAGCTCTCCGGAACCTCCACCCACCTGTGGGCGGGATGGAGATGGGGCACCATCGACAGCCTCCCTCGCCTCCTGCGGGCCTGGCCTCGCCTCGCTCGCTTCGTCGGCGAGTTCGGAGCGCAGTCCCCTGGCATGGATCCGGGTCTGCTCGACCCGCGCCCCGATCAGGAGAGAAATGCCCACCACGACCCGTCGAGGCCCGGCCGTCCCACCGGCACCTCGTCGGCCTGGCCGGCGCTCGACTGGGCCGCGATCGCCCGACGGACCGGCCTCGAGGTGGACGCCGCGAGCCGAGTCGCTTCTCCCGCCAGTCATCGAAACGCCAACGACTGGGCCGACGCCCTGCACCGCCACCAGGCCGAGCTCGTACGGAGCCACATCGAGACCCTCCGCCGGCTCAAGTACCGGCCCAGCGGAGGGTTCACCGCTTTCGCGATGGCCGATCCGGCCCCGGGCATCACTGCGGCGCTGCTCGATCACGAGCGCCGACCGAAGCCGGCCTGGGCCGCGCTGATCGAGGCCTGCGCGCCCGTCATCGCCATCAGCGACCGACCTCCCGACGTGCTGCGCGTCGGAGAGCACCACGACCTCGCTGTCCACGTGGTCAACGATCGTCGGGTTCCGTTAAGCGAACTCGTCGTGCGCGCCACCGTTTCCTGGGAAACCGACGACAGCCCCCGGGTCGTTCCACCCGCCCCACCGAGGCCGGACATCCGACGCCAGGCGTGGCAAGGGGAGGTCGGCGCCGACGCGGTGGTGAGGGTGGGTTCCATCCACCTCGCCGTACCCCCGGGGGCCGACTCCCTCGTGCTCGAGCTGGAGCTCTCGGACGCCGCCGGTGTCCTGTCGCGACGACGCCACCAACGCCAGGTGGCCGACACATGATCGCCATCGGATCGATCAGAGCACAGGCCGGTGACGCCCGTCGCTCTCGTCGGTTCGCCAGTGAACGACAACGCTGGGTAGCGTTCTCCATGCTCGCAGGTGACCGGTCTTCCCGCGCCGAGCGACCCGACCCGTCTCCGTCACCGGCACACGTTGGAAAGGCCCGCTCGTGACCGCCACCAAGGAACCGTCAGAACTCAGCTCCGACATCTCGTCGCGGCCGATCGCCCGACGCCAGAAGCGCAGCCCGTTCGCAGTGATCGACCTCTACCGGTCGGCCGTGGGCAAGAAGTGGGTGATGGCCGTCACCGGCATCATGCTCATGGGCTTCGTCCTGGTGCACATGATCGGCAACACGAAGATGTACTTCGGGGCCGAGGGCTTCGACAGCTACGCCGAGTTCCTCCGCATGCTCGCCTATCCGCTGCTGCCCGAGACCGGCGCCCTGTGGCTGTTCCGGATGGGGTTGATCGTCGCCTTCGGGCTCCACATGCAATCGGCGTACAGCCTCACGGTGTTGAACCGCAGGGCCCGCCCCGTCGGCTACCAGTCGAAGCGCGACTACATCGCCGTGAACTGGGCCAATCGCTCGATGCGCTGGACCGGCATCATCATCCTGTTGTTCCTGATCTTCCACCTGATGGACCTGACCTGGGGTCGGGCGCCGGCGGCCAGCGGCCAGTTCGTGTTCGGGCAGGTGTACGACAACGTGGCTTTCAGCATGCAGCGCTGGCCCGTGGCGCTCATCTACATCGCCAGCAACATCGCCCTCGGTGTCCACCTGTACCACGGGTCGTGGAGCATCTTCCAGACCCTCGGCACCGTGAGTGCCAAGTTCAACCCCCGTCACAACCCCCTTCGCCGCAGCTTCGCACTGGCCTTCGCCATCATCGTTGCCGGCGTCAACATCTCGTTCCCGATCGCCGTTCTCACCGGCGTCGTCGGGTAAAGGAGGCCCCGTGAGCACCGCGACCATCAGCCTCGACTCGAAGGCCCCGTCCGGCGACATCAAGGACCGTTGGGACAACCACCGCTTCGACATGAAGTTGGTGAACCCGTCCAACAAGCGCAAGTTCACCGTGCTCGTCGTCGGCACCGGCCTGGCCGGCGCGGCCGCCGCCGCCACCCTGGCCCAGCTCGGATACCAGGTGAAGTGCTTCACCTTCCACGACTCGCCCCGACGGGCGCACTCCATCGCCGCCCAGGGCGGCATCAACGGCGCCAAGAACTACAAGAACGACGGCGACAGCATCTACCGCCTCTTCTACGACACCGTCAAGGGCGGAGACTTCCGGGCCCGTGAATCCAACGTGTACCGGCTGGCCCAGGTCAGCGTCGACATCATCGACCAGTGCGTCGCTCAAGGGGTGCCGTTCGCCCGCGAGTACGGCGGCCTGCTCGACAACCGCTCCTTCGGCGGCGCCCAGGTGAGTCGCACGTTCTACGCCCGGGGCCAGACCGGGCAGCAGCTCCTGCTGGGCGCCTACCAGGCCCTCATGCAGCAAGTGGCCCTCGGGCGGGTCGAGATGCACACCAAGACCGAGCTGCTCGACGTCGTCACCAAGGACGGCGTCTGTGCCGGCATCGTGACCCGCGACCTCGCCTCCGGCGAGGTGAAGAGCTGGTCGGGCCACGCCACGCTGCTGTGCACCGGCGGGTACGGCAACGCCTTCTACCTGTCGACCAACGCCATGAACTGCAACACCACGGCGATCTGGAGGGCCCACAAGAAGGGCGCTCTGTTCGCCAACCCCTGCTACACGCAGATCCACCCCACCTGCATCCCCGTGTCCGACGAGTTCCAGTCGAAACTCACGTTGATGTCCGAGTCGCTCCGTAACGACGGGCGCATCTGGGTACCCAAGAACTTCGACGAGAGCCGACCCGCCGATCAGATCCCCGAAGAGGACCGTGACTACTACCTCGAGCGCCGCTATCCGGCGTTCGGCAACCTGGCGCCCCGCGACATCGCCTCTCGGGCGGCCAAGGTGGTCGTCGACGAGGGCCGGGGCGTCGGTCCGCTCAAGAACGGCGTCTACCTCGATTTCAGCGAGTCCATCGGGCGTCTCGGCGCCGACGTCGTCTTCGAGCGCTACGGGAACCTGTTCGACATGTACGAGCGGATCACCGACGAGGACCCGGCCAAGATGCCGATGCGCATCTACCCGGCATCGCACTACACCATGGGCGGTCTGTGGGTCGACTACAACCTCATGACGACCGTGCCCGGGCTCTATGCGCTGGGCGAGGCCAACTTCTCTGATCACGGTGCCAACCGCCTCGGCGCATCCGCGCTCATGCAGGGGCTGGCCGACGGCTACTTCGTGGCGCCGTACACAGTGGGCGATTACCTGGCCGGCATGCTCGGCCAGAAGCCGGTGTCCACCGACGACCCGGTGTTCGTCGAAGCCGAACAGGGCGTGCGCAACGAGATGCACCGCTGGATCTCCATCGGCGGCACGAAGTCGCCCGACTACTACCACCGCGAGCTGGGCAAGCTCGTGTGGGACTACTGCGGTATGGCCCGCGACGAGAACGGGCTCGAGAAAGCCCTCAGCGAGATCCCTGCGCTCCGCGAGGAGTTCGAGAAGAACGTGCGGGTGCTCGGCTCCCCCGACGGCGTCAACCAGTCCCTCGAGAAGGTCGGCCGGGTGGCCGACTTCTTCGACCTCGGAGAGCTGATGTGCCGCGACGCCCTCACCCGCGAGGAGTCGTGCGGGGGTCACTTCCGTGTCGAGCACCAGACCGAGGACGGCGAGGCCCAACGCGACGACGAGAACTTCTCGTTCGTGTCGGCGTGGGAGTGGAAAGAGCCCGGCACCCCCCAGGAACTCCACAAAGAGCCGCTGGTGTTCGAGTTCGTCAAGCCCGCGCAGCGCAGCTACAAGTAGCGCCCGCCGGTCCCCCCTTCGACTGGAGAGAACCGCAATGAACCTCACCCTCAAGGTCTGGCGTCAGGAAGGCCCGAACGCCAGCGGGCACTTCGCCACCTACCAGGCATCCGACGTGAAGGACGAGATGTCGTTCCTCGAGATGCTCGACGTGGTCAACGAGAACCTCATCGAGGAGGGCCAGGAGCCGATCACCTTCGACAGCGACTGCCGCGAAGGCATCTGCGGCACGTGCAGTCTGATGATCAACGGCCAGGCCCACGGGCCGCAGAAGGGCACGACCACCTGCCAGCTGCACATGCGCAAGTTCCACGACGGTCAGACCGTGACCATCGAACCGTTCCGCGCCGCTGCCTTCCCCATCGTTCGCGACCTGATGATCGACCGCAGTGCCTTCGACGCCATCATCAGAGCGGGCGGGTACATCACCGCCGACACCGGTGCCCCACGCGACGCCAACGAGATCCCGGTGCCCAAGCCTGCGGCCGACACGGCCATGGACGCCGCGGCCTGCATCGGTTGCGGGGCCTGCGTGGCCGCCTGCCCCAACAGCGCCGGGCAGCTCTTCACCTCGGCCAAGTTGGCTCACCTCAACCTGCTCCCCCAAGGGCAGTCCGAGCGGTGGAAGCGCACCGAGGACATGGTCGAGACCATGGAGATGTTCTTCGGTTCGTGCACGAACTACGGCGAGTGCCAAGAGGCGTGCCCGAAGGAGATCCCGATCGACTTCATCGCCCTCATGAATCGCGACTACCTGAAGGCCAAGTTCAAGAACCGCAAGCTGCTCGGCCAGCAGGTCTGAGTCACCTTCTTCGTCGGCACGGCCGACAGTGACCCCGCGGCGTCAGGTTCGTCGCGTCAATCCTTCTCGTCGTTCGACTCGGCGAGCTGAGCGTCGAGCGGGGCCCGACGGCGGTGGCGCCACACCTCGATGCCGATGGGCACGACCGAGAACAACACGATGACCAACACGGCGAGCTCGATGTTCTTGCCGATCCAAGGGAAGGCCTGGCCCAGCCAGTAGCCGAGGAGCACGAAGCCCACGGCCCACCCGACCCCCCCGATGACGTTGAACCTGACGAAGGTGCGGTAGTGCATGTTCGAGGTACCGGCGACGATCGGGGTGAACGTGCGCACCACGGGCACGAACCGGGCGAGGATGATCGCCTTGGCCCCGTGCTTCTCGAAGAACGACTCCGCCTTCATCACGTACTCGGGCTTGAAGAGGCGTGACTCCGGACGCTTGAACAACGAGGGCCCGACCTTCTGGCCGAAGGCGTAGCCGACCTGGTCGCCGGCCACCGCCGCGACGGCGCAGCCGAGGGCGACGATCCAGACGCTCCCGCCGGCCAGCACGAACGGCTCGGCGCGGCCCTGGAAGGACAGGCCCGCGGTCAGCAGGCCGGCGGTGAAGAGCAACGAGTCGCCGGGGAGGAAGAAGCCGATCATGATCCCCGACTCGGCGAAGATCACGAGGAACAGGCCGATGAGGCCGACCGACTGGATGAGCTTCTCGGGATCGATGCCCAGGGCGAAGATGGTGCCGAGAAGGCTGGAATGCACTTGGTGACCGTACCGGACAGGGGAAGCCCGACCGGCTCACCGGAACCACACAACTGCTGTGGTCAGGACCCCCATCGGTGACGGCGCAGACCGACGGCCTCGAGCTCGTGGCGCTCGGTACCTATCAGCACCTCCCCGTGCACCCGACACCTCAGCGAGTAGCCCCCCACTCCGGCGGGATCCCACGACGCAGGCTCCGTCGACTCCCATTCGAGCTCCCACCCGACCGGAGTGCGCTCACCCCGGAGATCCGGGTCGAGGAGATCGACGGCCGACAGCTCCTCGAGAGGCACGGCCACACCAAAGGCCTCGAGGCCGAGACTCCAGCGCTGCAGCGGCTCCTCGATCACGTGGTCGGCCCACAGCCCCGGTGCCCGCAGCTCGAGGCGGGGCGGGCGCGGCACCGGCAACGACTGATCGACCACCACCACCGCCATGGCGCCGGGGCCGGTGATGCGGGCCACGAACCAGCAGTCACCCAGACCCGGCCGCAGACCCACCTCGCTGTGGATGTCGGGTCCGGTCGGCCCCAACGCCTCGAAGGCCCACGACTCGGTGAAGGTGAGTTCCCCCCGGGGATCGTGCGGGCCCTCGTCGACCCGCGCCGGACGAACGCTCACTAGTACCCGACGGCGGGGTCGACCACGTTGAGCAGGGGCTGACCGGCAACGAAGCGAGCCAGGTTGTCGCGAAAGGTCTCGAAGAGCCCCGAGCCCGCGCCGGGCCAGTTCCAGGAGATGTGCGCACTCAAGCGCACCTGCGGATGGGTGTACATCCAGTGGCCCGACGGCAACGGCTCGGGCTCGGGCGCGTCGATGCTGGCCCAGCCCAACCGGCCCGAGTCGAGAGCCTCCCGCAATGCCGCCTCGTGGACGATCGGTCCACGCGCCACGTTGACCAGGTGGGCACCGGGGGCCAGGGCGGCCAGGACCTCGGCGTCGACGAGACCGCGGGTGGCGCCGGTCAACGGAGCCACCAGCACCATGTGGTGGGCCCCGTCGGCCAGCGCATGGATGTCGCGAACCATCTCGACGCCCTCGACCGGGCTGGGGAGATCGCGGTGACGCAGGGCCCGGACCCGGGCACCGAAGGGAAGGAGCCGGTCGGCGATGGCGGTGCCGATGCCCCCGAAACCGAGGATGGCGACGGTACGGCCGTGCAGGGTGCCGAGCGGTTCGGGCGGGAAGTTCCACACCGCGGGTTCGTCGTGGATCCACGCGTCGGGCAACCGCTTCTCGACGGCCAGCATGCAGGCCAGGGCCCACTCGGAGATGGGTATGGCGCTCATGCCACGCGAGTTGGTCAACACGAGCCCGGGCCCCACCAGGTCGAGGGGGAAATCGTCGATGCCGGTGCCGATGAGATGCACCCACTCGACGCCCCGGCTCACGACATGGGCGAAGTTGGGCACGAGGGTGGGTCGGCTGATCAAGACCTGACCGATGAGCCCCTCGGGGAGCTCTCCGTCGGCGGGAATCGCCACGATCTCGACCTGACCGGCGAGGTCCGGAGGGAGTCGGAAGGCGGTGCCGTCGCCGACGTGGCTGAGGACGGTTAGCACCGCCGGACCCTAGACCGAGCCTCGTGGCCCCGACACCCGGGAAGAACCCAGTTTCGATGAGCGTTGCTAACTGATAGCATTGCTACAGATTCTCCGAACCGAGTGACCATGACCTCACCCCTCCCCAATCGAGGAACAGAACCGACGAGCGAGCTCGACGACGACACCGCCAGTCGTCTGCGCCTCGCCGTGATGCGGCTGGCCCGGCGCCTCCGCCAGGAGAGCCCGCCCGGCATCACGCCATCGCAGCTCTCCGCCCTGGCCTCCGTCGACCACCTCGGTCCGATCACCATCGGCGACCTCGCCGCCCACGAGAACGTGCAGCCTCCCAGCATCAGCCGCATCGTCGGCACCCTCGAAGGGGACGGATGGGTGGAGCGCATCTCCGACGAGTCCGACCGCCGGGTGGCCCTCGTCCGGGCCACCCCCAAGGCCCACCGGGAGCTGGCCCGGATCCGCCAGGAGCGCAACGCCTATCTGGCCCGGCGCCTGGCCCTCCTCGACCCCGACGACCTCACCGCCGTCCTGGCCGCTCTCCCCGCCCTCGAGAAGATGCTGAGGGACGGCGAGCGTTGAGCCGCCTCGAACGAGGTGTGCGCGACACCTTCTCGGCTTTCGGCGCCCACAACTACCGACTCCTGTTCGCCGGGCAGATGGTCTCGATCACCGGCACGTGGATGCAGATGATCGCCCAGGCCTGGCTCGTGCTCAGCCTCACCGGCAGCGCGGCGACCCTCGGGCTGGTCACCGCCGTCCAGTTCCTCCCGACGCTCCTGCTCGGCCCCTACGCCGGTGTCCTCGCCGATCGGATCGACAAGCGGCGCCTGCTCATCACCACCCAGACCATCTCCGGGGCACTGGCCATCACCCTCGGGGTGTTGGTCGCCACCGACGCGGTCGAGATGTGGATGGTGTTCGTGTTCGCGGGCAGTCTCGGACTCGTCGGGGCCATCGACATGCCCACCCGCCAATCGTTCACCATGGAGGTGGTCGGCCCCGAGCGGCTGACCAACGCCCTCAGCCTGAACACCATCACCATGAACGTCGGTCGCCTCTTCGGCCCTGCGGTCGCCGGTCTGGTGATCGCCGGCTGGGATCTGTCCATCTGTTTCCTCGCCAACGGAGTCAGCTTCCTGGCTCCCACCGTGGCCCTGCTGGCCATGCGCAGGCGTGAGCTGGCTCGCTCAGAACCGGTGGCCAGGGCCAAGGGCCAGCTCCGCGAGGGCTTCCGCTACGTGTGGGCCACGCCCGCTCTCCGGGTGCCGCTGTTGCTCATGCTGGTCATCGGCACGTTGACCTACGAGTTCCAGGTGAGCCTCCCCGTGCTGGCCCGTGACACGTTCGGGGTCGACGCCGCCGGGTTCGGGCTGCTCCAGAGCACCATGAGCGTCGGAGCCATCATCGGTGGACTCCTGTTCGCCACTCGGGCCACCCCGACCCACCGGCGGCTGGGCCAGGCGGGGGCGGCCTTCGGTGTCGTCGTGCTGGTGCTGTCGGTGGCCCCGACGTTCGGCAGTGCTCTGCTGGTGCTGCCGTTCGTCGGCGCGGCCAGCGTGATGTTCCTGACCCTCGCCAACTCCACACTGCAGCTCTCGTCGGTCCCCGAGATGCGCAGCCGGGTGATCGCCCTGTACACCGTGGCCTTCATCGGCTCCACGCCGGTGGGCGGGCCATTGATCGGATGGGTGGCCCAGACGTTCGGCGCCCGCTGGGGACTGGCCGTCGGTGGGACCGCAGCCGTCATCGCCTCCGCCCTGGCGTGGCGGTCGCTGCGCTCGCAACACACCGGCCTCGGCCCGGCGGCCGACGTGACGACCAGCGAGCGCACCGCCCGCTCGCCCCAGTCGCTCTCCCCCTCGGCGTCGACAGCCTGAGCCGTCGCCCGCCCCACGGGGGTGCCTCTTTCAGGAACCCACAGTGCCAGGCGGTGGGGGCGGCGCCACCGTGCCGGGAGGCGGTGGTGGAGTGCCCGGCCCCGGAGGGGGGGCCACCGTGCCACCGGGCGCCGGAGGTGGTGGCGGGCCCGCCGTGGCCCCCGGCGGAGGCGGCGGAGAGTCGGCCGGCGGCGGCGGACCGGCTTTGGGCATCAGGTCGACGACGCCACCCTGGGCCTCGACCGCTCGGAGATCGGCATTGATCCGCTCGATGTCGGACTCGGTCGTCGGGGTTCCCCGGCCCGAGTCGCGGCCGTAGACCAACCCGCCGAGGTCACGGAGCAGAGCGTCGGCGTGCTTCCGGGACGCGCTCTGGTCCATCGAAGTATGACCCTTGGCCACCGTCTCGTTGACCGACTGGGCCAGGCTGTTGGCACCTTGCTTGATGTTGTCGAGCAGACCCACGAATCACGCCCCTGATAGAGACACCGTTCGCCGGAATCTTACCGATCGGGTGGATCGGCGCCGCCCGCCGCGGCTGTTCCTCCGGTCGGGCCCCGAAGAATCAGGATTCCAGATTGGTCTCGAGCGTGCCCAGCAGCGACCGCAGCGACGCCTGCTGGCGGTCGGAGAGACCCTCCACCGTGTGGGCCTCGAGCTCGGCCCAGATGTCGTCGACCTTCGCCTTGAGGCGACGGCCCTTCGGGGTCAGATGCACCCGAATGGCGCGGCGGTCGACCTTGTCGGGGCGCCGGGCGATCAACTTGGAGGCCTCCATACGCTGCAACATCTTGGTGACGGTGGGCGGCTCGACACCGAGGGCGGCGGCCAGATTGACCTGCGTGCGCCCGTCCTCTTCCCAGAGTTCCATCAGCAGCGCGTCCTGCCCGGGGTGCAGATCCACCTTCGAGAGCAACGATGCCGCCACGCTGCGGTGGGCCCGAGCCACTCGCATCAACCGCAGATTCAGGTCACCCGATCGACTCACGCTCTTGGCCATGTGACCATGATGCGCCTTCGACCGGCCGACGGCAACTTCACCGAGCCAACTGTTGCCGACCTCACTTGCCGTGCCCCTCGATCACGGGCACCCAGACGGCGGTAAGGTCCGAAAGGTGAATGGGTACCCGTCGGCGGCGTGGATCGAACGGGCCGCCGGAGCGGTGGCCGGGGATGCGGCGCTGCAGCAACTCCGCCCCCCCGAACCGTTCGTCATCCAGCAAACCGTAGGGACCGCAACCGAGGTGGACGATGCCCCCTCGCTGGTGTGGCACGTGGCGTTCGGCCCCGATGGCGTCCACCTCCGGGGCGGTCGGCCCGCCCATGCCGATGTGACCTTCACCTGCGACCTCGAGACGGCCCGGTCGATTCACAACGGCGAGCAGAGTGCCCAGGGCGCCTTCATGGCCGGCCACCTCAGGGTCGGTGGCGACATCGACGCGTTGCTCGCCCACCAGGACCTCCTGGCCTCGTTGAGCGACGCCCTCGGCCCCGTCCGCGACGTCACCGGACCCTGAGCGCGACCTGAGCCGATGCCCGAGCTTCCCGAGCTCCAGGCCCACGCCGAGCGGCTGGAGGAGGGCTTCGGCCGCCACCGCCTGGCGACGTTCCGACCGCTCACCTTCACCATCGCGGAACTCCGCCACGCCCTCGCCGGCCCATCGATGCGCGTCCACGGCTTCTTGCGCGACCAGCGACGAATCGCCGGGATCGGCCGCCGGCTGGCCAGCGAGGTGTGCCATCGCGCCGAGCTGTCCCCGTTCGCGGCGACGGGGAAGCTCAGCGACTCAGAGGTGACCACGCTCCATGGAGCGATCGGCGAGTGCATCGCCGAGGCGTTGGCCGTCGAGCGCGGCCGCGACACCATGAGCTCGTCGGCTGAGCGCCCCGGCGCGGTATATCACCGCACCGGGGAACCCTGCCCGAGATGCGGTGACGCCATCCGATCGGTCGAGTACGCGAGCTACACGGTGAACTACTGCCCGCAGTGTCAGACCAAGGGCAAGGTGCTGGCCGACAACACGACGTCGAAGTTCCTCAAGTAGCCGTTTGCGAAGCGACAGAGAACGGGCTCAGATCAGGCCCAGCTCCGTGACGGCGGCGCGTTCCTCGGCCAGTTCGGCCACGGTGGCATCGATGCGCGCCCGGGAGAACTCGTCGATGTCGAGGCCCTGGACGATGGAGTACTCGCCACCCGAGCAGGTGACGGGGAACGAGGAGATCAGCCCCTCGGCGACGCCGTAACTGCCGTCGGAGGGGATGGCCATCGAGACCCAGTCGCCCTCGGCCGAACCGAGGGCCCACGTCCGCATGTGGTCGACGGCGGCGTTGGCCGCGGACGCGGCGCTCGACAGACCGCGAGCCTCGATGATGGCGGCACCCCGCTGCTGGACCGTGGGGATGAACTCATCTTCCAGCCAGGCCGGGTCGTCGATCAGGGCCGCGGCGTTCTGCCCCTTCACCTCGGCATGGAAGAGGTCGGGGTACTGGGTGGCCGAGTGGTTGCCCCAGATGGTCATCCTGGAGACGTCGCGTACCGACGTGCCGGTCTTGGCCGCCACCTGGGCCATGGCCCGGTTGTGGTCGAGGCGGGTCATGGCCGTGAAGTGCCCCGGGTCGATGCCGGGGGCGTTGTTCATGGCGATGAGGGCGTTGGTGTTGGCCGGGTTGCCCACGACGAGGATCCGTACCCCCGGCGCGGCGTTGTCGGAGAGGGCCTTGCCCTGCACGGTGAAGATGGCGCCGTTGGCCTCGAGCAGGTCCTTGCGCTCCATGCCCTTCGAGCGCGGTCGGGCACCGACCAGCAGTGCGTAGTCGACGTCACCGAAGGCCACGTCCGGGTCGTCGGTCTGCACGATCCCCTCCAAGAGCGGGAACGCGCAGTCGTCGAGCTCCATCGAGACGCCCCGCAGCGCGTCGAGCGCGGGGGTGATGTCGAGGAGTTGGAGGATGACGGGCTGGTCGGGTCCGAGCATCTGCCCGCTGGCGATTCGGAACAGCAGGCTGTAGCCGATCTGGCCGGCAGCGCCGGTGACGGCAACACGAACGGGGGTCTTCACGGATCCTCCAGCAAGGGGTCGGTCGGGGACGCTGGGCGTGACCTTACCCACGGCACCCGCACCCACAGAAAAGGAGCGGTCAGAGGGTCTGGTACGGGAACTTGGCGTCCACGCCGCCGTCGACCACGAGCGTGCGGCCGGTGACGTACCGCGACAGGTCGCAGGAGAGGAAGAGAGCGGCGGCGGCGATGTCGGAGGTTTCGCCCATCCGCCCGAGCGGGGCGTTGGCGGCATTGGCCGCCCGCTGCTCATCGGTGAAGGCGGCGTCCATCCGCGGGCTCAAGATCGTGCCCGGAGCCACGGCGTTGGCTCGCACACCATGCGACCCCAGCTCGACCGCGAGGGATTGGACCCAGGCCATCAGTGCGGCCTTGGCCGCGCCATAGGCGGCGTGCATGGGCGCAGCCGTGAGGCCACTGACCGACGCGATGAACACCATCGTGCCCCCACCCGAGACGACCATTCGGCGCCCCAGCTCCTGGGAGAGCAGGTAGGCGTGACGTAGGCAGATGTCGATCTCCCAGTCGAAGGTCTCGTCTTCCATTTCGAGGATGGACTGCCAGCGCGCCATGCCCACGATGTCCACCAGCCCGTCGATGCGGCCGGTGGCCTGCTCGGCGTCGGCGGCCAACCGGGCGGCGTCGGCCCGCAGGGTGACGTCCCCCACCCACGGCACCGCCACCGACCGGCCGCTGGCGGTGTCGAGCTCGGCGGCGATGTCGGCGGCGCGCTCCTCTTCGAGGTCGACGCACACCACCTTCGCCGCGCCGGCCTGGGCCAGCGCATGGGCGGTCTGGCGGCCCATGCCCTGACCGGCGCCGGCGACGACATAGGAACGCCCGTCGAGCCGGAGACGACCCAGGAAGTCGGGTATCGGTGCGTTGTCAGAAGCGGTCATCGTGGTTCCCCCGGATCGAGATGGCGCCGGTCAGGGCGCCGGTCATGCCATCACCACGCCGCCGTTGGGGCGGAGCACCTGTCCGGTGACGAACCGGGAGGCATCGCTGGCCAGGTAGAGCATCGCCCAGCTCTGGTCCTCAGGGGTTCCGGTCGAGCGCAACGGTGACTGGGCGGCCCGAGCACCGAGCAAGCCGTCTCGAGCCGCGGTGTCGATGGTGCCGTCGGGGCGGGTCCAGTTGCGCTGCACCATGGGAGTATCGGTGAATCCGGGGGCGATGGCGTTGACCCTGATGTGGGCGGCGCCCATCTCCATGGCCGCGCACCGGGTGAGGTGGCTGACGGCGGCCTTGGTCATGGCGTACACGGAGAGGGTCGGGGCGGGCATGTCGCCTCCGGCCGATGACACATTGATGATCGACCCGCCGTTCTTCATGGCCCGACCGGCCGCGGCGATACCCCAGTAGGTGCCCCAGAGGTTCACCTTGGTGATGAGCTCGACGTCTTCGGGGGTGGTGTCGACGATGAGGGAGTTGCGGATGACGCCGGCGACGTTGGCCCACACGTCGAGACGCCCGCCGGCCTTGATCGCGGCGACGGCGAGCCGGTTGACCTGATCGCGGTCGGCGACATCGGTCGCCACGATGGTGGCGGAGCCGCCGGCGTCGGCCACCATCTTCGCTGTCTCCTCGAGGCCGTCGACGCCGATGTCGGCGATGACGACATCGGCCCCGGCCTGGGCGAAGGTGACGGCAGCTTGGCGGCCGATACCGCCGGCCGCCCCGGTGACGACGCAGATCCGGCCGAGGAGCGAGAACGCGGTGGCCAGCTCTTCGGAGAGCGAGGGGCGCGTCGCCTCGACAAGTGCCGGCTCGGCCCCGCCGGTCGCGTTGGCCCGCAGGCCCGAGATCATGTCCATGCGTTGAGCTCCCTCTGTCGTCAGACCAGCGCGGCGCGAGCGTCGACTCGATGACCACGCTTCTCGAGCTCCGGGATGACCTGGGTGCCGAGCAGCTCGAGATTACGCATGACCTTCTCGTGGGGCAGCGTTCCGAACTGCACGTAGCAAAGCAGCTGGTCGACGCCGGCCTCGTCGTAACGGATGATCTTCTCGAGGCACTGCTCGGGCGTGCCCACCACGATCATGTCCTGGTCGATGTACTTCTGGACGTCGACCTCGCCCCTGATGGAGTCCTCCAGGAGCGGGAAGACCTGGGCCTGCTCCTCGGCGGAGAGGTTGGGCAGCTCCCACTCCAGCGTGAACTCGGCGAGGTGGCGGTACCACCAGGTCACGGAGTCCCACAGGCCGTAGGCCTTGGCGTCGTCCATGTCGTCGGTGCAGTGCACGAGCGTGTAGGCGCCCACCCGGTCGTTGCGGACCTTCGTCATCGGCGGGTGGCCCTCGAGCTCGGCTTCGAGCTGGGCGGAGCGGTACTGGTTGATGATGTCGGCCATGACCTCGACCGGCTGGAGGAGGGCGAACGACAGGAGCCCGAAGCCCTCGCGACCGGCGGTGACGGCCGAGGGCGCACTGGCCGCGGCCAGCCACGGTGGCGGGTGGGGCAGTTGGAAGGGCTTCGGGGTCTGGACCCGCTCGGGGAACTGGATGAGCTCGGTGTCCCAGCTGATGCGCTCGTTCGTCCAGGCCGTCACCACGAAGTCGACGGCCTCACGCCACTGCGCGCGGCTCTCGTCGGTGGCGGGCACGCCGAAGCTCAGCTGCTCCATGGGAGTGGATCGCCCGGTGCCCCACTCGACCCGACCGTGGCTCAGCACGTCGACGGTGGCGACCTTCTCGGCGACCCGGGCCGGGTGCTGGAAGCCGGGGGGCATGAGGCTCACCCCGAAGCCCAACCGGAGGTTCTCGGTGATCGTCGACAGCGCCCCCAGCACGACCTCGTTGCTGGGGCAGGCCGACCGACCCAGGCGGAAGTGGTGCTCGACGCACCACACCGTGTGGAACCCGAGCGTGTCGGCGAACCGGATCTCCTCGATGGCCTCGTCATAACACGCCTGCTCGGCGTTCATCTGGCCGTGTGGGAACGGCTCGGGCCAGGGCCCGATCTTGGGCTGGAACTCGTAGAGCAGGTCGAGCTTCACGGCGTGATCCCCCTTGTTGTCGGCTCGCCGGCTTCCCGGCCGACGCGCCGTCCACTGATTTCGATATTGCGAAAGGTCTTTCGCTCTGGTAGAGAGTAGGGGATTCCCGACACCGACGTCAAAGAGGTCCGCGTGGCCCGCTCCGCTCCTGCCGCCCGACGTGCCCTCCAGGTGATCGACCTCCTGGTCGCCCACCCGAGACAGTCGTTCACCATGTCGGAGATCGTGCGCCGAACGTCGATGAGCCTCGGGTCGGCCCATGCCGTGCTGGCCACGCTCGAGGGTGCCGGCTACCTGCGTCGCCACCCGACCGCCCGCACCTACACCCTCGGCCCCGCCCTCGTGGGCGCCGGCGTGGTGGCTCTCGACACCCAAGCGGGGATCCGTCACGCGGTCGACCGCGCGCCCGGACTGGCCCGGTCGCTCTCCGCCGAGGTCGTGGTGAGCGCCGCCACCGGCGACGAGATCATCTTCCTCGCCCACGCCGGCGTTCCGTCACCCCACGGCCCGGACCTCCGCGAGGGCGAACGGGTGCCACTCGTCCCCCCGCTCGGCGCCGTGTTCCTCGCGTGGGCCGGCGACGCCGCGATCAACGACTGGCTGGCTCGAAATCCGGCGGCCACCGCGGCTCACGAACGGCGCCACCGCACCGCGCTCGAACTCACCCGGCGGCGCGGGTACTCCGTCGCCGCCGCGTCCGAGCTGCAACGTAGCCTCGGCACAACCGCCTCGGGCCTCGCCGACGTGCCCGGTCGAGCCGATCTGCGTGCCGACCTCGCCGACCTCCTCGCGGCCATGGCGGCAGGCCCCTACGCCCTCGATGCCCTGGAGCCGGATCGGGGATACGACGTCGGCGTCATCGCCGCACCCGTGTTCGACGTCGACGGTGCGGTGGTGGCCGCCATCAGCGCCACCGGCTTCCCTCCCGGCCGCACCGCCGCCGAGATCGTGGCCACCGCCGAATCCGTTCGCGACTGTGCCGCGATCGTGACCCGCGAGTCGAAAGGACGGACCCCGACGGGTTGACCCGATCGGGTCGGCTCAGGCCCTTCTGCGGAGGCTCAGCCGCCGCTGGCGCCGGTGACCCGATGGACGAAGGCGGCGATCTGCTCGACGGCGGCGACGGCCTCGGGGAAGGCCGGGTAGCTCATCGGCCAGATGTGGGGCATCTCCGGCTCGACGTGCAACGTGACATCGACCTCCGCCTCGTGGGCTCGGGCCGCCAGCCGGAGGGCGTCGTCGAGCAGCACCTCGACGTCACCCACCTGGATCAGCATCGGCGGTCCTCCCTGCCAGTCACCGAACACGGGCGACACCATCGGATCGTGGGGATCGCGGCCGGCGAGGTACGAGGCGGCGGCGGTCTCGGCCGACTCGTGCGAGAACAGGCGGTCGGTCTCGGCGTTGGTCTGGTAACTGGCCGCGGTCACGGTGAGATCGACCCAGGGCGAGGAGCACACGACCCCCGCCGGGAGGCGCAGACCCTCCACCCGGGCGCGGAGCACGAGCGACGCCGCCAACCCGCCCCCGGCGGAGTCACCGGCCACCACGATCCGGGCGGCGGGGATGCCCTCGTCGAGCAGCGCCCGATAGGCGGTCACCACGTCCTCGATCGCGGCAGGGTGAGGGTGCTCAGGGGCGAGCCGGTAGTCGACCGACACGACGCGAGCCCCGATCACCGCGGCGAGGTGCGACGTGTAGGCGCGGTAGGCGAGCGCGGACGCGATTCGGAATCCGCCCCCGTGGAGATAGAGCACAACCGGGAGGGCGGCGGTGCCGCCCTCGGGGACGCACTCGATCGCCGGAATCCCGCCGATGCGCCCCTCGACCGCCACCACCCCCTCCGGCACCGGGATCTGGCTCATCGCCGCGTCGATGCGGGCTCGCTGCTCCGGGAGGGTCTCACCGGGCGGCGGTGCTGGCGACGCCGCCATCCGCTCGGCCAGGGCGTGGAACTCAGGGCTCGCCATGGCGGCGGAGGTTAGTGCCCCGACCACGAACCTCTGCGTGGTCTCGTCGGCCAGGAACGCCGACTCGGCGATCCACCCTCGAACGTTCGTGGACAGAGCACTACTGGTGCTCCTGGACCCGTGCCTGGCCGGTGTTGCCCAGCCAACTCTCGTACAGAGCGGCGTAGCGACCTCCGAGAGCCACGAGCTCGTGGTGGTGACCGCGCTCCACCAGCACGCCGGCGTCGAACACCAGCACCAGGTCAGCCGCCTCGGCTGTCGACAGGCGGTGGGCGACACTGACCGTGGTGCGACCCTCGGCCAGACGCTGAAGGGCGGTGGTGAGCGAACGTTCGGTGCGGGGGTCGACGGCGCTGGTGGCCTCGTCGAGCACCAACAGACCTGGATCACCGAGATGGGCGCGAGCGAGGGCGACGAGCTGGCGCTCCCCGACGGACAGGTTCTCGCCTCGCTCTCCCACCTCGGTGTCGAGGCCTTCGGGCAGACCAGCCACCCACGGACCGAGGCCCAGATCCTCGATCGCCACGACGACGTCGGCATCGGTGGCGCCGTGACGGCCCATCCGGATGTTCTCGGCCAGGGTGGTGTCGAACACGAAACCCTCCTGGGGGACCAGCCGCATCCGCAGGTGCCGGGCATCGGGCGCGATCTGGGGCAGGTCGACTCCTCCGACGACGATGCGACCCTCCACCGGGTCGGCCAGCCGCACCAGCAGGCGGGCGAAGGTGGTCTTGCCCGACCCCGTCTCGCCCACCACGGCCACCGAGGTGCCCGGGGCGATGACCACCGAGACGTCGTGCAGCACCGGTGGCCCGGTTCGGTATCGGAACCCGACGCCCTCGACCCGTACCTCGAGAGCACCGGTGGGCAGCGGCATTCCCGGATCGGGCTCGATCACGTCGACGGGCTGATCGAGCAGGTCGAAGACCCGGCGCCAGCCGGCAATCGCGGTCTGGGTCTGGTCGAGCACCTCACCCAGCTCACCCACCGGGCCCAGGATCAGTTGCACCAGGAACAGACACGCCAAGAGCCCACCGGCGTCGAGGCCCCATCCCGGGCCCCACCACACCCCGATGGCCATGACCGCAGCCAGGGTGACCGCACCGAAGCCATCACCCAGCGGGAACATGAACGCGAACCAGCGGGCCGCGCCCATCTCGGAGCGGTACTGACGCTCGGCGGCCGCGTCGAGGCGCTCGAGCGAGCGGCGCCGCAGACCGTAGGCCCGTACCGCCGCCGCCCCCTGCACCGCCTCCGACACCTCACCCATCGTCTCCGAGACCCGCTCCCGCACGATCCCGTAGGCCACGAGCTGCCGACGCTGCATGTAGCGGAACGCCGGCAGGAGTGGGATGGCGATGACGATGGTGACGAGCGCGAGCTGCCAGGCGTAGATCGACATGACGATCAACGTGCCCACGATGACCACCGAGTTCACGATCCACGCCACCGCGCCGTACTGGGCGAAGCGAGCGATGGTCTCGATGTCGCTAGTGACCCGCGACGTGAGCTCGCCGCGCCGGGACTCGTCGTGATCGGCCGCAGAGAGCTCGTGGACGTGGGCGAACGCCCGCACCCGCAGCGACCGCAGCATCGCCTCGGCGGCGGCGACCAGGCGCAGGTAGGTGAACCGGCTCAGCACCGCCACCACCAGGATGATGAGCGCGCCGATGCCACAGATGCCGAGCACCACCTCGGCCTGGAACCCCTCGTCGGCCAGGAGACCTTTGTCGACAACCTGTTGCACGAGCACCGGGATGGTGAGCCGGCCGACGGCCGACAACGCCGCGAAGAGCACCGTCAGCCACAGGCCCCGACGCAGCTCGGGGCTCTCGCGCAGACCCCGCCGCAGCACGGCGACCGCACCAGCGCCGAGGATGCCGTCGCTGTCGTCCCCGACATCGTCAGATGCGGAGTGCGCGTCGCGATCGCCCCGGAGCTGACCGGTGGGATCGTCGAAGGCCTCGGCGTGCTCGAGGGCCAGCAGCTCGGCGTGGCCAGCCCCCGACTCGTCGGGCGACCCGGCGGGGGTGAGTCTCATGCGGCGCTCCCGTCGGCGTAGGCCCGCACCAGGCGGGAATAGGCCGGATCGGCCGCCAGGAGGTGTTGGTGAGTACCAGTGCCGGCCACCTTCCCGTCGGCGAGGAACACGACGCGATCGGCCAACTCGATGGTGGACAGCCGATGGGCGACCACGAGGGTGGTGCAGGCCAGGGTGGCCCGCAGGTCGCGGAGGATGGCCGCCTCGATGGTGGGGTCGACGGCGCTGGTGGCATCGTCGAGCACCAAGACCCGCGGGCGTCGCAACAGGGCACGGGTGAGGGCGAGCCGTTGGCGCTGCCCACCGGACAAGGTGATCCCTCGTTCACCCAGTTCGGTTTCCCATCCCTGCGGGAGCCGGGAAACGAAGCCGTCGGCATGGGCCACGGCCGCAGCAGCGACGAGTTCCTCGTCGCTCTGGGGCTCCCCGAGGGTGACGTTCTCACGAACGGTGTCGGCGAACAGGAAGGTCTCTTGGAAGACCAGCGCGACCGCGGCGCGCACGGCCCCGGGGTCGGCGGCACGGAGGTCGACGCCTCCCAACCGCACGACACCATCGTCGGGGTCGAGCAACCGTGGCAACAACTCACACAACGTGGACTTCCCGGAACCGGTGGCTCCGACGAGCGCCACGACCTCACCCGGCGTGACCGACATCGAGACCCGGTCGAGCACCGGAGGGTCATCGCCGTGGGCGAAGGTCACCACGTCGAGTTCGAGCCCCAGAGGACCAGGGGGAAGAGCAACAGCGGTGTCGCCCTCCGGCGACGGTTCGGTCTCGGTGGCCATCACGTCGTCCAGCCGCTCGCTGGAGACCACGGCGCGGGGCAGTTCCTGGAGGAAGAACCCGATGACCCGCATGGGAAAGGCCAGTAGGCCGAACAGGGCCGTGGCCTGCACCACCTGACCGGTGTTCAACCGACCCAGCGACACCTGCCATGCACCGATGACGAGGAGGAGCACGATGCCGAGGCTGGGCAGGGCGTCGATGACCGGCTCGAACGTGGCCCGGATGCGACCGACGGTCAGCCGGGCCAGGCGCAGCCGGTCGGCGGCGCCGTCGAGCCGCTGGATCTCGTCGTCGGCCCGCCCGAGGGTCTTCACCGCCAGCGAGCCGTCGAAGCTCTCGTGGGCGATCTGGCTCACCTCGCCGACGCGCTGCTGGACCTCCCCGATGGGGACCTCGGCACGAGAGGTGTAGAGCCGGTTGACCAACGCCAGCGCGGGGAAGAGCAGGACCGCCACCGCCGTGAGCATCCAGTCGACGGTGGCCAGGCTGATGATGGCGAACACCACCAGCGTGACGACGCCGATGCTGAACGGGAGGGCGTTCACGACCTCCGTCGAGGCGATGATGTCGTTGTCGGCGTGCGCCAGGAGCCGACCGGTGGGCGTATCGCGATGGAAACGCAGCGGGGCGTCGAGGTAGACGCGAGTGAGCTTGCGCCGCCAGTCCCGCTGGGTCCGGAAGGCCATCAGCGCCGCGAAGTACCGGCGCTGGACGATGGTCGCACTGCGGAGCAGACCCACGGCCAGCAGGAACCCGGCCGAAGCGAGCACGGTGCCGGCATCGACCTGGCCCCCGTCGAAGGCCGGGACGATGACATCGTTGGTGATCCCGCCGAGCACGACCGTCGTACCCACTGCGGCGGCGGCGTAGATCGCCGCTCCCGAGATCGACACTGCGAAGACCCCCGGGTAGACCCGCACGTAGCGGGCCAGTAGACGCGTACCTCGGCGCGGCACGCCTTCGACGCGACGGAGCTCGCTCACTGTGAATCGACGGGGGTCATGGCCCGCTCAGGGTACGACGCAGGCTCAGCTCCCAGCGCAGAGTCGTACGAGGATCTCGCGGAAGGTCCGGCTCGGGCACGAGACGGCCTCGGCAAGGTCCCGATCGGGGGAGCAACCGCCCCCGATGTCGACGGGCGCACGCTGCCCACATGACGTGTCGATGTCGCGGACTCGCCCCGGTCCGGGCGCGGACGAGTCGGCCGCGACTGTTCAGGCTGCGCCAGAAAGCCCCAGGTTGGCGGCGATCTCGCGGGTCGCGGTGGAGCGGTTCAGCGTGTAGAAGTGGAGACCGGGGACCCCGCGATCGAGCAGGTCCTGGCAGAGCTGGGTGGCCAGCTCCACCCCCAGAGCCCGCACGGCGTCGGGATCAGCGGCCACGGCATCGAACCGTTCGGAGAGATGGATCGGGAACTCGGCCCCGGCGAGCTGGGCGAACCGGGTGACCTGCCCGGCGTTGGTGACCGGCATGATGCCGGGCAGGATCGGCTTGTGACAGCCGAGCGCCGCCAGCTCGTCGACCATGCGCAGATACGGCTCGGCCTCGAAGAAGAACTGGGTGATGGCGAAATCGGCCTCGGCCAACTTGTCGACGAGGTGACGGCGGTCAGAGGCCAGATCAGGCGAACGGGGATGCCCCTCCGGGTGAGCGGCGACGCCGATCGAGAAGTCGCCGACCTCGCGCACGAGACGGACCAGGTCGATGGCCAGTGCGAACTCGTCGGGCCCGCCTTCGTCGGGCGCGTCGACCGACGGGTCGCCCGCCAAGGCCAGGATGTTGGTGATGCCCGCGTCGCGGTACTCGGTGAGCAGGCTCACCAGCTGCTCCCGGGCGTGGGCGGCACAGGTGAGATGGGCCATCGCCGTGACCCCGCTGTCGCGCTCGATGTGCACGACGACGTCACGGGTGCGGTCACGGGTCGACCCACCGGCGCCGTAGGTGACCGAGACGAACGAAGGGTCGAGCGTCGCCAGCTCGCCGATGGTCTTCTCGAGATCGCGGGCGGCCTCGTCGGTCTTCGGCGGGAAGAACTCGAACGAGCAGGTGCGCCCGGCAGCGAGGAGATCGGCGATCTTCGTCATGGCTCGCTCAGGTTAGGCGGGGGTTCGACCCTCGGCCGCAGCCAAGGTGTTGACCAGCAGCATGGCCCGCGTCATGGGACCGACGCCACCGATGCGGGGTGACAGCCAGCCGGCGACCTCGGACACCTCGTCGGCCACGTCGGAAACGAGCTTCTTGCCCTCGAACGAGACGCCGGCAGCCACCACCGCCGAACCCGGCTTGACCATGGGCGCGGTGATGAGACCCGGGGACCCGGCGGCAGCCACGAGGATGTCGGCCTGGCGGGTGTAGGCGCCGAGGTCGGCGACACCGGTGTGGACGACGGTGACGGCGGCGTTGGCGTGGGGCCGCTTGAGGGTGAGCAGGTTGGCGAGGGGGCGACCGATGGTGAGACCGCGCCCCACGATCACGACGTGGCGACCGGCGATGGGGATGCCGTAGTGCACGAGGAGGGCCTGGATGCCGGCGGGGGTGCACGGCAACGGACCGTCGACCCCCTGCACGAGGTGCCCCAGGTTCACCGGGTGGAGCCCGTCGACGTCCTTGGCCGGGTCGACGGCCAGCAGCGCCGCCTCGAAGTCGAGGTGTTCGGGGAACGGGTACTGCATGAGATAGGCGTCGACGCCCGGATCGGCGTTGAAGCGGCGGACCACCTCGAGTACGTCGTCCTGGGTGGCATCGGCCGGGAGGTGGGCGTGGTGGGAGGTGATGCCGAGCGCCTCACAGTCACGGTGCTTCATCGACACGTACTTCGCCGACGGGCCGTCGTCGCCGACGAGCACCGTGCCGAGACCGGGCGTGACCCCTGCGGCGGCCAGAGCCGCGACCCGGTCGACCAGCTCGCCCTTGATGCCGGCTGCGACCAGTTCGCCGTCGAGGACCTGCGCTCCCATGCCCGTCGACCCTACCGTGGGAGGCCATGCCCCCCGCCGTGCGCACCGCCGCCTCGCCGTTGGCCATCGGTCCACTCACGTTGGACCTGCCGGTGGTCCTCGCCCCCATGGCCGGAATCACCAACGCGTCGTTCCGCCGGGTGTGCCGCCAGTTCGGCGCCGGGCTGTTCGTGAGCGAGATGGTCAACGCCCGCGGGCTGGTCGAGGGCGGGGAGAGGTCGTGGGGGCTGGCGACCTTCGACCCGGACGAATCGCCCCGCTCGATCCAGTTGTACGGCACGGATCCGGCCGTGGTCGCGGAGGCGGTGCGCCGGCTGGTCGGAGACGGCCACGTCGACCACGTGGACCTCAACTTCGGCTGCCCGGCCCCGAAGGTGACCCGCCATGGGGGTGGAGCCGCGCTCCCCGCCCGGCCCCGGCTGCTCGCGTCGGTGGTCGATGCGGCGGTGCGTGCCGCCGGCCCGGTGCCGGTGACGGTGAAGATGCGGATGGGCCTCGACGGGCAGCGGCTCACCTACCTCGACGCCGGCCGCCTGGCCGCCGAGGCCGGCGCCGCCGCCGTGGCGTTGCACGCCCGCACCGCCGAGCAGCGCTACAGCGGGCGCGCCCACTGGCCCGCCATCGGTGAGCTCGTCGAGGCGGTGCGATCGGTGAGCGACATACCCGTGCTCGGCAACGGCGACATCTGGGCGGCCGAGGACGCTCGCCGCATGATGCACGACACCGGGTGCGCCGGTGTGGTGGTGGGACGGGCCTGCCTCGGACGGCCATGGTTCTTCGCCGAGCTCTCCGCCCTGTTCCGCGGCCAGGCGACACCGCCCGCCCCGGCCCTCGGCCCGGTGATCGACGTCGCCACCACCCACGCCCAGTTGCTCACGCGGGCGATCGGCGAGACCCGCGCCGTCCCCCAGATGCGCAAGCACCTCGGCTGGTACCTGACCGGGTTCCCCGTGGGGGCATCGGTACGGCGCGACCTCATGGCCGTGCACACCCTGACCCAGATGGACGACCTGCTCGGCCCGCTCGACCGTGAACTGCGCCAGGCTCCCGGCGCCGATGCTGCGCCGCGGGGCACCCAGGCCGGCCCCCATCCGGTGGTGATCCCCGACGGCTGGATGAGCGCCGATGCCATCACCCCGCCCGACGCCGCCGCCGACGCCGGCGTCAGCGGGGGCTGAGCCGGCGATGACCACCGAACCAGAGCCCCGACCGGTGCTCGTCCTGGCGTCGGGCTCCCCCCGGCGACGCGAGATGCTCGAGGAGATCGGAGTGCCGTTCGAGATCCGCCCTTCCGACATCGACGAGTCGATCCGACCGGACGAGCCCGGGCCGGCCTACGTCGAGCGGCTCGCTGTCGAGAAGGCCCTCGTGGCGGCCCGACCGGGAACGGTGGTCCTGGCCGCCGACACCACCGTCGACCTCGGCGGCGACCTGCTCGGCAAGCCCGCCGACCGGGCCGAGGCGCTGGCGCTGCTCGACCGGCTCTCGGGGAGCACGCACCACGTGCACACCGGAGTGGCCGTCGTCTGGTTCGACGGCGGTGGAGCGACGACCCCGACGGTGCTCTCCAGCGTGGCCACCACCGAGGTGACCATCGCCGAGCTCCCGGCCCCGTGGAAGGAGTGGTGGGTCTCCGGACCCGAGCCCTACGACAAGGCCGGCGGCTACGCGCTCCAGGGATCGGGAGGAGTCTTCGTCACCGAGATCAACGGCAGCCCGAGCAACGTGGTGGGCCTCCCCCTCGACCTCGCCGCCCGTCTCCTCGCCGAGTCGGGCCACGACCTGATGTCGTTCCTGTCGCCTCCCCGCGCCCAGGAGTGAGCAGCAATCAGCGCGGCGACGGGGCCACCAACTCGACCGCATTGCCGTCGGGGTCGCGCAGGGCCAACGACGGTTTGCCCAGTTCGAGCACCACCCCGTCGTGGTCGATCCCCACCGATGCCAGGTGTTCGGCCCACCGTTCGAGGGCCTCACCATCGGGGACGGCGAAGGCCACGTGATCGAGCGGCGAGGCCGCGGCATCGAGCCGGTCGGCCGGCGAGAGGACGACGACGAGGCGAGCCTCACGGTTGCGTAGGGCCACCGTGTCGGGAAGCTCGACGAAGGCCTCCATGCCGAGCACCGTCGAGTACCAGGCCCGCGACGCTGCCACGTCGCCGACCCGCAACTGCAAGTGGGAGAAGCCACTCACCGGACTGGTGGTCTGGCTTCGCTCGTCACCCTCGTTCATCGGTCAGCCTCTCTCTCCTCGGGTCCGTGACGTTCAGTGGCGGAAGTGACGCTCACCGGTGAAGACCATGGCCAGACCGTGCTCGTCGGCGGCGGCGATCACCTCGGCGTCTCGCACCGAACCACCCGGCTGGATCACGCAACTGGCCCCCGCCTCCACCGCCGCATCGAGGCCGTCGGGGAACGGGAAGAACGCATCGGATGCGTACGCCCCACCGCCGGCCCGGCCCTCCGCCTTCATCGCCGCGAGCTGCCCGGCGTCGCGACGATTCTGCTGGCCGCAGCCGATCCCGACAGCGGCGCCGTTCTTCACCAGCACGATGGCGTTCGACGTGACCTTGGCGACCACCCGCCAGGCCAACTCGAGATCGTCCCATTGCGCCTCGTCGGGCTGGGCGGTGGTGACCACCGCCCAGGCCGAGCGATCGACGGTGACCGCATCGGGCGTCTGCACCAGGTACCCGCTGTCCACCGGTCGCAGCGAGAGGCCGGGTTCACCGGGCGCGGCGGCGGTGAGGATGCGGAGGTTCTTCTTCTGCTGGAGCTGGGCGAGAGCGTCGGCGTCGTAGCCGGGGGCCACGAGCACCTCGGTGAACACCGGGACGAGGGCCTCGGCCACCGCCCGCGTCACCACCCGGTTGAGGGCCACGATCCCTCCGAACGCGGAGACGGGATCACACGCATGGGCGGCGACGTAGGCCGAGAGGATGTCGTCGGCCACGGCCACCCCGCACGGGTTGGCGTGCTTGATGACCACCGCCGCCGGGCCCTCACCGAGGGCGTGGACGAGCCGCCACGCCGCCTCGGTGTCGTACACGTTGAGGTAGCTCATCTCCTTGCCACCGTGCTGGACGGCGGTGTCCCACCAGCCCCGTTCACCGCGGATGGCGTAGCGGGCGCCCACCTGGTGGGGGTTCTCGCCGTAACGCAGCACCTGGGCGCGATTGAGCGTGAGCGTGAGCGTCGGTGGGAGCGACACCGGTGCGTCGTCGGTCGCCCCACCGGCGGGGAGGTCGGCATCGAACCACGCCACGATCTCGGCGTCGTAGGCCGCCGTGTGGGCAAAGGCGTCGCGAGCGAGCCCCTGCCGAGTGGCCGGTGACAGGGAACCCGACGCCCGCAGCTCGTGGAGCATCTCGTCATAGCGGCTCGGGTCGGTGACGATGCCGACGAACGCATGGTTCTTGGCCGCGGCGCGCACCATGGCCGGCCCACCGATGTCGATGAGCTCGATGGACGGCTCGGAGGAGAACGGGTACAGGTTGGCCACGACGAGATCGACGGGCTCGATGCCGTACTCGTCCATGTCGGCCCGATGTGAGGGGTCGGTGGGATCGGCGAGGATGCCCCCGTGGACCTTCGGGTGCAGGGTGACGACCCGGTGGCCCAGGATGGCCGGGACCCCGGTCAGATCGGCGACGTCGGTGACCGGCACCCCGGCCTCGGCGATGGCCCGTGCGGTCCCCCCGCTCGAGACGAGGTCCCAGCCGAGGTCGTGCAGGGCACGGGCCAGATCGACCACCCCGGTCTTGTCGTACACGGACAGAAGAGCCCTCAACGGACACTCCCCCTCTCGAGGATCTCGGCGATCGTCTGGACGTAGAGGCGCCGCTCGACGCCCTTGATGCGTTCGTGGAGCGTGGACACGGTGTCGCCGGGCCGCACGGGAACCGCCTCCTGGGCCAGGATCGGGCCGGTATCGACCACTTCGGTGGCCACGTGCACCGTGCAACCGGTGACCTTCACTCCGAAGGCCAGCGCGTCATCGACGGCGTGCCACCCGGGGAAGGCGGGCAAGAGCGCCGGATGGGTGTTGACGATGCGCTCCGGGAAGGCCTCGAACATCGACGGCCCCAGGATCGTGCCGAAGCCGGCCATGGCGACGAGGTCGATGTCCCACCCTCGCAACACCCCGACCAGTTCGGCGGTGTAGCCGTCACGATCGAAGTCGCGCCCATAGCTCTTGCGCTCCACGATCTCGCAGGTGATGCCATGACGGGCGGCCACATCCTCCGCGCCACAGCGGCGGTCGACCACGGCGAGCGCCACCGGGAGGCCGCCCGAGGCCATGGCATCGAGGATCGTTCCGCTTCCCGATGCCATCACGGCCAGACGCATAAGGAGGCGAACCTACCAGCCGACCCGGGGCGCCCGATCGCCCACGCGACCCGCAGAGCACGAAGGCCGGGCACACTGGTGGCCATGGAGCGCCTCCCGGCCACCAGCCCCCCACAACGTCCGGCCCGCACTCGCGGCACCGGTCGATGCGTGGTGATCGGCCTGGCTTGCGGCATCGGGGTGCCCCTGCTGACCTGGGTCCTGCGCGTCGGGAACCTCGGCCTGCTCGCGCTGCCCCTGGTGGCCCTCGTCGCCGGCGGGGCCCTCGGCCGGTCGGTGAGGGTGACGCCCCGGACCGCCGGTGTGGCCTTCTTCGGCGGCGCCATGGTCTGGGCCGTGATCGGTGCCGGTGGCGGGCTGCTCTGGCCTGTCCGGGTTCTCGTCGGCTCGGCCGTGACGCTGGTGGCGGCGGCGGCGTTCGCCACCGCGATCGCCTGGCGTCAACGGCGCAGGACGACGAAGGCGCTTCCGAAGGGCTGACGCTGACGTCCGGCGCCGCTCACTCGCGGCCCAGCGCACGACCGGCCAGCACTCCGGTGTGTTCCCCGTCGACCATGAACACCCCGCCGTTCACGATCGTCCACGCGTAGCCCTCGGCCCGCTGCACGAAGCGCCCCGCACCGCCGGGGAAGTCGCGAACGTAGGTGGGTAGCGGCAACCGGAGGCCGTCGAGATCCAGCACGTTCACGTCGGCCTTCGCCCCCACGCGCAGCACCCCTCGGCCGGTGAGGCCGGCGAACTCGGCCGCCTCCGAGGTGATCCTCCGCACCCCGTCACCGATGCCCACGAGCCCCCGCTCCCGCACCCAGTACGAGAGGAAGAACGTGGGTTGGCTGGCATCGAGGATCTGGCCGACGTGGGCACCGGCGTCGGCCAACCCCATCATCACCACCGGTTCGGTGAGCATCTCGGCGATCACGCCGAAGTCCTGATTCAGGACGGGCCAGTTGAGGATCACCGCGCCGTCGGTGGCCAGGCACAGCTCGACGTAGGCCTCGACGGCCGAGGTGCCGGCGCGATCCGCGTGCGCGGCGAGGCTGTCGTCGGGATCGCAGTCGTAGCGGGCGCCCCTGTCGGGCGTGAGCACGTAGAACTCGCGCCAACGGTCGAGACCTCCCGGCCCGTCCCCCCCACTGACCAACTGGGCCCTCAGCCCGGGGAGACGCATGGCCGCCACCCGCTCCGGGCCCGACAGCCCGGACAGGGGCTCCCATCCCGGGCGGCGATCGAACGGGGTCACGTGGTCGAGCGAGAAGATCACCCCGATGCCCCGTGTCGTGGTCTGGGGCCGGAGCTGCGCGCCGGAAGCGTTGGCGGCGCCGACGAACTCCAGGGTCTGCCGCCACAGCTCGGGATCAGCGAAGGTGTTGGTGAGGTTGAAGGTGAAGGGGCGACCTGCGGCCCGGCTCATGGCCGCCATGAGCGCCACCTCGGTTCGAGCCCGCTCCCGACCGGGTCCGTCGCCGTCGAAGCGCGGCGCGGCGCCGAAGAACCCGCGCCCATGACGGCCGAGCACCTCGGCCAGTGCCAGCAACTCCGCCTCGGCGGCCCAGGTGCCAGGGACGTTGCGACCGTCGGGAGCCACGTGGCGGCGGGTGCGAGAGGTGGAGAAGCCCAGGGCACCCGCGGTCATGGCCTCGTCGACGGAACGGACCATCTGGTCGAGCTCGTCCTCGGTCGGATCGGCGTCGGGATCGAGGGAACGTTCGCCCATCGCGTGGTAGCGCACCGCGCAGTGCCCCACCATGCCACCCACGTTCACCCCCTTGGGGGCCGAACCGAGCCAGTCGAGATAGCCACCGTAGGTCTGCCAACTGAAGGGCAGGCCGGCGAGGATCGACTCGGCCGGGATGTCCTCGACCGACTCCATCATCCGGGCCAGAAAGCCGTGGTCGGTCGGACGCACCGGCGCGAACGTGACCCCGCAGTTCCCGAGCACCAGCGACGTCACTCCGTGCCAGCACGAGGAGGTGGCGAGGGGATCCCAGCCGATCTGCGCGTCGAGGTGGGTGTGCAGATCGACGAAGCCGGGCGTGACCAGACGACCGTCGGCGGAGAGCTCCCGGCGTCCGGGGCCCACGCCGGGCTCCACGGCCGTCACGGTGTCACCCTCGATGGCCACGTCGGCCGGCACCGGCTCCGAGCCGGTGCCGTCGACGACCAGGCCCCCCCTGATCACGAGGTCGTACATCGCCCCACCGTAGGCCGGAACCGGTCGAGAGCGCCTCGATCCGGTGAAGCCAGAAGGTTCGGTGACCCTGCCGGCGGGCTAGGCCCAGCCGTGCTCGCGGACGACCTCGACCATGAGGTCACCGGCCTCGGTCGGGTTCTTCCCGACCCGCACACCGGCGGCGGCGAGCGCCTCCATCTTGGCGGCCGCAGTACCCTTGCCGCCGGAGACGATGGCACCGGCGTGGCCCATCTTCTTGCCGGCCGGTGCGGTGACCCCGGCGATGTAGGACACGACGGGCTTGCTCATCTCGTGCTGGATGAACTCGGCGGCCTCTTCCTCGGCCGAACCACCGATCTCGCCGATCATCATGACTGCCTTGGTGTCGGGGTCGGCCTCGAAGGCCTCGAGGCAGTCGATGAACGACGTGCCCGGCACGGGGTCACCGCCGATGCCGACACAGGTGGTGACACCGATGTCCTGGAGCTTCAGCTCGTGGAGGGCCTGGTAGGTGAGCGTGCCCGACCGGCTGACGATGCCCACCGGCCCGCCGGCCTGGGCGATCTCGCCGGCGGTGATGCCGATGTTGCACTTGCCGGGGCTGATGATGCCGGGGCAATTGGGGCCGAGCAGGCGCACGTCGGGGAAGTCGCGCTTGAGCTTGTTGTAGAACCAGGCCTCGTCGTGGGCGGGTACACCTTCGGTGATGCACACGATGAACTCGACGCCGCCCTCGGCGGCTTCCATCACTGCGGCCCGCACACCGGGGGCGGGGATGAAGATGCAGCTGGCGTTGGCGCCGGTCTCGGCCACGGCATCGGCGACCGAGGCGAAGACGGGGATCCCGTCGACATCGGTGCCGGCCTTCTTGGGGTTGGTGCCGGCCACGACGTTGGTGCCGTAGTCACGGTTGCGCAGGCCGTAGAAGCGGCCCTGGGAGCCGGTGAGGCCCTGGTAGACGACCTTGGTGGTCTCGTCGACGAAGATGCTCATGGCGGCGGGTCCTCAGTTCTTCCCGGCCAGCTCGACGGCGGCACGAGCCGCCTCGAGCATGGTGGGCCGGCTCTGCAGCTTGTCGGACAGGTGGGGCTCGAGCAGAGCCCGGCCCTCCTCGGCGTTGGTGCCGTCGAGGCGGATGACGATCGGGGCGGTGATGTCGACGCGCCCGAGCGCCTCGATGATGCCCTTGGCCACCTCTTCGCCACGGGTGATCCCACCGAAGATGTTGATGAGGATGCTCTTCACCTTGGGGTCGTCGTTGATGACCTGGAGGGCGCCGGCCATGACGTCGGCGTTGGCGCCGCCGCCGATGTCGAGGAAGTTCGCCGGCTCACCACCGACCTGGTTGACGACGTCGAGCGTGCTCATGGCCAGGCCGGCACCGTTGGCGATGATCCCGACGTAGCCGTCGAGACCCACGTACTGCAGGCCTCTCTCGTGGGCCGCCTCCTCGCGTTCGTCGCGAACCTGGGTGATCTCGTAGTCGCCCCATTCGTGGCGGAACTGGGCGTTGTCGTCGAGGGTCACCTTGGCGTCGAGCGCGTGCACGACGCCATCGGTCTTCACGATCAGAGGATTGATCTCGGCGAGGTCGGCGTCACCCTCGGTGTAGGCGGTGTAGAGCTGGCACAGCATCTCCACCGTGCCGTCGGTGACGTCGGGGTTGAGGTTGGCGGCGAGCACCCACTCGCGGGCGGCGGCCTCGGTGAGCCCGTCCACGGGATCGATCCAGATCTTGGCGATGGCATCGGGGGTGTCGACGGCCACCTGTTCGATCTCGATACCCCCCTCGGCCGACAGCATCCCGAGGTGCTTCTTGGCCGAACGGTCGAGGGTGAAGCTGGCGTAGTACTCCTCGGCGATGTCGGAGGCGTGCTCGATCCAGAGGATCCGGGTGATGTGGCCCTTGATGTCGAGTCCGAGGATGTTGCCGGCGTGTTCGCGCACAGCTTCGGCGTCGGGAGCGAACTTCACCCCCCCGGCCTTGCCGCGGCCACCGGCGTGCACCTGGGCCTTGACCATCACCGGGTATCCGACCTCTTCGGCGGCCTGGACGGCCTGCTCGACGGAGTCGACCGCTCGACCGTCGGAGATCGGGATGCCGAACTGGGAGAAGAACTGCTTGCCTTGGTACTCGAGAAGATCCACGAAGCGACAAGGTAGTCACCCGGCCCCTGACCGACCCAAACGAACCGGTGGGGCGAAGGGGCGATGTGTGGTGACGAGCGCCCAGCGGGGATAATGGGCCGGTGAGTCCCGTCCAACCGACGCCGAAGCGCAGCCCCCGGTCGATGGTGCTGGCGGTGGCCGGCATCGTGATCGGGATCGGCCTGGTGCTCGGGCTCTTCGTGTTCGCCATCCCGTCGCTCACCGAGTCGGGAACGGTGCAGGTGCAGCTCGGCGACGACCGGTTCGAGGCCGGCTCAGCCGCCCGCCTGTCCCGCGCCATCGCCGCCGACGGACCGCTGTTGTTCTCCGACGTCTCCTCCGGGCAACGCGACATCTACCTCCAGCACGCGGGCCCGTCGGAGACCGAAGGCTGGCTGGCCTTCGACGCCCGCCGACCGGCACAGCCCCGCAACTGCTCGCTTCAATGGCAGCGCGACGCCCGTGAGTTCCGTGATCCGTGCGACGCCACGGTCGTGGCCGCCGACGGGACCGGCCTGCTGACCTACCCCGTCACCGTGACCGACGAGGGAACGGTGATCGTGGATCTCAACCCGGACGACCCGTCGACCACCGAGGTCGCCCCACCCCCTTCGTGACGGCGGCGGTTCGACGCAACGGTTCGGCTTGCATCCGGACTCCCAGCCCTGATCGCAATGGATGCAACCCCACCATCCGCCACCGATGTCGAGACATGGAGAATCAGCGAGAACGACAGCTCAACGCTTGGTGAGCGGCGCCCAGGCCAACAAGAGCTGTTTGGTGCCGATGCCCCCGGCGAAGTGCACGTGGGCGACGGTCTTGTCGCCCGTGCCCTCGACCGCGGTGATGACGCCGTCGCCGAACTTCGGGTGCTCCACGTCGTCGCCGACCTGCAACCCCAACTGGTCGGCCCCGCTCGGCGTGGGGGGAACGGGCTTGAGCGCCGCCTCCACGACGCCATCGCGGTGGCTCTGCCCTCCCCCGATCACCGAACCGCTCCACTCGTCGTCACCGTTTCGCCGCGAACTCCCCCATGAGTTGCCGGTGCTGCTGCCCGATCCACCCCAGTTGCCGGCGGCCGGTCGGCGCGAGGCTCGACGGTTGCCCTGCACCGACTCGACCAGCGCGGCCGGGATCTCGTCGAGGAAGCGACTCGGAGGGTTGTACTGGGTGCCGCCGTAGATGTTGCGGGCCCACGCGTGCGACAGGTACAGCCGCTCGCGGGCCCGGGTGATGCCCACGTAGGCGAGGCGTCGTTCCTCTTCGAGCTCGTCGGGCTCACCGATGGAGCGCAGGTGGGGGAAGACGCCGTCCTCGAGCCCGATCATGAACACCACGGGGAACTCGAGGCCCTTGGCCGCGTGCAACGTCATCAGCACCACCGACGACTCGTCGTCGGTGAGCTCGTCGGTGTCGGCCACCAGGCTCACCTGTTCGAGGAACTCGTCGACCGAACCGAAGTCGTAGGCCACCCCGACCAGCTCGGCCAGGTTCTCGATGCGACCCTCGGCGTCGACGGAGTGTTCGGCTTCGAGCTCGGCCACGTAGCCCGAGCTCCGGAGCGCAGCCTCGAGCACGGCGGCGGGACCCTCGGGGACCAACGCCACCAGTTCGTCGTGGAGGGACAGGAAGGTCTCGATGCCCTTGATGGCCCGACCCGTGACCCCGGCGGCGGGGGCCTCACGCAGCGCATCGAGGAAGGTGAGGTCGTGGCTGCGGGCGTAGCCGTCGAGGCGGCCGACGGTCGACTCGCCGATGCCGCGCTTGGGCACGTTGAGCACCCGCTTCGCACTCACCTCGTCGGCCGGGTTGGCGGCGGCCTTCAGGTAGGCGAGGGCGTCCTTGACCTCGCGACGGTCGTAGAAGCGGGTACCCCCGACCACCTTGTAGGGGATGCCGACGCGCATCAGGTACTCCTCGATCACCCGGCTCTGCGCGTTGGTGCGGTAGAAGACCGCGCAGTCGCCCCATCGTTGGTGACCGCCGTCGTGGAGGTGCATGAGCTGGTGGGCCACCCACTGGGCCTCGTCGCCCTCGTCGTCGGCGTGGTAGCGCACGATGGCCTCACCATGGCCGGCCTCGGTCCAGAGCTCCTTCGGCTTGCGGCCCATGTTGTTGGCGATGACGGCGTTGGCGGCATCGAGGATGGTCTGGCTCGACCGGTAGTTCTGCTCGAGCAGCAACACCGTGACCTCGGGAAAGGCGTTCTCGAACTCCACGATGTTGCGCATGTCTGCGCCCCGGAATTTGTAAATGGACTGGTCGGCATCACCCACGACGCAGATGTTGCCGCTCTCGGCGGTGAGCAGGAGCACGAGGTCGTTCTGGACGCGATTGGTGTCCTGGTACTCGTCGACCAGGACGTAGCGGAAACGCTGGCGGTAGTGCGCCAGCGCATCGGGATGGCGGCGCAACAGCTCGACGGCGTTGACGAGGAGGTCGTCGAAGTCCATGGCGCCCGCTTTCAGCAGGCGGGCCTGGTACTCGACGTAGACGTCGGCGATCTTGCGCTCGAAGATGACGGTGGCCCGTTCGGCGTAGGCCGCGGGCCCGACCCCGTCGTTCTTGGCCGCCGAGATGACCGCGTGAACCGTGCGGGGCGGGAACCGCTTGGTGTCCAGGTTCATGTCGCGCAGCACGTAGCCGCAGAGGCGCACGGCGTCGGCCTGGTCGTAGATGGTGAACGACGACGGAAACCCGAGGGCCTTGCCGTCGCGGCGCAGGATGCGCACGCACGCCGAGTGGAACGTGGACACCCACATCTTCTCGGCCACCGGGCCGACGAGGGCGGCCACCCGGTGCTTCATCTCGTCGGCGGCCTTGTTGGTGAACGTGATGGCCAGGATCGCGAACGGCGACACGTCGAGATCGCGAACGAGATGGGCGATGCGTTGGGTGAGCACACGGGTCTTGCCCGAGCCGGCCCCGGCCACGATGAGCAGCGGCCCCTCGGTATGGGTGACCGCCTCGTACTGGACCGGGTTGAGGCCCTCGAGAAGGTCGTCGTCACCCATGCCCGGCACCCTACCGGCGGTCAGCGACGGCCCCGGAGGGCGGGAGGGGTCAGCCGGCGTCGGGATAGCCGGCGTAGCCGTCGCCGTCGAGATCGGCGCAGATCGCCGCGCTCGGGGAGGCGGCGATGCAGGCGCTGCCGGGCTCGGGCGCCCCGGGTATGGGGATCGGAGTCGCGGTCGTCGGGGATGTCGGGGCCGGGGCGCTCGTCGGGCTCGCAGGGGCCGATCCGCCCGGAGGCGCTGTCGTCGGCGCCGCGGAACTGGAGGTCGCCACGCCGGCGCTGGTCGTCACCGCGGCGCGGTCCGACGTCGAATCACTGCTGCACCCGGTCGCGGCCAGACCCGCCCCGACCACCAGGAAGCCGGCCATCAGGACGGTGGGCGCGAAGCGAGGCAAGAGGCGACGCTACCCGGCGACCAGCAGCCGGCTGCGGAACAGCTCGAGCACCTGGTCGAGGGCGTCGCTAGTGGGGTGACCGGGCTCGTCGACCAGTTCCCCCGTGAGCACCGAGTGAGCCCCTGAGCCGATGCCCCACGGGTTGCCCTTGGACGAGTCGATCTCGACGCCCACGAACCCGTCGGCCAGCTCGCGGCGCAACGTCTCGAAGCGCTCGGCCGGCACCGCCCTGTCGCCGGTGAAACGCAGTCCGAGCACGCACACACCGTCGGCCACCCGTTCCTTCACCCGCGCCAGGTCGGCGTCACTGAGCTGCACCGACTCCTTGGCCCCCTGGGTGAACCCGATGGGCAGCGACGGCTGCGACAGCACGGGGGCGATGACCTCGTCGTCGGCCATCATGGCCAGCGCGAATCCGCCGGTGAAGCACATGCCCACCGCCCCCACGCCCGGACCGCCGCAGGTCTGGTGGGCATCGCGGGCCAGCGCTCGCAACCACTCGGTGATCGGAGCGGTGCGGCGGGTGGCGAACGCGGCGAACTCCTTGGAGACGCAAGCGGGCACGAGCGACCGGGCGATGTACGCCGCGTCAGGTTCCTTTCCCGGTTCACCGAACAGGACTGGCAGGACGACGGTGCAGCCGAGGTCGCGCACCCGGCGAGCGAATTCGGCGACGTCGGGGGTGATTCCGGGGATCTCGGCCATCACGATGACGGCCGGACCGCGACCGCTGCGGTACACGGTGCGGGTCTTGCCGGCATGGGTGAACGAGGTGACAGCGAAGTCCGAGAGAGTGTCCTTCATGTCGCGACCGTACCGGCCGTCGCCACCCGAACGCCGCAAACAACGGCCCGACGCCGAAGGGGCGCAAGTACGGTCGGGGCCATGCCCGCCGAGGTTCCTCTCCCCCGCCGCAAACCGTTCCGCTTCGGCGTGCAGGCCAGCTCACCCCCAGGTGGGTTCACCGGAACGGCCGCCGACGGGGACGCCTGGCGTTCACTGGCGAGGCGGGTCGAGGACCTGGGCTACGCCACGCTCACGGTGGCCGATCATCTCGACCAGCAGTTCGCCATCACCCCGGCAGTGCAGGCCGCCGCCGATGCCACCACCACGCTTCGGGTCGGTGGATTGGTGTGGTGCAACGACTACCGCCACCCGGTGGTGATGGCCAAGGAGGCGGCCACCATCGACGTTCTCTCGGGGGGTCGGTTCGAGCTCGGCCTGGGCGCGGGATGGATGACGAGCGACTACGTCGGCGCCGGCATCGCCCTCGACCCCCCCGGCGTCCGCATCGAGCGACTGGCCGAGGCCGTCGCCATCATCAAGGGGTTGTTCTTCGGCGAACCGGTCGACTTCGCCGGCGAGCACTACCGGATCGATGGGATGACCGGGCACCCGAGGCCGGTGCAGCAGCCCGGACCGCCCCTCCTGCTCGGTGGTGGGGGCCGGCGCATGCTCTCCCTCGCCGCCCGGCAAGCCGACATCGTGGGCCTCAACGTGAACCTGGCCAAGGGGGTGATCGACGCCGACGCCGGACCGAACGCCACCGCCGACGCGACGCTCCAGAAGATCGCCTGGATCCGCGACGCCGCCGGGGCCCGCTACGACGACCTCGAACTGCAGGTGCGGGTGCACGTGGCCGCCATCACCGACGACCGCGCCGGCATGGCCGAGGCCCTCGGTCCGGCCCTCGG
>JBDNHK010000122.1:0-3842 GCA_041688815.1 Acidimicrobiales bacterium | reverse complement strand
GGTGCGGGCATGGGGTGGAGGAACCCGCCGGTGCCGTGGGGCGAACTTGAACGACGACTGGGTGACGGGCCGCGGCCGGCCGGGGGTCGTCACCAACCGGTGTTCCCCGGCGACGGAGGCGACGGTCCGGCGTGGTCGCGCAAACGCCCGGTCTACGAGCCCCCCGCTCCCGAACCGGGCCGGCGAAGGGGCTCGGTGCCCTACGCCGAGTTGCACTGCCACAGCCACTTCAGCTTCCTCGACGGCGCCTGTTCGCCCGAGGTGCTGGCCGAGGAGGCGGCCCGGCTGGGGCTCGAGGCCCTGGCCGTCACCGACCACAACGGGTTCTACGGCGTGGTGCGCATGGCCGAGGCGGCCCGCGAGCTGGGCCTGCCCACCATCTTCGGCAGCGAGCTCACCCTCGGTCGCCGCGCCGTGCCCGTGGGCGAGCCCGACCCGGGGGCCGGCACCGACGAGGCCCACCTGGTGGTGCTGGCCCGCGACCCCCGGGGCTACGCCCTGCTGGCCCGGGCCATCAGCGACGCCCAGTTGCGGGGTGAGAAGGGCGGCCCCCGCCTCACCCTGGCCGACCTGTGCGGCATCGGCGGCACCGGCGCCCCCTTGGCCGACCAGGGGCACTGGCTGGTGCTCACCGGCTGCCGCAAGGGGGCGGTGCCCGCCGCTCTCGAAGGGGCCGGCCCCCGCGCCGCCGGGCGCCGTCTCGGCGAACTGATCGACGCTTTCGGGCGCAACCGTGTGGCCGTCGAGCTGTGGGACCACGGGCACCCGCTCGACTCGGCCCGCAACGACGCCCTGGCCGTACTGGCCGTGGGTGCCGGTGTCGATCTCGTGGCCACCACCAACGCCCACTACGCCACCCCCGCTCAGCGCCCTCTCGCCTCGGCGCTCGCCGCGGTGCGGGCCCGGCGCAGCCTCGACGAGCTCGACGGCTGGCTACCCGCCGCCGCCGGTGCCCACCTGCGCTCCGGGGCCGAGCAGGCCCGGCGCTTCGCCCGCTTCCCCGGGGTGGTCGAGCGCGCCGGCGAGCTGGGTCTCGACTGCGCCTTCGACCTGCACCTGGTGGCCCCCGACCTCCCGCCCTACCCGTGCCCCGACGGGCTCGACGAGATGGGGTTCCTCCGCCGGCTCACCGAAGCGGGGGCCGAGCACCGCTACGGCCCTCGAAGCGCCGACCGCGTGCCCGGGGCGTGGCGTCAGATCGACCACGAACTGGCCGTCATCGGCCAACTCGGTTTCCCGGGCTACTTCCTCATCGTCTGGGACATCGTCGACTTCTGTAGGCGGCAAAGGATCTACTGTCAGGGCCGGGGCTCGGCGGCCAACTCGGCGGTGTGCTTCGCCCTCGGTGTCACCAAGGCCGATGCCGTGCAGCTCGGCCTGCTGTTCGAGCGGTTCTTGTCGCCCGAACGCGACGGACCGCCCGACATCGACGTCGACATCGAGTCCGGCCGCCGCGAGGAGGTCATCCAGTACGTCTACGAGCGTTACGGCCGCCGTTACGCCGCCCAGGTGGCCAACGTCATCACCTACCGGGGTCGCTCGGCGGTGCGCGACATGGCCAAGGCCCTCGGCTACGCCACCGGCCAGCAGGACGCCTGGGCCAAGCAGGTCGACCGCTGGAGCGGCATCCGTGCCCTGGTCGGCGGCGAGGCCAGTGCCCGCGCCGCCGACTGCGACATCCCCGCGGCGGTGCTCGACCTCGCCGCCCAGGTCGAGCACGCCCCCCGCCACCTCGGCATCCACTCCGGCGGCATGGTGCTGTGCGACCGCCCGGTGGTCGAGGTGTGCCCGGTCGAGTGGGCCCGCCGCGAGGGCCGCACCGTGTTGCAGTGGGACAAGGACGACTGCGCCGCCGCCGGGCTGGTGAAGTTCGACCTGCTCGGTCTGGGCATGCTCACCGCTCTGCACCGCACGGTCGACTTCGTGGCCGGCGCCCACGGTCTCGAGCTCGACCTGGCCACCATCCCCCAGGACGACGCCGTCTACGACATGTTGTGCGAGGCCGACTCCATCGGGGTCTTCCAGGTCGAGAGCCGGGCCCAGATGGCCACCCTGCCCCGTCTGCGCCCCCGCACCTTCTACGACCTCGTGGTCGAGGTGGCCCTCATCCGCCCCGGGCCCATCCAGGGCGGGTCGGTGCACCCCTACATCCGCCGCCGCAACGGTCGTGAGCCGGTGACCTATCTGCACCCGCTGCTCGAGAACTCCCTCGCCAAGACCCTCGGCGTGCCCCTGTTCCAGGAACAGCTCATGCAGATGGCCATCGACGTGGCCGGCTTCACCCCCGGCGACGCCGACCAGCTCCGTCAGGCCATGGGCTCCAAACGCAGCCGCGAGCGCATGGAACGCCTACGCAGCCGGCTCTACGACGGCATGGCCGAGCGCGGCATCATCGGCGAGGTGGCCGACCGCATCTACGACAAGCTCGCCGCCTTCGCCAACTTCGGGTTCCCCGAGAGCCACTCGGTGTCGTTCGCCTACCTGGTGTACGCCAGTTCGTACGTGAAGCGGTACTTCCCGGCGGCGTTCTGCGCGGGGCTGCTCGACGCCCAGCCCATGGGGTTCTATGCCCCCCACACCCTGGTGGCCGACGCCCGCCGCCACGGCGTCGAGGTGCGCACCCCGGACCTGAACGCCTCGTCGGCCGGGGCGGCGCTCGAATGGGTGGACGGCCAGCCAGCGCCGTGCCGGGCCGCCGGTCCCCCCGACACCGTGGGCCCCGACCCCCACCCCCCGGCCGACGACGACCCGGGCCTGTTGCCCCGCCACGGGATCGACGTGCCCCAACCGGCGCTGCGCCTCGGGTTGGCCTCGGTGCGCACCGTGGGCGCCGACCTGGCCGCAGCCATCGTGGCCGAGCGCGACGCCCGCGGCCCGTACGTGTCGATGGAGGACCTGGCCCGCCGGGTGAAGATGGGTCGCGACACTCTGGAGGCCCTGGCCACGGCCGGCGCGTTCGCCCGCCTCGTCGACGGCACCGGCCGGCCTCTCGACCGGCGCCGGGCCCTGTGGGCGGCCGGGGCGGTGGCCCAGGGTGGGGCCGACAAGCTGGCCGGGGTCGTCACCGGGGTCGAAGCTCCGCAGTTGCCCGGGCTCACCGATCGCGAGACCGCCGGGGCCGACCTGTGGGCCACCGGGGTGGCCCCCGACGGCCACCCCACCCGGTTCATCCGGGCCGAGCTCGACCGCCTGGGCGTGGTCACCTCCACCGGTCTGGCCGCGGTCGAGCCGGGCCGGCGGGTGCTCATCGGTGGGGTGGTCACCCACCGCCAGCGCCCGGCCACCGCTGGGGGTACCACGTTCCTCAACATCGAGGACGAGACCGGGTTGGTCAACGTGATCGTGTCGATGGGGTGCTGGACCCGTTACCGGCAGGTGGCCCGCACCGCGCCGGCGTTGTTGGTGCGGGGCCGGCTCGAACGGGCCGAGGGGGTCACCAACGTCATCGCCGACAAGCTCGAACCGCTGCCCCTCACCGCCGGTCTACCGTCGAGCCGCGACTTCCGCTGAAAAGCCCGGCCCGCTCTGACCGGGCTGTCCGACCGATCTGTACTCCAGTCCCTAGCCCCTCGGCGTGGCCGGTGAGCTCGTCTCGGCGCCGAACAGGGGGATGGGTTGGTGTCGGGGGGACGGGAGGGAAGGGCGCTGGGGTGGGGCGTCGGGGCTGGGGGAAGGAATTCGCGGCCGGGGTCGGCCGGGGTCGGGCGGCGCTCGGTCGGTCGGTCGGAGACTGCTCGTGTGCCACGGGGCGCACTGTTGTGGGTGGGGGTAGGCCGGGTGGGGGTAGGCCGGGTGGGTCGGTGCCGGGTGGGAGCCAGTTTTGGGGGTGGCTGGTGACGGTG
>JBDNHK010000026.1:0-13964 GCA_041688815.1 Acidimicrobiales bacterium | reverse complement strand
GTGCATGCCGGGTGACAACACCACGATGATGGTGGAGTTGATCCATCCGATCGCCATGGAAGAAGGTCTGCGTTTCGCCATCCGTGAGGGTGGCCGTACCGTGGGCGCCGGCCGCGTCACCAAGATCATCAAGTAGACGAAGGCGACCATGGCTGACAAGCAGAAGATCCGCATCAGGCTCAAGGCGTACGACCACGAGATCATCGATCAGTCGACGAAGAAGATCGTCGAGACCGTGGTGCGTACCAGCGCGTCCGTCCGTGGCCCGGTGCCGCTGCCCACGGAGAAGCACCGCTACACCGTGATCCGGTCCCCCCACAAGGACAAGGACTCTCGCGAACACTTCGAGATGCGCATCCACAAGCGTCTGCTCGACATCGTCGACCCGACGCCCAAGACCGTCGATTCGCTCCAGCGCCTCGATCTCCCCGCCGGCGTCGACATCGAGATCAAGATCCAACAGGTCTGACCCGGCTGGTCCGTTTCAACCGGATCATCACGAGTTGGAGAGGGGCCGAGGCCGAGGCCGAGGGTCCGAGCCCCACGGCGTGAGGCCTACGATGCCGAACGGCGGGTACGGGTCCGGACAGGCCGAGTCGAGGGGGAGAGGCGATGGGACGGATGGACGGCAAGGTCGCATTGGTGACCGGGGGGTCGTCGGGGATCGGCGCCGCCTGCGTGCAGCGCTTCCGTGACGAAGGCGCGTGGGTGCTCTCGGCCGACCTGGCTCCCGCGGGGGAGGGATTCGCCGAGCCCGACGAGTTCGTCACGTGCGACGTCACCGACGAGGACGCGGTGCAGGCTGCGGTGGCGGCCGCGGTGACCCACAACGGCCGCCTCGACACCGTCATCACGTCTGCGGGTGTGGCGGGCGGAGGGCCGGTGCACTGGGTCGATGCAGCCGCCTGGGATCACGTGCTGAACGTCAACCTCAAGGGCACGTTCTTCACCGCCAAGCACGCCATCACCCAGATGCTCACCCAGGACCCCGTGGCCGAGGAGCGCGGTTCGGTGATCACCGTGGCCAGCGTCGAGGGCCTCGAGGGCACCGCCGGCGGCAGCGCCTACAACGCCAGCAAGGGCGGTGTGGTGCTGCTCACCAAGAACATGGCCATCGACTACGGCCGCCAGGGCATCCGCGTCAATGCCATCTGCCCGGGCTTCATCGACACCCCGATGTTTCGCTCCCTCGGTGACCCCGAGACCGATGAGATGCTCCTCGAGGTGAGAGAGGAGCACAAGCTGCGCCGCTTCGGTCGTCCGTCCGAGCTCGCCGCCGTAGCCCTCTTCCTGGCCTCGACCGACGCCTCGTTCGTCACCGGCCAGGCCATCGCCGTCGACGGCGGTTACACCGCCGGTCGCGACCACGGCGTCACCACCCGCATGGGGCTGTAGCCATTGCGCCCTCCTCGGCTTCGCCTCGTCGGGGCGCGGTGTGAACGCCGCCGCTGGCGCTTCCCGACGTTCACCGGGCTGTGGGTCGGTGCTGGTGTTCGTCTCGGCTCGCCTCGTCGGGGCCGGACGTGAGGGGGCGGCGGTGGCGGTGATGAGCATCAACTTCGATCTGCGTCACCCGGCCGAGTTCTCGGTGAGCGGGGCCGACCTCTATCGGGCTGCGCTCGACATGTGCCAGTGGGCGGACGAGCGAGGGTTCAGTCGCGTCGGGTTGGGGGAGCACCATCAGTCGCCGGACGGCTACATCCCCGCGCCGTTGCTGTTCGCCAGCGCCGTGGGCGCCTGCACCAAGCGGATCAGGGTGCGGTGCTCGGTGCTGCTCGCCGTGTTGTACGACCCCATCCGGTTGGCCGAGGAGATCGCCGTCGCCGATCTGTGCCTCGGTGGTCGCCTCGACGTCGGTCTCGGTGTCGGGTACGTCGAGGCCGACTTCGCGGCCTTCGGGAAGGACTACCGCACCCGGGGTGCTGCGCTCGACGAACTCATCCCCCTGCTCCGGCGGGCCTGGACCGGCGAGCCGTTCGAGTACCGCGGAACCACCGTGCGGGTGTCGCCCCGGCCGGTGCAGGACCCCATGCCCATCTATGTCGGTGGCGCCTCGCGTCGAGGGGTCGAGCGGGCCGTCGAGCTGGCCGACGGGTACTTCCCACCGGGGATGCCGGCGGGATGGAAGCGGTTCCGAGCGCTCACTGTGGGAGCGGGACGGCCCGATCCGGGGGAGTACCCGGCGAGTGGCCCGATCTTCCTGTGGGTCACCGATCAGCCGAAGGACCGGGTCTGGGAGGAGTTGGCGCCTCACATCCGCCATCAGGTCCATTCCTACGCCGGGTGGACCGAGGCCGCCTACGGTGAACGCCGAGGGCCGTTCGTGGCGTCTCGCGACGTGGAGAGCCTGCGCCAGGGCGGGGCCTACGAGGTCATGAACCCTGACGAGGCCATTGCGCTGGTGCACGAGCTCGGCCCGCAGGGGCGCCTGTCGCTGAACCCCCTGTTGGCTGGCATCTCCCCCACGAAGGCCTGGGCCATGCTGGATCTCTTCGACCGCGAGGTGCTGTCGGCATCGTAGGGGTGCGACCTTGCCTCGGGGCTCACCAGGCCCGTTTGGAAATCCGGGGCGGTCCCCGCTATCGTCTCCTCTTCGTGCGCCAAGCCCCTCGGGCATGGGACGCACACCTTTCCGTCACAGCAATCGACGTCTGCGTCGGCCCGCTTCCGGGTGGGTACCCCGCAGCACAACCGAATGGCGCTCCGCCGGGGTCTTCCCGTGCGGAGCGCTCGCGTGAATGCCCCACCTCGGTGGGGGAAGACGAACGCTGCACCCCACAGAAAGAACGTTGCCGGTATGGCGAACAAGGCAGTAGTCGGCGAGAAGGTCGGCATGACCCAGGTCTGGGATGACGACAACCGTGTCGTCCCCGTGACCGTGCTGCGGGTCGAGCCGATGCGCGTCGTGCAGATCAAGACCCGTGAGACCGACGGCTACGACGCCGTGCAGGTCACGCTGGGCCAGCGCGACAGTCGCAAGCTCAACAAGCCCGACCTGGGTCACTTCGAGAAGGCCGGCGTGCAACCGGGCACGAGGCTGCTCGAGCTGCGCCTCGAGGACGTGTCTGGTTTCGAGGTCGGCCAGGAGATCACGGTCGAGACCCTCGCCGCCGGCGAGCTGGTCGACGTGACCGCCATCAGCAAGGGCAAGGGCTTCGCCGGGGTCATGAAGCGCCACAACTTCTCCGGGCAGAAAGCCTCCCACGGTGCCCACCGCATCCACCGGGCCCCCGGGTCCATCGGTGCCTGCGCCACCCCCGCCCGCGTGTTCAAGGGCACCCGGATGGCCGGTCGCATGGGTGCCGAGAAGGTCACCACCTTGAACCTGCGGGTCGTGTCGGCCGATGCCGAGAAGAACCTCCTTCTCGTGCGCGGCGCGGTGCCCGGACCCAAGGGCGGCCTCGTCGTCGTCCGCGACGCCGTCAAGGCTGCCACCAAGGGCGGTGCCTGATGCCCACGATCGACGTCAAGAACCCGGCCGGCGCGAAGGCCGGCACCGTCACCCTCGACGAGGCCACCTTCGGCATCGAGCCCAACGTGCCCGTCATGCACCAGGTCGTCACGGCCCAGCTCGCCGCCCGCCGGTCCGGAACGCAGAGCACCAAGACGCGCGCCGAGGTGCGGGGCGGTGGCGCCAAACCCTGGAAGCAGAAGGGCACCGGTCGTGCCCGTGCCGGTTCGAGTCGCGGTCCGATCTGGATCGGTGGCGGCGTGGCCCACGGCCCGAAGCCCCGCTCCTACGCCCAGCGCACCCCCAAGAAGATGATTCGCCTGGCCCTGCGCTCGGCGCTGTCGGACCGGGCCTCCGAGGACCAGGTCATCGTGATCGACGAGTGGGCCTTCGATGCGCCGAGCACCAAGGGCGCTGTCGCCGCACTGGCCGCGCTGGGGGCCGAGGGCCGAGTGCTCGTCGTGCTGTCACGCGACGACGTCTTCGCGGCCAAGAGTTTTCGCAACCTCCAGCACGTCCATGTGGTCGAGGTCGGCGAGCTCAACACCTACGACGTCCTGGTGAGCGACTTCGTGGTCTTCACCCAGGCCACGCTGCCCACGTCCATACCCGCTCCCGACGCCGAGGTGGCCTCGTGAAGAATCCGCGCGACGTCATCATCCGTCCGGTCGTGAGCGAGAAGAGCTACGGCCTGCTCGACGCGAACGTCTACACGTTCGTCGTCCACCCCGACGCCAGCAAGCCCGAGATCCACGACGCCATCGAGTCGATCTTCGGAGTGAAGGTGCTCAAGGTGAACACCTTGAACCGTGACGGCAAGCGCAAGCGCAACCGTCGTAACGGCACCTGGGGCTCGCGTCCCGACCAGAAGCGTGCCTTCGTCACCCTCGCCGCCGGCGACCGTATCGATCTGTTCGAGGGGTAGGAACGATGGCTCTCCGCAAGCGCAAGCCCACCAGCCCCGGTCGTCGGTTCCAGACCGTCTCGGATTTCTCCGAGATCACCCGGACCGAGCCCGAGCGCTCCTTGATCGCCCCGAAGTCCAAGACCGGTGGACGCAACAGCTACGGCCGCAAGACCGCCCGCCACAGGGGTGGCGGCCACAAGCAGCGGTACCGGGTCATCGACTTCCGTCGCACCAAGGACGGCGTGCCCGCCACCGTTGCGTCGATCGAGTACGACCCGAACCGCACGTGTCGCATCGCCCTGCTGCACTACCACGACGGTGAGAAGCGCTACATCCTCGCCCCCAAGGACGTCACCGTGGGCGACCTGCTGCAGAGCGGTCAGGGCTCCGACATCCGCCCGGGCAACGCCCTGCCGTTGCGCTTCATCCCCGTCGGGACCGTCGTGCACAACGTCGAGCTGAAGCCCGGCGGCGGCGGCAAGATGTCGCGCAGCGCCGGCACCAGCGTCCAACTCGTGGCCAAGGAGGGCGACTACGCCACCCTCCGCCTGCCGAGTACAGAGATGCGCCGGGTGCCGATCGACTGCCGCGCCACCGTGGGCGAGGTCGGCAACGCCGAGCACGAACTCATCAAGATCGGCAAGGCCGGCCGCAACCGCTGGAAGGGCGTTCGCCCCCAGACCCGTGGTGTGGCCATGAACCCGGTCGACCACCCCCATGGCGGGGGCGAGGGCAAGACCTCCGGTGGCCGCCACCCGGTCTCGCCCTGGGGCCAGGCCGAGGGCCGAACCCGCGACAAGACCAAGCAGTCCCAGAAGCTCATCGTCCGCCGACGCCGCACCCGCGGCTCGCGCCGATAGGGAGACCAGCTCACCATGCCTCGCAGCCTCAAGAAGGGTCCGTTCGTCGACGACCACCTGTTGAAGAAGGTCGACGACCTGAACGAGCAGAACGAAAAGCGTGTGATCAAGACCTGGTCTCGCCGTTCGACCGTCATCCCCGAGATGGTGGGTCACACCATCGCCGTTCACGACGGTCGTAAGCACGTGCCGGTGTACATGACCGAGTCGATGGTCGGGCACAAGCTCGGCGAGTTCGCTCCCACCCGCACGTTCAAGTTCCACGCCGGCCAAGAGAAGAAGGGCCGCCGCTGATGGCCTTCGGCGTCAAGACCAATGAGCGCCCCGGTGTGCGCTGCCAGATCCGACACGTCGGAACCTCGGCCTACAAGGCCCGTGAGGTGCTCAACCTCATACGCGGTCTTCCCGTGGCCCGCGCCCTCGAGGTCCTCGAATTCTCCGAGCGCGACATCGCCCGGACGATCCTGAAGGGGCTCGAGTCGGCCATCGCCAACGCCGAGCACAACAACGCCATCTCCGCCGACGAGCTGTTCGTGTCGGCCTGCTTCGCCGACGAGGGGCCCACGGCCAAGCGCTGGCGCCCCCGGGCACGGGGTCGGGCCACCCGGATCCGCAAGCGCTCCTGCCACATCACCATCATCGTGAGTCGCCTGGCCCCCGAGGATCTCGCCGCGTTGCGCGAGCGTGAAGCCGCCACCGGTGCCGGTCGCACCGGCCGGGCCGCCGCTGACGCCCGCCGCCAGCGGGTGGCCCGCAGTCGCGAGGCCAAGGCCGAGCGCAAGGTCGAGGAACACGACCAAGACCACGACCAAGACCACGACGACGAGGTGGCGGAGACGTCCGCCGACGCCGACGTCGAGGTCACCGAGGAGGCGTCGGGCACCGACGTCACCCCCGCCGACGAAGCCGCTCCGGCCGACGAGGTCGCCGAGAAGGCGACCGAGGCCGAAGGGAAGGACAGCTGATGGGCCAGAAGGTCAACCCGTACGGGTTCCGGCTCGGCGTCACCACGGACTGGAAGTCCCGGTGGTTCGCCGACCGCAAGGAGTACGCCTCGAACGTCATCGAGGACTGGCAGATCCGTGACTTCCTCATGACGCAGTTGCCGCACGCCGCGATCAGCCGCATCGAGGTGGAGCGCACCCGTGATCGCCTCCGCATCGACGTGCACACTGCCCGCCCCGGGATCGTCATCGGTCGCCGTGGCGCCGAGGCCGACCGTCTTCGCGCCGGGCTCACCAAGATCTCGGGTAACAACAAGGTTCAGCTCAACATCCAGGAGATCAAGCAGCCCGAGCTCGACGCCGCGCTGATCGCCCAGGGTGTGGCCGACCAGCTCGCCGGTCGTGTGGCCTTCCGTCGGGCCATGAAGCGTGCGGTGCAGAACGCCCAGAAGGCCGGGGCCCTCGGCATCCGGGTCCAGTGCTCCGGTCGCCTCGGTGGCTCCGAGATGGCTCGCACCGAGTGGTACCGCGAAGGCCGGGTGCCGTTGCACACCCTTCGCGCCGACATCGACTACGGCTTCCGCGAGGCCAAGACCACCTACGGGCGTATCGGCGTCAAGGTGTGGCTGTACAAGGGGGATATCCTCCCCTACAAGAGCCAGGTCGAGGACAAGGCCACCCGTGAGGCCGCTATGGCCGTCGGCGAGAGCGCCGGTGACGCCAAGCCCCGCAAAGTCGTCTCATCGGCCGCCGCCACCCGGCGCCGCGCCGACGTCGGTGCGCCGGTCACCGACGCCAGCGGCTCGGTCGAGGGCGAAGAAGCCATCCCGCTGCTCAAGGAAGCCGATCCCGAACTCGAGCGACTTCTCGCCGAGGAAGAAGAGATCGAGCGCTCCACGCGCGAGGCCCACGAGACCCCGCACTTCCGTCCCGGGGACGGTGACTAGATCATGTTGATGCCCAAGAAGGTCAAGCACCGCAAGACCCAACGCGGTCGTATGAAGGGCACGGCCAAGGGTGGTACCGAGGTCACCTTCGGCGACTACGGCATCCAGGCCATGGAGCCGGGGTGGATCACCGCCCGCCAGATCGAGGCTGCCCGTATCGCCATGACCCGCCACATCAAGCGCGGTGGCAAGGTCTGGATCAACGTCTTCCCGGACAAGCCCGTCACCCAGAAGCCGGCCGAGACTCGCATGGGCTCGGGTAAGGGCAACCCCGAACACTGGGTTGCCGTTGTCAAGCCCGGACGGGTGCTGTTCGAGCTGTCCTACAACGACCCGGTCGTCGCCAAGCAGGCCATCGACCGGGCCATCCAGAAGCTGCCGATCAGGGCTCGCTTCGTCATGCGCGAGGAGGCGCTCTGATGGCCAAGACCAAGGAGTCGCTCCGCGACGTGAGCGATGCCGAGCTGTTCGTCAAGCTCGACGAAGCCAAGGAAGAGCTGTTCAACCTGCGCTTCCAGAACGTCACCGGCCAGTTGGACAACTCTTCCCGCCTCGGTGTCGTCCGCAAGCAGATCGCCCGCGTCAACACCGAGTTGCGTGAGCGTGAGATCGCCGCCGCCGAGTCGTTGGCGGCCAACGAGGAGACCGACTGATGGCTGACGAGACCGCGGCCACCGCCGAGGCCCGACCGAACCCGCGCAAGGTACGTGAGGGTGTGGTCGTGTCTGCGGCCATGGACAAGACGGCGGTTGTCGCCGTCACCGACCGGGTGCGTCACCCCCGGTACAACAAGACCGTCCAGCGCACGTCGAAGTTCTACGTGCACGACGAGGCCAACGACCTCACCATCGGCGATCGCGTTCGCATCGCCGAGACCCGCCCTCTGTCCAAGCTGAAGCGCTGGCGGCTGCTCGACGTGCTGGAGCGGGCCCGATGATCCAGCAGGAATCCCGTCTCCGCGTCGCCGACAACAGCGGCGCCAAAGAAGTGCTCTGCATCAAGGTGCTCGGCGGCTCTCGTCGTCGGTACGCCTCGATCGGCGACGTCTTCGTCGCCACCGTCAAGGACGCCATCCCCGGTGCCGCCGTCAAGAAGGGCGACGTCGTCAAGTGCGTCGTCGTGCGGGTCAAGAAGGAGAAGCGCCGTCCGGACGGCTCGTACATACGCTTCGACGAGAACGCCGCCGTGTTGATCACCGACACGATGCAGCCGCGAGGCACCCGCATCTTCGGACCGGTCGGCCGGGAACTGCGCGACAAGAAGTTCATGCGCATCGTGTCGCTCGCCCCGGAGGTGCTGTGATGAAGATCCGCAAGGGCGACCGCGTCCAGGTGCTCACCGGCAAGGACCGGGGCAAGACCGGCACCGTCACCCGCTCGATCCCCTCCCGGGGCCGGGTGATCGTCGACGGTGTCAACATCGCCAAGAAGCACCAGAAGCCCACGAGCCAGACCAACCAGGGCGGCATCATCGACAAGGAGATGCCCCTGCCCGTGGCCAACGTCGCCATTCTCTGCCCGAGCTGCGGCAAGCCCACCCGCATCGGCTACCGCTTCGAGCCCGACGGCTCCAAGGTCCGTATCTGCCGCAAGTGCGAAGGGGACATCTCATGACCACCGAGACCCTCGAGATCCCGCGCCTCAAAAAGCGCTACAACGATGAGCTCCGTACCACCCTGAAGGGCGAACTCGGGCTCGAGAACATCATGCAGGTCCCCCGCTTCGAGAAGATCGTGATCAATTCGGGTGTGGGCAAGGCCCTGCAGCAGAGCTCGCTGATCGAGGGCGCCGTGCGCGACCTCGAGGCGATCACCGGGCAGAAGGTCATCGTCACCAAGGCCAAGAAGTCCATCGCTGGCTTCAAGCTCCGTGAGGGGAACTCCGTCGGGGTGAAGGTCACCCTCCGGGGCGATCGCATGTGGGAGTTCTTCGACCGGCTCATCAGTCTGGCCATCCCCCGCATCCGCGACTTCCGCGGCCTGCCGGCCAACTCCTTCGATGGGCACGGTAACTACACGTTCGGCGTGCCGGAGCAACTCATGTTCCCCGAGATCGACTACGACAAGATCGACGTCCCGCGCGGCTTCGACATCACCATCGTCACCACCGCGAAATCCAACGCCGAGGGCAAGGCCCTGCTCAGTGCCTTCGGTTTCCCGTTCAAGCGTGAGGGGCAGCAGTAATGGCCAAGAAGGCGCTCGTCAACAAGCAGCGCAAGACTCCCAAGTTCAAGGTGCGGGGTTACACGCGCTGTCAGCGCTGCGGTCGTCCGCACGCCGTCTACCGCAAGTTCCTGCTGTGCCGCGTGTGTCTGCGCGAGCTCGGCCACGCCGGGGAGATCCCCGGTCTCAAGAAGGCCAGCTGGTGATGGAGGCCATTCGATGACCATGACCGATCCCATCGCCGACATGCTGACTCGTATCCGCAACGCCAACACGGCGATGCACGACGAGGTCCGCATGCCGTCCTCCAAGGTGAAGGAGGCTCTCGCCACCCTCCTGCTCAAGGAGGGCTACATCGAGAGCTTCACCGTGGGTGACGACCCGGGACGCCCCGGGCGCGTGCTCACCGTCACCATGAAGTACTCGCCGGAACGCAAGCGCGTGATCTCAGGGGTCAAGCGCGTGTCGAAGCCGGGTCTTCGCGTCTACATCAAGGCCGACAAGATCCCTCGGGTTCTCGGCGGCCTCGGTGTGGCGGTCCTGTCCACCAGCCAGGGGCTCATGACCGACCGTGAGGCGCGCAAGCGTCGCATGGGCGGCGAGATCCTCTGCTTCGTCTGGTAGGAGGCTCACATGTCACGCATCGGACGAGCTCCGATCCCCGTACCGGCCGGTGTCGACGTCACCATCGCCGGTGCCCACATCACCGTGAAGGGCCCGAAGGGCACGCTCGAGCGCGAGCTGCCGGGGCCCATCACCGTGCGTCAGGACGACGCCCAGCTTCTCCTGGAACGCTCCGACGACGAGCGGCAGAGCCGGGCTCTGCACGGCCTGGCCCGGTCGCTCGTGAACAACATGGTCGTCGGCGTCTCCGAGGGCTTCCGGAAGGATCTCGACATCGTGGGCGTCGGCTACCGCGCCACGCCCAAGGGCGACACGAAGCTCGAGCTGGCGCTGGGCTTCAGCCATCCGGTCACCGTCGAGGCGCCCGAAGGCATCACCTTCGAGGTCGCCAGCCCCACCACCATCGGCGTCATCGGCGTCGACAAGGAAGCGGTGGGTCAGGTCGCCGCCAACATTCGAGCAATCCGCAAGCCCGAGCCCTACAAGGGCAAGGGCGTCCGGTACCGCGACGAACACGTGGTCCGCAAGGCGGGCAAGGCCGGGAAGTAGGAACCTCATGAGCGACAACGCCAAGCAAAAACGCGACGCCCGCATCCGCCGTCACCGGCGGGTGCGCAAGCACGTTCGGGGTACCCCCGACCGTCCGCGTCTGGCCGTCTTCCGGTCGAACAGCCACATCAGCGCCCAGGTCATCGACGACGTGAACGGGCGGACCCTGGCTGCGGCCTCCACCGTCGAGGCCACCGTTGCCACCGACGGCACCGCCAACGTTCCCGCCGCCACCGAGGTCGGCCGTCTCGTGGCCGAACGGGCCAAGGCGGCCGGCGTCGAGAAGGTCGTCTTCGACCGGGGCGGTTTCCTCTACCACGGGCGGGTGGCCGCCGTCGCCGAAGCCGCCCGAGAAGCCGGACTGGAGTTCTGATGGCCCCCAACGCCTACGACACGCTCGCCCTCAGGGAGTCCCGTGTCATCAACATCAACCGCGTCGCCAAGGTCGTGAAGGGCGGGCGTCGGTTCTCCTTCACCGCCCTCGTCGTCATCGGTGACGGAGCCGGCCACGTCGGCTTGGGCTACGGCAAGGCCAAGGAGGTGCCCCTCGCCATCCAGAAGGGCACCGAGGAGGCTCGCAAGAACCTCTTCGCCGTGCCGCTCGCCGGAAGCACCGTCACCCACCCGATCATCGGGCGCATGGGTGCTGGCCGCGTGCTCATCAAGCCAGCGGCGCCCGGTACCGGCGTGATCGCCGGTGGCGCCGCCCGCGCCATCCTCGAAGAGGCCGGCATCCACGACGTGCTCTGCAAGAGCCTCGGCTCGTCGAACCACATCAACGTGGCCCGGGCCACCATCGCCGGCCTCCAGGGGCTCAAGCGGCCCGACGAGATCGCCCGCCTCCGGGGCCTGTCGCCCGAGGAGTTTGTCCCGAAGGGGCTGCTCACGGCCTACCAGAACTCCGAGCGCGGTCCGCACACCCCCGACGTGGTGGCATGATGACCGAGCTCAAGGTCACCCAGGTCAAGTCGTCGATCGGCACCAAGCCCAAGCACCGCGGCACCCTGCGGGCGCTCGGGCTGCGCGGTATCGGCAAGACCAACACCCTTCCCGACCGTCCGGAGATCCGAGGCATGATCGCCAGGGTCCCCCACCTCATCACGGTCGAAGAGATCCAGGACGGTGCGTCGTGAAGATCCATGACCTCAAGCCCGCCGAGGGCTCCAACCGTCGGCGCAAGCGAGTCGGCCGGGGCATCGGCGGCAAGGGCGGCAAGACCGCCGGTCGCGGCACCAAGGGCCAGGGAGCGCGGGGCACCATCCCCGCCGGATTCGAGGGGGGACAGATGCCCCTCCACATGCGCATGCCGAAGCTCCGCGGCTTCAACAACCCGTTCCGGGTCGAGTACCAGGCCCTGAACCTCGACGTCCTCGACGCCTCCGGCCTCGACGCGGTCGACCCCGAGTCGCTGCTGGCCAAGAGCCTCGTCGGCAAGGGTTCGTTCGTGAAGGTGCTGGGTCGCGGGGAGATCACCCGGGCCGTCACCGTGAAGGCTCATGCATTCTCGGCGTCGGCCCAGGCGGCGATCGTCGCCGCAGGAGGTACTGTCGAGATCCTGCCACTGCCCTGGGGCGACCGGCGGCCGCCGGCTCAGGGCAACCACCTGACCAACCGCTGAACCGCGCGCCCCGAGGCGAGCAGGAGCGTTACCGGTGCTCACCAACCTGAAGAACATCTTCAAGGTCCAGGATCTGCGCAACAAGATCCTGTTCTCCCTGGCCATGATCGTGCTGTACCGGCTCGGGGCCCACATCCCCGTGCCGGGCATCGACACGGGCGCGCTCTCCTCACTTCAGCAGGAAGCCGAGCGGGGTGGCCTCCTGTCGTTCCTGAGCTTGTTCTCCGGTGGGGCGCTCACCCAGTTCGCGGTGTTCGCGTTGGGGATCATGCCGTACATCACCTCGTCGATCATCATGCAGATCCTCGGTGTGGTGATCCCGCGGCTCGAGGAGTGGCAGAACCAGGGCGCGGTCGGTCAACGCAAGATCACGCAGTGGACCCGCTACGTCACCATCGGCATCGCCACCCTTCAGGCCACCGGTCTGGCCTACCTGTTCCACAACGGTGGCGGTGGGCTCACGTCGTCGAGTGTCACCCTCATCCCGAACTTCACCGCCCCGCGTGTGCTGCTCATCGTGCTGACCCTGGTCACCGGCACCGCCCTGCTCATGTGGATGGGCGAGCTCATGACCCAACGCGGCATCGGTAACGGCATGTCGTTACTGATCTTCGCCTCGGTGGTGAGCACCATCCCCGGCCAGCTCGCCCGGGTGAGGGCCGCCGGCGGGTGGACCGCTCTGGTGCTGTTCCTCATCGGGTTCGGCTTCATCCTGATCGCCATCGTCTTCGTCGAACAGGGCCAGCGCCGAATTCCGGTGCAGTTCGCGAAACGCGTCGTGGGGCGGCGCATGTACGGGGGCCAGAGCACCTACATCCCCTTGAAGGTGAATCAGTCCGGCGTCATCCCGATCATCTTCGCCAGCTCGGTGCTCTACCTTCCCCAGTTGCTCACCTTCGTCCTCCCGAGCGACGGCTGGGGGGCTTCGGTGCAGACCTTCGTGAGCGACAACATCGTCAGACCCAATGCGCCGTTGCACCTCCTGGTCTTCGGCCTGTTGATCATCGGCTTCGCCTACTTCTACACGGCCATCACCTTCGATCCGGTGAAGCAGGCCGACACGCTGCGCAAGCAGGGTGGCTTCATCCCCGGCATCCGCCCCGGGCCCCAGACCGAGCGCTACCTGGCCAAGGTGCTCTCGCGGATCACGCTCCCCGGGGCGCTGTTCGTCGCCACGGTGGCCCTGATCCCGTCCTTCATCCTCACCACGTTCTTGCCGGGCGGCAACCAGGCCATCAGCTTCTCCGGCATCACGATCCTCATCTCGGTGGGTGTTGCCCTCGAGACCATGAAGCAGATCGACAGCCAGTTGATGATGCGCAACTACGAAGGCTTTCTCAAGTAGTGGCTGTTCGGCTGTTGATCTTCGGCCGCCAGGGCGCCGGAAAGGGAACCCAGTCGGTGCTGTTGGCGCGGCACTACGGTGCGGCGCACATCTCCACCGGCGACATGCTGCGCGAGGCGGTGGCCAACGCCACCCCGATCGGCCTCGAAGCCAAGTCCTTCATGGACTCGGGGTGTCTGGTGCCCGACGAGGTCATGCTCGGCGTCGTCGAGGAGCGTCTGGCCCGACCCGACGTGATGGCGGGTGGGTTCCTGCTCGACGGCTTCCCTCGCACCATCGGCCAGGCCGAGGCCCTCCTCGGGCTCACCCCGATCGATGTGGCCGTCGACCTCGTGGTGGCCGAGGATGTCGTGCTCGAGCGCATCTCGTCGCGTCGGGTGTGCTCGTCGTGTGGACGCATCTACTCGGTCAGCGAGCCGCCGACACGAGCGTGGATCTGCGACACCTGCGGCGGCGACGTCGTCCAGCGCGACGACGACACCCCGGCCGCGGTGACGAAGCGTCTGGGCGCGTACACGTCCGAGACCCAGCCCACGATCGGATGGTTCGACGGCAAGG
>JBDNHK010000121.1:0-7267 GCA_041688815.1 Acidimicrobiales bacterium | reverse complement strand
GTCGGAGCGCTTTCGATGCACCGCCGGGGTCCGGAACGACGCCCACGCAAGGTGAGGCGTGGCATCAGGAGTCGCATCTACCCACTTCACGCGAAACCTGGTCACCGCCTGCCCCCGACGCTCGATCGAGCTGGGCCCCGAAGGTGCTCCGGGGGCGCCCTCGCCCCGCCCTGGCCAAGACCACCGCTCCGCCCCATCAACCGGGCCTTCAACAAGAGCCACCGTCCGGAGGTCTCGACATGAGGCAACAGGGGCGGGCCGTGCCGAGTCGCTGATCGAGGCGGCTCCGGTGCGGTGGTACAGTGCAAATCAGCGACGTCTTGTCGCTTGTTCCTGGGGGAGCGGCCTTGTCACTCCGACGCATTGTCGGAACCGACGCGGCGACCACGAAAGGGGAGACGCGTGAGGAAGACCTGGATGGGTTTCGCGGCGCTGGTGTTGCCGCTCTCGATGATCGCTGCGGCGTGCGGAGGTGACGGAGGCGACTCCGCCAGCCCCGCTACCACCGAGGCGGCGGGCGATGGCTGCGAGGCCACCGTGCCCGGCACGCAGATCAACTACGGGGTCTTCGCCCCGACGCCGGTCCTCGATCCGCCTCAGGTCAGCGGCGGATTGGTCGGCGGCACCGAACTGGTGAACATCTACGACGCGCTCTTCACCTTCGATTACGACACCAACCAGTTCACGCCTCGGTTGGCGGAATCGATCAAGCCGAACGACGCCTTCACCGTCTGGACCCTGAAGCTGCGCGAGGGCATCACCTACAGCGACGGCACGGCCCTCGATGCCCAGATGGTGTCCGACAACCTGGATCGCTATCTGCAGCAGGGTGTACGCAACACCTCTGGCGGTTTCCTCACCACGGTGACCGAGAAGAAGATCGTCGATCCCCAGACCCTCCAGATCACGCTCAGCCGGCCGTGGTCGGAGTTCCAGCTCGTCTTCGCCGACGAGCCCGGCCTGATCGTCAACACGAAGGCCATCGGCGCCGACGCCCAGGCCTTCGGGGCGAAGCCGCCGGACGCCGCCGGTGTGGGGCCCTACGTCGTGGAGCGCAACGTACCCGGCGAAGAGCTCGTGATGAAGGCCCGTCAGGACTACTGGGACGGGCCCGTTTGCATCGAGACGCTGCGGTTCGTGTTCGTCCCCGGCGCCCAGGCCACCTACGACGCCTACAAGGCCGGCGACGTCAACGTGGCCTTCCTGCGAGACGATTCGGTGATCGCCGCCGCGATCGACAGCGGAGCGGCGAACTTCTTCATCGAGCAGCAGGCCGGCGGCGGGTTCGCCGTCAACCATCGTGCAGGTCGACCCGGCGCCGACGTCAAGGTCCGCGAGGCCATCGGCAAGGCGGTTGACATCAACGTCGTCAACAACCGGGCCTTCGGCGGGGAAATGAACGTCTTCAAGGCGCTCGTCAGCCCCGACTCGCGCTTCTACTCCGACGCCATCAAGGAGATGGCCACCGACATCGCAGGGGCTCGGGCCGCGCTCGAAGAGGCCAAGGCCGCTGGTTACGACGGGCAGATCGATGTCCTCTGCGCCAACGCCCCGCCTGCGCCCGAGACCGCGCTGACCCTCGAAGCGCTGCTCGAGGCCGCCGGATTCGTCGTCAACGTCACGACGATCCCAACGGCCGACCAGATCGGCCAGGTCATCAAGGGCGACTACGACATCGCATGCTGGGGCATGAACGCCGGGCCCGAGACGGGGATGACGTCGTTCAGCCGCAACCTGAGCTCGACCAGCCCGTCGAACCGGGTGGGCTATGCGAACCCGGCCATGGATGCCGCCATCGCCGACCTCTTCGCCGCCCCCGACGAGAGTGCTCGCCAGCAGGCCATGGCCGAGATCAACAAGATCTACAACGAGGACTGGGTCGGTGTGATCTACGGCGCCCCGCAAGAAGGCATCATCTGGGCCGACGACGTCCAAGGCATCCTGCCCGGGAACGCGACCACGTTCTTGTTCGGGAACGCGTACATCGCCAAGTAGTCAGTCGCGACGAGGATCGACCCCGGGGCTGGTGAGCCATCCCACGGGGTCGATCCTCCCGCCTTCGAAGGGGGACAACCCGAGCCATGCTGCGGCTGTTCGGGCGACGACTGATCCGCCTCGTTCCCGTGCTGTTCCTCGTGACGCTCGGGACGTTTTTCCTGACCGCACTGGTGCCGGGCGATCCAGCGGTGAGCATCCTGGGTCCCGAGGCCACGCCGGAGGCGGTGGCCAACCTGCGCGTCGAGCTCGGTCTCGACCAGCCTCTCGTCCAGCGCTACTGGGACTGGCTGAGCAGCGCCTTCCAGGGTGACCTCGGCAACTCCCTGCTCCAACCCACGGACTCCGTAGTCGAGCTCATCCGCGCCAGCCTGCCCGTCACCCTCCAGCTCGCGGCGATGGGCCTGCTCATGGCCCTGTTCGTCGCAATTCCGCTCGCTATCTGGTCGGCCTATCGGGCCGACACCCACGTCGACCGGGCCTCGACGTTGCTCACCGCGGCGCTCATCTCCGTGCCCACGTTCCTGGCTGCGTTGTTGTTGGCCTACTTCTTCGTGTTCCAACCCGACGTCGTGCGCTGGGCGGCCGTGGTGCTGGGTGTGTCCATCGCCGGCGCCATGGTGGCCGGTGGCGTCAGGCGATGGGGTGACGACACCAACCGCGCCGTCGTCATCCGCCTCGGTGGAGCGGCCGCGGTGCTCGCCGTCACCGCGCTCGTGTTCGTCTGGTTCCCCGAGTTCCCCCGCACCGGGTTCTCCCGGCTCACCAGTGAGGACGGCCTGGGCGAGAACCTCCGCTCGGCGTTCCTCCCGGCTTTCGCCCTGGCGCTCACCGAGATCGCCGTGTTCACCCGCCTGCTCCGCGGCGACATGATCTCGACGCTCCAGGAGGACTACGTCCTGGCGGCTCGGGCCAAGGGCATGCCGGTTTGGCGGGTGCTGTGGAGCGACGCATTGCGCCCGTCGTCGTTCTCGCTGGTCACCCTGGCCGGCGTCAGCCTCGGTCGCCTCATCGGCGGCACTGTCATCGTCGAGACGATCTTCGCCCTACCGGGCATGGGCCGCCTCGTCGTGAACCAGGGTGTGGTGCTCGGTGACTTCACCATCGTCCAGGGTGGCGTGCTGGTGATCGCCGTCTTCTACGTCGTGATCAACCTCCTGGTCGACATCTCCTACCTGTACCTCGATCCGAGGATTCGTCGTGCCTGAGACCCCAGTGCTCGAAGTCCCATCCGACTCCGGTCCGGCACCGGCTCGCCCCGGCCGGATTCGTCCTGCGTGGTTGCGCGTCGCGCTGTTACCCCTCGGCGTCGTGCTCCTCTACGTCGCCCTCGCCGTCATGGCCAGCCTGACGGTGTGGGCCCAGGCGCCCGTCGTCGTGGTGGGCCTCGCCGCCTGCTATCTCGGCCTCGATGCCCTGCTCTTCGCCATCAAGGGGCGCAAGGTCAACACGGGGTTCTGGTTGGCGGTCGTCTGGGTGGTCGGGGTCGTCGTGCTGGCGCTGATCGCCGACTGGCTCCCGCTGTCGGAATCGCGTGACACCGCCGCGACGTTGCTCGAGACTCCCCGGCTGCGCCCCGACCTCTTCTCGGCGCACCCGCTGGGCACCGACAACCAGGCCCTCGACATCCTCGGTGGGGTCATCTACGGGGCCCGCATCTCGCTGCAGGTGAGCTTCCTCGCCGTCGTCATCGGGATGGTCGGTGGTGGCCTGCTCGGCGTCTGCGCCGGCTTCTTCCGGGGCAGGCTCGATGCCGTGGTCGGGGTGTTCGCCGACTCGATGCTCGCCTTCCCGCCGCTCATCCTGCTGCTGGCCGTCGTGGCCGCGGTCGATGCCAGCGCCCTGAACATCTCCCTCGCCTTGGCCTTGTTGAGCATTCCCACCTACACCCGGTTGGCCCGAGCCAACACGTTGACCCTCGCCCAGCGCGAGTTCGTGCTCTCCGCTCGGGCCATGGGCGCCAAGGACTGGCGGATCATCGCGTTCGAACTCGTCCCCAACGTGGTGCGGCCGCTGTTGTCCTACAGCTTCATCATCATCGCCGTGCTGATCGTCGCCGAGGCGTCGCTGAGCTTCCTGGGAGTCGGCATCCAACGGCCGACGCCGACGTGGGGGAACATGATCGCCGCCGGCCAAGACAACCTCCAGAAGACCCCGCACCTGGTGTTCGTGCCCGGCGCGGTCATGTTCGTCACCGTCTTCGCGCTGAACAAGATCGGCGACCGGGCCCGGGCCAAGCTCGACCCCCGGGCCAGCGCCATCTGATCCCGCCGTCGGCGGGGGCCAGTCTCGGGGCCGGCAGGGCTCAGTCCTCGAGGGCTCGACGACCATCGTGCCCTGGGTCGCGGTCGTCGGTTCCCTCGTCGCGGAAGCGGAACAACCGTCGGTCGCGGCGATGCCGGTCGAGGCGCTCGAAGTGCACGTCGGGTTGGTCCTCGTGCTCGTCGGTGTCGTAGGCGATCACCCACGTCCCGGCCAGCAGGTCGTGGAGCCCTCGACCTGACCCGACGAGGGTGGGAGCGGCCAGCACCACCAGCACGGTGACTGCCACCCACGGGTTCGGCATCAACACGACGACGAGGACAAGGAGCCACCGGCGCAGCGCCCGCCCGAAGCCGGGCGTCGCATCCCCCGGGTGAACCGCCGCCTTCACGTCCAACCAGTCCTTGGCCGGCGTCTGACCGAGACGGACGACAAAGAGCAGCTCGTAGCCGGTGAGAAGAGCGGCGAACAGGTATCGAGCGCCGTCGGGGCCGATCAGCGCGCTCCCCCCGAGGACCATGATGGCGAGTTGAGCGAAGAAGACGATCGACAAATCGACGACACGAGCGACGACCCGTCGCCACCGGGCTGCGGGCTCAGGCGACGACGGCCGACTCCTCCGCGAAGTGGCATGCCACGAAATGACCGGGCCCCAGCTCCCGCAGTTCCGGTTCGCGCTCGGCGCAGAGGTCCTGCGCCATCGGGCAGCGGGTACGGAACCGGCACCCTGACGGAGGGTCGATCGGCGACGGCAGGTCGCCGCTGATGGTGGTGTCGCTGGCCACCCGATCGGGGTCGGGCACCGGGATCGAATCGAGCAACAGGCGGGTGTAGGGGTGGGCGGGGTGGGCGTAGAGCTGGTCGGCTCCAGCGATCTCGCACATCTTGCCGAGGTACATCACCACCACGCGGTCGCTCACGTTCTTCACGACGGCCAGGTCGTGGGCGATGAACAACATCGTGAGCCCGTAGCGCTTCTTCATGCTCTCGAGCAGATTGAGGATCTGGGCTTGTACCGAGACGTCGAGGGCCGAGACCGGCTCGTCGCAGATGATGACCTCGGGATCGAGCATGAGGGCGCGAGCGATGCAGATGCGCTGGCACTGCCCGCCAGAGAACTCGTGAGGCCGACGATCGCTGACGACGCGAGGATCGAGACCGACCGCTTCGAGGATCTCGTCGATGCGCCGGTCGTGCTCGCGGCCGGACTTGTCATGCCAGATCCGTGGGCCCTCGTTGACGATGTCGCGGACCTTGCGGCGCGGGTTCAGCGACGAGATCGGGTCCTGGAAGATCATCTGCAGGTGGGTGCGCACCCGCCGCAGCTCCTCACCATCGAGTTCGGTGAGATCCTGGCCGTCGAGCACGACCTCGCCTGAGGTGGGCTTGGGGAGCTGCATGATGGCTCGACCGGTGCTCGACTTCCCGCAGCCTGACTCGCCAACGAGGCCAACAGTCTCGCCCTGCAGGATGTCGAAGCTGACGTCGCTCACCGCGTGAACGACGTCGCCCTTTCCGGTCGGGAACTCGACGACGAGATTGCGGACGCTGAGCACCGGGCCCTGGTCGTCACGGAGGTGGGCGGTGCCGCTGCCGGCCATCAGCTCACGACCTCGGCGCACAGGTCGAGTCCTGCGGCGGTGATGCCGGCCTCTTGGTTGCGGCGCAGCGCCTCGTCGCCTTCGGGCGTGCCAGTGGGGAAATGACAACACCACTGATGCGTGGGCCCGTCGATGGCGACGTAGCCGGGGTCGACCTCGATGCACGCCGATTGGGTCTGGGGGCACCGAGGGGCGAAGCGACACGCCGGAGGGGGCGCGACCATGTCGGGTGGCCGGCCGGGGATGGCCTCGAGGGTCGAATGGCTGGGCAGCTCGACCCGGGGGATCGAGCGCATGAGTGCCGTGGTGTAGGGGTGGCGAGGACGGGCGAAGAGTTCCCGGGCGGGCGCCATCTCCGCGAGGCGGGCGGCGTACATGACGCCGATGCGGTCGGCCCGTCCGGCCACCACGCCGAGGTCGTGGGTGATGAGGATCATCCCCATGCCGGTCTCCTGTTGGAGGCCTTGGAGGAGGTCGAGGATCTGTTTCTGGACGGTCACGTCGAGCGCGGTGGTGGGCTCGTCGGCGATCAACAGCTTCGGCTCGCACGAAAGGGCGATGGCGATCGTGACCCGCTGTCGCATCCCGCCCGAGAGCTCGTGGGGGTACTGCGAGAGGCGGCGATCGGGATGGGGGATGCCGACATGGTCCAAGAGCCCGATGGCCCGGGCCCGGGCATCGGTACGACTCAGGCCCAGGTGATAGCGGAGAGGTTCGGTGAGCTGCTGGCCGATCTTCTTGACCGGGTTGAGGGAGGTCATCGGGTCCTGGAAGACCATGGCCACCTCGACACCGAAGAAGTGACGGGCCTCGGCGAGCGTGAGACCCCGAACGTCGCGACCGGCCAGCCTCACTTCCGAGAGGGGGTCAACGCTCGCTGCCTTGGGCAGGATGTTCATGATCGACCGGACCAGGACCGACTTGCCCGAACCGGACTCTCCGACGATTCCGACGGTCTCGCCACGGCCGAGGTCGAACGAGACCCCATCGACGGCCAAGAGCTCGCCGCGAGGTGTTGCGAAGCGCGTCGTGAGGTTGCGGACCTCGAGTAACGGTGATGCCCCGGCCAATGTTCCCCCCTGGTGCGTCGTGTCAGTGTCGAGTGGCGCTCGACGGTTCTCGGGCGAGGTCTCCGATATCCGGCTCGGGAACAGTCGATCCCAGCCCGCCGGGACACTACCGCGACGAGCGGGCTGCCCGAGATGCGCTATTCGCCGCGTCGGCTCCGACAATGCGTCGGAGTGACGCAGCTGCTCCCCCAGGAACAAGCGACAGGACGGCTGCCGGTCCGACGATCACGTCGTCGGCGGAGAAGATGCGAGCTTCCACCGCGCGAGGACCCGGACACGGGCGATGCCCGACGCACTCCGCCGGAACCGCCGGGCGATCTCGACATCCGAACAGCCGGC
>JBDNHK010000120.1:0-10377 GCA_041688815.1 Acidimicrobiales bacterium | reverse complement strand
GACGTCGGCGAGCCGTTCGTCGTCCCGCCGGCTCACAACGGCACCGCCTCGCTTTCGACCCGTTCACGAATACGAGGCTTCAGCGAGTCGGCGGACACGACGTCCACGTCGACGCCGAGCAACTCGGCGAGCTCTCGCTCGAGCCCGATGAGGTCGAACAGCCCGACGCCCTCGTCGAGGTCGACGAGCAGGTCGACGTCGCTGGACTCGACGTCCTCGCCTCGCGCGACGCTCCCGAAGACCCGCACGTTGTGCGCCCGACGGTCCTCGGCTGTACGGATGATCGCCTTCCGCCGCTGGCGCAGCCGTCGGCCGAGCAGCGTGTCGGGAAGCCCGAGGGTGCGTTCTGATGCGGCGACGACATCGATCGTGAGCTCGTGGCCGGTGGCTTCAACCAGTCGGATCAAGGTGGGCAGACTCGGCTCCCGGCGTCCCGACTCGTAGGCGCTGATGACCGACTGTGCGATTCCCGCCCGGCGAGCCAGGTCGGTCTGTGAGAGGTGAGCGCGCTGACGGGTTGCTCGCAGCAGTGCAGCGGAGGTCGCGGGCATGACCTGAGCCTATGACGGATCGTCTATGGGCACAATCGCCAATGGCGGGAGCCTCCTCTGGCCGTCGCCGTGGCCCGGGGTTCGAAAGCGGTCCCCAGAGGTCCCCCGCTGTTGTGGAGAACACGAGGTGATCTCCGGCCCCCGCTCCGGTCGGCCCGGTGACCGGCTCGTCGCGGTTCCTCCCGAGAGGATGTGGTCGGTCCCCCCGGATGGGGTGGGACGGACGCTCAGGCGAGGCGCACGAACAGCTGTCGCGGCATTCGCGGCCTTCGTCGAGCATCCGCTCGATGCCCTGTACCTGACCGGCGATCCGGCGCAGCTGTTTGCGTAGATCGTCGGTCACGGCCGCGGGTAGCTCCATCACGTCCTCCTGTAGGTGTCGATCAGCGACCACATGTCCAGGACCTATACCCCCTGGGGTTCGTTCCGGACTGGGAATAGGATACCCCTATGGGTATGTTCGTCCGTGACGTGCTCCCGAACGGTGGAAGGTCGATCATGAGCAGATTGTCCAGGTTGTCCAGGTTGTCCAGGTTGTTCGGAGCCTCGACCACGGCCCGCGTCGGGCCGGTCGATGCCCAGGACCTACTCCGTTCGGGCGGAGTGCTGGTCGACAGCCGAGGCAAGAAGGGCGCAGTGCGTTGAACGGCCGCGCGCTACTGGTCTCGCCGCTCGGGTTCCTCATCGGAGTCTCGCTCGGCGCGCTCGGAGGCGGCGGCTCGATCCTGGCGGTCCCGATCCTCGTCTACGCGGCGGGGGAGAGCCCCCAGGCCGCCACCACCACATCGCTCGTCATCGTCGGTGCTGCGTCGCTGGTCGGCATGGTCGCTCATCTGCGCGCCGGTCGGGTCCGGGTCCTGCCGGGGGTCCTGTTCGGCCTCGCCGGGGTCGGCAGCATCGTCGGATTGACCACCGGCTTCTTCGGCGTCGGTGGGGGCTTCATCGTCGTCCCCGCCCTGGTGCTGGCCCTGAGGTTCGACATGGCCGAAGCCGTTGGCACTTCGCTGCTGGTCATCGCCATCAACTCCGCAGTCGCCATTGCCGGCCGGGTCGGCAACGCGGGGGTCGATTGGGCCTTCGCTGCGCCGTTCACCATCGCCGCCCTGCTCGGGGTCTCGGTCGGCAAGCGCGTCGCCGACCGGTTGCCCATCGTCACCCTCGTCCGCTGGTTCGTCGGGCTGCTTCTCGTGCTCGCCGTCTATGTCGCCATCCGAGCCGGACTCGCGCTGCAGTCCGCATGAACCACCTCGTACCTGTCCGAAATTGCGCTGTTCGCCCCACACCAGAAGGAGCTTCACGATGATCTTCAAGCAATACGAACTCGGGTGCCTGTCGCTGTTCTCCTACCTGATCGGCGACGAGACCACCGGCCGGGCCGTCGTCATCGACCCCCAACGTGACATCAGCGGGTACGTCGCCGACGCTGACCGTCTCGGGCTGCGCATCGAGCGGGTCATCGAGACCCACTTCCATGCCGACTTCCTCTCCGGGCACCTCGAGCTCGCCGCGGCCACCGGCGCGGTCATCTCCTACGGCGACCGGGCCCGGGCTGATTTCGCGTTCGAGGGTCTGGGCCACGGTGCGCGCCTCTCGCTGGGCCGGGTCGTGCTCGAGATCCGCCACACCCCAGGTCACACCCCGGAGTCGATCTCGATCGTCGTGTACGAACGCGACACCGAGCCGCCGTGGGCGGTGCTCACCGGGGACGCCCTGTTCATCGGCGACGTCGGACGCCCCGATCTCTTGACCTCGATCGGCGTCAGCGCCGATGAGCTCGCCCGCCAGCTCTATCACTCGGTGCACGACCAGCTGCTCAGCCTGCCCGACGCGACCCGCGTCTACCCCGCCCACGGTGCCGGTTCGTCCTGTGGAAAGGACCTGTCCAGCGCCACGGAGTCGACCATCGGCGAACAACGCACTACGAACTACGCGCTGGCCCCGATGACCGAGGACCAGTTCGTCGAGGCCGTCACTCAGGGCCAGTCGGTGGCGCCGCTGTACTTCGCGTTCGCCGCCAATGCCAACCGCAAGGAACGCGAACTGCTCGACGAGACCGACGAGCTGCCGGTCTTCGACATCGATCTCGTCTCCCGCCAGCAGATCGACGGCGCCATGGTGATCGACAGCCGCCCCGCGGACCAGTTCGCGACCGGACACCTGCGCGGCTCGATCAACGTCGGGCTCGACGGCCGCTTCGCCGAGTACGCCGGCGATGTGCTGCGCCCCGGGCAATCGGTCATCGTCGTCACCGAACCGGGTCTCGAGCGCGAAGCCCGGGTCCGGCTCGCTCGCATCGGTTTCGACCACGTCATCGGCGCAGTCACCGACATCACCGCCCAGCTCGCGGTGCGCCCCGACCTCGCGGCTTCGGCGCCGCGCATCACCGCTTCGGAGCTCGAGGCCTGGCGCACCGTCGAACCCGCTCTGCAGATCGTGGATGTCCGCAATCCGGGCGAACGCATCGTCGGTCACGTCGACGGGTCCATCAACCTGCCGCTGCCCACCCTGCTCGATCGGCTCGGCGACCTCGACCCGAACCGCCCCACGCTCGTGTACTGCGCGGGGGGCTACCGCTCCGCCACTGCCGCGTCGCTGTTGCGTTTCGCCGGCTTCTCCAGCGTCGCCGAACTGCTCGGCGGCTTCAACGCCCACCTTCCTGCCCCCATCCCCACCCGTCAGTGAGCATCGGCACGAATCGCGGGGGCGGTCTGGTCTTTCCGGAGAAGCCCTTCTCCAGGTCGTTGCCCGTCCGGCCCCCTCTTCATCGGCAACTTCCGCGTTGGCTGGGGAGCAGCGCGCCGGCGGACCGGTCTCATCGCCCGAGGAGGCACCTGGGTTGATGGGGTGAAGATCCTGGTGATGGGCGCGACGGGGTACGTCGGTGGCCGCCTGGTTCCCCGCTTGGCCACCGCGGGCCACGAAGTGCGCTGCCTGACCCGGCGCCCCGAGAAGCTCGGTGGGGTCCCGTGGGCCGGGTCGGTGGAGATCGTGGCCGGCGACGCGCTCGATCGCGCCAGCCTCGAGCTGCCGGCCGGCCTCAACCGCCGCTTCGACATCGCCGGACCCGACGTCGTGTCCTATCGCGAGATGATGCCGCGTTACGCCGCCGTGGCCGGGCTGACCCGTCGGGTCATCATCCCGGTGCCTGTGTTGTCACCTTGGTTGTCGAGCCAGTGGGTCAACGTGGTCACCCCTGTTCCGAAGGCCATCGCCCAGCCCTTGATCGGGTCGTTGCGCAACAACGCCGTCGCCCACGAACACGACATCGAAACCTTCATCCCCTTTGTGCTCTGCCCTCTCGACGAGGCCCTCCGGCTGGCGCTCGAGAGCGTCCGTCGGGCCCAGGTGACCACTCGCTGGTCGGGCGCACAGTGGCCGGGCGCGCCGAGCGACCCCATGCCGACCGACCCGGACTGGAGCGGCGGCACCACCTACCGCGATGACCGTTCCACCCCGATCGACGGCGACGCCGCCGACGTGTGGCGAGCGGTCGAGGGCATCGGCGGAGAGCGCGGCTGGTATTCGTTCCCCTTGGCGTGGGCGCTGCGCGGCTTCCTGGACCGTCTCGCCGGCGGGGTGGGGTTGCGCCGAGGCCGCCGGGACCCCGACCGCCTCGAGGTCGGCGACGCCGTCGACTTCTGGCGGGTCGAAGCGGTCGAGCGCCCTACCCTGCTCCGGCTTCGGGCCGAGATGAAACTCCCCGGCGACGCCTGGCTCGAGTTCACCATCACCCACGAACAGGGTCGCCCGGTGCTGCATCAGCGCGCCCTGTTCATCCCGCACGGCCTTCTCGGGCAGCTCTGCTGGTGGGGGATCAGCCCGTTCCACAACACCGTGTTCGGATCGATGATCGCCAACCTCGCTCGAAGAGCCGCAGCCGCCAAGGTGTAGGCGGGCAGAGATCGCCGCCCCGCCGCCCCGACCCGACGCACGCGAACCACCTACGCCACCGCCGCTTCGACTCGGGCGCCAGTGGCGACCAGCAGCTCCTCGCCGTAGAGCGGTCCGACGAGCTGGAGGCTGGCCGGGAGGCCACCGGCGGCGGTGGGCACGGGGAGAGCCAGGGCGGGCAGGCCGACCACGTTGATCGGCGGGGTGAAGCGGCCGAGAGCCAGGGCCAGCTCGGCCCGTGACCGGGGATCGTCGAGACGCGGAGGCAGGACGGGCAGCGTGGGCAGGGCCAGCACCTCGAACCGGTCGAACAGCGAGCGGAACGAGTCGGCCAGGCGGGCCCCCTCGGCTCGCGCTTCGGCCACCAGGGGAGTGAACAGGGGACCGGCCTCGATCATGGCGGTGACCTCCTCGCCCAGGCCTTCGGGGCGGGTCTGCAAGAGGTGGTGGTCGGCGTCCCACAGCTCGGCGAAGTAGATGGTGGCGAAGGCGTCGCCCAGCGCTTTCCACTCGATGGCGTCGATGACCACCACCTCGAAGCCGGTGCGGCGCAGCGCCTCGTCGACGGCCGCGTTCACCACGTCGTCGGCGGGGAGGCGGAGGCGACCGATGGTGGTGGCCGCAGCACCGGCTCGGGTGAAGCCCGGTTCGAGCAACTGCATGCCGAGCTCCGCTCCGGCGACATCTCGCGCCATGGGGCCGATGGTGTCGAGCGAACGGCACAACGGCCACACGCCGTCGACGGGCACGCGACCGAAGGTGGTCTTGAGGCCGACCACTCCACAGCACGCCGCGGGGATGCGCACCGACCCGCCGGTGTCGGACCCGTAGGCCACGTCGGCGTCCCCGGTTCCGACCGCCACGGCCGAGCCGCTCGACGAACCGCCGGGCACCAGCGCCGGGTCGAGGGGGTTCGCGGGGGTGCCGAACCAGGGGTTGGTGCCCGCCGGGGTCATGGCCAACTCGGTGAGGTTGGTCTTGCCCACGATGCGGGCGTCGGCGGCCCGGGCCCCAGCCAGGCACACGGCGTCGACGGCGGCCGGCCGGGCCGCGTCGCCCACGGCCCTGCTACCGGCGGTGGTGGGCACACCGGCCACGTCGATGAGGTCTTTGACGGCGAGCCGAGGCCCGCTCCCACCCTCGTCCATGGGTGTGATGAAGGTCGACATCGCCGGCAGGGTAGACCCACCCATCGGCGAGCGGCGGGGAGGTCAGCGCTCCACGCGGTGGTGAAGCCGACTCAGGCCGAGGTGGGCTCCCACTGCCGGCCCCCGACGTAGCGGTGCGAGATGAGCCCATCGTCGTCCATGGCCAGCAGGTGCACCCATCCGTTGTCGCACAGGTCCTGCACCGACGGGTTGGCGGCCAGCACGTCGTTCATGGCTTCGAGGGGAGCCTCGATCACCACGTTGAGGCGCAGCGGCTCGTGCTGCAGGTGCTCGCCGTCGTGCACCGATTGCCAGGGCAGCCCGGTGCGCAGGTCGCCACCGTTGCCCTCGAGTACGCCCACGCGACCGACCACGTTGTGCAGGGTCTTGTTGCCCGACCCGAACAGCCGGTTCTCCACCGTGGAGGCGTAGTACTGGAGGCTGATCCAGCTCGCCACCACCATCGGGGCGGTCATCACCAGGTTCAGCACCCCGAACCCGCCGTCGTGGCGCCAGTCGTAGGAGTGCAGGAACGAGCGGCCCTCGAGGTCGAGGTCACGGGTGCGGTGCCGGCCCGCCACCACGAAGGTCCGACAGCCCGCCAGTGCCCACTCGGGACGGACCTGGGCCCAGTCGGTGCTGCGGCGGACGATTTCGGCGTCGATGCGTCCCGGGTCACCGATCCCGAGCCGTCGGGCCCGCTCGACGCGAGTGGCCCGCCCTGCATCGGCCAGGCGGCGATCGAGCTCACCCAACTCGTCGGCGTGGGTCGAGGGCACGAGGGCCCGGTCGAACACGGTGATCTCGTCGGTCGTCGTGTTGTGCTGCGCGGCCACGAACCAGGTGTCGTCGGGGATGGAGATGCCCCGGACGGCGAGCTCGCGCCGCACGTCGCCGTCGTTGAGGATCGCCACGGCCACCCGCGAGTTGGCCTCCCCGGTGTGGCCGCCGCACGCGCCGCAGTCGAGACCCGTGTCGTAGGGGTTGTTCACCGTGCTGGCACCGTGTCCCGTGATCATCACGAGCCGGCCGAAACCGGAGGTGAGGAACATGCCCCCGAGGGCACCCTGGGCCAGCTCGATCCGCTGTTCGAGGGTGATGCCCGAGGCCGGGTTGGTTGACGACGGGTCGAGGCTGGGTCCCTTGTGGTCGACGGCCCAGCTCTTCAGCGCCTCATCCCCGGGGCGCTTGACGGGACGGGTCGATCCGCGGGAGTCGGTGAACAGCTTGGGGAGGTAGATCAGCCCCACCGGCCCGACGAAGCTGAAGCACGAGATCGCCCCCATCTTGAACGACTTCCAGGCGCGCCGGACGTGGTGCGCCAGGCGGCGGGCCTCGACGGCGTCGTGCAGGCTCCTGGGGTCGGGCAGCGACTCGGCGACGGTGTAGCCGGGGGTGAGCAGCACCGGACACTGGGCCTCGCCCGTCTCGTGGGCGATGGGTACGTACTCGATGGCCACCCCGAAGAACCCGGCGAAGCCGATGGTGTCGATACCGGCCCCGGTGGCTTCGAGGTGTCGACGAAACACCTCTGATCGCACGTCGATGCAGAAGACGGCCTGGGCGAGAGGCCGCTCGGGTTCGGTCGTGGTCGGCGTCGGTCGGGCCGCGAACTGCGCGACGAGCCGCCGTTGCTCGCTCAGGTCGAACGCCTCCTGGAGCACGATCAGGTGGGCGAGCGAGGTGCGTACCGACGAGCGGCCGTTCAGCTCGGCGAGCTGGCGGGTGGCGTCCTCCCAGGCCTCGGTCATGCCCCGGTGCGACAGCGTCTCGAAGATCGCCACCTCCCACACGAGCAGCACGGAGAGGAAGTCGAGCAGCGTGTCGTCCTCTTGGTCGTACAGGTTGGCGTCCCACACGACCCGGGCGGCGTACGCCGACCAGCCGCCCGTGCGCAGCAGGAGCGCGTGCAGGTAGAGCTCGAGCGCGTCGGCGGGGATGCCCAGCCGCAGGATGGCCTCGTCCGCCGCCGCTCGCGGCTCGGCGGGCAGCGAAGCCACCACCTTGCGGAACCCGGCCAGTCCCATCACCTCCGGAGTGCGGTCGATGGTTGCTTCTTCACGCCACGCCTCGAACAGCGGCTGCTGACGGTCGGTGGAGCGCCACAGGGCCTGGCCCTCGTCGAAGTAGGCCGCGGCCCAGTTCGAGATCCGGTCGGTGGCCAAGCGCACCCAGTCGTGGCCGGTGGCGCCGGTGGCCACCTCGGCCACGGTCGGCACCCGGTCCGCAGATCGATCCGGTTCGGGGGAGTCGGTGCGCACCAGGCGGAGGAACTCGTCGACGGCAGCGGCGCTCTCTCCGCGACTCGAGGCCAAGGCCTTCTTCAGATCCTCGGGCGAGATGCGTCCGGAGTCGACGGCGGCGAGGTAGTACGACGCCGGCATGGTGGCCCGGGCGCCGGCGACGAGGGCCAGTCGCTCGGCGGCCTCGTCGAAGCGGTGGTCGGTCAGCCCCAGGTAGGGGTTCACGGCCACGAAGCTCTCGAATGGCCACACCGGGGCGATGCGGCGGCACGCGGCCCGCTGGGTCAGCTCGGTCGTCTCGGTCGTCTCGGTCGTCTCGGGGGACCCCCCCACGGCGGTGGAGTCGGTGGGGGTGGTCAGCTCTCCGTGGGCGTCGGTGGTGGCGTCGGTGGGCGCGGCGCTCATCGCACGACCTCCGGTTCGGTGCGGGGTGTTCGCAGGGCTCCGATGAGCCGGTCGAAGTAGGCGTTGGCGTAGAAGCCGTTACGGACGTGCACGGCCAGGGCCCGCCGGCGCGCCGTCTTCGCCCGCCCCGGTTCGAAGATCTGGAGCAGGACCACCACGGTGAAGGCCACGAGGACCAGGGCGATGAGGCCCAGGTGCAGCGCCCCTCGACCCACGTCCTCGGGGAGCGTGCCCGAGAGCAACTCGTGGGCGCCGGTTTCGAGGGCGAAGAAGGCAACGGTGACGGCGAGGGCCAACACGACGGCCCGCACGGTTCCGGCCACGCCCCCGGTGGAGTCGAGGGCGGGGGCCACCAGCTGGGTGGTGCCCAGCACGAGGATGGCGCCGATGGCCAGCAGCACCCAGTCGGCACCGAAATCGATGCCGAAGAGCAGGGCCAGGGGCAGGTAGATCGCCAGGGCGATGAGTGCGCTCCCCGCCACGCGGAAGGGGCTGGCCAGCCGCTCGGGGAGGGCCACCTTCGCGGCGCGAACTTCGTCGACGACGCTGCCCGACGACAAGAAGGCATGGGCCTTGTAGAACGAGTGGGCCACGAGGTGCAGCAGCGCGGCGGGGTAGACGCCCATGCCGCAGACCATCAGCATGAAGCCCATGTGCGCGGCGCTCGAATAGGCCAGTGCCACCTTCACCGAGGGTTGGGGGAGCAGGGCCACCGAGGCGAAAACGGCGGTGAGGCCCCCGACGGCGATCAACAAGGCGGTGGCCGGAAGGGCGTCGTCGAGCACGAAGGCCATGCGGATGGCGATGAACGGCCCGGCGTTGAGGACGCCGGCGTGCAGGAGGGCCGACACGGGAGTGGGGGTCTCCATGACCTCTACCAGCCAGCCGTGGGTGGGGAACTGGGCGGACTTGAGCAATGCGGCGAAGCCGATGCAAAGGGCCGCAGCCCCAACGGAGGTGAACGCCCAACCCGGCTGGAGTTGGGATGCGCCCTGGAAGATCGTCTCGAGGTTTCCAGAGTCGAACCGCACGTAGAGCAGCACCGCCCCGGCCACCAGGAACACGTCACCCAGGCGGGCGACCAGGAACTTCTTGTGGGCCGCCACGACAGCTCGTCGCCGCTCCGGGTAGAACACCAGCAACCGGTGCAGGGCCAGGCTCGTGGCCACCCACGCGGCGACGAGAAGGAAAAGGTTGCCGGCCAGCACGAGCACCTCGACGGCGGCCACGGTGGCCGCCAACCAGCCGAGGAACACACCCTGGCGGTCGTCGCCGTCGAGGTAGGTGACGCTGAACCGGAAGATGACGACGGCGAGCAGCGCCACCATGCCCAACATGATGGTGCTCAAGGCGTCGAGCCGGATCGAGACGCCGAGTTCGGCGAAACCGACCGTGGGGCTCTCGACGAGTCCGTCGAGCGCAGTGGCGACGCCCGCGGCCAGGGCGACGGCGACACCGAACCAGGTGGCCACGGTGCCGAGCCGCGCCACCGTTCGGGGATGGGCACCGGGATGACCCAGGGCGATCAGGGCCAGGAGGGCGAGGGCCAGCGGGGCCAGGAGCACCGCCAAGGCCGCGGCAGAGATCACCGGTGACCCCTGGCCGGGGTGCTCATCAGGCCCGAGACGAGCGTTCGGTCTGTTCGGTGGGACCCGGGTCGGGTCTCGGAGGCGCGCATGATACGATTATACACGATCCAGAATGCAGGAAATACCAATCGGGTGAATCTTCTTTCACGCCCTCGATCAGCGGTTGTCGCGACGCTCCTGGCGGCGACGATGGCGGCGCATGACGCCGAACCCGAACCAGATGAGAGCCCCCACGAGGGCCGACACCAGGATGAGGAGCCAGAGGGGCCAGGTGAAGCTCAGCACCAGGAACTTCACGTTGACGTCCAGGGTGTTCTGGAGCATGAAGATGGCGAGCGCACCCAGGCCGATGAGTAAGGCGATGGCCCCGCCTCCGAGCCGGCGCCCGATTTCGCCCGGACTGCTGTCCCCGCTGCTGTCGGCCATGTGGCCCTCCTCGAGATGGCGTTCCTGTCGGCGGCGGTTGATCCCGCCTGGTGTCCATGATTCCACACCGGTCATCCTCCGAAAGGGGTGACGAAGGGGTCAGGGGCGGGGACCACCCCATCGG
>JBDNHK010000119.1:0-4217 GCA_041688815.1 Acidimicrobiales bacterium | reverse complement strand
GGAGGAACCCATCGTGATGGGCTGTTCGCTCGTGCTCGGGGGCGGCGTGTCCGCGGGCGCCTCGACCGTCACCGGGGTCGCCGCCGGCGACGCGCTGCCACCGCCGCAGGCCCCCGACAGCAAGGCCACAACCAGAACGAGACAGGCCGGTCCCGCGACCCGCCAGTCGCGGGACCGGGTGCGGTCACCGGGCACCACCGGGCCGCGGCCCGCTCGCCTGTCTCCCACCCGCTCATCGACCCCGACCGCAGTCGGGGCGCGCTGGACCAGATCGTCCGCCATCACCGTTCCTCGCCTTCTCGCCTTGGTCCGAGGGTGATCACTCACCGATCGAGCCGCCACCGGTGACCGTAGACAACGGATGTCGCGATGACAAGGGCACCCCCTACCGTGCGTCAGAAATCGGGTCGTTCGGCCCAAGCCCGACCATCGATGAACCGGCTCATGACCACGTTCCGTCGGTTCACCCCCGCCAGCACACCACGGTCAAGGCGCCGCCGACCAGGCCAACAAAGGTTTGCCGGCTCAGGACTTGTCGAGGAGACGATCGGCCGCCGACCAGGGGTCGAGGCGACGGGCCAGCACGTCGGCCCGCAGCGCGGCGAAGTCGGCCCCGGAACCGACCTCGGTAGCCCGGGCCATCAGCCGGGCGGCCAGGATGCGATGCAGCTCGGAGGTGACCCGTTGAGCCCGACGTTCGTCACGCGCGCCGGTGGCGTCGGCCCACTCCTGGTGACGGCGAATCGCCAGCCAGAGCTCGTCGACACCCTCGCCGGTGGTGGCCACGGTCGACACGATCGGCGGCCGCCAACGGCCCATCTCCCCTTCCCCACCGTCGGCCGTCGTGGCCCGGGCGGCGCCCGACAGCGACAGCATCGACTCGAGGTCCCGGCGTGTCTCGGCGGCTCCCGGGCGATCGGACTTGTTGATCACGAAGATGTCGGCGATCTCCATCAGCCCCGCCTTGTTGGCCTGTACCGAGTCGCCCCAGCCGGGATTCACCACGACGACGGTGGTGTCGGCCTCACCGGCCACCTCCACCTCGACCTGACCCACACCGACCGTCTCGAGCAGGATCCACGGCCAGCCGGCGGCGTCGAGCACCCGGACGGCCTCGGGTGCAGCCAACGAGAGCCCGCCGAGATGGCCACGGGTGGCCATCGAACGGATGAAAACACCCGGGTCGAGGGCATGGGCGTCCATGCGCACCCGATCGCCCAGGATGGCCCCGCCGGTGAACGGTGACGACGGATCGATGGCCAGAACCGCGACCCGGTCGCCATCCGTCCGAGCCCGCGTGAGCAGCGCCGAAGTGAGGGTGGACTTGCCCGCACCGGGAGAACCGGTGAGGCCGACGGTGATGGCCTCACCGGTCTCGCCGTGCACCACCCGCCCGACATCGTGAGCGGGCCCACCACCTTGTTCGACCATGGAGAGCAGCCGGGCCAGCGAGCCACGGTCGCCGGCGCGGGCGGTGTCGAGCAGGACCGACGGCTCGGTGGTGCGGGAGAGAGCCACAGACCGAGCCTACGAGTGCACTGCGGGGTGACCGGTCATGCCGGCTCCCGGGCTCGTTCGCCTCAGAGGGTGACCGCGGTCTCGCCGATCTCGTAGGCGGTCTCACCGGAGTTGATGACCTCGGTGACGCCCGGAACGCGGTCCATCAGGATCCGCTCGAGGCCGGCCTTGAGGGTGACCGTGGACGCCGGGCAGGTGACGCAAGCGCCGATCAGCTCGACGGTGACGATGCCGGTTGCCTCGTCGACGTCGTGGAGGATGACGTCGCCGTTGTCAGCCTGGATGGCCGGCCGGATGACCGTGATGACCTTCTCGACCTGCTCTCGCACGTTGCGCAGTCTAGGGATCGCGAGCCGCCAACCCACACCGTGGTTCGTGACCTCGACGGACCGGGTCAGGCCCGCTTCACGACGGCGCCCAGACCGGTCAGCTTCTCGACGAAGCGCTCGTACCCCCGGTCGATGTGGCCCGCGCCGGCGACGACGGTCTCGCCGTCGGCCCGCAGCCCCGCCACCACCAGCGCCGCGCCGGCGCGGATGTCGGGGGCGCGCACCGGTGCCCCCGACAGCTCCGCCACGCCCCGGATCACGGCGTGATGACCCTCGGTTCGGATGTCGGCTCCCATACGGACGAGCTCGTCCACGTACCGGAAGCGACCCGAGAACAGGTTCTCGGTGACGATGCCCACCCCTTCGGCTGTAGCCAGCATCGCCACGAGCAGCGGCTTGTAGTCGGTGGCGACACCGGGATACGGCAGCGTCGCCACGTCGACCGAGCGCAACCGATCGGGCGCCCCCGCCACGATGCCGCCCCCGGTGGGTTCGATCTCCATCCCCATCTCCGCCAGCTTCGCCACCAGCATGTCCATGTGGTCGATCCTCGCCCCGGCGAGGGTGACCCGACCCCCGGCCACCCCGACCGCGGCGAGGAAGGTGGCGGCCTCGATGCGATCCGGCACGACGGTGTGCTCGACGGCATGGAGCTCATCGACGCCCTCCACCTCGATGGTCGAGCTACCGGCACCGCAGATCTGAGCGCCCATCGCAATCAGGAACGACGCCAGGTCGGCGATCTCCGGCTCGCGAGCGGCGTTGTCGATCACCGTCGTCCCCTCGGCCAGCACCGCGGCCATGAGGGCGTTCTCGGTGGCCCCGACGCTGGGGAACTCGAGCTGGAGACGGGTACCGACGAGCCGCTCGGCGCGAGCCTCGATGTAGCCATGGGCCGTCGCGAAGGTGGCCCCGAGCTGTTCGAGAGCCTTCACGTGCATGTCGATGGGACGGGGTCCGAAGTCGTCCCCGCCGGGCAGCGCCACCCGGGCCCGGCCGAATCGGGCCACCAGTGGGCCCATCACCACGATCGAGGCCCGCATCGCCTCGACCAACTCGTACGGCGCCTCGGGCACCAGCCCCGGGGAGTGCACGATCACCAGTTCGTGGTCGCCGACGGCGTCGACGGTCATCCCCATCGATCGCAGCAACGCAGCCATGCAGTCGACGTCGGTGATGTCAGGTACGTTGCGCAGCACGTACCGGCCCTCGGCCAGCGTGGTGGCGGCCATGAGCTTCAGCACCGAGTTCTTGGCCCCGCCGATGACGACGGTGCCGGACAGTGGTCCGCTGCGATGCACGATGATGCGGTCCACGGCGGACCAGTATGGCCGCCACCCGCCTCACCCCGTCCAACGCCCGCCCCACCCGCGCCGGCCGCCACCCACGGGGGTCCGTCGCCTCCGGGCAGGAAGCAGAACACCACCGTGCCCCTCGTGGTGAACCGCCATCGGGTCGACCGGGACCACGTCGAGGCCTGGCACCAGCCCCGCAACGACGTGGTGCACGAGCTCGATCCCGTCGTCGACCCCGACGGCACATGGCACTTCACCATGCTCAGCGGCCCGTTCCACCACTGGGAACGAACCGTCGGGTTGGCGCCACGAGAGGCACCAGGATCCGAGGAGGGTCCGACCTCGGACGCGAGGCCCGCCGAACTGACCGTCGTCGAGACGGTGCAGTACCGCTTGGCCGTGCCGGTGTGGGGCCCCGTGTTCTCGTGGGCGCTGCGCCGGCGCCTCCGCCACGGGCACGCGCCCACCGCGAAACCACCCTGGTGGGCACCCCCGGACGTGCTCGACGCCCGCGCCGCCACCGTCTTGTCGCTGCTGTGCGCGCTGGGCATCGCCGCCGGGTACCTCGGCACCCTCATCACCCAGACGATCACCTACGCGGCCGAGCAGTTCAACGCCTCGACCACCGAACAGGGCACGCTCCTGGCGGTGGTGCGAGTGGGCGTCGTGCTCTCCCTCGTCATCGTGTCGATCGCCGATCGACGCGGCCGACGGTTGGTGCTGCTGGTCGCCCTCCTGGGGTCGTGTGCCGTCACCGCCCTCGGCGCGGTCGCCCCCGGGATGGTGTGGCTCGGGGCCACCCAGACGCTGGCGCGCTCGTTGTCGACCGTCGCCGCCATCCTCATCGCCGTCATCGCCATCGAGGAGATGCCGAAGGGGGCACGGGCCTTCGCCGTGTCGGTTCTGGCGATGACCGCCGCGCTCGGGGCCGGCGCCTGCGTCGCCAACCTGCTCTACGTCGACGTGAGCCCCGGGGCCTGGCGGGGCGCCTACCTGGTACCGCTGCTGGCCCTGGTGCCGATCGTCCGGCTCGGGCGCGATCTCCCCGAGACCCTCCGATTCGAGCTCCACCGTC
>JBDNHK010000118.1:0-26558 GCA_041688815.1 Acidimicrobiales bacterium | reverse complement strand
GGTGGTCGAGCCGAGGTCGACGGTGGTCGAGCCGGTGGCGGTGCGGGTGAGGGTGAAGGCGATCGAGGTGTCACCGGGGAAGCCCACGAACGTGACAGTCACCAGACCGAGGACCTCTGCTGTGGGCGGCGCCTCGATGGCCACCCCACTGTATTCCTGGGCGCTGGCGGCGCCGGCGAAGCTCACGAGGCCGACCGTGACGAGCGCCAATGCGGCGATGGCCCGAAGGATCTTGCTCATGGAATGAGCCCTTTCGTAGTTGTACGGACGACAGGCTTCCCGCCACGCCGATCCGGCAGTGCTGAGGTTTCTATTGCGAACAGAGGGAAACTGTACCCCAATTGACGGCAAGGACGCGGATTTCGGTCGCGCGAAGTGTGACGGTCGCGCGAAGTGTGATGGTCAGTCGGAGCCCGGCTGGTCGGGGAGGCGCACCACCGGGCCCAGCTCGCCGCGGAACTGCGGTGCCGGGCCCATCTTGGGCGCGCCGTCCACCGACACCGTCATCTGGTCGGGGTTGGCGGTGGGTTGCGGGACGATCTGGAGGCGGTAGGGCCACGCCGGCACCACGCCCGACAGCTCGAAGACCACCGTGCGGGTGGCCCCGGGTCCCACGTCGACGGTGGCCGAGTAGACCGGCCCGCCGAACTCGGTCTGGGCCTGCACCCCGCGGGGCAGGCCGTCGACGGTCACGGCGTCGAGGACGTGGGGGGTGTGGAGTGTCACGACCTGTCGGTTGGTGCCGAAGGGCAGGCCGTTGGCGTTGCCGATGATGTAGCGGGGGAGGCCCTCGCCCGGGGCGGTGTTGCGCAGCCTCACGGTGACGGTGGAGGTGAGCTCGCCGGTGTCGGGGTCGATGACGGTGGCCACGTCGATGTCGCGGAACAGGAAGGAGTCGATCTTGTTGGCGAACAGGTTGGCCGATCGCACCGAGAGCACGTCGGCGCCGTCGGGCACCGACCAGCGCCCCGACAGCCCGATGCGGTCGAAGAACGCCTCGGGGCGGTCGTCGAACACCGACAGCCGCAGGTGGCCGTCCTCAACGAGGGGACCGAGGACGTCGGTGAGGTCGGCGATGCCGGGCAGGGGGCGGGAGGTGAGGGCGGCGAAGGTGGCGTCGGCGACGTCGCCGAGCAGTTCCTTGCGCTCCGGGTTGTCGCCGTCGAACTGGATGTACTGGTCGACGAGCAGGAACTGCTCGACGTTGCGGTGGTCGATGCGGAGCGTCTCGCCCTCGATTTCGACCTCCACGGGACCGGTGAGGCGCAGCAGGCCGGCCAGGGCGGCCGGGTCGGCGTAGATGGCGCCGTCGACCTCGGTGCCGTCGGGCGTCTGGGGGAAGAGTTGGCCGATCACGTCGCGGTTGGTGGGCCAGTTCGGACTGGCCCCGCTGTTGCCCAGGAAGACGTCGACGAAGTAGGCGCCGTAGCGCTTCTCCCAGTCGGGGGGTGGGTCGAAGGCGTAGGGGTCGGTGAACCCACCGGGTGGGTTGAGGGCGCCGAGGTTGCCGGCCTCGAGCAGGTCGAGCTTGCCGGCGGTGGCCTCGAGGAGGCCGTAGGCACCGATGAAGCCGCCGCCGTTGCGGCTCTCGGCCGGGGTGGACATGGCCACGAAGTAGCGGGCGGTGCCGTCGGCGCCGAGCAGCGCGGGGGCCACGGCCAGGGCCTCGGCGGCCAGCTCGGTCTGCTGGGCCACATCGGCCAGCTTGTCGCGGAACCGGTCGAGCTCGTGGTCGACCGGTCTCACCAGCCAGGGCGAGCGCACCGAGTCGACGGCGTCGAGGGCGGCGGTGACGGTGGCCGCAGAGTCGGCTACCGGTTTTTGCAGGGCCACGACCTGGGCCAGGTCGACTTGTCCGTCCTGGGCGGTGAGGGTGCGGTAGTCGGCGGTGGAGGCGGTGATGGCGGCGCTGTCGCCGAGGTCCTGGCCGGCGGAGGCCACGGTGCGCAGGGTGTCGACGTGCTGGCCCACGACGGGTACGTAGCGGCCGGCCCAGGTGAGAGGGCCCTCGAGGCGGTCGGAGGCGCGTTCGAACTCGAGGGCCGCCAGGCCGAAGCTCTCGGCTGCGGCCGGGGTCTCGGCGGCCCGCACCAGGTCGAGGCCGCTGGTGGCCTTGTCCTCGCCGGCCTCGAGGCCGGAGCGGGACTCGAGGCCGGCCACTGCCGCGCCGATCGACGCCAGGGCGACGAGGCCCACCACCGTGTACGTGAACCGCCGGGTGATCTTGCGTTCGCGGGTGCGGGCCATGCGGTAGCCGGACCACATCGCGGGCGCGATGGCGGCGGCGCCGACGACGGTGGGGAGGCCGACAAAGCCGTAGTCGGGGCCGCGCAGCAACGCCTGGACGGCGACGGCGCCGATGAGCGCGGCCGTGAGGCGGTCACGGCGATCGGAGAACACCACGATGCCGACCAGCAACAGGGCGACCACGGCGCTGACCTTGGCGGTGGCGTCGCCGCTGATGCCGACCACGGCGGACAAGCCACCCAGCCAGATGAGGGCCCAGCGTCGGGCCCGGGAGGCGGCGAGCACCACCCCGGCGCCGAGCAGGGCACACCACACGGCGTCGGCGGCCCGCAGCCCGACGGGCTGGGCCGGGGAGAGGGCGGCCTCGACGGCCGAGACGGCGGCGACCACCGCGATGAGGGTGGGGGTCAGCTCGCGCAGCTTGTGGGTCATGGGGCTGCTGGGCCGCCGCCCCCGCCCGCCGTTGCCGCGACCGCCGGATCCCCGATCCCGTCGGCCGCCGCGTGCTCCGGCGTCGTGCGCCGGGTCCGCTCGGTCCTCGCTCCGAGCTTCGTCGGGGGCGTCGGTCGACATCGCCCGCTGCTCGTCCGCGAGGTCGGCGAAGAGGTCCCCCAGGTCGTGGTCGGCGCCATGGGCGCCGGTCTCGGGGGTGCCTCCCTCGCCGGGCGCCGGGGGGCGACCGGCGAAGCGGGGATCGTGGGGGTCGGGGGGAGTGGTCACTCCGAGGTGGGAGCCTCGCCGATCGCGATGAGTTGCTGAGCCATGACGGAGGATCTTTCGATGGTGGAGGCCCGATGTGGTCGCGGACACCCAGGCGGCGTCACTCTACGGCGGTCGTCATGTCGGCATTGCCCGCCGGCCTCGCGGTCGTTCTGCAGGTGCGCCCGGTCGTCCTGGGGGACGTAGTCTTCGATGGCGCTGCGAGCGAAGGGCGATGGTAGACGGGTGGAGAAGAGGAAATTCGATGGCGTGGCGGCGGCGGCGGCGGCGGCGGCGGTACTGCTGCTCCTCTGGCCGGTCGCGATGCTCGTGGCGGTGGTGGTGCGCCGTGTGCTCGGTTCGCCGGTGCTGTTCCGCCAGACCCGCCTCGGCCGCCGTGAGCGGCCGTTCGACATCGTGAAGTTCCGCACGATGACCGACGCTCGTGGACTCGATGGCGAACTCCTGCCCGACGCCGAGCGCCTCACCTCGGTGGGCCGGTTCCTCCGTCGTTCCAGCCTCGACGAGCTGCCCGAACTGGTGAACGTGCTCCGTGGGGAGATGAGCCTGGTCGGTCCTCGACCGCTTCCGGTGCGCTATCTCGATCGTTACAGCCCTGAGGAGCGTCGCCGGCACCAGGTTCGTCCGGGCATCACCGGTTGGGCCCAGGTGCAGGGCCGCAACGCCCTGGGCTGGAACGAGCGTCTGGCCGCCGACGTCTGGTACGTCGAGAACCGGTCGTTCACGCTGGATCTGAAGATCCTGGCCCGGACCGTGGCCGTGGTCTTCGGCGGCGGTGGGGTGAGCGCCCCGGGCCGTGCCACCATGGCCGCCCTCACTCCCTGCACGGAGCGTCAGACGTCGGCGATGGAGCAGTGAGCCGTCCGACGAATCTGCATGACGACCTGATGAGGAGCCCTTTGGACGGGAATGTCCCCCGGGCGACCGTCCCCGAGGTGCCCAGCTCAACGTGCATCATGGTTGCACGAGAGTCGTTCTCCCGGTGGCCGGCGGCCCTCGAGCACATGGCTGGCTCTGTGCCCTCTGCAACCCGGCTCATCGCCGTCGATGGCGGGTCACCACCGGCCATACGCCGGGAGCTGGGCAGACTGGCCCCTCGCCATGATGTCCTGTTGTTGGAGACCGACGAGGTGCTCGGCCCGCACACGGCCCGAGCCGCCGCAGTTCCCCATGTCACAACAGAGTTCACTGTCTTCATTGACAATGACGCGTTCGGTGACGAGAAATGGCTCGAGACCCTTCAGGACGCCGCAGAGCAAACCGGCGCGTGGGCCGTAGGACCCATTTACTCGATCGGCCATCCGGACGAGGGTCGGGTCCACATGGCCGGCGGCCGGAACCAACTCGTCGATCGGGACGGCACGCTCGATCTCGTCGAGCGTCACCTCTTCTCCGAGGCAGAGCTCGTTGCGACCCTGGGCCGCGTCACCCGAGGCCCCACGGAGCTGATCGAGTTCCACTGTGTGCTTGTGCGCACCTGTGTGCTCGAGACGGTGCCGCTCGACCCTGCGTACCGATCACTCCTGGAGCACAACGCTTTCTGCCTCCGGGTCCGTGAGGCCGGTGGTGAGGTATGGCTGGAGCCCGCCTCGCGTGTGACCTACTGCCCTGTCATGGAACCGACGTCCGAGGACCTCCGGTACTTCCGTCGCCGTTGGAGTCGGAGTTGGAATTCAGCGAGTGCTCGCCACTTCGCCGGCGAGTTCGGGATCGCCGAGCGGCGCGTCCTGCAGCTCGACACGTTCCGCTTCGCGTCCGAGTATCGGTTGCACGGTTCGCGTACCGAGCGGTTGCTGGCCTTGACCCCGAACTGGGTTCGGCGGCGAGCCGTGGCCGGACTGGTCGGACTGGAGCGCCGGCTCGCGGTTGCGATGCCGGCGGTGGATCCGGAGCCGTTGCCGGAGCTCCGTGTGGTTCATCGGCCGAGCTGGCACGAAGTCGTTCCGAGCAGATGATCGCCCAGACCAACCTGCAGTTGGACCGCCAGCTCGAGGGCCTGAACTGGCCGGAACCGGATCGCGGCGCCATCGCTGACGCCTACCGACTTGCGGTCGAGCTGTTCGGTGGGGCGATCCGATCGTCGGGCAAGCCGTTCCTGTGTCATCTCGTGGGCACGGCGAGCGTGGTCGCCGCCAGCGGAGGGTCTGCTGACCTCGTCGCCGCTGGGCTCCTCCACGCGGCCTACGACGTTGGTCACTTCGGCGACGGGACCGGGAGATCGCCTGGGCACGTGCGGACCGTGCGTGCGAGCGTCGGGGACCGCGTCGAGGCCTTCGTGGCGGCCTACCACCGTCTCGAGGTCTCCCACGAGGTCGTGGCTTCGCTGGAGGCCCGTGCCGACCGTCTGTCGCCCCATGAACGTCGTATGCTGTTGCTCGTCCTGGCCATCGAAGTCGACGACCATCTCGACGGGGGGGTCGCTGTGGTGGCGGCAGATCTGCCGTGGCGAAACCAGCCCGAAACGGTGGCCCGCCTGGTCGAATTGGCCCGACGGGCCGGGTTCAGTGCAATCGGCGACGAGTTGGACTCGCAGTCAGCCACGCGCCTCGAGGTGATTCCCGAAGGTGTTCGGCAGAACAGGGCCAAGCGCTTTTACTGGGCCCCAGTGAGGTTCGAGGGGGTGCGGGATGTGCCCTGGACCCGGATTCTGCGCACGTCGGTTGCGTCCGGGTGCCGGCGCAGCCGTCGCCTCTGGAGACCCGGCCCCGAAGGCTCCTGATGAGTCGCATCTATCTGTCCGCTCCGGACGTGCGCGGCCCCGAACGTGAGCTCCTGCTCGCCGCTCTCGACTCGAACTGGGTGGCCCCCGTGGGTCCCGATCTCGACGCCTTCGAGGCCGAGGTGGCGGCGCTCGCGGGCCGGGCCCACGGTGTCGGGCTGAACACGGGCTCTGCGGCGTTGCACCTGGCCCTGCTGGAGTTGGGGGTGAAGGCCGGTGACGAGGTGGTGGTGTCGACGTTCACCTTCGCCGCCTCCGCGTTCGCCGTGACCTACTGCGGGGCCACTTCGGTGTTCGTCGACAGCGAGACCGACTCCTGGAACATGTCGCCCGACCTGCTGGCCGAGGAGCTCGATACCCGGCGCCGGACCAACGCCCCCATGCCTGCCGCGGCGATCGTGGTGGACCTCTACGGCCAATATGCGGACTATGCCCGCATCGAGCCGATCCTGTCCGAGTACGGTGTTGCCCTGGTGGAGGACGCCGCCGAGGCGATCGGCGCCACCCACTACGGCCGGCCCGCTGGCAGCTTCGGCGACGTCGGCGTGTTCTCGTTCAACGGCAACAAGCTGATCACCACCTCCGGTGGGGGATGCTGGTCAGCGACGACGGTGGCTTCGCCCGCCGCATCCGTCACCTGGCCACCCAGGCTCGCGAGCCCGCCGCCCACTACGAGCACACCGAGATCGGGTTCAACTACAGGCTGTCGAACCTGCTGGCCGCCTTCGGTCGCGGTCAGCTCAGCGGCCTCGCCGCCCGCATCGCCCGGCGCGCCGAGATCCGGGCCGCCTACGCCGAGGCCTTCGTGGCCGTCGACGGCGTCGAGCTCAACCCCGTGGCCGAGGGCAACACCGTCAACCACTGGATGACCTGCATCACCGTCGACGCCGACCGGGCCTGTTTCCCCGCCGAGGATCTGCGCCGCCATCTCGAGGCCGACGACATCGAGGCCCGTCCGTTGTGGAAGCCCATGCATCTTCAGCCGGTGTTCGCCGGGGCGCCCCGTCGCACCGACAGCACCAGCGAGGCCCTGTTCGCCACCGGGCTGTGCCTGCCCAGTGGCAGCGGCATGACCGCCGCCGAGCTGGCCCGGGTCGTCGCCCGTATCGGCGAGGTCGTGGACGGGGCCACCCGATGGGCGGGGCCCGCCGCCCCGCCACCAGGAGCTGTGAATGAAGGTCGTCATCACCGGGGGGGGGCCGGGTTCATCGGTGCCAACACCGTTCGCATGCTCACCACTCTCCCTTCCGCCGGCGTGGGAACCACCCCTGAGGTGGTGGCCCTCGACGACCTCTCGTCGGGGCGACGCGAGAACCTCGACGGTCTCGACGTGACCCTGATCGAGGGCAGCATCCTCGACGACTGCGCCCTCGACGAGGCCTTCGCTGGCGCAGAAGCGGTCATTCACCTGGCCGCCCGCCCTTCGGTGCCCCGCTCCATCGCCAACCCGTGGACGGCGCACGAGGTCAACGCCACCGGCACCGTGAAGGTGCTCGAGGCCGTGCGTCGCCACGATGTCGCCCAGGTCATCGTGGCGTCGTCGTCATCGGTGTACGGCGCCAACCAGTCCAACGTGTTCGGCACCCTCAACGTGCTCGACGCCGCCGGCGCCGTCGAGGTCACGAACTTCGTGAACATCTCCACCGACAAAGCCGCCGACCCCACCTCGGTGCTCGGCTACTCCAAGCGGGTGGCCGAAGGACTAACAGCCGGGGCTGCGGTGCGCTACGTGGGCACCTACCTGTCGGTGCGCTTCGGCAACGTCCTCGGCAGCCGGGGCAGCGTGCTCACCGCTTTCCACGCCCAGGTGGCCGCCGGGGGGCCCATCACCGTCACCGATCCCGAAGTGACCCGCTACTTCATGACCGCCGGCGAGGCCGTGCAGCTGGTGGTGCAGGCCGGCGCCGTGGGCCGTGCCGGCGAAGCGCTGGTGCTCGACATGGGTGAGCCGGTGCGCATCGACGACGTGGCCCGCCAGATGGCCGCCCAGGCCCCCCGACCCATCGAGATCGCCTACACCGGCCTGCGCCCGGGCGAGAAGCTCCACGAGGTGCTCCTGGCCGAGGGCGAGACCGACGAACGCCCTGCTCATCCGCTCATCTCGCACGTGGCGGTGCCGGCCCTGGTTCCGGCCGACCTCGAGCCGCTCGCCGCGGTTGCGGGAAGGGACGCCGAGGTGGTCGAGGTGCTGCACGACATGACGGCCCGAATGGGGTCGGCGCCGTCTCCCTACGAGCCTCAGTCGTAGGAGCGCCAGGTGTCGTCGAGCGGCGCCTGGCCCCGACCGGGCCGCGACCAGTCGCACACCCCGACGGGGAAGACCTTGGCGAGGCGTTGCGCCTGGCTGGGGGTGAAGGTCACCCCGTACACGCCGGAGGACGCGTCGACGGGCCCGAGCGTGCAGGCCACGGTGGTGCCGGTGATGGGTGCGCCCGCGACGCGACGGGGGTCGGCGTGGGTCGGGTAGGCCAGATCGCAGGGTGCGCCCGGGTCGTAGGTGGTCGGACCGGTGAGCACCGAGCCATCGGGGAGCACGCAGCGGTCGGCCGCGTCGGCGGGCCGAGTGCGCGACAGAAGCGCGGCCCGTTCCGACATGCCGGAACGTGAGCCGGCGTCGTCGGAGGTTGCGGTGTCGTCGGGGCCCGCAGGCTCGGCGGCCGTGAGCCACTCGTCGAGGAGCTGCACCGCTTCGGTGGTGAACCCGGTGTCGCCCGAGAGCCGGGTGATGAGCGAGTTGAGGTCGTCGGCTCCGGGGTAGGTCCACAGGACGACGTTCGGGCTGGCCGTCCCGTCCGGCAGGCGGAGCCGGTCGCGGATGGCGAAGATCCGTTGGCGGTCGTGGATGTCGCCTATCGGGTCGCTGTACACGTTGAGCAGCAGCACGGGCACGTCGGCCAACCCGCCGCCGGTCGGTTGCGCACCTTGCGCCGCCGCGGCCCCGGCGCTGATGCGGCCGCCGGCATAGGCCCGGGTCAGGACCTCGTCGGGGGCCCGGGTGCGCGACGCCTGCCAGACGCCGTCGATGTCGTAGCCGCCGATGCCCTCGTTGAGGTCGAGGAAGTGGTCGACGTCGATGGTGCCGGCCTGCAGGGCGCCGAGCCCGTACTGGATGCCCACGTTGTCGAGCGGACGCTGGGCGAAACCCGTCTCCCGGTCGGTGCCGAACAGGTTGACGTTCGAGTCCTGCGTCGTGCAGCGCACCCCTCGAGGGTTGGTGACCGCGTCGTACACCTGCCCGGCGCCCACGAGCTCCCGGTCGCAGCCGACCTGCGGGTCGATGTTCGGCAGGAAGGTGGTCTGCCAGATCAGGCAGGTACCGAGCGTGGCGAAGCCGGTGACGGCCAGCTTCTGGTCGTCGCTGAGCGTTGCCCCCCCCTGGTCGTACCAGCGCCGGAGCAGGCCGCAGTCCGCCACGCCCCCGGCGATGCTGATGGCGTCGGGGAACGGGATGGCGGGACCGATGGCGTCGAGCAGACCGGGGTAGTTCTGGGCGATGAGCAGCTGTTGGATCGCGCCACCAGAGCCACCGATGCCGATGGTGAACCGCGGGAGTCCATAGGCCTCGCTGAAGTGCTCCTTGGCCACCATCACCGTCTCCGCCGCCACCACGTCGTTGCACGCCGCCTCGAAGGTGGTGAGCGTGGAGACGACGACGGCGTAGCCCTCGGCCAACAGCACGGGGTCGAGCGCCGAGGGACTGCCCCCGCCTTGGCTGTAGGTGGCCCCGCACCCGCCACCGAAGCGGACCACCAGTCGACCGTTCCATCCCGAGTCGTCCCAGACCCGTGCTGGGGTGGGGCCGGGCACGGTGCCGGCGATGGGACCCGGTCGCGGATCGAGGGTGGCGAAGGTGGTGACGGATCGGTTGAAGACCCCCTTCTCGATCCGCACCACGAACGGCACTTGACGCCCGTCGCGGGTCAGGATCGCCGCGTCGGGCGGGGTGACGGCCGGGTCGGGGAGGTCGACCGTGCGGCCATCGGTGGTGCGGTACACCCACCTGACCGTGGTCTGGGCCCAGCAGTCGTCGACGGGGGCTCCGAGGCCGTTGCGTTGGGTCGTGCAGACGAAAGGGCTCTGGTGCGGTCCCGAGAAGAGGGGCCCGTCGACCGGATGGTTCACGACGTCGAGGCTGGCCGTGGCGACACCGGCTGCCGCGGTGACCACGTTCGGGCCGTCGCTCATCCCCGAGACCAGCCCCACGAGGCGGGGCGCGGACTCGGCCCCGCGAGGAGGTCTCGTGTCCGGGGCGAAGGCCGAAGTGACGTCGCGCCCGTTCAGCTCGACCCGTAGATCATCGAGCGAGGCCCCCGTTGGTGAGCCCACGGCCACGAGCAGGTCGCCGTTGGTGGCGTACTCGGCGCGGGTGGACAAGGGTGTGATCCGGAGGGCCGCATCGCCCGGCGCAGGACCGGTGGGGTTGCTGCTGGTGCACGAGGCGGCGAGGGCCCCGACGACCGCAAGGACGGCGATAGCGGTGTGGAGATTCCGCAGCGGGCGCACTGTCACCGGGTCCGGCGGGGCAACGCTGCCGCTGGGCGACATCGAAGGCGACAGCGAGGCTCACGGCCGTTGCCGAGGTCGGTCACCCGGCGCGGGCTCAGGCCGTGCCGGCCGGGGCGGGGGGATCGGCTTCACTCCGGTCGGGGGTCGGTTCGCTGACCGGGATGGCGGCATCCGTGGCGCTCTCGACGAGGGCCTCGTTGACCGCCTGAGCCACCTCTGGTGGAAGATCCGACCAGATCAGTTTGCCGTCGAATCGGTTCAGCTCGTGGAACGCAGATTCGTTGTCGACGAAGTTGGTGAGCAGGCACAGCCCGGCGTGGCCTGGTTCGAGGAGGTCCTCCATCTGGTCGATGAACTCGTCGGAGATCCCTCGGTCGATCACTTTGGCCAGTAGCGCCCCGGCTCCTCCGGTGACCGCACCGGTCACGATTCCCCCGACGGGACCGGCGATGAGCGTGCCGAGCAGCATGCCCCAGAAGGCCCCTCCGAGTCCGCCCTCGAGCGGGGTCATGTCCGTGGTCTCGATCTTGTGGGAGTGGCCGTCGGCGTCCTTGGTGATGATGACCGCGTCGTCGACCCCGAGCTTCCCGTGTTCAGCCAGCCTCCCCGCAGCGATGAGCATCTCTTGGGCCTTCAGTGGATCGTCCACGGCGATCACGACGAGTTGCTGGGACATGGGTTCGGCCTTTCGCCAGTCATTCGCAATCCCGGGTCTCACTTCCCTGCCCGAGGTGGATCACCTTACGGCCCGAGATCGCGCCGCTGCGATCAGGTCACCAGTGGCGGTGGGGAATCATGCCCGATTGGAGCTCAGCGGTGGAGGCTGGCGCCGCTTCGCGCTACGGTTGAAAACGAACACGGGAGCCCGGGGAGCCGGGCTGAGAGGAAGGGACAGACCCCTTCGACCGTTCGAACCTGATCCGGGTCATGCCGGCGCAGGGAGGTTCGGTTCACGCGTCCCCGGGTTCTCGTCACCGAGATGAGTCCCCATGAACTCGAAAGCCAACACCTCGACGGTGGTCGTCGTCACCGGCGGCGACGCACCCGGTGCGCAATCGGTCGCCGGGCTGTTGGCCGGCGTTCCCGAGGGGTTCACCGTGGTCGCCGCAGACTCGGGGTTGGAGCACGCGTTGGCGGCGGGATTCAGGGTTGCGCATGCCGTGGGTGACTTCGATTCGGTCGATCCGTCGGTCCTCGCCGCCGCCGCGGCGGGTGGCACGCAGGTGCACCGGCACCCGGTGGGCAAGGACGCCACGGACCTCGAGTTAGCCCTCCTGACGGCCGAAGGCCTGGGGGCCCGAAGGGTGGTCGTGCTGGGCGGGCACGGGGGGCGACTCGATCATTTCCTCGGCAATGTCATGGTCCTGGCCGCACCCCGCTTCGAGAACCTCGTCGTGGAGGCGGTCATGGGCGACGCGCTGGTTCGTGTCGCCCGACCTTGGAGGCCATCAGTTGTGCGAGGTGCGCCCGGCGATGTCGTCACCCTTCTTCCCGTGCACGGGCCCGCGGAAGGGGTGACGACCGTCGGTCTCCTCTACGCGCTCGACCGCGAGACCCTTGCCACGGGAACTACCCGTGGGGTGTCGAACGAGTTGTGCGCCGAGGAGGCCGAGGTGCGCCTCACCGCCGGTTGCCTGTTGATCGTGCAGCCCGGAGCGACCGGTACCCATCTCCAAACTCGGCTCGACCAATCGAGCGTCCCCCCACTGAAAGGCCAGTCATGAACGAACCTCAGATCCCCGCCGACAGCGTCGCCGACAGCGTCGTTCGCGTTCCCAACACCCTCGCTCGGGCCACCGGCATTCCGTGGCGTAGGGCGGCGCTGGTCCTGCTCGCCCTTTTCGCCCTCGTCGGGGCCGCCTGCTCCAGTCCGGCCGACGATGCCGCCCGGTCGGGCGGTGCGGCGGCGGTCGGACCAGCGGTGTCGACCCCTGAAGGGGGACGGTTCCCCGACGGCACGACGGTTCGCCTGCTGGCCCACGACTCGTTCGCCATGAGTGAGCAGGTGTTGGATCAGTTCACGCAGACGACGAACGCCAAGGTCGAGGTGGTCCTCGGCGGAGACGCGGGGGTGATGGTGAACCAGGCGGTCCTCACGGCCGGGAACCCGCAGGCCGACGTCCTGTTCGGGATCGACGACAACCTCCTCGGGCGGGCGTTCGCGGCCGACCTCTTCGTGCCCTACGCGTCGACCGGTCTGGCCGACGTGCTCGCGACCGTCTCCCGGGACCCCGAGAACCGGGTCACCCCGATCGACTACGGGGACGTCTGCATCAACTACGACCGGGCCTGGTTCCGAGACCGGGGTCTGCCCGTTCCCACCACCTTCGAGGCCCTCGCCGACCCGGCCTACAAGGATCTCCTGGTGGTCCAGGACCCGTCGGCGTCGAGCCCCGGGCTGGCGTTCCTCCTGGCCACCGTGGCCCGGTTCGGCGGAGCCGACAACGACGCGACCGACGCCGCCTGGCTCGCCTATTGGCAGCAGCTCGAGGACAACGGGGTGAAGGTCGTCGACTCCTGGGAGACGGCCTACTACACGGAGTTCTCGGGGTCGTCGGGCCAGGGACCCCGGCCCCTGGTGGTCAGCTATGGATCCAGTCCGGTGGCCGAGATCACCGATCCTTCGCTTCCCGTCGACCAAACGCCGACCGGTTCGGTGGAGGCGACGTGCTCCCGCCAGACCGAGTTCGCCGGTGTCCTGCGCGGGGCGGCGCAACCGGCGGCGGCGCAGGCCCTCATCGACTTCATGCTCACCGTGGCCTTCCAGGAGCAGGTCCCCGAGCAGATGTACGTCTACCCGGTGAACTCCGCGGCGACGCTGCCCCCCACCTGGGCCACGTTCGCGCAACCGGCGCCGCAGCCGTGGGTGGTGCCTGCGACGACGGTCGACACTCGACGCGACACCTGGCTCCAGCAGTGGTCGGGTCTGTTCCGTTGACACCGTCGCGACCATGACACTGCGGGCCCGGTGGGGGCTCTTGGCCGTACCCCTGGCGTTCCTCGGCGTGTTCTTCGTCTGGCCCGTGGTGGCCATCGTGGGTCGGGGGCTGCGTCCCGACGGGGCGTGGGACCTGTCGCCGATCGGCGACGTGGTCACCGATCCCGTGATCCGTCAGGTGGCGTGGTTCACCCTCTGGCAGGCCGTGCTCTCGACGGTGCTCACGCTGGTGGTCGGCCTCCCCGGTGCCGCGTTGTTCGCCCGCTACTCGTTTGCCGGGAAGCGGGTCATCTGGGCGGCCCTCGTGGTGCCGTTCGTGTTGCCCACCGTTGTCGTGGGTATCGCCTTCCTCGGGGTGATCGGCCCGTCGGGCAGCCTCGGTGTCGACCTCTCCGGCACCGTGTGGGCGATCCTGCTGGCCCACCTGTTCTTCAACTACGCGGTGGTGGTGCGCACCGTCGGTGGGTTCTGGGCGTCGCTCGACGCCGGGCCGGTGGAGGCGGCCGAGGTGTTGGGGGCTTCCCCCCGTCGGGCGTTCCGCGAGGTCACCTGGCCGCTCCTGCGCCCGGCGGTGGCCGCGGCAGCCTCCATCGTGTTCCTCTTCACCTTCACCTCGTTCGGGGTGGTGCTCATCCTGGGCGGGGTGCGCAACCGAACCCTCGAGGTCGAGATCTTCGACCAAACCGCCCGCTTCCTGCGCCTCGACGTGGCCGCGGGACTGGCGGTCGTGCAACTCGTCTTCGTGGTCGTGGCCCTGGCCTGGTTCGCCCGGACGCAGCAGCGACGCGCCGTCCCCCTGCGCCCGGCTGCCGCCGCCACCAACGCTTCGCCGGTACGGGGTTGGAGGGCCCGCAGCTTCGTGGCCGCCAACCTCCTTGTGATGACGCTGCTCCTGGTGGTGCCGTTGGCCACCCTGGTGACCCGGTCCCTGCGCGCCCCTGACGGCGGTTGGAGCGCGCAGTACTACCGGGCCCTGTCCACGAACCCCCGCGGGAGCACGGCGTTCGTGCCCCCGGTCGATGCCATCGCCAACTCGTTGGCCTTCGCGGCGGTCGCCACCGTTCTCGCCGTCGTCCTCGGTGGCCTGGCGGCGTGGGGCATCGCCGGTCGAGGGGGGGGAGGGGGATGGCAGTGGATCGACGCCGGGCTGATGGTGCCGTTGGGCACCTCGGCCGTGACCGTCGGCTTCGGGTTCCTGCTCGCCCTCGCCCGACCACCCCTCGACCTCCGCGACTCACTGTGGCTGGTGCCCATCGCCCACGCCGTCGTGGCGATGCCCTTCGTCATCCGCCTTCTCGTTCCGGCCCTGAGGGCCATCGAGCCTGGGCTCCGGGAGGCCGCGGCCGTGATGGGTGCCTCCCCGGCGCGGGTGTGGCGCGAGGTCGACCTGCCCCTGGTGGGACGGGCCCTCGCCGCGGCCGCCGGGTTCGCGTTCGCGGTGTCGCTGGGCGAGTTCGGGGCAACCGTCTTTCTGGCCCAGGTCGACCGACCCACGCTGCCGGTGGCGATCTACCGGTTCCTGTCGCGTCCGGGTCCCGACCAGTTCGGTCAGGCCATGGCGTTGTCGACCGTGCTGATGCTGCTCACCGTGATGGTGGTGCTGATCATCGACCGGGTCCGCCCGCCGGGCACGGTGGAATTCTGATGGGGGCCGCGGTGGTCGTCGACGAGTTGGTCGTCCGGTTCCCGGGGCACGACCGACCGGTGGTCGACGGGGTGACGTTTCGGGCCGGTGCCGGTGAGGTGGTGGCCGTGCTGGGCCCGTCGGGCTGCGGCAAGACCACCGTGTTGCGCGTCATTGCCGGCTTGCAGGCACCCACCTCGGGGACGGTGCGCATCGGTGGTGACGACCTGACCGCCACCCCCGCCCACCTGAGGGGGGTGGGTCTCATGTTCCAGGATCACGCCTTGTTCCCGCATCGCGACGTGGGCCAGAACGTGGAGTTCGGCCTGCGCATGCAGCAACTGCCGACCGCTGCCCGGCGGGCCCGGGTGGCCGAGGTGCTCGAACTGGTGGGCCTGGCCGGGTGGGAGCGGCGGGCCGTGGCCACGCTGTCGGGAGGGGAGCAGCAACGGGTGGCGCTGGCCCGGGCGTTGGCCCCGTCGCCGCGGGTGTTGTTGCTCGACGAGCCCTTCGGTTCCGTCGACCGGGCGTTGCGCGATCAGTTGGTGCCGGAGCTGGGCGGGCTGTTCCGAGCGCTCGGCACGACGGTGGTGCAGGTGACCCACGACCAGTCCGAGGCCCTGGCCTTGGCCGATCGGGTGCTGGTGATGACGGCCGGGCGGATCGTGCAGGCGGCGCCGCCGGCCGAGCTGTGGGCCCGACCCCACAGTCCGTTGGTGGCCCGGTTCCTGGGTTTCAGCAACGTCACCGCCGAGGCGATGGTGCGGGCCGACGCGGTGGGCCTGACCGTCGTCGCATCTGGTGACACTCCGGGGGCGACCGGGGCCGAGCGGGGGGTGGTCGAGGCGGTGGTGTTCCGGGGCGATCGGGCTGACGTGCACGTGGGTTACGCCGACGGGAGCGGGTCGATCGATGCCGAGGTGTCGACGCGGGCGGGCCTGGTGGCGGTGGGAGATGTCGTGGAGGTCACGGTGGACCCTCGGGGCCGGTGGACGTTCCCCGTCCCGTGATCGCGGTCGGAGCGGTTCCGTGGCCGTGGCCCCGGTCCGTGCTTGGTTCGGGCCGGCGTCGACCCCCGGTAGGGTCGGCGCGTGGGTGAGGCAGGAGTGGCGCAGCCGGCTCGTCGGATCGCCTTCGTGGTGCCCGAGTGGACGACCACCGAGGACGATCCCGGCCCACAGGCGTTGGTGACCGAGCGGATCTGCGCGGCCCTGCTCGACGTGGGTTGGCAGCCGGAGGTCTTCACCCCGTCCGACGAGCCCGGAACCGTTGACGAAGACGGGATCGTGGTGCACGGGGTGCGCCGGGGGACCGCACCGCCGGGCATGGCGGGAGCCGAGTGGATCGAGCGGGTCGTCGACAAGTCGATCCTGGCCGCAGCCCTGCGCAAGGCCACCAACACCAAGAACCTGATGGCCAGCACGCGCATGAAGGACCGCCGGGCCTTCTTCGCCCTCGAGGCCCAGGCCCGGACGTTGGGCGACGCGGTGGAGGCTCGCCAGCAGGAGGCGCCCTTCCAGGCGGCCATCTCCACCGAGGAGGGGTTCGTGGGTCTGCACGTTCCGTCGCGTCGGAGCCGTCCGCACATCGTCCGACTCACCAGTTGGCCCCACGAGTGGGCGGCGGCCGACGAGGACACCTCGGTCGGGCGGCGTCGCCTGGTGGCCTCGCAGATGAAGGTGATCGACCAGGCCCAGGCCCTCTACGCGACGTGCGCGGTGGTGGCCGACAAGGTGAGTGAGTCGACGGGCAAGGTGGTGCCGGTGGTGAGGGCCCCGGCCCCGATCACCCCTCAGACCGGTGAACGGCGCAAGGGTCTGCCCCGCCGCTTCCTGGCGTCGTGCGGAACCCTTGATCGTCGTCACGGTGCCGAGACGTTGGCCGCGGCGCTGCCGCTGGCATGGCGCACAGCGCCCGATCTGCAGGTGGTCCTCGCCGGCGATGTGGATCCCGAGCGGATGGCGGAGTGGCAGGCCACCTGGGGTGACGACGCCGAGAAGGTGACTTTCGTCGAGGACGTGGGTGGCGGCGACCTCGTGGCCATCGCGGCGCGGGCGGTGGCGCTGGTGGTTCCGGCCCTGGCCGACGACGTGGACGAGATGGCCCAGCACGCCCTGGCCGTGGGGGTGCCGGTGATCGCCACGCGTGGCGGCGGGACGGCCGAGTTGGTTGAACCCGGCGTGACCGGGTCGGTGGTTCCCACCGGGGCGCCGGCCAAGTTGGCTGATGCCCTCGCGGCCGCCTGGACGGGCCGTTGGGGGGTGCCTGATCGGGTCCGGTGGTCGGGCCCGGTGCGTGACGCCATGGAGCCGGTGGTCGCGGCCAACGCCCTGTTGGCCTTCATCGCCCAGGTGCGCGACGACTGGACCGAGCCCGCCCCGCAAGGCTGACCGGCGCGACGGCGGTCGCCGTCGGTTCGCGCTCTCTCTGGCGCGAACGGGCAGACTCGGCCCTCGATGGACGTGACCGCCACCCTCGACGCGACGTGTGAGCCCCATCGCCTCCGGGCGTGGGTCGACGACCTCGACGACTACCCGGCCTGGCTGTCGATCGTGCCGCGCGCCGAGCGGGAGCCGACGTCCGACCACGAGGGGCCACCGGCATGGGCGGTGGAGCTACGCGCCCGGCTCGGCCCGCTGGCCCGGTCGAAGCGACTGCGCATGGTGCGCACCGTCGACGAACCCGGGCACCTGCGCTTCGAGCGGGTCGAGGTCGACGGGCGCCACCACTCCGAATGGGTGCTCGACGCCGTGGTCACGGCCAGCGCCGGTGGTTCGCGACTCGTGATGTCGCTGCACTACGGCGGGTCGTTCGGGGGCAACCTGCTCGAGCGACTCCTCTCCGACGAGATCGAGGCCTCCAAGCCGCGCCTGTTGGCGCTCGTGGCGGGCGACTGAACGCCGGGCCAACAGTGCCGGCCGCCGGACCGAAGCCGCCGCTTGCCGCCGTAGCCTGATGGCCATGACCGCCGTCGACACGACCACCCCTGACCCCGATCTCACCGCGGCCGACGTGGGCTGGGACCTCGAATCGCTGGTCCACGAAAAAGGCCCCGCCGGGGTCGGCGAGCTGATCGCCACCGGCGAAGCGATCGCCGAGCGCATCGAGGCCTTTCGCGGTCGGATCCCCAGCCTCGACAGCCCCGGAGTCGTGGAGCTGATGGGCGAGCTGGCGGCGTTGCAGGACGCGCTCGGCCGGGCCGGGTCGTACGTGAGTCTGCGCTTCGCGGTCGACACGTCAGACCCCGAGCGGGGGGCGGCCATGCAGAAGTTCGCCGAGCAGGCCACCGCCATCTCCACCCGGGTGCTGTTCGTGGAGCTCGAGTGGGCCGAGGTCGACGAGGCCCGTGCCGAGGAGCTGTTGGCCGATCCCGCGCTGGGGTTCTGCGCCCACTGGCTGCGCTCGGCCCGTCGCTATCACCCGCACCTGTTGACCGAGCCCGAGGAAAAGGTGCTGGCCGAGAAGTCGGTCACGGGCTCAGGCGCGTGGAGCCGGCTGTTCAGCGAGCTCACGTCGGTGATCGAGGTGGACCGGCCCGATGGCCCGACCTCGCTCGAGCAGGCGTTGTCGGTGCTGGCCTCGCCGGACCGCGACGAGCGTCGAGCGGCGGCCGAGGCCGTCACGGTGGCGCTCGAGCCGGGGTTGCGCACCCGGGCCTTCGTCTACAACACGCTCATGGCCGACAAGGCCACCGACGACCGGCTCCGCTCATACGACTCGTGGGTGGCCAGCCGCAACTTGTCGAACGAGGCCAGCGACGCCTCGGTGCAGGCTCTCGTCGACGCTGTCGTCGGTCGCTACGACATCCCCCAACGGTGGTATTCGTTGAAGGCGCAACTGCTTGGGGTCGACAAGCTGGCCGATTACGACCGCGGGGCCACCGTCGCCGAGGTGGAGGAGGAGTTCCGCTGGAGCGAGGCCACCGAGCTGGTGCTCGATGCCTACGGGTCGTTCTCCGGCGAGTTGGCCGGTGTGGTGCAGCAGTTCTTCGACGGCAACTGGGTCGACGCGCCGGTGCGTCCGGGCAAGCAGCCGGGCGCTTTCTGCTCCTACACGGTGCCGTCGTCGCATCCGTTTCTGTTGCTCAACTGGACGAGCCGGCGCCGTGACGTGCTGACCCTCGCTCACGAGCTCGGCCACGGGCTGCACGCCTACCTGGCCCGGGAGCAGGGGGTCTTCCACCAGTCGACCCCGCTGACCTTGGCCGAGACGGCCTCGGTGTTCGGTGAGACGGTCACCTTCGGGCGGCTCCTCGAGCGCACCACCGACCCCGATGCCCGCCTGGCGCTGCTGGCCGAGAGCCTCGAGGGGCAGATCGCCACCGTGTTCCGCCAGGTGGCCATGAACCGTTTCGAGGACGCCGCCCACACCCGCCGGCGCACCGAGGGCGAGCTGTCGGTGGAGGACTTCGGGAACGAGTGGGAGCGCACCCAGCGCGACCTGTTCGGCGATTCGGTGGAGATCACCCCGGGTTATCGAACCTGGTGGAGCTACATCCCGCACTTCATCGGTACGCCGGGGTACGTGTACGCCTACGCCTACGGGCAGCTGCTCGCTCTGGCCGTGTACGCCCGCTACGAGGAGCAGGGCCCGGTGTTCGTGCCGCAGTACCTCGACCTCCTGCGCGCCGGGGGATCGTTGCCGCCGGAGGAGCTCGGCAAGATCGTCGGGGTCGACCTGGCCGACCCCGGCTTCTGGGACGGCGGCCTGCGCATCATCGACGGCCAGCTCGCCGCCGCCGAAGTGGCGGCCCAGGAGGCCGGTCGGCTGTAGTCGGGGCGGGCGGGTCGGCGACAACACCTCGATGGGTAGCGGAAGAAGAGCCCGGTTCTGCGTGCCCTCGGTTCTGGGTATCTGGCGACCAGGTGAATCGGCCGGCAGTCCCGATCCGGTTCTCGACGGGGAGTCGTGATGGCCGGAAAGAAGTTGAGGGCGAGGCTGACCGGAGCCGCGAGTGCGGGGATGGCACTGGCCCTGGTCGGATCCTTCAGCCTCGTGGGTTGCAGCGGCGAGAGCGCGGGGCCGCCCACGCTCACGTGGTACACGAACCCCGACAACGGCGGGCAGAAGACCCTCGCCGAGAAGTGCGCAGCCGAATCCGGTGGCGCGTTTCGGATCAGCACCCAGGTGTTGCCCAACGACGCCACCGCTCAGCGCGAGCAACTCGTGCGCCGCTTGGCCGCCGGCGACTCGTCGGTCGACCTGATGAGCCTCGATCCGCCGTTCGTGGCCGAGTTCGCCAACGCCGGGTACCTGTTGCCGGTGACCGACCCGGCGGACGTGGCCGGGCTGACGGCCGGCGTACTTGCCGGTCCCCTGAAGACCGCCTTCTGGAACGACCAGCTCGTGGCGACACCGTTCTGGGCCAACACCCAGCTTCTGTGGTTCCGACGCTCGATCGCCCAGGCCGCTGGTGTCGACCCTTCGGCCACGACGTTCACGTGGAATCAGATGATCGACGTGGCCGAGGCCCAGAAGAAGAAGATCGCCGTCCAGGGCAATCGGTACGAGGGCCTGATGGTCTGGATCAACGCTCTCGTCGCCTCCGGGGGTGGCCAGATCGTCGAGAACGCCTCTGCGGGGGCCAAGGCCACACCGAGCGTGGCGTCGCCGGCGGGTGACGCCGCCGCTGGGGTGGTGGGTCGTCTCGCCCGCTCGCCGGCCGCACCGTCGGACATGAGTACCGCCACCGAGGAGGAGGCCAGGTCGCTCTTCCAGAGCTCCGATGGCGCCTTCATGGTCAACTGGCCCTACGTGTACCAAGCCGCCAAGTCCTCCGTGGCCAAGGGCGCGCTCGACCAGGCGATGGTCGACGACATCGGCTGGGCCCGCTATCCCCGGGTGGATGAAGGCCAGGCCAGTGCCCCCCCGCTCGGTGGGATCAACCTCGCCATCGGCGCCTTCTCCAAGCAGCCCGAGGCGGCGCTGGCGGCAGTGAAGTGCATCACCTCGGTGCCGAGCAACGCCGAGTACATGGTCGAAGCCGGTAACCCGGCGGCTCGCGCCGCGGCCTACGACGACCCGGCGGTACGCGAGGCGTTCCCGATGGCTGACCTGATCCGGCAGTCCATCAACGACGCGGGGCCCCGTCCGGTGACGCCCTACTACGGCGACGTGTCGAGCTCTGTACAGCGCACCTGGCACCCGGCGCAGAACGTGACGGCGCCTCAGACGCCGGAGCGCACGGACACCTACATGGCCGAGGTCCTGAGCGGAGAACGACTGTTGTGACCACCATCGAGAAGCCACCGCCGGCCGCGGTCTCGCCACCGCCACCCCCTCGTGGCGAGCCGCCGAAGGCCCACGCCTCCGACCGCCTGCGCCACGAACGTCGTCTCGGTCTGCGGCTCTCGGCCCCGGCGTTCATCGTGATGATCCTGGTCACGGCCTACCCCCTCGGGTACGCCCTGGTGCTCTCGTTGTTCAAGTACCGCCTCACCGACCCTTCCGGCCGAGAGTTCGTCGGCTTGGCGAACTACGCCACGGTGCTCACCGACCCCATCTGGTGGTCGGCGGTCGTGACGACGGCGATCATCACCGTGGCCAGCGTCGCCATCGAGCTGGTGTTGGGGTTCTGCTTCGCCTGGGTCATGTACCGCATCGTGCGGGGACGGTCGCTCGTGCGCACCGCCATTCTCGTGCCCTACGGCATCATCACGGTGGTCTCGGCCTTCGTCTGGCGGTACGCCTTCCAACTCGACTCGGGCTTCGTGAACCAGTGGCTCGGGCTCGGCACGTTCAACTGGTTCGGCGACCGGTGGTCGTCGCTCTTCGTCATCACGTTGTCGGAGATCTGGAAGACCACGCCGTTCATCTCGTTGCTGCTGCTGGCAGGTCTGGTGCAGGTGCCGGGTGAGCTGCTCGAAGCGGCCAAGGTCGACGGGGCGACGGCCTGGCAGCGGCTGTGGAAGGTCGTCGTGCCCAACATGAAGGCGGCGATCATGGTGGCGGTGCTGTTCCGCACGCTCGACGCGTGGCGCATCTTCGACAACCCGTTCATCATGACCGCGGGCGCCAACGACACCGAGACCCTTTCGTTCCTGGCCTACCGACAGAACGTGACGCTGGTGAACCTCGGTGCCGGGTCGGCGGTGTCGGTGCTGTTGTTCCTCACGGTGGTGGTCATCGCCTTCATCTTCATCAAGGTCTTCAAGACCGACCTCTCGCAGGTACGAGGTGACCGCTGATGGGCGTCGACGGTCGCAAGACCAGCAACTGGTGGACGGTGTGGGGCCTGCTCATCCTGGTGTGGGCAGGGTTCCCTCTGGTGTGGATGGCCTCGCTGGCGTTCAAGAGCCCCGAGACGTTCCGCGACGGCGTCCCCACGTTCCTCCCGAAGGAATGGACGTGGCAGAACTTCCGAACCGTGTTCAGCGACGAGCTGTTCACCTCGGCGCTGCGCAACTCGGCCGGCATCGCCGTGATCGCCACGGTGCTGTCGGTCATCGTGGCCATGTTCGCCGCCTACGCCATCGCCCGGCTCGACTTCCGGGGCAAGAAATTGCTGTTGTCCATGGCGCTGGCCATCGCCATGTTTCCCCAGGCCGCCCTCGTCGGGCCGCTGTTCAACATGTGGCGTGGCCTCGGCATCTACGACACATGGATCGGGCTGATCATCCCGTACCTCACGTTTGCGCTGCCTCTGTCGATCTGGACCATGTCCGCCTTCTTCCGCCAGATCCCGTGGGAGATGGAGCAGGCGGCACAGGTCGACGGCGCCACCGCCTGGCAGGCCTTCCGCAAGGTGATCGTGCCGCTCGCCGCGCCCGGGGTGTTCACCACCGCGATCCTCACCTTCTTCTTCTGCTGGAACGAGTTCCTGCTCGCCGCCTCGCTCACCTCCACCGACAGGGCCCGCACCGTTCCGGCGGCGCTGTCGTTCTTCACCGGGGCGTCGCAGTTCCAGTCGCCGGTGACCGCGGTGATGGCGGCGTCGATCGTCGTCACCATTCCCGTCGTGGTGCTGGTCTTGCTGTTCCAACGAAGGATCGTGGCCGGGCTGACGTCCGGTGCGGTGAAGGGCTGAGTCGACCCTGTCGAACGAAGGAGTCAACTGAGATGGCCGAGATAACCATGCGCAACATCGTGAAGCGCTACGGCGACGGGTTTCCTGCCGTCAACGACGTGAGCCTCGACGTGGCCGACGGCGAGTTCATGATCCTCGTGGGTCCGTCGGGCTGTGGGAAGTCGACGCTGCTGCGCATGATCGTGGGGCTCGAGGACATCACGTCGGGAGACATGGAGATCGGCGGCGTGCGCGTGAACGACAAGGCGCCGCGTGAGCGCAACCTGGCCATGGTTTTCCAGAACTACGCGCTCTACCCGCACCTCAGCGTGTTCGAGAACATCGCCTTTCCGCTGCGGCTGCGCAAGAACCTCTCGGAGGAAGAGATCCACACCAAGGTGGAAGCGGCGGCGGAGACGCTGGAGCTGACCGAGCACCTCGACCGTAAGCCGGCGAACCTCTCTGGTGGGCAACGGCAACGGGTCGCCATGGGGCGGGCCATCGTGCGTGACGCCGATGCGTTCCTGTTCGACGAGCCACTGTCGAACCTCGACGCCAAGCTGCGAGGCCAGATGCGCACCGAAATCCTGCGCATGCAGCGCCGACTCGGCGTCACCACCGTGTACGTCACCCACGACCAGACCGAGGCCATGACGCTCGGTGATCGGGTGGCGTTGCTGCGCAAAGGCGTACTGCAACAGGTGGCCACGCCGCGCGAGCTCTACGAGCAGCCGGTCAACATGTTCGTGGCCGGCTTCATCGGATCGCCGCCCATGAACTTCGTGCCCGCCCGCATCGAGGACGGCATCATGCATCTGCCGTTCACGTCGTTCCCGTTGCCCGACGGGTTGCGCGAGGCGGTGGCGGAGCGTGAATGGGTCATGGTGGGCGCCCGACCCGAGCGTTTCGAGGACGCCTCTCAGCTCGACCAGACCGCCCTCGGGCGCGGGGTCAGCTTCGAGACGCATGTCGACGTCGTCGAGTGGCTGGGCAACGAGCAGTACGCCTACGTCCCGTACGACCCGCCCGACGTGCATATCGAGGGCCTGGACGCCCTCGCCGAGGACCTCGGGGGCGAGGGCGGACGGACCCAGCTCGTCGTCGCTCTCGATCCGGCCAGCCGTCTCGGTGACGGGGCCGTGGCGACGTTGTGGTTCGACCCGACGCGCCTGCACATCTTCGACGTGGCCAGTGGCGAGAACCTGGTGTCCCATGTCGCCGTCGACGCGAGCGGCGCGGAGGTCACGCCGGAGTCCTCCTCGCCGGCTGACTCGTCGGCCACCTCGCCCCCGCCCTCGCCGCCGACCTCCGTTCCTGCCTGACGGCCGTCCTCTCCTGCGACCCGTGCGTGCACCGGTGAGGAAACCCGACCCGTATCGCACTCGGCTCGATGGGGAAGAACACTTTCATGTCGGGAGGCCGGATTGACCGTCGACCTGCGGCTGCGTGATCCGACGCCGGAGCTGTTGGGCCTTCCGTGGTCACAGCGTCTGGCCGAATGGGACCCGACCCAGGTGCCGTTCCGCGACCTCCCGGTCGGCCCGAGCCGCCATCTCGTCCGATTCGTCGAGGCCGACGGTCGTCTCTGGGCGTTGAAGGACCTGCCCCGCCGGGTGGCCGTCCACGAGTACGACGTGCTGCGGGTGCTCGAGGCGCGCCAACTCTCGGCGGTGCGGGCTGGTGGCGTGGTGCTGCAGTCCGACGCCGACGCCATCCTGGTGACCGAGTTCCTCGAAGGTTCCTGGCAGCACCGGCGTCTTCTGCTGCGGGTCCCTTGGAACATGACCGCCCATCGGGCCCGCCTGTTCGACGCCATGGCTGCGCTGCTGGTGGAGTTGCACCGCAACGGGATCTACTGGGGCGACTGCTCCCTGGCCAACACGCTGTTCGTGCGCGACGGCCAACGGCTGCAGGCGTGCCTGGTGGATGCCGAAACCGCCGAGTACCACCCGGCACTGAGCGACGGCCAGCGCTTCATGGATCTCGACGTCATGGAGGACAACCTCGCCGGCGGTCTTCTGGACGTCGTTGCGGTGCGGAAGGAGCCACCCGAGGCGATCGAGCGGGTCATCGCAGAGGTGGGCGAGGTTCGGGGGCGGTACGAGCATTTGTGGGATCTGTTGCACGATGAACCGATCGTGGCGCGCGCGGACACTGCAGGCGTGGGGTCGCGGGTGCGTCGGCTGAACGAGGCCGGTTTTGCGGTGGACGAGGTGCATCTCGAATCAGCGGGCGGTGACGACCAGTCGGTACGCGTGAAGGTGGCCGTCGCCGGGCGGCGCTTCCATACGGAGCGGTTGCGGGCCCTCACCGGCCTCGACGTGCGCGAAGGACAGGCCACGATCCTTGTCGACGATCTGCTCGCCCACCGCGACCGAATGGAGGCATCGCTGGGGCGTGCTGTTTCGGAAGAGGAGGCCGGGTGGGACTGGTTGGTCACGGTGATGCGGCCGGGGGTGGAGCGGGCCACGGCGGCGCGGGGCGGGACGGGGGAAGGAACTCAGGCGTTCTGCGACCTGTTGGAGGTGCGCTGGCTGATGAGCGAACGGGCCGGACGCGACGTGGGCGACGCCGCCGCCCTGGAGGCACTGGCCACACGGGCCACCCCGGACTCGGCGGCAGCCAACCTCGCCTTCGTCGAAGAGGCGACCACCGAGATGCCGGTGGTCGATGTGGGTGGCGGCGTCGGGTCGACGTGATCGCCTGCACTGGCGATCGTCGGCGTGGGACCCGTTCTCGTTTACTGAGTCGGAGAGGGGCCGCGCTATGTTTGCCCTTCTCATCACGGGCACCGCAGTGCCATGTGGTGGCCACGTCGGAGTGGCGGAATAGGCAGACGCGCTAGCTTGAGGGGCTAGTGCCCGAAAGGGCGTGGGGGTTCAAGTCCCCCCTCCGACACGTACTTGTACTCCACGAGGGTGCGCCTGCACGGAAACTGTCCCTGCAGGGTCGTAGCGCAGGGAGACTCGGAGCTGGTTGTAGAGCTCGGCTTTGTCCGTTGGCTCGGCATCGGCGAGGACGTCGATGATGTCGCGTAGCGCGGTCACGAGTGCCTTGACCTGTTCGGTGGTCATCTCGCCGCCGGGGATATGGCGACCGAGCTGACCTTCGAGTGCTCGGCGCTCGCGTTGTGCGTCGCGGGACCGCTTAGTCGGGGGGCGGGTTGGGCCGCTTCCCCTGATCTTCGTGGACGATGAGGTGCGTCGGCCGGAGCTCGACGAAACCGACCTCCTCGAGGGCGCGGACGATGGCGTCGAGGTGTTCGTCGACGAGCGCCAGGAGCGCATCGTTGGTGATGTTGCCGGTGGTGACGACGAGGAGCCGGCGAGGGGTGCCGCCCAAGAGGTGGCTATCGCGGAAGTCTCGGTCCTTGGTGACGACGACCCGGTCCTCGGCGTCGGCGAACTCGGCGATCGCAGTATCGGTGGTCCGGTTGCCGTTGGGTAGCTCGGACGTGTGAACGGCATCGTGGTCGCGCTTGTCGAGGCGGCGGGCCACTCGGGCGGGCAGTTGGGCGTCGACGAGGAACTTCACCCGGCGCCGAGCGGCTCCACGCGGCGCATGCCCGATGCCAGCGCTCCGAATTCGAGGGCGGCGAGGAGGTCATCGTGGTCGAGGTCCGGGTGGTCCTCGATGATCTGGTCGATCGTCATCCCCGACGCCAGCTGCTGGAGCAGGTCCTCGACCGGGTAGCGCAGGCGGCGGATGGTCGGCTTGCCATGGCAGATGTCGGGATCGGAGGTGATGCGGTCGAGCCGAGACATGACCACGAGCGTACCCACCACGGCCGACGCAATGC
>JBDNHK010000117.1:0-9460 GCA_041688815.1 Acidimicrobiales bacterium | reverse complement strand
GGCGCAACGCGAACGCCCGTCACCCGGACCTCCTCGCTGCTCAGCGCAAGGAACGATCTCGAGTCAGATCCGAGAAGGGCCAACGATGGGGCCGGCCCCGCGCCGCCTGAACCGCGCGAACCTTTGTGGACAGAGCACTAGACGATCACGGTGATCACGCCGTGGTCGTGAAGGAACTCGGCCAACCCCCCGGCGAGGTCGAGGTCGACGACATCCTCGAGCGGTACCCACAAGGCCTCGGCGGCATCGTCGCCGGCGGACGGCTCGCCGTGTTCGAGCACCGTGGCAACGAAGTCGAGTACGACGAAGTGGGGTTCACCGGGGCCTTCGGCGGGAACCTCCACCCAGCCGAGCAGCTCGCCACACACCCCTTCGAGACCCGTCTCCTCGGCCAACTCCCGCACCACCGCCTCGGCCAGCGACTCCCCCGCTTCCACCCGACCGCCGGGCACCGACCAGGCCCCCTGCGCCGGACCGTGCCCGCGACGGACGAGCAACAACGACCCGTCGTCGACCACGACCGCCCCGACGCAGAGCTGCGGGCGCTCGGTCACCGGAGGGGCCGGTGGACCAGGATGGCGCGAGCCACCAGCCCGAAACTCTCGAAGAAGTTCTTGGTGTCTCGCATCCCCGGCAATGCGACCGCATCGATGCCACAGGCCCCGGCCGCGGTGGCCCACGGCACGATCAGGTCCATCATCGCCTCCCCCACCCCCACATGGCGGGCGTCGGGCAGTGTGTAGAGGTCGTCGACGATCGCCAGTTCTCGAAGATCAGAGAGCGGTGCGAGGTGGACGACGGCGTAGCCCACCGTGATCCCGTCGTACGTACCGCACAGGAGAAGGTGTCGGGGATCGGCGATGGCCAGGGCCAGCGCCGGTCCGAGGGGTTCTCGGCGACCGATGGTACGCGACCAGAGCTCACCGCCTCGGTGCTCACGCATCTCGGCGATGGCCGCGACGGCAAGTGCCTCCAGGTCGCTCAGGTCGGCGGAGACAGCTCGGCGCGCTCCGTGCACTGTCCTCAGCCCGCCGGGTCCTGTAGCTGCGCGACCTTGTTCAGGATCGTCTTGCGGCCACGGTGAAGCTGCTCGTAAGCCCGGACCGCTTCGAGCTCGCCGGCGGTGAGGCCGTCGAGACGGGGAACGACCTGGGAGGCCGACAGGTTGTCGTAATCCGGGATGGCGAGTGTCGAGGGATCGATGTCCGGTCCGTCGTGGTCGCGCGCCGGGACTGCGAGCCCATCGTTCGCCTCCGCAGTCGATGCGCCGGTGTCGGCCATCTCGGCCACCTCGGGCGCAACCTCTGCCCCCGGCGATCGGTCGCGCTCCTCGGAGCCGGCCAGACCGGATCGGCGCAGCAGGATCATGGCCTGGTCCTGGGCATCGACGATCGAACTCTCGAACCTGACGCTCCCCCACTTCACGGCGAACTCGCCGATCATCCGGGCCACGCCGATCTGGGCCCGCCCGCGATCGATCAGGTTCGGCAGGAGGTTTCGGGCCTCGAGAGCCAGACCGAGTGGGGCGTAGACGAGGTACTCCACCAGATGCTCGACCGGCGAACGGTCGGCGTCGTTCGCCGGATCGGCGTCGTTCGCGCTCACCGGATCGGCGGCGTCGGCGGCGTCGGGCTCGGGCATCGCGTTCAGCGGGTCCGTTGTCCGTCGAGCTGCTCGAGGGCGGGGCACACGGCTTCGCCGACCGGGCAGGTCATGTGTCCGGGGGGGCCGAACTGGCCGGCGTTCACGAGGAGGAAGCAACCGGTGCACATGAACTCGTGGGCCTTGCGGGGCACGACGCCCTCGGCCACCTCGGCGGTGGCCCGTGGCTCGGGGACGACCTCCTCGTCCTCGTCGTCCTCCTCCTCGGCGGCGGCGATGCGATCCTTCAGGATGGCATCGAGATCAGCCTCGACGTCGTCGGGATCGATCTCGTCGTCTTCGTCGTCGTCGTCTTCGCGCTTGGCCTTGGTCGGGGTGGCCTCGGCCTCATTGGTCTCTCCGGTCTCGACCAGCTCGGCGTCGGGCATCACGTCGGCATCTGGGTCGAGGTCATCGACGAGGGCGACGTCGTCTTCGAGATCGTCGCCGTCGAGGTCCTCGGCATCGAGATCGGGATCGACCTCGGCCAGCTCCTCGTCGTCGATCAGGTCTTCGTCAGCCATGTGGTCCTCGTCGTCGTTGTCGGCCGTCCGCGTCCGACAGATGAGAGCGGATCATACGCATGTCCGGGCGCAATCGGTCCACCCCGACCCGCGGACCGGAGGATCCTGTTACCCGGACGCACGGGGAAGGGGTTCGCTCGGGGCGTTCGTCACTCTCTGGTCGAGCCGGTGAATCGGTGCGCTCAGCCTGGAGCCCGGCGGGCCTCGGCCCGGCGCTCCCCCTGAAGTCGCTCGAGCTCGGCCTCGGCGGAGTAGTCGACGAAGCGCAGCATCTCGGCGATGGCCGTGTGCCCGGCTTCCTCGGCGATGAGGCGGTGCATCTCCTGGCCCACCAAGCGATAGGCCGGGTGACCCTGGGGCGTGGTCCGCAGCTCGATGAGATGCATGGCCTCGCGGGCGTTCATCTGCATCACGAAGCGAACCTTGTAGGCCAGGGCCACGGCATACGAGGCCTGGGGCCGGAACTCGTCGAGGAGGGCGTCGTGCAACGAGGCTGATCGAGCCATGGCGTCGTCGAACTGGGGGCCGACGCCAGCCGTCTCGACCGTCTCGGGGCGGGTGTAGCCGTGCCGGGGGGTGAGCGCTTGCCACTCGATCGTGAGCATGCGGTGCCGTTGCAGGTCACGGAAGGCCCCGTAGTCGGCCAGGACATCGAACCGGTAGGAGGGACGCTCGAGGGCCCGACCGGGCTTGTGGCGCCGGTTGTCGCGCTGACCCTCGTAGGCCCGCAACACGGCCAGTCGTTCCTCGGTCGACATGGACCGCACCCGTGCTTCGATCTGCGTCTCCGGCCACGACACGGAGGAGTAGAGCGCACTGGCCACCAGCTTGATCTCGGCGTCAGGATCGAAGTCGACCAGCGTCACCACCGGTGCCGGTTCGGCCGTGGCCGCGGTGTCGCCGAAGAGGCGCCCTGCGAGCTGCTCGAGGTCCTGGCGGCTCGTCTCGAGGTACTTGCTCCAGGCCACGCCGCGATCGTCGAGGTCGACCCGCTTCAGGAACGACGGAATGACCTTGCGTAGTTCCGTCAGCATCAGGTCGGCGTAGGTGCGAGCCTCGGGCAACGGATGGGACCGCATCCGCAACAGGAGCTGTTCGTACCCCTGACCCGTACCGTAGATTCCCACGTTCGACAGTGACGCGGCGGGGAGCAGGCCCCGTATGGCGTCGAAGGCCTTGGCCCGGATCGCCTGGCGGTACACGAAGTCGCTGTCGGCGCGCTCCTTGGGCACGGTGTCACGAAGGTGGTCCACCACGATGGGGAACAACTCGGCGTACGTGTCGAACATGCGGTCCATGTCGCCCACGTACCGTGTGCCCAACGGGGACTGCAGCACTTCCGGGGGTCGGTGGAAGCGGTAACGACCGCCGATGCGGGCGTCGTAGGCGACGTAGCGGGTCGACTGCTCCAGGTAGGCCATCAGCCGGCCCCACTCGAGCACCTTGGTCAACAGGTTCGAGGCCTGCTCGCAGGCCAGGTGCACTCCCCCGAGCTGGGCGACCGAGTCGTCGCCGTACTCGAAGAACACCTTGTCGTAGAGATCCTCGGCCCGTCGCAGGCCCACGGTGGCGTCGATGGAGGCGTCGCCGGTGATGTCGAGCTCGCCCACGAACTCATCGAGAAAAAGCCGTCGGAGGCTCTTGGGCGAGCGCGAGTAGCGCGCGAAGAGCGCGCCCTTCACCACCTCGGGCAGGTTCACCAGGGCGAACACCGGTCCGTAGAGGTTCGTGAAGTAACGCCGGAGGATGTCGGCCTCTCCCGGCGTGTACTCCTCGGCGACGTAGACACTCACGGCCCGGGAGCGTACGGCGTGATCGGCGGGGGTTCGCGGATCCTAGCGCTGGGGCCGCGATGCCATATCGGAGGCGAAAGTCTCCTGGACCCGGCCGAGCGTCGCATGGTCAGACCACAGGTCGATGACCGTCATGGCCATGGCCTTGGCTCCGTCCACCACCGCTGAGTCCCCCGCGGGAGCGGCGGCGAACTGGGCGAAGTCGGGCGTGTGGATTCCGACTCCTTCGGGAGCGACGGCGATCATCGGGTGGATGCTCGGCACCATGTACGAGACGTTCCCCATGTCGGTGCTGCCACACACCTGGATGTCGTCGGTGGGGGTGAGAAGCGGTCGTCCGAGCGCCGCGGTGTTGGCGGCGTACAGGTCTTCCAGGACACGGTTGCTGCGTAGGTCGGCGTAGGCCGGCTCGAGCCAGCGAGAGTCGATCTCGCATCCGGTGGCCACCGCCCCGGCCCGGAGGGCGTCGAGCACCCGGGCCTTCAGCGGTTCGAGGCGTTCCAGGGTGCCCGATCGCACGTACCAGTACATGGCGGCGCGGGCCGGGACAATGTTGGGTTTGTCGCCGCCGTCGGTGAAGATCCCGTGGACGCGTTCGTCGGAGCGCATGTGCTGGCGCAGGGCCCCCACGGCGGTGTAACCGAGCACCGCGGCGTCGAGGGCGTTTCGCCCCTTCCACGGGAACGCTGCCGCGTGGGCGCTCTCGCCCGTGTAGGTGACCTCGAGGCGCTGGATGGCGATGGTCGTCATCTCCCGCAGGTCACGGTCGGCGGGGTGCACCATGAGGGCCGCGTCGACACCCTCGAACGCCCCCTGCTGGGCCATGAGCACCTTCCCGCCGCCCCCCTCCTCGGCCGGTGTGCCCAGGATCATGACCCGCCCGGCGAGGTCGTCGGCCAGGGTGGCGGCGGCGAGACCGGCCCCGAGCCCCGCGGCGGCAATGATGTTGTGACCGCAGGCGTGGCCGAGACCGGGCAGGGCGTCGTACTCGAGGAGAACGGCGACGGTCGGGCCCTCGTGTCCGGCGGTGGCGGCGAAGCCGGTCGGCTGACCGAACGCCCCGCGTGTCGGGGTCAGCCCGGCTTCTTCGATCACTCGGGTCAGCGCGTCGTGGGCGTGGTGTTCGGCGAAGTTCTCTTCCGGATGATCGTGGATGTCGTGCGAGACGGCTATCAGCGTGTCGGCGAGACGGTCCACCTCGGCGCACGCCTTCTTCTTGCTCTCGTTCACGTCCACGCGGTCACGCTACCGCCCTCCCCGGGCCGCAGAGAGGTGGGCTCACACCACCACGGTCAGGGCGTCGGGTTCGATACGGACGTCGAGGCGTCGGGCCCGACCGACGAGGGTCCCGTCGAGACGGACGTCGAGGGCGGGGGCGAACTCGAAGCTCATGGTTGCCCTGCGGAGGGTACGTAGGGCCGGGTGGGGCAGGTGTGTTCCCGTGGGAAGCCGACGGCGAGCCTTGAACCGGTCGGCGAGGGGAAGCACCCCGTCGGTGGCGTCGAGGAGCCCATCGTTCGGGTGCGATCGTGGCGCCAGGTCCCATGAGCCCAGCCACTGGGCGTTCATCACCGCCACCACCCGCCCGCGCCACCACGACCGACGGGCGATGAGATGCGCGACGAACCAGTGCTCGTCGCCATCGAGCACGACGTGTCCGAGGTCGACGGGGAAGGTCATGGCGGCGTCGGAGCGCAGCCGGGCCGAATCACCACGACCGCCGAGGGTCCGGCACAGGTCCCCTCCCAACAAGCCGAGCGTCGGCAGCGGCCGCCCGTCCTGGCGGGCCTGGGTCACCGCTCGGCGGGCCTCGGCGTCGCTGTGGACCACCACGCCGTCGGGCGGGAACGACCCGGCCCACCCCCAGGGTCGGTGCTTCTCTATGGTCACGATGGGGCCGCGTCGGACCCACCGGGCGGGCGGCCCCCGGGGTCGGCGGCAAGGGGCGCGTCGGCCGGCACGACACCGCTCGAGGCGGCGACGACGCCTCGGTTCGCCCTGCGGACCGCATCGGCCGCGACCCTCGCGGTCGTGGGGTTGCCGGAGGAGTCGGCCAGCTGACGGAGCAGGTCGAGCAGCTGGCGGATCGTGCGCACGAAATCGCCACCGGGAAGCTCCCCTTCGGCGAGAACGTGGTCCAGGTCGTCCCCGGCGACCCATGCGTGGGCCGTCTCGGCAAAGCCCCAGTCGGGCGGTCGCGTCGGCGGAAGCCCGAGCTCCCGCTCGTCGTCGGCCACGGCGAGGGCCAGTTCGGCGATGCGTTCGGCCCGCCCCGCCGCCGTCCGGGTCGGGAACCACGGCTCGAGGTCAGGACCCGATTTGCGGCGCTCGTAGACGAAGCCCGAGACCAGTCCGGCAAGGGTCGGGGCGTCGACCTCGTCGAGAAGGCCCTCGTCGAGGGCCTCGGCGATCAAGAGGTCCGACTCGTGGTAGATCCGCACGAGCTGCTCCCCTCGTGGGGACAGGGCCCACCCGTCCAGGTGGCCCCATGCGTCCAACATCTGCAGCACGCGATCGAACACGGCGGCCAACGAAGTGCTGCGGGCGTCGATCTCCTGGCGGAGCCGGGTGAGCTCGCGATCGGCGCGATCGAGGCGGCCCAGTGCCCGCAGGTGGGCGTCGCGATCAGGGCAGTCGTGAACGCGATGGCGGACATGCTCCGACACCACCTGGACGACGCTTGACGGCCGGTGGTCCGAGGGCGTCGGCGTCAGGCGTTGCAGCTGGCGGGCGACGTCGCGCTGAAAGCCGGCCTTGGACGGCGTGAAGGGCTCGGGGAGGGTCACCGTTCCCACGAGGACCGGAACGACGTCGAGATCCTCGGCTCCGAACTGCACGAGGCGGGCGCGGCGATCGAGGGCCTTCACCCGCAGCGCACCTCCCTTCCGATGCGCCACCGACAGGACGGCGACCGGGTCGGGGCCACGATCTCCGCCGAGCTGGACGACGTCACCGGGCTTGAGCGCGTCGAGAGCCGGCTCGACACCGCCGGTCCGCCGACCTCTGGGTGGCGGCCGCCCGGCCTCCACGAGCGCTCTGTACTCGACGGCGTCGCCGCGGGCGCACGTCGCCTTCTCGACGATCTCGGCCCGCTCGGCCTGTCGACGCTGCAGCCGGTGCTCGGTCTTCACCACGTCGCGGTCGGTCTGGTACTGGGCGAAGCTCAGGTTGAGCAGCCGGTGGGCCTCGTCGGCGGTATAGCGACGCACCAGGTTGGCCGCCATGTTGTAGGTCGGGCGAAAGGAGCTCGTGAGCCGGAAACTGCGGCTCGCAGCCAGCGCCGCCACCTCGTTGAAGGCCACGAACGGCGACCACAGCACCAGCGCATGCCCATGCGCATCGATCCCCCGGCGACCGGCCCGGCCGGTGAGCTGGGTGTACTGCCCGGCGGTCAGGGGCTCGTGGCGCTCACCGGTGAACTTGGTGAGCTTCTCGATGACCACCGTGCGGGCCGGCATGTTGATGCCGAGGGCCAGCGTCTCGGTGGCGAAGACGACCTTCACGAGGCCCTGCACGAAGCAGGCCTCGACGGCCTCCTTGAACGGGGGGACCATGCCGGCGTGGTGGGCGGCGATACCCGACTCGAGCGCTCCCGACCAGCGGTCGTACCCCAGCGCGGCGAGATCGTCGTCGCTGAGCGTTTCGACGTGGCGCTCGACGATGGCCCGGATCTGCGCCCGCTCCTCGTCGTCGGTGAGCCGCATACCTGCGGACGTGCACGAGGCCACGGCGTCGTCACAGGCGGCACGGCTGAAGATGAAGAAGATGGCCGGGAGCAGGTCGCGGCGCGACAACAACTCGGCCACCTCCACCCGTCCTGGGGTGGCGTAACGACGTCGGGGCCGGCCACCCCCACCCCGGCGCCAGGTGTCCGTCGGGTCGGTGTCGAAGCGGGCACCGTCGGGATTGGCCCGCCCCTCGACGAGCGTGGGCACCATGGCCAGCTCCTCGCTCTGGCGATCGGCCACCAGGTACCAGTTGTCCAGGGTGACCGGGCGGGTCTCCTCGACCACCACCGTCGTCGGGCCCCGGACGGCCCCGATCCAACCCGCCACCTCCGCGGCATTGGACACCGTGGCCGACAGACACACGAGGCGCACCTCCACCGGGAGGTGCACGATGACCTCCTCCCAGACCGGGCCGCGATACGCGTCCTGCAGGTAGTGCACCTCGTCGAGCACGACCCACAGCAGCCGCTCGAGTGCCGTCGAGCGGCTGTAGATCATGTTGCGCAACACCTCGGTCGTCATGACGACGATCGGTGCGTCGCCGTTGACGGAGGTGTCGCCGGTGAGCAGCCCGACCTTCCCGGAACCGTGGCGGGCACAGAGGTCGTGGTACTTCTGGTTCGACAGCGCCTTGATGGGCGTCGTGTAGAAGGCCCGCCCACCGGAGGCCTCGGCCACGGCCACGGCATGTTCGGCCACGACCGTCTTGCCCGACCCCGTGGGTGCGCTCACGAGCACCGACCGGCCGGCATCGATGGCGGCGATCGCTTCGAGCTGGAACCGATCGAGGGCGAACCCCCGGCCGGGTGGGATCGTCACGGCGTGGCCGTGGCTCGCCCGGCCTTACGGCGACGAAGCTCGAGGGCCAACGCGCCGATCCCGATGGCGATGAAGTAGAGGAAGAACATGGGGACGGCCAGCGCCAGCATCGAGATCGGATCCCCACTCGGGGTGATGACGGCGGCGGCGAGGACGATCACGACCGTGGCTTGGCGCCACCAGCCGAGCAGCTGCCGGGGCTCGAGCACGTTGATGAGCATGAGGGCGACGAGCAGGACAGGGAACTCGAAGCCGGCACCGAAGGCGATCATCATCCAGACGATCAACATGATGTAACTGTCGGGGGTGTAGAGCGGCTCGATGTTCTGGCCGCCGATGTCGATCAGGAACCGCAGGGCCGGATTGAGCGTGACGTAGGCGATCGAGGCTCCAGCGGCGAAGAGCACGAGGGCACTCACCGTGAAGGGGATGGCGTACTTCTTCTCCTGGGGGTACAGACCCGGGGTCACGAACCGCCAGAGCTGCCAGAGGATGACGGGCATGGCGAACACGATGCCCAGGTAGCCCGAGACCTTGATGCGGGTGGCGAAGGGCTGCAACGGGCTGGTGGCGATGAGCGTGCCGTCGGGGACCAGGTCGAAGAACGGGCGGAGCAGGAACTCGAGCACGTACGGGAACGCCACCCACCCGACAACGACTCCGATCCCGACCGCGATCAGGACCCTGATCAGACGGGAACGGAGCTCGCCGATGTGCTCCCAGATGGTCATGTGGCCGCCCGCGGAGCGGGGTTCGGCGGCCGGCACGGCGCTCACGGGCGAGCCACGGGCTCAGGCCGCACTGGTGTCGCCGCGACCGAGATCCTTCGGTGAGGCCTCGCGCCGCGCCGGGGCCTCAGCCTGCGCATCGGACGCGGTGAAGTCGTCGCCGTTCGGGATGGAGCCCTCGGGCAGAGAGGTCTCGGTAAGAGAGGTCTCGGTAAGAGAGGTCTCGG
>JBDNHK010000025.1:0-49758 GCA_041688815.1 Acidimicrobiales bacterium | reverse complement strand
TTGGCCGACAGCCGCGTCATCGACCACGGCCGCCGCATCCGCCTCGCCACCGACAGTGTCCGCGACGCCATGCTCATCCGCGACCAAAGCTGCCGGTTCCCCGACTGCGACAACCCCGCGAGGTGGATCGACGCCCACCACGGTGTCGTCCACCGCCACGACTGGGCCATGTCGGTGCACCCCGACGGCACCGCCACCTTCACCCGCCCGAACCGGTCAACGCTCACCAGCCCCCCACCAAGAACCCGGCGCCCCGACCGGTTACCCCTCCACCCCAGACCGGCCGGCCCACCCGGAACTCCGAGAACCACCGACCAACCCGGGCCACCCGGACCGACCACCCACCCCCTCGTCGTCACCACCACCGACCAGCGCGGCCGCCCCACCACCGGCACCCGCGGCCCCGCCAACTACACCACCACCTGGGACGACACACCCCCCGACCAACGTGAGCACGAATCCACCACAGCCCGACAACGAGCCCACGACCTTCCCCCACCCCTCACCACCGCCGCCTGACCGGAGAGCACCCGCGTCGACCGTCGGCAACGGCGCGACCGAGAACCCTCCCGGCGGCTCTGAAGGAGCCCCGGTCGCGCTGGCCGCTGGTCCGGTACGGTTCCAAGGGGCGAACGAGGGGGCGGCGATGCAAGCACTGGTGTTCGAGGTCCGGCCCGACGAGCGGCCCGACCCTGGAACCGACAACCACCTCCTCCAGAACCTGGCCCGCACGCCCATGCGCCTCCAGGACTGGCCCGACCCTGGTTTCCTCCGCCCGGACTGGGTGATCACCCGGCCCCGGCTCACCGGCATCTGCGGCAGCGACGCCAAGCAGGTCTTCATGGACTTCGGGGACGGCGTCCACAGCACCGACAACCCGATGACCGGCTGGTTCCGCATGCCCCAGGTCCTCGGCCACGAGGTGGTGGCGGACGTGGTGGCCCTCGGCCCGGAAGTGCCCGACGGCCGGCTGAGCATTGGCGACCGCGTGGTGCTGAACCCGTGGCTGTCCTGCGCGCCACGAGGGGTGGACCATCTCTGTCCGGCGTGCGTGGACGGCGACTACTCCCTGTGCTGGAGCTTCACCGCTGGGCCCATCTCCCCGGGTATCCACATCGGCACCACCACCGACGCCACTGGCGGCAACGCCGAGCTGATGCCCGCCCACCATTCGATGCTGCACCGGGTACCCGACGACGTTCCCGACGAGCTCGCCGTCCTGGCCGATCCCTTCGCCGTCAGCCTGCACTCGGTGGCCCGTCACCCGCCACCCCCCGGGGGCCGGGCGGTGGTGTAGGGCGCCGGTGCGCTCGGGACGTGCGCGGTCGCCGCCCTCCGCACCCTGTACCCCGACGTCGACGTGCTGGTGGTCGCCCGGTTCGACACCCAGGCCGACCTCTGCCGTTCACTCGGCGCCACCGTCATCGGCCACGAGCCGGCGCGGCAGGTGATCGAGGAGGCCGCAGCGTGGTCGGGTGGTGTCCTCCAGCCGGGCGACGGCCTGCCCATGGCCTTCCCCGGTGGCATCGACGTGGTCTACGACACCGTGGGCAAGCAGAAGACCTTCGAGGTGGCCAGCCGGGCGCTACGAGCCCGCGGCACGCTGGTGAAGTCCGGCGTCCACGGCCCCACGTACTGGGAGGACACACCGCTGTACGTGAAGGAACTGTGCATGGTCGGCTCCAACGCCTTCGGGGTCGAGGAGATCGACGGTGTCCGACGCCACGGCATCGACCACTACCTCGAGCTGTGTCGATCCGGCCGCATCGATCTGTCGGCGATGCTGACCCATTCGTTCGCCCTGACCGACTGGTACACCGCCTTCACCACCCTGGCCGACCAGGGCCAGACCGGGGCCATCAAGGTCGCCCTGCGTCCCAACGACTGAGCCCTCGGTGTCCCACGCGGTCAGGGCACCGCGAATCCCTGGGAACCAGGGCGGCTCGGCGGTCGTCGGAACCACCATGACGAAGACGCGCAGGGGTGGACGAGGGGCAATGGTGGTGGCCGGGCTGGGCCTGACCGGGCTGCTGGCGGCGGGATGCACGGGCGGGACGGGCAGCCCTCCCCCGATCCTGGGAGTGGCGGCACGGCTGGTGAGCTTCGAGTCGTGCGGCGACCTCCTCGACTGGTTCCACGACGAGGCCGGGGCCCGAGTGACCGCCTACGGCCTCGAGACAGGGGAGCCCGGTGGATTCGGGGGGCCGATGATGATGGAGGACAGCTCGGCGCCGTCCCTGACGGGGAGATCGCGCACCTCGTCCGGTGATGAGAGTGCCCCGACCGCAGCGTTGGCCTCCTCGTCGCCGGGATCACCAGGGTTCTCGATGACCAACGTGCAGGAGGAGGGCGTCGGTGAGCCCGACCTGGCCGTCACCGACGGGAGCCGGCTGGTATCGGTGGTGGGCGGCAGCCTCCGGGTCGTGGACCTCACGTCGGTCGAACCGACCGTGACGGCCACGGTGGCGCTGCCGAACGACGCCGGCCAACTGCTGGTCGACGGCGACCACGCCGTCGTGATCAGCGGCGGCTACGGGTCCGGCGGGGTGATGCCGATGGCCCCGATCGGTGGAGGGATCGAGGGGCCGACGCCGGACCTCTCGTCCTCGTCGATGCCCGTGGCCACGGCTCGCACCACCCTCACCCGAATCGATCTCGACGGCACCCCCCGGGTGGTCGGCACGGTGGAGGTGGACGCCGACTACGTGGACGCCCGCATGGTGGACGGCGTGGTGCGGGTCGTGACCCGTGCCGGGCCACGACAGCTCGGCTTCGTGTACCCGACCGGAACGGCGGCATCGGAACAGCGTTCGCTCGACACCAACCAGGCCACCGTGGCGGGCAGCACCCTCGACGAGTGGCTTCCGTCTCTCACCGTCCGCAACGCTTCGGGTGATGGCGAGCCCCGGCCCGCCGTCGAGTGCGCTGCCGTCGACCGCCCCGAGCAGTTCTCCGGGTTCGACGTGGTCACCGTGCTCGGCCTCGACCTGCGGGCCGACAGGGTGGAGCTACTGCCGGCGGCCGCGGTCGTGGCCGGCGCGGGAACCGTGTACGCCTCGACGACGAACCTCTACGTGACCACCGAGCGCGGGCCCGAGCCCGGAGCACCGACCACCACACCCACCACCGAAGCCCCCGCGGTCACGACCCCCGCTCCCCCACCCGACACGGCCCTGCCTGCGCCCGAGGAGAGTGGGCCCTACACCGATGTGCACGCCTTCTCGATCGAGGGTCGTGAGGCGGCTCAGTACCTGGCCTCGGGTCGAGTCCGGGGCACGGTGCTCGACCAGTTCTCGCTGTCGGAACACGATGGTCGGTTGCGCATCGCCACCACCGTGAGCCCCATGTGGTGGGGCTGGTCGGGCCCGGCCCCAAAGACGACGCTGGAGATGCGGACCCCGGTCAGCGAGAGCTACGTGACCGTGCTCGAACGCGACGGCGAGGAGCTCACCCGTATCGGTGAGGTCGGCGGACTCGGGCGCAACGAGCAGATCTACTCCGCCCGGTTCGTGGGCGATCAGGCCTACGCGGTCACGTTCCGGCGCACCGATCCCCTGTACGTCGTCGACCTGCGCGACCCCAGCGCACCCCGCGTGGCGGGCGAGCTGAAGATCAACGGTTACTCCTCGTACCTGCAGCTGATCGGCGAGGGTCGCCTGCTCGGCGTCGGCCAGGACGGCACCGACACCGGCCTCATCACCGGGTTCGCCGAGAGCCTCTTCGACGTCACCGACCCATCGGCGCCCACCCGCCTGGCCCAGCTCACCATCCCCGGCGGCAACTCACTGGCCGAGCAGGACCACCACGCGCTGTTGTGGTGGGACGCGACCGACACCCTGGTGGTGCCTCTCCAGGCGTGGGGTCTCGAGGGGAGCACCTGGGAGCAAGGCGTCCTCGTGACCACGGTGAACGACGCCGGCATCGTCGAACGCGGGCGCATCAGCCATCCCGACGCACCGTCGACGTGGACCCCGATCCCGGAGTGCCCCCCCGACGCCAACTGCCTGGCCCCATCCCCGGGTCCCGGTGGGTTGACGCCGATGATCGAGCGGTCGCTGGTGATCGGCGACCGTCTCCTCACCGTGTCGGCCGCGGGAGTGATGGCCAACGACCTGGCCACCCTCACCCCGCAGAGTTGGACGCCTTTCGGCTGAACGAGGCCGGGCGAACCCGGCCCTCATTGATCCGAGGCGTGATGTCAGCCACCCGCCGACCGTCGCCGTCTCAGGTGAGGGAGGCGACGGACACGATGCCGTCGACGGCGCGAAGTTGGTCCTGCACGGCGGCCGGAGCGGCCTCGGTGGTGGCCAGCACCATCAGGGCCGACTCGCCGGTGGCCGACTGGCCGACGTCCATGTCGGCGATGTTGATGCCGGCCTCACCCATGATCGTGCCCACGCGGCCGATCATGCCGGGGCGGTCGTCGTTGCGTACCACCAGCATGTGGTTGGCGGGGGGCACGTCGACGCGGTGATCGTCGACGTGCACCAGTCGGGCCTCACCCTCGAGGCCGACCAGCGTGCCGGCGATGGAATGGGCGCCGGCGCGGATGCCGATCTGGTTCACGTAGTGGTGCGAGGTGGTGGTGGCCGTCTCGCTGACGCTGATGCCGCGTTCCTCGGCCAGCTTGGGGGCGTTGACGTAGCTGACGGGGTCGTCGGTGATGCGCCCGAAGAACCCCTTGAGCAGCGACAGGGTGAGGATGCGGGTGTCGTAGCCGCCGATCTCCCCCTGGTAGGTGATCTCCAGCGTGTCGACACCGCCGGTGAGCCCGGCGAACAGGGCGCCCAGCCGTTCGGCCAGGGACAGGAACGGGCGTACGGTCTCGCTGGCCTCGGCCGCGTTGACGTTCACGGCGAAGGGCACGAACTCGCCGGCGAGGGCGAGCTGCACCATGTCGGCGATGGTGTCGCCGGCCTTGTCCTGGGCCTCGTGGGTGCTGGCCCCGAGGTGGGGGGTGACCACGACCTGGGGAAGGGAGAACAGCGGCGACTCGGTGGTGGGCTCGGTGGCGAACACGTCGAGGGCGGCGCCCCCCACGTGCCCGCTCTCGATGGCCGCGGCCAGATCGGCCTCGATCACGATGCCACCGCGGGCCACGTTGATGATCCGGATGCCCTGCTTGGCCTTGGCCAGAAGCTCGGCGTTGATCAGGCCGATCGTCTCGGGGGTCTTGGCCACGTGCAAGGTGACGAAGTCGCTGGTGCTCATGAGCGTGTCGAGGTCGACGAGCTCGATGTTCATCTTGCGCCCCATCTCGGGGGCCACGAACGGGTCGTAGGCCACGATGTGCATCCCGAAGGCCATGGCCCGCTGGGCGACCAGCTTGCCGATACGACCGAGCCCGACGACCCCGAGGGTCTTGTCGGCCAGCTCGACACCGGTCCAGCGGCTGCGCTCCCACCGCCCTGCCACCAGAGCGGCATGCGCCTGGGGGATGTTGCGGGCCTGGGCCAACAGCAGGGCCATGGTCTGCTCGGCCGCGGACAGGATGTTGGACTGCGGGGCGTTGACCACCATCACCCCGCGGTTGGTGGCGGCGGCCACGTCGACGTTGTCGAGCCCGATGCCGGCCCGACCGACGACCACCATGTCGGCGGCGGCGGCCAGCACCTCGTCGGTGACCTGGGTGGCCGACCGGATGATGAGGGCGTGGGCGCCGGGGACGGCGGCGAGCAGGGCCTCGGGGCTCAGCCCCTCCTGAACGTCGACGGTGTGTCCGGCCTGGCGGAGGCGTTCGAGCCCACCGTCGGCGATGGCTTCGGTGACGAGGATGCGGGCCATAAGGGTCTGAGCCTACGGCCGGTCCCGGCAGGCTCCGACCGTCAGCCGCCCGATACCCGGTAGCTGATGTAGAAGGCCAGGACAGCAGGACCACCCTCAGCTCGCGACAACCTGTCCGGCGATTAGAATTCAGGCCCGCATGGCCTCTACGGCACCGTCGACGGCGAGTTCGTGATGATCGCAAGAGTTCGCCGATTCAATGTCGTCCGCTCCTCCGATGCGTCTGCGCTCCGAGCTGGTCGACGAGCGTCGCGACGACGCCGGCCGATGCCGTGGTGCCCGTCGAGGCCGGGCTCGACCCGGCTCTCGTCGAACGCCTCGAGACCGCCCTGGACGAAGGCTTCGCGGCATCGGGGATGCCGGGCGTGACCGTCGGGTTGTGGATCCCCGGACAAGGCCAATGGGTCTCCACCCGTGGGGTCTCCGACCTCGAGTCGATGACGCCGATGGACCGGGCCAACCAGGCCAAGATCGGCAGCGTCACCAAGACCCTGATCGGCTCGCTGGCACTTCGGGTGATCGGTGACGGCGATGCGGGCCTCACGCTGGACGACACCATCGACGAGTGGCATCCGGACTTCCCCGAGGCCGACCAGATCACCGTGCGCATATTGTTGAACATGACGAGCGGCGTCGGTGAGCCCGGCCAGGCCCAGCTCGACCGGATCTGCGCCGACCCCGACTCCACCATCACGCCCGACGAGGTCATCGCCATCGGGGCCGCCACGCCGCGTGAGCCCTACGCCCCCGGCGACGGCTTCACCTACTCGGGCTTCAACTATTTCCTCGCCGGCCGCATCCTCGAGAAGGTCACCGGCACCGACCTCCCGACGATGTTCGACGACCTCGTCCTCGATCCCTTGGGCATGGCCCGCAGCCGCTTCGCTCCCGACGGCCAGCTGAGCGCACCCCTCAACCGGGCGTTGACGCACGCACCTGATCCACCACGTCTCGGATCGAGTCGATGACCAGCTGGGGGTTGTCGAGGTGGATGTAGTGCGTGGCGGCGGTCTCGGTGACGTGCTCACCGCCGGGGAACTTCGAGGCGAGGACGTCCTGGGCGGCGAGCTGAGAAGCCCAGAGCGCATCGGCGGACTCCACCGTGACGAACTCGGGCAGTGTTCCGGCTGCTCGGCCCGACTCGACGACCTCAGCAGTGAGCAGCCACTGGTCGGCGGTCAGGATGATCGTCGGCACGTCCGGCGCCGCCGCCGCGCTCAGGAGGGGGACGACTGCGGTTGCGAAGAAGTCCTGCTCCGATCCGGGCGGTCCCCCTTGCGTCACCGGGTCGTTCAACGCTTGAAAGCTCTCGACCTGGGCGGGGGTGAAGCCGTCGGCCAGGTTCTCGCTCAAAGCGTCGTCGAGGACGATTCCGGCGACGTCCCCAGGATGGGCGGCGGCGTAGAGCCGTACGATGGCCCCCCCAGCGAGTGCCCCACCAGGACGTAGGTCCCCGGCTCACCTGAGGCCCGCAGCAACCGGTCGAGGTCCTCGGCCGAGTCGTCCACCGTGGCGGGCACCTCCACCGGGGTCGAGCGGCTCAGGTCGTATCCGGCCTCAGTCGGCGTGGCCGTGCCAGGTCGGTCGTAGGCGCAGACCCGGGTGAACCCGGCGACGGCAGGGAACACCGACCCCTCGTCGGAGGTCGGGTCGGCGCTGGTGATCATGAAGTTGTCGGCCCGTTCGCCCAGACCGGTGACCAGGACCACCGTCGGGCCGCCACTCCCCCGGCATTCCATGTGGATCGAGCGGCCATTGCCGAGGTCCACGAGGCCGGCGCGATCGGGCTGAGCCTCACCGCTCGCCCCCGACGAGGAGCTCGACGTGCCGCACCCCGCCATCAGCGCGATGGTGGCCGCCGCCACCGTGGCGACGAGGACGGCACGAGGCCGAGGCCGAGGCCGCACGCCCGGTCCGGAACGTCGGTGCTCGGCTTCAGTGCACATCAGGACGGACCACCTTCTGTGAACGGCCGGGAGCACGGATCGATGATCTCGAGGACCTCGAAGTCGTCGGCCAGATCGAACCCCAGCACCTGGGCGTAGAACGAGGCCTCGGCCTCGAGGGCTCGCACGATGGTGGCGGCCTGACGGAAACCGTGCTGCTCCCCCTCGAAGGCCAGATACGCGTGGGGCACCCCGTTCGCGGCGAGGGCGGCCACGATCATCTCGCTCTGGGCCGGCGGCACGATCTCGTCCTCGAGGCCTTGGAGCACGAGCAGCGGGCACTCCAACTCGTCGGTGTGATGGATGGGTGAACGCTCTTCGTAGAGGTCGCGCCGGGCGGGATAGGACCCGACCAACGAGTCGAGGTAGCGCGCCTCGAACTTGTGGGTGTCGCGAGCCAGGGCCTCGAGATCGGCCACGCCGTACATCGAACAGCCGGCGGCGAACACCTCCCGGAACGTCAGCGCCGCGAGCACGGTGAAGCCGCCGGCGCTGCCACCGCGGATGATGAGCTTGTCGCGATCGGCGTGGCCGAGGTCGACCAGATAGCGCGTCGCCCCCACGCAGTCGTCGACGTCGACGATGCCCCACTCACCGATGAGGCGACGCCGGTAGCTGCGCCCGTAGCCGGTGGAGCCCCCGTAGTTCACGTCGACCACCCCGAAGCCGCGGGAGGTCCAGAACTGGACACCGAGGCTGAGCTGGGGTCGCGCCGCCGAGGTAGGGCCACCGTGGATGACCACAATCAGTGGCGGGGCCTCCCCGTCGGGCCCGACGGCCACCGGGCTGGTGGGCGGGTAATGCAGGGCGTGGGCGAACCGGTCGCCGGTGGTGGCGAACAGGATCGGGTCGGGCGCCGAGAACCACTCGGCGTCGATGCCGAGGTCACGGGCCTCACGGAGCACAGCCGAACCCACCGGGGTGCTGCCGTCGCCGGCGGGCCGCTCGGGCACGTCGAGCACCATCACCACGGCCTCGGTGGTGGGCGAGGCCCCGACCGCCACCGCCCCCTGGCCGTAGCTTCGCAACGACGACCACGCGCTGATGTTCGACGCCAACGCCACCACGTCCCCACCACCAGCGGGAACGACGCCGAGGTGGTCGAGCCCGTCGCGGAAGAACGCCACGACTACTCGCCCGTCGGCCAGCAGGGCGTAGCGGGACTGATCGAACACCCAGTGGGGAGCGCCGACCTCGGCCTCGATGGGCGCCACCGCCTGCGGCCCGAGCACCGGGGCCCCGGGTCCGGTGATGACCGCCGCCTCGACCTGACCCGAGCCGAGGCGGTCGAGGTTCCACCAGTTCGATCGGTCGGAGACGAACCACAACGAGCCGTCGGGGCCCCACTCGGGTTGGGTGATCGACTCGTCGCGACTGCCGGCCACCACCACCGCGCGGCCTGCGGTCAGCGGCTCCTGGCGATCGGGGCCGTCGTCGAGGGCGGCCACGCAGAGCTCGGTGCCGTCCCAAGGCATGTCGGGGTGGTTCCAGCGGAGGAAGGCGACGAAGCGTCCGTCGGGGCTCAACCGGGGCGCGGCCACGAAGTCGGAACCGCTGAACAACACCTGCGGCTCGACCGTTACCCCGTCGGGGCGAAGGGCCACCCCGACTATCTCATTGGTCGGCTCATGATCTGGCTCGGCGAAGTGGCGCTCGCGCACGCACACGATCCAGTGGCCGTCGGCCGTGGGGCGCCCGTCGGCGTAGCGGTCGCCGAGGGGCACGGCCGGCTCGGGCGTGAGCGCCTCGGGGACGGTGCGACCGCCGTCGAGGCGGTACAGGCGCTGATCGGCCCAGTTGGCGAACACCACGTCGGGGCCGTGCAGGCACCACGCTCCCCCGCCGTACTCGTGCACCCGGGTACGGGCCGAGAAGCCATCGGGCAGCACGTCGACCGCCGAGCCGTCGGGCCGGTGGCGGACGAGCTGCACCCGCCCGGCCTCCTGCGGGCGGGCCTCGGCCCACCAGATGTCGTCGGTACCGACGTGCACCTCGCCGATCGACACGGCGGCCTGCACGATCAGCTCGGGCGTGATGGGAGACGGCCACGACCCGTGGGGCCGCACCTCGGGAGCATTCATCGGCGTCGCGTCACCCGGCGCGGCCGAGCAGCTCGGCGATGCGGCCCACGCCCTCGACGATGTCGTCGTCGCTGATGGCGAACGACAGCCGGGCGTAACCCGGGGCCCCGAAGGCCTCGCCGGGGACGATGGCCACCTTGGCCTCGTCGAGGATCACGCCGGCCAGCTCGACCGTGGTGGTGGGCGTGAGGTGGCCGAGACGGCGGCCGAGCACGCCCTCGAACGACGGGAAGGCATAGAAGGCGCCCTGGGGCACCATGGCCTCGACGCCGGGGATCTCGTTGAGCAGCCCGTGGATCAGGGTGGCCCGACGCGCGAACGCCACCCGCATCTCGTCGACGCAGGCGAGCCCACCCTCGAGGGCGGCGAGTGCGGCTCGCTGGCTCACGTTGGCCACGTTGGACGTGCAGTGCGATTGCAGGTTGGTGGCCGCCTTCACCACGTCGGCGGGACCGATCATCCACCCGACCCGCCAACCGGTCATGGCGTAGGTCTTGGCCACCCCGTTGACGATGATGCAGGTGTCGGCCAGTTCGGGCACCAGCCCGGGCATCGACGAGAAGGTGTGGTCGCCGAAGGTGAGGTACTCGTAGATCTCGTCGGTGATCACCCAGATGCCGTGCTCCACCGCCCACTCGCCGATGGCTCGCACCTCGTCGGCGGGGTACACGGCCCCGGTGGGGTTGGACGGCGACACGAACACGAGGGCCTTGGTGTTCGGGGTGCGGGCCGCTTCGAGTTGGTCGACGGTGACGCGAAACCCGCTGTCGACCCCGGTGGACAGGGCCACCGTGACGCCCCCGGCCAGAGCTATGGGCTCGGGGTAGGTGGTCCAGTAGGGCGCCGGCAACAGCACCTCGTCGCCCGGGTCGAGCAGAGCCTCGAAGGCGTTGTACACGGCGTGCTTGCCGCCGTTGGTGATCAACACCTGGGCAGGGGTGACCTCGGTGGCCGAGTGGCGGTTGGTGGCCTCGGCCACTGCGGTCTTGAGCTCGGGCAGGCCACCAGCGGGGCTGTAGCGGTGGTTCTTCGGGTCGAGGCAGGCCTGGCGAGCCGCCTCCACCACGTGAGCGGGCGTCGGGAAGTCGGGCTCACCGGCCCCGAAGCCGATCACCGGCTCGCCGGCGGCCTTGAGGGCCTTGGCCTTGGCATCGACGGCGAGGGTGGCCGACTCGGTGATGGCGGCGACACGACGGGACAGGCGCTCGGACATGCGGGGATCCTTCGGCGGGGAACCGGACAGGGCAGGCTCGACGCTACCGGAGCAGCGGTGAGAGCTCCGTGTGAGTTGCTGGCCCGGAGTGCTCGGGTTTCGGGGCGGCCGACCGGGGATGGGAGACTGATGGTGTGAGCGCCACCGTCCCCGCCATCACCATCCCTGCCGACCTCAAGCCCGCCGACGGGCGGTTCGGTTGCGGGCCGTCGAAGGTGCGACCCGAGGCCGTGGCCGCCCTTGCCGCCGAACCCCTCTACCTGGGCACCAGCCATCGGCAGCTCCCGGTGCAGGTCATGGTGAGCCGTCTGCGCAACGGGCTGGCCGAGCTGTTCGCCCTGCCCGACGGCTACGAGATCATGCTCGGCAACGGCGGCTCCACCGTGTTCTGGGACATCGCCACCTTCGGGCTCATCGAACGGCGCAGCCAGCACCTCACCTTCGGGGAGTTCTCGTCGAAGTTCGCCAAAGCGGCGAAGGCGGCGCCGTTCCTCGACGATCCCGAGGTGCTCTCGGTCGACCCCGGCAGCCACCCCGACCCGGTACCCAACCCCGACGTCGACGCCTATTGCTTCACCCACAACGAGACCTCGACCGGCGTGGCCATGCCCCTCGTGCGTCCCGAGGGCACCACGGCCGCCGAGGCCCTCGTGCTGGTCGACGCCACCTCGGCTGCGGGCGGCCTACGCTTCGACGCCGCCGAGACCGACGTCTACTACTTCGCCCCGCAGAAGTGCCTCGCCTCCGACGGGGGGCTGTGGTTGGCGGCGGTGTCGCCGGCGGCCATCGACCGCATCGAGCGCATCGGCGCGTCCGACCGGTGGATCCCCGAGTCGCTCAGCCTCGCCGTGGCCCTCGACAACTCGCGTAAGGACCAGACCTACAACACGCCGGCCCTGGCCACCGTGTTCCTGGCCGTACACCAGGTGGAGTGGATGAACGAGAACGGCGGCCTGCACTGGGCGGCCTCGCGCTGCGACCGTTCGGCCCAGACCATCTACGACTGGGCCGAGAGCCGCCCCTGGGCCACCCCGTTCGTGAAGGACCCGGTCGACCGCAGCCACGTCGTGGCCACCGTCGACCTCGACGAACGCATCGACGCCACCACCGTGAGCAAGGTGTTGCGGGCCAACGACATCGTCGACACCGAGTCCTACCGCAAGCTGGGCCGCAACCAGATCCGGGTGGCGCTCTTCCCCGCCATCGACCCCGACGATGTGGCCGCGCTCACGGCCTGCGTCGATCACGTGGTCGACGCCCTGAGCTGAGCCGTCGCCGCCGGGGTCGACGCACAACAGTTGTCGGCCGGCGACGGACGTGTGAGGGTGACGCCGATCCAGCGGCACGACACAGGGGGACCATTCGACATGAAGAAACTGCGCGAGAAGGTCGCGGTCATCACCGGCGGCGCCGGTGGTATCGGCCGGGCCATGGCCGAACGATTCGCGGGCGAGGGCATGAAGGTGGTGCTCGCCGACATCAAGCAGGAGAACCTCGACACCGCCGTGGCCGAGATGACCGCCGACGGGGCCGAGGTCATCGGGGTGCGCACCGACGTGTCGAGCCTCGAATCGGTCGAAGCCCTGCGCGACGCGACCGTGGCCGCGTTCGGGGGGGTGCACGTGGTGTGCAACAACGCCGGGGTGGCGTCGGGCGCCCACGGCCGGCTCTGGGAGCACGAGACCAACGACTGGCGGTTCGCCTTCAGCGTGCACGTGTACGGCGTGATCAACGGCATCAACGCCTTCGTGCCCTACCTGCTCGAGCAGGGCGGCGAGGCCCACATCGTCAACACGTCGTCGCACAACGGCGGCTTCTCCCCCATCGCCGCCTCACCCACCTACGCCACCTGCAAGGCCGCAGTGGTCACCCTCTCGGAGTGCCTGTGGGGCCAACTCCACGAGGTCGGCTCCGACATCGGCGTATCGGTGCTGTTCCCCTCGGGCAAGACCCAGGGCATCCTGGACACCGGCATCTGGGCCGCGGCCGATCGTCCACCCGAGTTCGCGCCCGATGCGCCCATCGACACCACCAACAAGATGCAGATGTGGATGCAGATGCAAGAGGCGGCGGGCACGCCCGTGCAGTTCACGCCGCTGTCGGAGGTGGCCGACACGGTGGTCGACGGGCTCTACGCCAACCGCTTCTGGATGGTGGAGGAGGGCCGGTTCGAGGAGATGGTGCAGCAGCGCACCGACGTCATCCTGCGCCGCGGCGCCCCCGACTACCCGCGGTAGCGCGTGGGCCCAGTCGCCCGGCTCGGCCTGCCCGCCGGGTGCTAGTTCAGACCGGCCCGGAGGCCTCGACCCTCAGCGCATCTGCCGTTGGCGCCCGTAGGTCGGCGGCGGAGCTCGTCACACCGGGCCGGCTTCGTAAGCAGATTCACCAGAGATTGGTTGCGTAGACTCTCGCATCGAAGGCGGGATGACGGGGACGTCGTTTCGAGACAGGTCCTCCACGAGATCCTCGGAGATATACCGGCATACATCTCTATATACTCGCCGTGTGACCAAGCATCTCGTGGACATCGACGATGAGACCCTCGGCGCAGCCCGGGCCGAACTCGGGACCTTGACGCTCAAGGACACCGTCAATGAGGCGCTGCGACGCGCCGCCTCGACCCGAGGCGACCGTGTGTCACGTGCGCTCGACACGCTCGCAGGCGCCGCCCTCGACGATCGTGAAGATGCGTGGCGCTGACCCATCTCGTCGACACCAGCGTTCTGAAACGACTCTCAGACCCCGGCGTCCGCGCCGTGATCGAGCCACTCGCCGACACGGGAACACTGGGGCGAGCCGGGATCTCCGATCTCGAGGTTGGCTACTCTGCGCGCAACGCCCGGGAGTGGGACCGCCTCATCGGCGCCCTGGAGATCTTCACGTTGGTGGAGACCACCGCTGATCACCTCACTCGAGCGAGACAGATCCAACGCCACTTGGCCTCGAAGAGCCAGCGCGGCCGGAAGATCCCGGACCTCCTCATTGCCGCCGCCGCCGAAGCCCACAAGCTCACGGTGCTGCACTACGACCAGGACTTCGACAAGATCGCCAACGTCACTGGTCAGCGCTGCGAGTGGGTCGTGCCTGCGGGATCCATCGACTGAGCGGCCTCGATGCCGACCTCGCACCGATACCAACGCGTGGTTGGAGACAATGTGGCGGCTGTTCGAGCACGACGGTCGCCATGAGTTGGTCGACCCGGTGCCGCCGGCATGATGGCGTTCACGGCGATGCCCCGGCGACAGCCCTGCCCGGCCAACCGTCAGCCGCGGGGCATCCCGCCGGAGACGGAATGGTTCTCGCCGGTCACGTAGGAAGAGGCCTCGCTGGCCAGGTAGAGCACCGGGCCGATGATCTCCTCGGTCTCGGCCACCCGCTTCATCATCGTCGCCCCACCGGCCCGCTCGTAGAAGCCGGGAAACGCAGCCTCGGCCCCCGCGGTCATCTCGCTCCTGATCGGCCCCGGGCAGATGGCGTTGACCCGGATCCCCCACGGCGCCCACTCCTGGGCCATCACCTTGGTGAGGTTCAACAGCCCGGCCTTCGATGCACCGTACGAACCGTTGCCGGGCCCACCGATGTAGGCGCCGACGGTGGAGATGTTGACGATGCTGCCGCCGCCCCCGTCGCGCATGATCGGCGCCGCCAGGGTCGACAGGCGCAACGGACCGTCGAGGTTGACGGCAAAGACCTTGCGCCACAGCTCGTAGGAGACGTCGACCAACGGGTCCGAGGTGGGGTTGATGCCGGCGTTGTTCACCACCACATCGATGCGCCCGAACCGGGCCACCACGTCGTCGACGAGCCCCGGGATGGCGTCCCAGTCGCCCATGTGGCAGGCCCGGCCCATCACCTCGACGCCGTGAGTACTCGACAATTCGGCCGCCACCTCCTCGCACAGGCCCTGCTTGCGGCTGCTCACCACGACCTGGGCCCCCGAGCGGGCGAACCCCTCGGCCATGGCTCGACCCAGTCCCTTGGTGGACCCGGTCACGATCACGACCTGACCCGAGAAATCGAACGACACCGGCACTGTGTTCCCCCTTGGATGAAGGCCCCGGTCGCGAGCCGACCCGCGCCGCCCGCCGGAGCGTACGTGTCGCGGGCCGGTCCCGAGGACGCCGGTGAACTCCCCGACGGTGATCGGCCCCGAGGGCACGGGCCGGGCACGTCCGCCGTGTGCTACTTCGAGGCGGCGAAACCCTTGTCGAGGTCGGCGATGATGTCTTCCACGTTCTCGATGCCGACCGAGAGACGAACCAGGCCCGGCTCGACGCCGGCGGAGAGCTGCTCGGTCTCGGTGAGCTGGGAGTGGGTCGTGCTGCCCGGGTGGATGGCCAGGCTGCGCACGTCGCCGATGTTGGCCACGTGGCTGTGCAGCTCGAGGGCCTCGACGAACTTCTTGCCGGCCTCGATGCCGCCGACGATCACGAACGCGGGGACCGACCCGAAGCCCTTGCCGGCGGAGTAGCGGGCGGCCCGCTCGTGCCACGGCGACGAAGCCAGTCCGGCGTACTGCACCGACTCGACCTGGCCGTGACCGTCGAGATAGTCGGCCACCACCTGGGCGTTGGCGTTGTGGCGCTCCATCCGCAGGCTGAGCGTCTCGAGGCCCTGGAGGAACAGGAACGAGTTGAACGGGGTGACGGCCGCGCCCATGTCGCGCAGCAGTTGCACCCGGGCCTTGATGATGTACGAGCCGGCACCGAGGGCGGGCCAGTAGCTGAGGCCGTGGTAGCTGGGGTCGGGCTCGGTGAACATGGGGAACTTGTCGGTGGCCGAGAAGTCGAAGCTGCCGCCGTCGACGATGACGCCGCCGATCGAGGTGCCGTGCCCACCGATGAACTTGGTGGCCGAGTGCACCACGATGTCGGCGCCCCACTCGAAGGGGCGGATGAGCCACGGCGAGGCCACGGTGTTGTCGACGATGAGCGGCACGCCAGCCTCGTGGGCCACGCCGGAGATGCCCTCGAGATCGAGGACATCGTTGCGGGGGTTACCGATGCTCTCGCCGTAGAAGGCCTTGGTGTTCGGCTGTACGGCCTTGCGCCAGGCGTCGAGGTCATCGGGGTCGTCGATGAAGGTGGCGTCGATGCCGAACTTGGGGAGCGTGTAGTGCAGGAGGTTGTAGGTGCCGCCGTAGAGGGCGGCGGAGGCCACGACGTGGCTGCCGGCTTCGGCCAGGTTCATGATGGCCAGCGTCTCGGCGGCCTGCCCCGAAGCGACGGCGAGGGCGCCGGGAAGGCCGACGGCGGTCTCGGTGGCCCCCTCGAGACTGGCGATGCGAGCCTCGAACACCCCCTGGGTGGGGTTCATGATGCGGGTGTAGATGTTGCCCATCTCGGCCAGCGCGAACAGGTTGGCGGCGTGGGTGGTGTCGCGGAACTGGTACGAGGTGGTCTGATAGATCGGCACGGCCCGGGCACCGGTGGTGGGGTCGGGCTCCTGACCGGCGTGGATCTGGCGGGTGTCGAAGCCCCACTGCTCGCTCATCGGTTCTCCTCGAAGGCACTGGTCACGACGACGTTCGCGTGACCACGGTCGCAAACCCTAGGCCAACGAATCCCGACCTTCCAAGTCGGAATTAGCCGCGTGAAGGCCGCCGACGGACTCTGGCCTCGGCCACCATCGGAGGCGTGTAGCCGGCGTCGGCCCAGGTGAAGTTGGTTCCCGGGGGCACGATCTCGTCGATGCGGTCGAGCACGTCGGTGCTCAGCTCCACGTCGGCGGCCCCGAGCTGGCTGGTGAGCTGCTCCATGGTGCGGGGCCCGATGATGGCCGACGTGACGGCTGGGTTGTTGATGACCCACGCCACGGCCAGGTGCACGAGGCCGATGCCGGCCTCGTCGGCCAGGGCGCCCAGGGCGTCGGCCGCGGCCAGCTTGGCCTGATTGCCGGGGATCGACAGGTCGTAGCGGTCGGGCACCCGACTGGCCCGGCGGCTCTCCGGGTCGGCGCCCCCCGCTCGCCACTGGCCCGACAGCCAACCACCGGCAAGGGGGCTCCACGGGATGACCCCCATGCCGTAGCGCTGGCAGGTGGGCAGCACGTCGGTCTCGATGCCGCGCACGAGGATGGAGTACGGCGGCTGCTCGCACACGAAGCGCTCCCGCTGGCGGCGCTCGGCGGTCCACTGGGCCTCTACGATCTCCGAGGCCGGGAAGGTGGAGCTGCCGATGTAGCGCACCTTGCCCTGGTGCACGAGGTCGGAGAGGGCACCGAGGGTCTCGTCGATGTCCATGCTGGGATCGGGCCGGTGCACCTGGTAGAGGTCGATGTGGTCGGTGCCGAGACGGCGCAGGCTGTTCTCGCACTCGCGCATGATCCAGTAGCGGGTGCCGCCGCTCTCGTTGGGGCCGACCCCCATGGGGGCGAAGAACTTGGTGGCCAGCACCACTTCGTCGCGTCGGCCCACGAGGGCCTGGCCGACGATCTCCTCGGACTCGCCGGCGGAGTAGACGTCGGCAGTGTCGATGAAGTTGATGCCAGCATCGAGCGCCGCATGGATCACCGCGACCGAGTCATCGTGATCGGGGTTGCCCCAGGCCCCGAACATCATCGCCCCGAGGCACAGCGGGCTGACCTTGAGACCCGTTCGTCCGAGCTTGCGATAGTGCACGTCGTTCCCCCTGGTCGTCGACGAGGCCACGGTACCGGGGCGACCCGACGTCGACCTCGGGGCTCGGGGCGCGCTGGCTCAGACGGCTGCAGGCGGCTCGGACAGGCCCGGCGGTGCCGAGGGCTCGAGCAGTGGCACCGTGCCGGTGGCCGGGTCGAAGTAGCGCAGCCAGGTGACGAGCCACTCGGGATCGACGAGGTCGTCAGGGTGGTGGCCCGGCATCATCGAGACCGCCATGTCGGGCAGGGTGACGAAGGCCAGACTGAACGCCGAAGCCACCAGGCGGCACCACGCCACCGGCGAGCGCCACCGCCCGGTGCCGGCCATCAGGGTGAGCACCGACAGGACCGTGAACCAGGCCAGGATGGCGAACGTGAGCACGGTCGCTGCCGCGTAGCGGCGTTTCGATCCGTCGACGTGCTGGTAGACGTCGAAGGCCACGCTCTTGTGTTCCACCTCTTCGGCCAGGTGCCACAGGAACAGGGCGGCCACGGCAGGGTCGACATCGTCGAAGAGTTGGCGATGATGGCGCTCGGCCCAGCGGGCGATGCTGAAGGCGATGGTCTCCGAACCGGCGGCGAAGGCCAGGTCGAAGCGGGCGCTGCGGGTGCGCCCGAGCCATCCGTAGGTGCGCGCCATCCAGCCCTCGAGCCGACCGATGCCCCGGAAACTCGTGGCCATGCGGTCGTTGAACCGGCGGTGCTCGCCGTGGTGGCGGCGCCCGACGAGCTGGGTCTGGACGTCGAGGCCGTGGCCGCGAGCTCGGGTTCGAGATCAGGGATGACCAGGCGGACCGACGCCACGAAGTACGGCTCGGCGTAGGGCATCAGCAGCGACACCGCGTCGCAGGCGTAGGCCAGCTCGGGCGCCCTCGGGTTCCAACCCGGGTCGATCTCCTCGGGGTCGGCCAGGCGCACCCGACGTTCGACGAGGCCCACGGAATCGGTCACCTCTTCTTCGTCGGCAGGAAGGAGCCCCGACTGAATCCCGATCAGGTTCAGCCCTGCGCGCCGCCGGACGTCTCGGACACGCTCTTTCGGCCGGCGGAGATCCACGGCATCATGGCCCGCAGTTCCTTACCGGTGACCTCGATGGGGTGGTCGGCGCCGGCCTGGCGCAGGCCGTTGAAGTTGGCTCGGCCCGACTCGCTCTCGGCGATCCATTCGTCGGCGAACTTCCCCGAGACGATCTCGTCGAGGATCTTCTTCATCTCGGCCTTGGTGGCGGCGTTGACCACACGCGGGCCCCGGGTGACGTCGCCGTACTCGGCGGTGTCGGAGATCGAGTAGCGCATGCCGGCGATGCCCTCTTCGTACATGAGGTCGACGATCAGCTTCACCTCGTGCAGGCACTCGAAGTAGGCCATCTCGGGCTGATAGCCGGCCTCGGTGAGCGTTTCGAAACCAGCCTGCACGAGGGCGGTGAGCCCACCGCAGAGCACGGCCTGCTCGCCGAACAGGTCGGTCTCGGTCTCCTCGGTGAAGGTGGTCTCGATGACCCCGGCGCGGGTGCCGCCGATGGCGTCGGCGTAGGCGAGGGCCAGGTCGCGAGCGTGACCGGTGGCGTCCTGCTCGACCGCGATGAGGCAAGGCACCCCGCCGCCCTCGGTGTAGGTGCGCCGCACCAGGTGGCCCGGGCCCTTGGGGGCGGCCATGGCCACGTCGACACCGGCCGGCGGCATGATACGACCGAACCGGATGTTGAAGCCGTGGGCGAAGAAGATGGCGTCACCCTCGCTGAGGTTCGGGGCGATCTCGGCGTCGTACACCGACTTCTGCTCGGTGTCGGGCAGCAGGATCATGATGACGTCGGCCCAACCCGTGGCCTCACCGATCGACATGACGGTGAGGCCCGCGGCCTCGGCCTTGGCCCTCGACGACGACCCGTCCCGCAGGCCGACGACGACGTCGACGCCGCTGTCCTTGAGGTTCAGGGCGTGGGCGTGACCCTGCGATCCGTACCCGATCACCGCCACCTTGCGGTCGGCGATGAAGGAACGGTCGGCGTCGACTTCGTAGTACACGGTGGCCACGGGGGACTCCAGTCTCGGGGTTGCTCAGGGGGACTCGGGAACAGGACGAGATGCGGACGGACTCGAACCGCGAGAGGTTAGGACGCCTCGTCGGCGGCGGAAAGCTGCGCCGAACGCCGCTCGATGCGCGGCAACGCCACCCGGCCGGTGCGTTGCATGGCCACCACGCCGTAATTGGCGATCAGCTCCGCGAAGTCGTCGAGCTTCTGGGGGGCGCCTTCGAGCACCAACGTGAGCTCGTCGAACCCGACCCCGACCACCCGTCCTTCGAACACCCCGGCCAACTCGATGACCTGACCCCTGGTCTCGGGCGGGGCCGAGACGGTGACCAGCAGCAGTTCGCGCTCGACGGCGTCGCCGGGGGCCAGCTCGTCGATCTGCACCACGTTGATCAGTTTGTCGAGCTGCTTCACGATCTGCTCGAGGGGCGCCTTCTCCACGTCGACCACGACGGTGATGCGGCTGAAACGCTCGTCGTCGGTGGGCGCCACCGCGAGGGAGAAGATGTTGTAGCCCCGGCGGGCGAAGAGACTCGAGACGCGTGCCAGCACACCCGGCTTGTCCTCGACGAGCACCGACAGGATGTGGTGACGGCGGGGGGCGGGCATCAGGACTCCCCGGGGCCGATGACGATGTCGGAGTTCGACGTGCCCGACGCGACCATGGGGAAGACCTTCTCACGAGCGTCGGTGCGGAAGTCGATGACCACCGGGCGGTCGTCGATCGAGTTGGCCTTCTCGATGGCCGGGAGCACCTCTTCGGGCGACTCGACCCGCATGCCCACGCACCCCATGGCCTCGGCCCACATCTTGTAGTCGGGCAGGTCGGGCGACAGGTACACCTCGCTGTAGCGCTCCTCGTAGAACATCTCCTGCCACTGACGCACCATGCCGAGGTAGGCGTTGTTGAGGATGGCGATCTTCACGGGGATGCGCTCGGCCGCCGCCGTGACCAGTTCCTGGGCGGTCATCTGGAAGCAACCGTCGCCGTCGACGGCCCAGACCATCTTGTCGGGCCGACCGACCTTGGCGCCGATGGCGGCGGGCACGGCGAACCCCATGGTGCCGAGGCCCCCGGAGTTGACCCACGTGTAGGGGTGGTTGAACTTCCAGTACTGCGAGGTCCACATCTGGTGCTGACCCACCCCGGAGGCGACGATGCAGTCGTCGGGGGTGTTGTCGCGCAGTTGCTCGAGCACGAACTGCGGCTTCAGCAGCTCACCGGGCTCGGACTGGGTGTAGGTGAGCGGGTACGTCTCCTGCCAGCCGCTGATGGTGGACTTCCACTCCGACCGGTCGGGCTGGTTGCCGGGCGCGCCGAGGTCGCGCAACGCCGTGATGAGCTCGGTGATGACGAGACGGCAGTCGCCGGTGATGCCCACATCGGGGCGGCGGACCTTGCCCAGCTCGGCCGGGTCGATGTCGACGTGGATGATCTTGGCGTGGGGGGCGAAGGCGTCGAGCTTGCCAGTCACCCGGTCGTCGAACCGCGAGCCCAACGCCACCAGCAGATCGGCTTCCTGCATGGCCGTGACCGCGGTGTAGTTGCCGTGCATACCGGGCATACCCAGACACAACGGATGGTCGTCGGGGATGGCCCCGCGGCCCATGAGGGTGGTGACCACGGGGAGATCGAGCAGCTCGGCCAGGGCGGTGAGGGCCTCGGCGGCGCGTGCCTTGAGGATGCCGCCACCGGCGTACAGCACCGGCCGTCGGGCCTGGCCGATGAGCTCGGCCGCAGCCTTGATGAGCGCCGGGTCGCCCTCCATGCGCGGGTTGTAGCCGGGCAGGTCGAGCGAGTCCGGCCAGTACCAGTCCAGCTCGGAGTTGGGGTTGGCGGGGTCGACGATGTCCTTGGGGATGTCGATCAGCACCGGGCCGGGCCGGCCCGTGGTGGCGATGTGGAACGCCTCCCGGACGGCGCGGGGGATGTCCTCGGCCCGGGTGACCAGCTCGTTGTGCTTGGTGATCGACCGGGTCATGCCCACGGTGTCGACCTCCTGGAAGGCGTCGGTGCCGATGGCCTTGGTGCCCACCTGCCCGGTGATCACGACCAGTGGCACCGAGTCCATGTAGGCGTCGGCCAGCGGCGTCACGATGTTGGTGGCCGCCGGACCGGAGGTCACCATGGCCACCCCGGGCCGACCCGTGACCTGGGCGTAACCCTCGGCCATGTGGCCGGCCCCCTGCTCGTGACGCACGAGGATGTGGCGGATCGGCGAGTCGATGATGGGGTCATAGACGGGGAGGATGGCCCCGCCGGGCAGGCCGAAGATGACCTCGACCCCCTCCATCTCGAGGGACTTGATCAGGGCGGCGGCACCGTTGGTCTTCATGGTGGGGTCCTCGGGTCGAATCGGATCGTCGTGCGGGTTGGGTCGAGGTCAGGTGACCTCCCGGCCGGGGAAAACGCAATCGACCTCCCGCAGGAGGGAGGTCGAGGATGCGCACGCGGCGAGGGGGCCGGCGGGCGCTAGTGAAGTACTACGAGCGGGGTGACGGTGGCGTCGGTGGTACTCATAGAAGTGTAAGTGTGCCCGATGGTGGCCACGAATGGCAACCCGGACCCCCGAAGTCGGGAGCGAGTCCGAAACACGTCGTACCCTCTGGTCATGCAGACCCAGGGCCCCATGCAGCCCACTCCGGCCCCAGGGTGCTATCCCGATGCCCACGGCCAGCTCCGATGGTGGGACGGTCGGCACTGGGGACCGCTCGCCACGGCGCGTCCGGGCGGGGGAACCGATCCGAGAACCATGGCCATGCTCGCCCAGCTCCTCGGGCTCCTCACCGGTTTCCTCGGTCCGCTGATCATCTACCTCGTGAACGGCGAGAAGGACCCGTTCGTGCGCCACCACGCCTCCGAGGCGCTCAACTTCCAGATCACCCTCTTCGTCGCCTACCTCGTGAGCGCGCTCCTCATGTTGGTGTTGATCGGGTTCCTTCTACTCCCGGCGGTGATCGTGGGCGCCTACGTGTTCGGGATCATGGCCACGCTCGCGGCCAATCGCGGCGAGTGGTACCGCTACCCGATCAACATTCGCCTGGTGCCCGGCGCGCAGGGCTGACCCGATGAGCGACGCCCTCTGGCTGCAGCCTCGGGCGGCGGCGGCAACTCCGCCACGAGACTGGCGGGATGGAGTAGCCACCGCTCAGCGCGACCGTCACACGACCGAGAGCTCGTCGGAGGCCAGAACCACGGGCGCGACATCCGCCTGCCCGGGACCTACTTGGGCAGGGTGATCGCGCCGCGATCGGCTCCTTGGGCGAGGCTCACGTACTTGGCGATCACGCCGCTCGTGTAGAGCGGCTCCGGGAGGACCCATTCGCTGCGGCGGCGCTCGAGCTCGGCCTCGTCGACCATCAGGTCGATGCTGTGTTTCACCGTGTCGATCACGATGCGGTCACCGTCGCGCACGAAGGCGATGGGGCCACCATCGACGGCTTCGGGGGCCACGTGGCCGATGCAGAAGCCACGGGTGCCACCGGAGAATCGACCATCGGTGACCAGGGCGGTGTCGCCGCCCCGACCGGCGCCCTTGACCGCGCTGGTGACCGCGAGCATCTCGCGCATCCCCGGGCCGCCCTTGGGGCCCTCGTAGCGGATCACGATGACGTCGCCCGGGTTGATGCCGCCACTCAGCACCACCTCCATGGCCTTCGCTTCCCCGTCGAAGACGCGAGCGACGCCCTCGAAGCGGTCGAAGTCGATGCCGGCGACCTTGACCACCGAACCCTTCGGCGCCAACGAGCCGGTGAGGATGGCGATACCGCCGACGGCGTGGATGGGATCGGACACGGGGTGCACCACCGCCCCGTCAGGGCGGGGCGGGTCGATGTCGGCCAGGTTCTCGGCCATCGTCTTGCCGGTGACGGTGATGCAGTCACCGTGGAGCACACCGGCTTCGAGCAGCTCGGCCATGACCGTCGGGATCCCGCCTATGCGATCGACGTCGACCATGTGGTACTGACCGTTGGGCTTGGTGTCGGCGATGTGCGGCACCCGGGCCGCCACCTTGTTGAAGTCGTCGAGGTGCAGGTCGACTCGGGCCTCGGCGGCGATGGCCAGCAGGTGCAGCACCGCGTTGGTGGAACCACCGAGAGCCATGAGCACGGCGATGGCGTTCTCGAACGCCTGCTTGGTGAGGATCTGGCGGGGAGTGATGCCCTGACGGAGCAGACCCATGACCGCCTCACCCGATGCCCGGGCGAAGTCGTCGCGACGCCGATCGACGGCCGCGGGAGATGCTGAACCGGGTAACGACATGCCGAGGGCCTCGCCGATGGCGGCCATCGTATTGGCGGTGAACATGCCGGCGCAGCTGCCGATGGTGGGGCAGGCGTTGCGCTCGATGGCGTCGAGCTCCGCGCTATCGATGGTGCCGGCGGCCTCGGCGCCGACGGCCTCGAACACCGACACGATGTCGAGCACCTGGCCGTTGTGGTTGCCGGGCAGGATCGACCCGCCGTACACGAACACCGCGGGGAGGTCGAGCCGGGCCGAGGCCATGAGCATGCCAGGCAGGCTCTTGTCGCAGCCGGCGAAGCTGACCAGGGCGTCGAAGCGCTCGGCGTGCATCACGGTCTCCACCGAGTCGGCGATGACCTCACGGCTCACCAGCGACGCCCGCATGCCCTCGTGGCCCATGGAGATGCCGTCGGAGATGGCGATGGTGACGAACTCGATCGGGAAACCGCCGGCGTCTCGGACGCCCTGCTTGGCCGACTGGGCCAGGCGGGCCAGAGGCATGTTGCACGGGGTGACCTCGTTCCACGAGGTGCACACCCCGACCTGCGACTTGTCCCAGTCGTCGTCGCCCATGCCGATGGCCCGCAGCATGGCCCGGGCCGGGGCCCGCTCGACACCGTCGGTGACCTCGTGCGATCGGGGCTTCATCGGATCGGTCATGGCGCGAGATTAGGCTCCGCGACGATGACAGACCATTTCTCGCCGGTTCCGCCGAACCGCGAAGTGCTGGTCGATCACCTGAATAGTGCTTCCATCATCGTGGCCGCCGACACGGTCACCCGCCACTTCGGGCCGGTCACCGCCCTCGACGGCGCCACGTTCCGCATCGGCCCGGGCATCACCGGCCTGCTCGGGGCCAACGGCGCCGGCAAAACCACTCTGCTCGGCCTTCTGCTCGGACTGCACCGACCCGACGACGGGAGCCTGCGGGTGCTGGGTCTCGATCCCTTCACCGCCGGCCCCGAAGTGCGCAGCCAGGTGGGCTACTCCCCCGAACACCACCTGCTGCCCCCCGACACCCGCGCCCACGACCTGGTGCGCCACATCGCCGAGGTCCACGGCCTGCCCCGGCAGGCCGCCACCGCCCGGGCCAGCGACGCGCTGTGGCAGGTCGGCCTGGGCGAGGAGCGCTACCGGCCCATCGGCACCATGTCCACCGGGCAGCGCCAACGCGTGAAGCTGGCCCAGGCCATCGCCCACGACCCGGCCCTGATCCTGCTCGACGAGCCCACCGACGGGCTCGACCCCGTGCAACGCGACGACATGCTCGCCCTCATCCGCCGGGTGGGCACCGAGTTCGGCATCCACGTCGTGATCTCGTCGCACCTGCTCGACGAGGTGGAGCGCACCTGCGACAGCGCCGTCATCCTGCGCGCCGGCATGGTGGTGGCGTCGGGCCCGCTCAGCCAACTCACCGGGCAGGGCACCGGCCTGTTGCTCGAGGTCGACGACCGGTCCGATGCAGTGGCCGAACTGCTGCGCTCGCGGGGCCTCACCGTCGACGTGGACGGGTTGCGCCTGGTGGTGAGCACCCCCGATGCCGGCGGGGAGATCGCCGTCGGCCTGCACGACGCGGCCCGAGACGCCGTCGTCGGCGCCGGGGTGGGCGTGCGGCGCCTGACCAACCGCACGGTGAGCCTGGAAGACGTCTTTCTGGAGGTCGGGGCGTGAGCGATGCCCGCATCCTCGACCGTGGCTATCGCGCCTACACGGGCCCTCGCCTGGGCGTACGGGGAGCGGTGCGCTCGCTGATCGTGCACTCGATCCAGCGGGCGCTCGGGCTCAAGCGGCCCGTCTGGCAGAAGATCCTGCCCGCCATTGCCATCTTCATCGCCTACGTGCCCGCCATCGTGTTCGTCGGCCTCAGCGTCCTGCTGCCCGACACCCTCCTACGCGAAGCCAGTGGTGTCCTGCCCACCTACGCGCAGTACTACGGGTTCATCTCGGCCGCCATCGTGGTGTTCACCGCCTTCGTGGCCCCGGAGCTGCTGTGCACCGACCGGCGCACCGGGATGCTCGGGCTGTACCTGGCTTCGCCACTCACCCGCGACACCTACCTGGCCGCCAAGGCCGTGGCCACCGTGGCGCTGCTCGCTCTGGTCACCCTCGGGCCGCCGCTGCTCATGCTGCTGGGTCTCACCATCGTGGGGTCGGGCCCCGACGGGCCGATCGCCCTGCTCGGACTGCTGGCCAAGATGGTGCTCGGCGGGCTCGCAGTTGCGGTACTCCCCGCCTCGCTGTCGCTGGCGGTGTCGAGCATCACCAGCCGACGCGCCGCCGCCTCCGCCGCCATCATCATGATCCTGCTGGCCAGTCGTGCCGTCAGCGAGGCCCTGGGCGCGACGGCCTCGACGCCGCTGTACTTCGGCCTCGACCTGCTGCAACTGCCCATCGAGCTGGTGTTTCGCATCTACGGCGAGTTCAGTGAGATCGACGGCGCCCGGACGATCACGACGGGCACCCTCGTGGCCGCCTACCTCGTCTGGACGTTCGGCTTCGGGCTGCTCACCTGGCTGCGCTACCGGCGCCTGACGGTCACCCGATGACCGTCCTCCTGCCGCCGCCCCCACCTCCCCCGCCTCCCCCGGTGCCCGCCGACGCCCGGATCGTGGTGGAGCGGGTGTCGAAATGGTTCGGCGACCTGGTGGCGGTGTCGGACGTGTCGTTCACCGTCGGCCCCGGGGTCACCGCCCTGCTCGGGCCGAACGGCGCCGGGAAGTCCACCATGCTGCGTCTGCTGTGTGGGCTCACCCCGCCGTCGCAGGGCACCGTCGCCGTGTTCGGCGGCAACCCCCGCGACGACCTCTCCCTCACCCGGCGCATCGGCCTGGTACCCCAGCAGGAGACGCTCTTCGAGAACCTGTCGGCGCTGGGTTTCGTCCGCCTCGCCGCCGTGCTCCACGGCCTCGACGACCCTGAGGGCGCGGCCCGCTCGGCCCTGGCCGTCGTCGAGCTCGATCCCGACGAGCCCCGCCCCATCGCCGGCTTCTCGAAAGGCATGCGCCAGCGGGCCAAAGTGGCCCAGGCCCTCGTCCACGACCCCGACGTGGTCGTGCTCGACGAGCCCCTCACCGGCCTCGACCCCCGCCAGCGGCTCCACCTCATCACCCTGTTCGAGCAGCTCGGTGCCGCGGGCAAGACCGTGCTCGTGTCGAGCCACGTGCTCGACGAGGTCGAGCGCTTCGGCCGCCGGGTCCTGGTGATGGCCCAGGGCCGGCTGGCCGCCGAGGGCGACTTCCACGCCATCCGCGACCTCATGGACGACCGACCCCACCGGGTGCGGATCAGGTCGGACCGGGCCCGTGAGCTGGCCACGGGACTCCTCGAGCGGGGGGTGGTGGTGGGGGTGCGCCTCGGTGACGGTGACGACGTGATCGTCGACGCGGTCGACGCGGCCCGGCTGCGCCGAGAGGTGCCGGTCGTCGCGGCCGAACTCGGCGCCCGTCTCTACGAGGTGGCACCGCTCGACGACGACCTCGAGAGCGTCTTTCGTTATCTGGTGGGCGGTTGACCGTGGCCGCCCTCGCCCCCACCCGTCTGCCCATCTACCGGCTGCTACTGCGCAGCCAGGTCTCCCGGGCGCGGGTGCTGGCGCTGCTGGCCATCGGCATCGTCGGGATCGTCGTGGGGTTCGCCATCGGCGCCGGCGACCGGATCGACGAGCTGCGCGCCGGTGCCCGCTTCATCAACACGTTCGGGCTGTCGCTGCTCGTACCCGTCACCGCCCTGGTGTTCTCCGCCGCCGCGCTGGGCGACCCCAGCGAGGACGGCACGCTCGTCTACCTGTGGCTGCGCCCGGTGCGCCGATCGCGCATCGTCATCGCCGCGGCGGCGTCGTCGTTCACGGTGGCGTGGCCGCTGGTCGTGATCCCCCTCGCCGTCGCCGCGTGGGCCACGGGCGGGGGCAGCGCGCTCGTGACGGCCACGGTGGTGGCCTCCACGCTGGCCCTGGTGGCCTACACCGGCATCTTCTGCGCGCTGGGCCTGCGGGTGAAGCGGTCCCTGGTGTGGGGGCTGCTCTACATCTTCATCTGGGAAGGCTTCGTCGCCACGGCCAACGACACCGCCGGCCGGCTGGCGGTGCGCACCTACTCCCGGTCGGTGCTCACCGAGATCGCCGACGTCACCCTGCGCTTCTCGGCCATCTCCTCGCCCTACCGGTGGATCGTGCCTCCGCTCGTCGCCGTGGTCGCGCTCGCCTACGCCACCCGGCGCCTCCGCCGCCAGGACGTGGCGTGACGGTCAACCCGTGACGGTCAACGGCGCGGTGTTCGTTCTCGACGCGCTGTTGATCGGCGCCGTGCGCTGACCCGCGCCACGGCCCACTCTTGCGTCATCAGCTGGGGCAGCTCTTGTCGAGGTAGTTTTCGATGTTCGTCTGCGCGGCAGTGAACTCCGGGCTGTCGAGTGCCTTACCTGCTTCTTCGAGGGACCTCTGGCAGGCCGGATCGAGGATGTTGCCCGACACGCCCTGCAGCTTCTCGTTGAAGGTGGCGAAGCCCTTGCGCACGACCTCGAAGTCGCTCTTGATCTCCGCGGGGACCTCGGCCTGGAGCTTCTCGAGTTGCTGGTTGAGCTCGTCTTGATCCTGCTGCGAGCTGCCGAAGGTCGAACCGAGCGCACCCAGGCTGAGGGTGCCGTAGGCCAGCGCGAACTCGAAGCACTTGCCGGCATCCCCACCGAACGCGCCGAGAGCGCCGGGGCCCCCGCCCCCGCGGTTGTCGGTGGTAGTCGACTTCGAACCGCCGTCGGATGGGCTGGACGTGGTGGCGTCCTGCGCCACGATCGACGGAGCCGACGAGCTGCTCCCACCACCGCACGCCGCAACGCCCAGAACCATCAGCCGGCGGTGATCGCCACCGCCGCCTTCGTCCGCACTGAACTCGCGAGCATGAGACCTCCTGGAGCGTTCGAGGAGAATTGACGAGATGGTAGGACATCGAGGCTCCGTACAGGCACGATCGACCGATCCGGGCGCCGGCTCGAGGCGCTCCGGTCACCTCACCGTCGGGCCCCGCAGAGCTCCTGCAGCCGCCGATCGAGGGGAAGCGCTCGAAGATCCGACCGGAGGGCTTCGATGATCTGTTGATACGCCACCGGATCAGGCGCCGTCCCCCGCCGTACGCTGGTGTCGAACAGGGCCGACAGCTCGACCCCCGCCCGGTCGATGGCAATGTCGGCGGCGGCCAGCATGGGCTCTGTGTCCGCCGGGACCGAGCGCCGGAACTCGGCCCGGAGCTCGTCCATCTCGGCCAGGTCAGCGTTCCCGGCGCTCGCGAGTCGGGCACTGATCCGCTCGGTCCCCAACGCCAGCACCATGGTCACGGCCAGGCAGGCCTCGGTGTCACCGACCGGACGACCCGATGCCGGGGCCACAGCCGCGGCGCCGACCCCGGGAGCGACAGACGCCCCCTCGGGTTTTGGCGACGAGTCCTCGCCGCCGTCCGTCGACGCGCAACCGGCCAGCCACGAACCCAGAACCAGCAGACTCGCCGACAAGCCCAACCGAACCACCCGACGCCGGTCGGCGCCACCTGCTCGATGCATCCCGAACCCCTGTGTCCTCGAACGTCCAAGGACCCCCGAGGGCCGATGCGGGCAACGTAGCGGACGCCACCACCGCTGTCACCCCCTCGGGATCAGACCGCTGCAACCCGTCGTTGCTCGAGCAGCGCGGTGACCACTTTGCCGTCGGCCCGGCCCTTGGTGGCCTTCATCACTTTGCCGACGAAGAATCCCTGGAGCTTGGCCCGGCGCTTGTCGTCACCCTCGCAGTAACCGACCCACTCGTCCGGGCACCCGGTCACGATCTCGTCGAGCACACCCTCGAGGGTCGAGGTGTCCATGGCCTCGAAGCCGCTGGCCTGGGCGATGGCCTCGGGATGCTCTCCGGTGGCCACCATCTCGGCCAGCACGGCCTTGGCCTGTGTGGCCGTGAGCTTGCCGTCGAGCTCGAGCCCCACGAGGGCAGCCAGATGAATCGGATCGAGGTTTCCGGCCCCGTCGACGGCCAGATCGTGCTCCACGTGGGTGAGTACCCGACCGGGATCGCCACCCGCCCCGATCGCCGCTGCGGCCAACCCGTCGAGATCTCGGCTCACGGCGATGGCCGCCTCGGCCGGGGTGACGCCGGCCGTCTCGGCCAAGCGGGCCCGGCGGGCCGCGGGCAGCTCGGGCATCGCCGCGTCGACCGCGGCGATCCACTCCGGCCCCGGCACCAACGGCACGAGGTCGGGCTCCTGGAAGTAGCGGTAGTCCTCCGCTTCCTCCTTCGACCGGCCGGGGCGGGTGCGGCCCGCGCCCTCGTCCCAGTGGCGCGTCTCCTGCTTGACGCGTTCGCCCGTCTCGAGCAGGTCGACCTGGCGGCGCGCCTCGTACTCGATGGCCCGTCCGAGCGACCGCAGAGAGTTCAGGTTCTTGACCTCGCAGCGGGTACCGAGGGCGGTGTCGCCCACCCGGCGCACCGACACGTTGGCGTCGACCCGAAGTGAGCCTTCCTCCATCTTGGCGTCAGAGGCGCCGGTGGCCAGCAGGATGGCCCGCAGTTCGTCGACGTAGGCCTTGGCCTGGTCGGGGTGGCGGATGTGGGGGCGACCCACGATCTCGACGAGGGGCACCCCGGCGCGGTTGTAGTCGACGAGGGAGTACTGGGCCCCGTGGATGCGCCCACTGCCCCCGGCGTGGGTGTTCTTGCCGGTGTCCTCCTCGATGTGGGCCCGCTCGACGCCGACCCTGGTGCCGTCGGGCAGATCGAGCCAGCCGTCGACGTTGATGGGACGATCGAACTGGCTGACCTGGTAGTCCTTGGGCATGTCCGGGTAGAAGTAGTTCTTGCGGGCGAACACCGACGGCTCCACCGAGCACCGCAACGCCCGGCCCAGCCGCATGGCCAGCTCGACCACCTGATGGTTGAGCACCGGCAACGACCCGGGCAGACCCAGACACACCGGGCACACGTTGGTGTTGGGCTCGGAACCGAAGTGGTTGGGGCAGCTGCAGAACAGCTTGGTGGCCGTGGCCAGCTCGCAGTGCACCTCGAGGCCCACCACGATCTCCCACACGTCGCCGGTGGTGGCGCTGGTGACGTGGAAGTGCTCACCCTCGATGGGCTCGTGGGTGAGGTTGACCGCCGTCATCGGGCGACCTCCGTGAGGGCCGGGGCCGCCGCTTCGACCACGGCGGCGGCGCGGAACATGGTTGCCTCGCCAAGGGCCGGGGCCAGGAGCTGCACTCCCACCGGCAGGCCGTCGGCGCCGGGGCCGAAGGGCACGCTCATGGCCGGATGGCCGGCGAGGTTGCTGGGGATGGTGCAGACGTCGTTGAGGTACATCGACAACGGGTCGGCGGTCTTGGCACCGAACCGGAAGGCAGTGGTGGGCGATGTGGGCGCCAGCAGCAGGTCGAACCGCTCGTAGGCGGCGGCGAAATCGCGAACGATCAGCGTGCGCACCTTGAGCGCCTGCCCGTAATAGGCGTCGTAGTACCCGGCCGACAGGGCGTAGGTACCGAGCATGATGCGCCGCTTGACCTCGTCACCGAAGCCGGCGGTACGGGTGGCCTCGTTCATCTCGGCCGTGGTGGGCGCGTCGACCCGCAGGCCGAACCGCACCCCGTCGTAGCGGGCCAGGTTGCTCGACGCCTCGGCCGGCGCGATGAGGTAGTAGGCCGACAGCCCGTAGCTGGCCGCGGGCACCGAGACCTCACCGATCTCGGCTCCGGCGGCGGCGAGCGCGGCGGCAGCCGCGTGCACCCGCGCCAAGACGTCGGGGGCGATGCCCTCACCCATGAGCTCGGACACGAGCCCGACCCGCAGCCCGGCCACCCCGCGATCGAGAACGGAGGTGAGCGCGGCCAGCGGCTCGGCGATCGAGGTGGAGTCGCGGGGATCGTGCCCGCCGATGGCTTCGAGCAGGAGGGCCGAGTCGGCGACGGTGGTGGAGAACGGACCGATCTGATCGAGCGACGAGGCAAAGGCCATCAGCCCGTAGCGGCTCACCAGCCCGTAGGTGGGCTTCACCCCGACGACCCCGCACAGTGCCGCGGGCTGGCGGATCGACCCGCCGGTGTCGGAACCGAGGCTCAGGGGTGCGAACCCGGCGGCGACGGCCGCCGCCGATCCTCCCGAGGACCCCCCGGGCACGCGGTCCAGGTCGCGGGGGTTGCGGGTGGGACCGAAGGCCGAGTTCTCGGTGGACGACCCCATGGCGAACTCGTCGAGGTTGGTCTTGCCCACGACGATGCCGCCGGCGGCGACGACCCGGGAGACCACGGTGGCGTCGTACGGAGGGCGCCAGCCGTCGAGGATGCGACTCGAGCACGTGGTCGGGATGCCGCGGGTGCACAAGTTGTCCTTCAGCGCCACCGGCACCCCGGCGAGAGGGCCGGGGTCCTCGCCGGCGGCGACGCGCCGGTCAACCTCGGTCGTCGCGGCGCGGGCCTCGTCGGCCAGCACCAGGTTGAAGGCGTGCACGTCGGTCTCGCGCTCGTCGATCACCGCCAGGTGGGCATCGAGCACCTCACGCGCCGACACCTCCCCGGCGCGAACGGCGGCGGCGATGGCCACGGCGGTGGCGGGCACCGAGGTCACCGCTCCTCCCCCAGGATCGCCGGCACCCGGAAACGATCGTCCTCCACCGATGGGGCCTCGGCCAACACCTCGGCCCGATCGAGGCACGGGCCCACGACGTCGGGACGCAACACGTTGGCCAACTCGATGGGGTGAGAGGTGGGGGCCACGTCGGCCAGGTCGAGGGCGGCGACGTCGGCGGCGAAGTCGAGCACGGCACCGAGCTGCTCGGTGTAGGTGTCGAGCTCGGCTTCGGTGAGCGAGAGGCGGGCCAGGCGAGCCACGTGGGCCACCCCGTCGCGGGTGAGTCGTTCGGACATGAGGGACTCATGCTACGTGGGGTGAGGAGCACTCCCGATAGGGTCTGCCCGTTCGATGTCGTGGAGTTCCGGGAGGGTCCGGTGGCCGAGCAGTACGAGTTCCTGAGTCCCGAGTGGCTGAGCGCGGTGCGCCGACTGCGCGACGAGATGCCCGACCCTCAGAACGCTCCACCGGTGACCATGAAGATGAACGTCGTGGTGGTGCAGACGCCGTTCGAGACGGGCGACCTGAAGGGCCACGTCGACACGTCGGATGGCCAGCTCCTGGTGGAGGAGGGCCACCTCGACGGGCCCGACCTCACCGTCACCGTCGAGTACATCACGGCCAAGGCCATCTTCGTCGAACAGGACCTCACCGCGGCGATGCAGGCCTTCATGTCGGGGCGCATCAAGGTGCAGGGCGACATCACCAAGCTCATGAGCCTGCAGGCCCAGTCGATCGACCCCGACCCCGACGCCATCGCCATCGCCATGGTGGTGAAGGGCTTCACCGCCTCCTAGAAGGCTCAGCCGTCGGCGGCCATCGACGACAGCGCAGCCGAGCCTCCTGGCCGCTCGGTCCGTCGGGTGGAACGGACGAACGAGGCCGCCAACGCTGCGCCCAGCGCCGCCACCGTACCCACGAGGTACGCCGTTGCGTAGGAGGCGTCGCCCTGCGTGGCCGCGAACGCCACCTGGACGGTGAGCAGGATCTGCATCCCGGCCACGACCCCGATCTGACTCACCGTCTGGGCGGCGGCACTGGCCACTCCGAGGTCGCTGAGGTCCACCGCGTTGGCGACGGAGGCGATCATGGCCGGGGCGGCCGCGCCCATTCCCACCCCCGACAGGATCAGGGAAAGCTCGATCCACAGGAGGCTGGAGTCGGTGGTGACGGCGGCCAGGCCCAGAGTCGAGGCGGCGATGCACAGCGAACCCGCGACACCGATCGTGCGCTCCCCGAGACGAACGGCGAGATAGCCCGCGACGGGCCCGGCGATCGAGAAGGCCAACGGCCGGGCGATGGACACGAGCCCGGTCTTGGTGGTGCTGTAGTCGAGCACCTGGGTGAGCAGCAGCGGCGTGAGGATGAAGCCGCCCATGTAGGCGAAGTTGGCCAGGAACTGATTGAGCATCGGGAAGGCGAAGTTGCGCTCGCGGAAGTAGCGCATCGGCAGCAACGGATACGGGGTGCGGTTCTCCACCCGCACGAACCAGGCCAGGAGAACCGGGCCGAGAAGGAACCCGCCGACCACCACCGGGTTCGACCAACCCGACTCCGGACCACGGTTCAGCGCCACCAGCATCGACCCGACACCGACGGCCAGGAGCACCGACCCGGCCACGTCGAACGGCACACGGGCGCCTCGGGAAAAGTGCGGTAGGACCAGGAAGCCCACGAGGAGGGCGACCAGGGCGATGGGCGTCTGCAGCACGAAGATCCAACGCCACCCGAAAGCATCGACCAGGGGGCCACCGATCACCACGCCGAGCACCGGGGCTCCGGCACCGACCAGGGCCCAATACCCCATGGCCTGGGCCCGCCGCTCGGGCGGGAAGCTCCGGTTGATCATCGACAGCGCCGACGGGCCGGCCGCGGCCCCGAACACTGCGCCCAGGAACCGGAAGCCGATGAGCGACAAGGCGTCCCAGGCAAAGATGGTGCAGGCCGAGAACACCACCACCCCGACGAGGCTCCAGAGGTACACCACCCGGGCGCCGAGCCGGTCGGATAACTTGCCGGCCACGGGTCCGAGTACCGCCATGGCCAGGCTCGGGGCGGTGATGGCCCAGGTGAGGACACTCGCGGTGCTGCCGAGGCTGCGAGCGATGTCGGAGAGCGAGACGGCGAGCACGGTGATGGTGAAGCTGGCGGTGAACACCCCGAGCAGCGACGCCGCCAGCACCACCCACGGACCCCGGGGACTGTCGGACAACCGACCGGCCACCCGGCGGCGCAGGAGGATGCTCCACGGGACGACGACGACCTCGTCGATGCCGGGGGGCTCGATGCCGATCTCGAGCTCGTCGTTGCGGCTGTACCGCCCCGGCCCCTCAGCGCCATCGGCCAGCTGGTCCGGCGCCGCGGCCGGGCGGGGGTCGGACGGGTCGGGCGGGGCCACACCGGGCAGGGTATCCGGCCCTCATCGAGCCACCGGCAGTGATCGGGACCGCCGAGACCCCGTGCCGACGTCGGGGGTGGCCGCCGCAGGCGCGGGTCGTCAGCCGGTGATGAGGGTGACGGCGGTGCCCTTGCGGACGGTCTGCCCGGTGGCCGGGTTGGTGCCGGAGACCTGGTTCAGCGGCGAACCCTGGATGCCGCTGACGGTGAGGCCGACGCCCTGGAGGGTGGTGCTGGCCTCGACCACGGTCATGCCCCTGATCGTGGCGGGGATGGTGACGGTCTCAGGGCCTTTCGACACCACCAGGGTGACCGTGCTGTCGCGGGGAACCGTGGCCCCGGCCGCAGGCGTGGTGGACATGACGATGCCGGGCGCCACGGTGTCGGAGAAGGCGCTCTCCTGGCCCGCCTTGAGGCCCACGGCCCGCAGCGCGATGGTGGCGGCCTCGACATCGGAGCCCACGAGGCCCTCGGGGATCTGCCGCGGGGTCGGCCCGTCACTGATCACGAAACCGACGGGAGAGCCCTTGGGCAGCTCGGACGGGGTGCCCGGAGCGAGGCTCAGGACGGCGTCCTTCGGCCAGTTCTCGTCGTAGACGGCCTTGACCTCACCCACACGGAGACCCAAAGCGGCGAGCTCGTCGGTGGCCTGCCCGAGCGGTTTGCCGCCGAGGTCGGTGGGCACGGCGACCGGCGGGGGCCCGAGCGAGACGATCAGATTCACGGTGGACCCCTCGGCCAGGGTCGTACCTGAGCCGGGATCCTGGGCGATCACGTTGCCCGCGAGCACCGTCTCGTCGAACACGTCGGTGCGATCGAGCACGAACTGGTCGGCCACCAGGGCGGCCTCGGCGTTGGCCACGGGGCCGCCGACGAACGAGGTGAGCGTGTGGGTGGGCGTGCGGGTGAGGTACCAGACCCCGGCACCGGCCGCAGCAACGAGGGCCACCGCCAGCAGCACCCACAGCACGGTGCGCCCGGTACGGCGACGGGGCGTGTCGGGCCCCGACCCGCCCAGGACCTCGACGGGAAGGGGATCGGCGTCGAGGGCGTCGGCCGATGCTCCGGCGGCCAGCAGCTTGGCAACCTGCCTGTCCTCCTTGCGGCGCTGGCGGCGCGCCGACCGGGACAGGTCATCGTCGTCACCGGACACGTTGCGATCGACCCTGACGGTGGCCGGCTGCACCACGTCGTCGGCGATGCTCTCGCCATCGTCGTTGACGATGGTCAGGCCGTTGGTGGTGGTGCCCAACGGCGCGGCCATGATCTCCGGTTCGAGGTCGGCGCGCAGCTGGCGTTCGGCCACGTAGAGCGTGGTGGGTTCACGCGGCTCGAACGCATCGGGGTCGATGGTCGCGGTGCCGGCGAGCGGCAGAGCGGCCACGGCCCCCAGGTCACCGGCCGCCATCAGCAGCGTGGCGAAGGTCGCGGCGTCGGGACGATCGTCGGGATCGGGATTCCCGGCCGCTTCGAGGGCCGGCTTGAGGGCACCCAGGGAATCGGGCACGGGCACGGGCTTGTCGACCCGTGCCATCAGGGTGCCGAGGGTGGTGTCGGCCGCGAACGGCACCTCACCGGTGACCGACTCGATGACGACGATGGCGAGTGAGTAGACGTCGCTGCGACCATCGAGCGGGCGACCCTGGGCCTGCTCGGGGGAGGCGTAGCGCGCGGTGCCGAGGATCGCGCCCATCGGCTCGGTCCAGGCCGCCTCGGCCAGGGCGCGAGCCAACCCGAAGTCGGCGATGCGCAGGCGACCCTCCTCGTCGAAGAGCAGGTTGGCCGGCTTGATGTCACGGTGGACGAACCCTCGTCGGTGGGCGTAGTCGAGCCCCCGCGCCGCCTCGAGGCCGACGAGCCGCGCCTGGGCGAGGTCGAGGCGCTCGTCGTCGTCGAGCAGGGCCCGCAACGACCCGCCCCCCAGCAGTTCGGTCACGAGGTAGGGCACGTCACCCTGGCCCCAGTCGTGGACGGCCATGACGTGGGGATGGTTCAGGGCCGCCGCGGCCTGCGCCTCGGCCTGAAAACGCTTGAGGAACGCGGCGTCGTCGGCGAGGGCGGCGTGCAGCACCTTCACCGCGACGCGTCGACGCAGGACCACGTCGTCGGCGAGGTACACGGTGGCGGACGCACCGGTGCCGATGGGACCGAGCAGCCGGTAGCGCCCACCGAGCACCTGACCGACCCGGTCGCTCACGCGGGAGATTGCCACCACCGGAGGGTAGTGGTTACACGGGTGTGGTTCTGCGACCCCATGGAGACCCTCTACGAGCGGCGACTGGTCGCGAAGCGGCCCACCGAGGGCACACTGTGGCCATGACCGAAGCCGGCTCTGCGTCATCCGCTGCTGCTCCCACGACCCCGAAGCCCCGCCGCCTACAGCCCCGGCACGCGGCCTACGTGGTGCTCGTACTGATCGCCGCCGTCGCCACCTACGCCCTGTTCCAACTCGCCCAGAACCCCGGATCGAACCTCGAAGGTGGGTCCATCGAACGGCTGATCCCCACGCCGGACTCGAAGATCCTCCAACAGGACCAGATCGGGATCGACCTGGCGAGCGGGTACGAGGCCACCCTCGCCGTGAACGGCACGCCGCTCCCGCTCGACGAGCTGCTGATCGTTCCGCCGCTCAACCAGGTCTTCTACCAGCCCGGTCCCGGCAAGCTCATCGAGCAGTGGCCCGCAGGCCGCAACTGCATCGTGGCCACCTTCTGGCGGACCGAAACCGGCCCGAACCAGTCGACGAGCCGCTCCTGGTGCTTCTCCGTGGTGTGACCCGGCGGACTCGATCACCTTCGACGCGGTCGGCCGCCACGCTCTCGGTCGTGGGCACGGTCCGCCGCTGGAGCTGAGAGATCTCAGGCGGGGGAGTTCAACCCTTTCTTCCCGAGGAGCTCCTGGAGGGCGACGAAAGCGGGCTGGTGGTCGTCCTCGACGAGGATGGCGTGCAGACCGAGCGCCTCGGCGGCGGCGACGTTGCCCGGGGCGTCGTCGAGAAAGACAGCCTCCCTTGCGGCTACGCCCAACTGGTCGAGTGCGAGCTGGAAGATCTCCGGGTTCGGCTTGCGCAGGCCCACGGCACTGGAGTCGATGACCAGCTCGAACAGGTCGTCCACCGGGATCATGGCCCGCCACCCGTCGGCGAACTCGGCCACGTTGTTGGTTATGAGGGCGGTGCGATAGCCGTCGGCCCGCAACCGCAGCGTGAGGTCCACGACATCCTGTCGGGCCCCGCCGTCGCCGCCCATGGCCGAGAACAGCTCGAACAGGTCGAGGTCGAGGCCCTCCTCGGCGGCGATGGCCTTGATCTGCTCGGCGGCGGCGGCGATGGCCAGCTCCCCCCGCTCGACCTGGTGCCACGGATGGTCGGTGTCCTGGTCGTACGGCCCGAACACGGCCCGTAGGCCGACCGCGGCATCGAGACCGCGCTCTTCGTGCCAGTTCTGCAGTCCGGTGAACGGCGAAGCGGTGTACACCCCCCCGAAGTCGAACACCACGGCTTTGATCGTCATGCCCACGCTCCCTCGGTCGACTTCCGCCACGTTCTGACCCGATGGTTCTAGTCGCTGGTGGGCGCCCCGGACGCGGGGGGGACCGAGGCCGAGGGTGGGAGCTGCCCGGTACGCAGGATGTGAGCGAAGCCGTCTTCGTCGAGCACGACAACGCCGAGCTCGACGGCCTGGGTGACCTTCGCCGCGCCCGGGTCGTCGCCCGCCACCACCGCCGTGGTCTTCTTCGACACGCTTCCAGGAGACTTGCCGCCCCGGGCCTTGATGGCGGCCTCGGCCTCGTCGCGGGTGAAGCCGACCAACGTGCCCGTGACCACGATCGAGAGACCCACGAGGTTCTGCTCCACGTCGGGAGCCGCCGGCCCCTCGAGATTCACCCCCGCGGCCCGCAACTTGGCCACGACCCGACGATTCGGTTCGTCGGCGAACCACTCCACCACCGCATCGGCGATGGTGGGACCGACGCCCTCGACCGCGGCCAGCTCTTCGACCGACGCCGCTTCGGTGTGATCGAGATGGCCGAAGTGACGGGCCAGGGCCTGGGCGCCGGCGGGACCCAAATGACGGATGTTGAGACCGACCAGCAGGTTGGGGAGGGGCCGGGCCTTCGACGCGGCGATGGCGCCGAGGAGGTTGTCGATCGAGAGCTCGCCGAAGCCCTCGATGCCGGCCAGAGCGTCCGCATCGAGGGAGTAGAGGTCGGCGATGTCGTCCACCAGCCCGAGCTCGAGGAACAGCCGTACCCGCTGCTCACCGAGGCCCTCGATGTCCATCGCCCCCCGGGACGCGAAGTGCTCGATGGTGCCGGCCACGCGGGCCGGGCAGGAGATGTTGACGCACCGGGTGTCGGCCTCGTCGTCGGGCCGCACCAGCGGCTGGCCACAGACTGGACACTCGCTGGGGAACACCCACGGCTCGAGGCCGGGAGGGCGTTCGGCCAGAACGGGCCCGACCACCTCGGGGATCACGTCACCGGCTTTGCGCACGATGACCAGGTCGCCGGGTCGCACGTCCTTGGCCGCCACCTGGTCCTGGTTGTGCAGCGTGGCCATGCTCACCGTGGAGCCACCCACGATCACGGGCTCGAGCTCGGCGAAGGGCGTGGCCCGACCGGTGCGACCGATCGACACCATGATGCGGCGCAGGCGAGTGGTGCGCTCCTCCGGCGGGTACTTGAAAGCGATGGCCCAGCGGGGGGCTTTCGACGTGGCCCCCAACTCACGTTGCAGGGCCAGCTCGTCGACCTTGACCACCAGGCCGTCGATCTCGTAGTCGAGGTCGTGCCGGTGCTCCTGCCAGTGACGGGCCTTGGCGTACACCGCCTCGAGCGAGTCGAGCACCTCGACCTCGGGGTTCACCGGGAAGCCGAGTCGACGAAGCCAGAGCAACGCCTCATGGTGACCGGAGAAGGATGGTCCGGCCACGACCTCACCCAGCTGATAGCTCCAGAACGCCAGCCCCCTCGACGCCGTGACGGTGGGGTCCTTCTGGCGCAGCGACCCGGCCGCGGTGTTGCGGGGATTGGCATAGATGCGCTCACCGGCCGCGATCTGGGCCGCGTTCAGCGCCTCGAAGACGCCGATCGGCATGTAGATCTCGCCCCGCACCTCGAGCACCTCGGGGGCCTCGGATCCGAGCTGCTCGGGGATCACCGCGATCGTGCGCACGTTGGCGGTGACGTCCTCACCGGTGCGACCGTCACCACGGGTGGCCGCCTGCACGAAGCGACCACCCTCGTAGCGCAGGGAGATGGCCAGGCCATCGATCTTCAACTCGGTGACGAGCCCCGCGGCGCGAGTGCTCTCCCCCAGTTCGGCCAGACGACGCTCGAGGCGACCCCCCCAGGCCTGGAGCGCGTCGAACGAGAAGGCGTTGTCGAGGCTCATCATCGGCACACGGTGCTCGACGGGCGCGAAGGTGGCGCTGGGCGCAGCGCCCACGATGCGGGTGGGCGAGTCCGGCGTCACCAGGTCGGGGAACCGCTCCTCCAGCCCCTGCAACTCACGCACCAGGGCGTCGTAGTCGGCATCGGGGATCTCCGGCGCGTCCTGCCCGTGGTAGAGGTCGTCGTGGCGGCGGATCCGGGCGCGGAGCGCCTCCACGCGCGAAGCGGGATCGACATCGGACACCCGGCGCACACTACCGACGGGACGCGACGCCCAGCGCGGGTCAGGCGCCGACGGACAGGCGCAGGCCGATGGCCTGGTCGTGAAGGCGGTGGGCCACCCCTGTCGCCAGTTCCATCACCTGCTCGGCCTGGGTGACGCCGTGATGGGGCATCCCACAGACCGGGGTGACCATGGCGTTGGTCCGCAGCAACGTGGCGTCGCAACCCCCGGCGGCGAGGGCGCCGAACTCCTCGGACAGGCGTCGCCACAGCAGGTCGGGCGCGGGACCGATGGGCCCGTCGACGGGCACCGCCCCCCACGCCAACCACCCACCGTCGTCGAGGAAGTCACCCATGACCCCTGCATGGCAGTCGGCGCCGGCACCGACGGGGAGCGACAGGATCCGCGGCCCGGCGGCCAGGGCCAGCCGCCAGTCGGCGACCCCACAGCAGTGCAGCCCGGTGATGGCGAGAGGTTCGAGGGCGGCCAACGCCCCCGACACCAGGTCGACCCCGTCGTTGGGCCCGACCGGGAAGCCCGGCTCGGTGAGGCGGGCCAGCGCTGGTTCGTCGACGAAGGCGACGATCTGGGCCTGTGGGACCCGTTGCAGCACCAGGTCGATGAGCGCCCGGGCCCGTTGGCGCACGGCCCGGCCGGCGATCCGGAAGGCGAGGTCACGCTCGATGCCGGCCGCGTGCAGGGCCACGCCCAGGGTGACCGGACCGGTGATCGACACCTTGAGCGGCCCGGTGCGATCGGCGACCACGTTGATGAACGCCCGCAGGCCCACGAAGGCGTCGGTGTCGAAGCCGGGCACGATCGGGGCCTCGGGGTCGAGGGCCCGGTGGTCGAGATCGAGGCTGCCGTCGTCGCCCACGACGACGCCGGCGATGCCGCTCGCCGCCTGGGCGACCATTCCCTCACGCGGCGAACGACCAGGGAGCGACGGGGCGGCGGGGAGGGCGGGCGTGTGCCGCAGGACGAACTCCACCGCATCGGACGGGTCGTGATGCGGCAGGCAGCCGATGCTCGTCGCCAGGCCGACCGGGAGCCGCACAGCCGGGTTCGGCGAGATCGTCATGAGACGAGTCCACCCTGCACCCGGACCCGGGACGAGGGAACGCCGGCGGCGGCGACCAGCACGGTGCGACACGTCATCCCCTGGCCCCCGTTCCTTCCCGGTGGGCGACCCCCCGGCCGCCCCGCCGACACGCTGACGGCGTTGTCAGTACCAATGGAATAGCCACTGCGCCGCCGGATCGGCAAATCTCGATGGGTGACCACCTTCACCCGCCTCGCCCGCCGCTGGGGGTTCGCCCTCCTGTGGGTGACCTTGCCGTTCCTCACCGGAGCGGCGTTCGCCGAGGCGCTGGACCCCAGGAGCAGACCGGTGCAGATCGTGGCCAGCTCGGGACTGTGGGGACTGTGGGCGCTCACCTTGGCGGGAGCCCTCGTGCCTCGAACCGTGTCGCTCACGCTGGTGCGCATCGTGGCCCCGGCCTCGGTGCTGGCCGCAGGTTGGGCGGCGATCGCCGTCCCTGACGGGATCGGCGTGGCCCAGGTTTCGGCGCTGGTGATCACGAGTGTCGTCGCAGTGGTGTCGATGCTCGCCGCCATCGGCGACGAGTTCGTGAACGGGTCCTCCTACGGCGAGGAGCGCCGCATGTTGCTGAGGCCCCCCGGCGCGCTCATCGTGGGCCCCCTGGAATCGGTGTGGCTGCTCGTCGTCCTGGGCGCCACGGCCGGCCCCATGCTGCTGGCGGCCGGCACGTGGGTGGCGGGCACCGTGGCGCTGCTCGTGGGATGGACGGTGGCGGCCGTGGGTTCGCGCAACCTGCACCAGCTGGCACGACGGTGGGTGGTCTTCGTGCCGGCGGGGGTGGTGCTCGTGGATCAGGCCGTCCTCAACGACGCCCTGCTCGTGCCGCGGCCCCAAGTTTCACGCCTGGCCGCGGCACCCGTCGCGACCACCGCCCACGATCTCACCGCGGGGGCGTTGGGCTTGGCCCTCGAGGCCACGTTCACCGAGCCTCAGACGATCGTGCCGGCCGCCGTGCGCCGGGTGCGCGGCGAGTCCGAACCGATCGAGATGATCGACGTGCCCGCAGTGCTGTTCACCCCCAGCCGGCCGGGTGCGGTGCTGGCCGAGGCGGCCCGGCGCCGCCTGCCCGTCGGCTGAGGGAGCCGACCCCAGGGCGGATCAGCCGCAGACGATGCCGCCGCCGAGCACCACGTCGTCGTCGTCGTAGAAGACCAGGCTCTGCCCGGGAGCGACGCGTCGCGGAGCCTCGACCCAGGTGACGTCGAGCACGCCGGCCCCGTCGGCCGACGTCACCTCGGCGACGGCCAACGGCGACCCGTGGGCGCTGACCTGGGCCATGAGCCGGCTCACCTTCTCGTCGAGGACGAAACCTCGAGCCTCGTCGTCGACCCAGGTCACGTCGCGCACCGGGGTGACCGGCCGACGCAGGTCCGCTTCGGGCCCGACCACGACGACTGCCGACTCGACGTCGACCGAGAGGGCAAAACGAGCCGAGCCGTCCCCGGCCAAGCCCAACCCGCGCCGCTGTCCGACGGTGACCAGCTCGACCGCGTCCACCGACCCCACCGTCGCGCCCGTGGTGTCGACCAGGCGGGCCGGCCGCAATGCGATACGGGCACCGAGGAAGGTCTCGCGTCCGCCCCCGGCCCGGGTGATGAAGCACACGTCCTGGCTGTCGGGCTTGGCCGCGGTGCGCAGCCCGAGGGCCGCGGCCCGGGCCCGCACCTCGAGCTTCGTGAGGTCGCCGATGGGGAGCAGCACCCGGGCGAGCTGCTCGGCGCTGAGCATGTGCAGCACGTAGCTCTGGTCCTTGGCCGCGTCAGCGGCCCGGGCCAGCCGCGGCCCACCGTGTGGCCCGGTCGGGGTGACGCGGGCGTGGTGGCCGGTGGCCACGGCGTCGAACCCGAGGGCCAGGGCCCGGGTGAGCAGGCGGTCGAACTTCAGGTGGCGGTTGCACTCGATGCACGGGTTGGGGGTGAGGCCGGCGGCATGGTCACGCACGTACGGCTCGACCACGTGCTGGGTGAAGTCGTCGCCGAAGTTGAACACGAGGTGCTCGATCCCGAGCTGCTGAGCCACCCGCCGGGCGTCGTCGACGTCGCTCACCGAGCAACATCCAGAGTCGCTCTCACCCCCCCAGAGCTTGAGGGTGACGCCCACGACCTCGTGGCCCTCGTCGCGCAGCATCGCTGCCGCGACCGACGAGTCGACCCCACCCGACATGGCGACCAGAACTTGCATGGGCATCGACATGGGCCTAGAGGGCGAAGCGGCGGAGCTGTTCCACCGCGGGCGGGATGACGGCGAGGGCTCGGTCGACGTCGGCGTCGGTGCTGGCCCAGCCGAGGGAGAGGCGCAGGGCCCCCTTGGCCCGGTCGTCGTCCACCCCCATCGCGGTCAGCACGTGTGAAGCCTCCATCGCCCCACTCGAGCACGACGATGCCGCCGAAGCAAAGACCCCTTCGCGCTCGAGGAGGAACAGGAGGGCCTCGCTCTCCACCCCACCGATGCCCAGATGGGCGATACCAGGAACCCGGTCGACTCTCTCGGCCCGGGCGTCACCGCCGCCGATACCGGTCTCGGTCAGGTCGTCGACGGCGGCCAGCAGGCCGCTGACGAGCCGCTCGCGGAGCCGCCCCAAGCGCTCGACCTCGCCACTGCGCTCGTCGGCCGTGAGCCGGGCGGCGACGACGGTGGCCACGATGCCGGCGACGTCGGGGGTGCCCGGCCGGCGCGCCCGCTCCTGGCTGCCGCCCACCTGGCGGGGAGCGAGCACGACCGAGGGTCGGGCGACCAGCACGCCGAGGCCCTTGGGCCCACCGAACTTGTGGGCCGAGATCGTGACCAGGTCGGCAGGGTCGGCCACGGCCGCGAGGTCGAGGGCGCAGAACCCCTGCACGGCGTCGGTGTGCAGCACGGCGTCAGACGCGTGTTGGCGCACGATGGCGGCGATCTCGGCCAACGGCTGGACCGTGCCCACCTCGTTGTTGACCAGCATCACCGACACCAGCCGCACCCCCGGGCCCTCGCCCGCCGCGAAGGCCGCCGCTTCCGCATCGAGGACCGCCACGAGCTCGTCGAGATCGAGCCGGCCCGAGGGGTGCACACCCACCGTGCGTCCGGCGAGGGCCAGTACAGGATCGAGTACGGCGTGATGCTCGGTGGCCGCGCACACCACCGTTTCGTAGGTCGGGCCGACGCCGGCCCGCCGGGCGCCGAACACGGCCAGGTTGTCCGACTCGGTGCCACCGCTGGTGAACACGACGTCGCCGGGGGCGCAGCCGAGCAGTCCGGCGAGCTCGTCGCGGGCCTCGTCGATGGCTCGGTTGGCGTCGCGGGCCATGCGGTGCGCACCGCTGGGGTTGGCGTAACGCTCCGTGAGCATCGGCAGCATCGCCTCGACGGCCTCGGGCCGCATCGGCGTGGTGGCGGCATGATCGAGGTAGGTGACCGGCGGGTGGGAAGCGGGCTCGGCGGGGGACATCGCCTTCTCAGGCTACGGGGGTGGGCCCGACGCTCCGCGTCCGCGACGGCGATGGATACCGACGGTGGCGCGGGAGCCGGTCAGACTGGCGAGGTGCACGACCCCGCCCGCTACGGCGACGCCTTCGCTGACGTCTACGACGAGTGGTACGGCGACCTCTTCGACACCGACGCCGCCGTCGAGGCCCTCGCCGCACTGGCCGGCCCGGGCCCGGTGGTGGAGTTGGGGGTGGGAACCGGACGGCTCGCCATACCCCTCGCCCAGCGGGGGCTCACGGTGATCGGCGTCGACGGGTCGCAGGCCATGCTCGACCGACTCGCCGCCAAACCCGGTGGCGCGCGCGTCCACGCGCTGCGCTCCGACATGGCCGACCTCTTCGGGACCGCCGAGGCGGCGACCGGTGCCCCGCCCGCCGGTGCCGGCCCCCGCCTCGGCCCCGACGCCGAAGGGGCCTTTCGCCTGGTGTTCGCCGCCTACAACACCTTCTTCAACCTCGACACCGAGGCCTCCCAACAACGGTGCCTCGACCAGTGCGCCCGACTCCTCGCCCCCGGCGCCGGCCTGGCCATCGAAGCCTTCGTCCCCACCGAGGGCGACGTTCCCCGTACGTCCCTCGACGTACGCACGGTGACCCTCGACGCAGTGGTGCTCACCGCCACCGAGCACGACCCCGACCACCAGCTCATCACCGGACAGCACGTGGAGCTCACCGACGCCGGTGTGCGCCTGCGACCCTGGAGCGTGCGGTACCTGACCCCCAACCAACTCGATGCCCTCGCCGCGAAGGCGGGACTGTCGTTGGCCGAGCGGTGGGGAGGGTGGGACGGGCGACCCTTCGACGACGAGTGCGACACCCATGTGAGCGTCTACCGGCCGGTCCCCGACAGAAGCACCGACCGGTGAGCCAGCTCCGCCTCAACCCGCTCACGGATCGCTGGGTGGCCATCGCCGTCGAGCGGGCGTCACGACCCGGGGACTTCGCCCCGCGCTCGCAACCCTTCACCGCTGACGGCCGACCGTGCCCCTTCTGCCCGGGCCACGAGGAGGAGACACCACCCGCGCTCGAGACCTACGCCCGCGACGGCCGTTGGCTGGTGCGGGTCGTGCCCAACCTCTACCCCGCCTTCGAAGGGCGCGGCGCCTTCACCGTCGAGACCCTCGGCCCGCTGTTCTCCCAGGCGCCGGCCACCGGCATCCACGAGGTCCTGGTGTTCTCACCGGACCATTCCGCCAGCTGGGCCGACCTCGACGACAAGCAGGTCGGGCTCACCATGGCGGCGATCCGTGACCGGGTGGAAGAGCACGCCGGACAGTCGGCCGTTCGCTACACGCAGGCCATCGTGAACCACGGTCGCGAGGCCGGGGCGTCGCTCGAGCACCCGCACGGGCAGTTGTTGGGCATCCCGTTCGTGCCCGAGGAACTGGCCGCCGAGAACCGGGGGTTCGCCACCCACGACCACCGCCACGGCGAGTGCATCCTGTGCGCCACCGAGCGAGCCGAGACGGCGGTCGGCGCCCGCATCGTGTGGTCCGACGACCGGGTTTCGGTGATCTGCCCGTTCTGGAGCGCGAGCCCCTACGAGATGCTGGTGATCCCGCGTCGGCACGAGCCCCACCTGGCCGAGGCCGCCCCTGGCGACCTCGTCGCCGTGGGTCGGGCGGTCCGCGACACGCTGGCCGCGCTGACCCGCCTCGTCGGCGATGCCCCCTACAACCTCGTCTTCCACTCGGCCCCGCACCACGCCGACGGACCCTTCCACTGGCACGTCCACCTGCTCCCCCGCATCACCAGCGTGGCCGGCTTCGAGGCCGGCACCGGGGTTCGCATCAACATCGTCGCCCCCGAGCAGGCGGCCGCCCAGCTCCGAGACGCCTGAGGCACCTCGATCCACCCGGTGGAGGGTGGGCGTCGTCGCGTCCCTAGCATGCGTGCATGTCCGGCATCCGTGTGAGCACCGTGATCAAGGCCACCCCGGAAGAGGTCTGGGGCGTGGTCCGTCACGTGGGCCACCACGTCGAATGGATGGAGGACGCGGTGGCCATCCGCTTCACCTCCGGCCGCACGTCGGGGGTCGGTACCACGTTCGACTGCGACACCAAGGTGGGCCCGTTCCGGCTGACCGACCAGATGGAGATCACCCGCTGGGAGCCGAACAAGGCCATGGGGGTGCGCCACGTCGGCATGGTGACCGGCACCGGGGTCTTCACCCTCAAGGCCGTTCGGGGTGGGCGCACCAAGTTCACCTGGGCGGAGAAGCTCACCTTCCCTTGGTGGATGGGTGGGCCGTTCGGATCGGCGATCGGCGGCGAAGCGCTGAGGTTGATCTGGAAAGGAAACCTTCGCAACCTCATGGAGATCGTGGAGAGTCGCTGATTCGTCGCCCCGGCAGAGCCTTGGTCAGAGGTTGATGACCGGGCTCGTTCACTGTCCGGCCGCCCACAGGCAGGCGGCATAGAGCACCACGGTGACGGCCATGGTGACGGCCGTGCCCGTCCGGGCGCTGCCCGCCGCCCGATCGAGCGCGAACACCATGGCGCCCACGGCCACCCCACCGATGAGGCCACCGACGTGCCCCCCGATGCTGATGCCCGGCACCGCGAACGTGAGCAGCAGATTGATGACCACCAGGCCGCCGATGCCGTTGCGCCACACGTTGATGCCATCGCGCCGCTGCGCGATGACGGCCACCCCCATGAGACCGAAGACCGCGCCCGACGCCCCGATGGTGGGTGAATTGGGCGACACCAGCAGCACACCGAGGCTGCCGGCCACCAGGCAGGCCGCATAGAGGGTGACGAAGCGCAGACGTCCCAGCATGGGCTCGAGCATCTGGCCGAGCAGGTAGAGCAACAGCATGTTCATGCCCAGGTGGAACAACCCGGCATGCAGGAAGCCCCCGGTGACGACCCGCCACCATTCGCCCTGGGCCACCCGCGGCCCGAACAGGACTCCTTCGGTGTAGACCCGGCCGGTGGCCGACATGAACGACCGGCCCACCACCGACATCGCCACGAACGCCGCAACGTTCATGCCGATGATCACCATCGTGGCGATCGGCCGCTCGGGGCCGAGGTCGCGCATCCGGATGGACCGGGACTGCTTGGCCCCCTGCTGGGTGCACTCGGGGCAGTGGAAGCCGACGGAGGCCTGGTTCATGCAGGTCGGGCAGATGGGGCGCCCGCAGCGCTGGCACGACACCCCGGCCCGACGGTCGTCGTGGCGGTAGCAGGTCGTGATCGGGGTGGATGCGGTCACGGGGACGACGCTACCGATGCCCGGCGCCATCGCGTTCGCGCGCTCCGGCTCCTCGACCGGTCAGCGGCCGGTGAAGGTGGCGCGGCCGGGCCCGTGCTCGAGGAACGACCTGACCCCGATGGCGGCGTCGTCGGTGGCGAACACGTCGACGAAGTGGACCTGTTCGAGCCGCAGGCCGTCGGCGAGGGTGCCGTCGAGCCCGTCGTCGATGGCCCGCTTGGCGAGCGCGTGGGCGGCGAGAGGCCCTCGGGCGTACTCGGCGGCGAGGGCGAGAGCCCGCTCGAGCAGGTCGTCGGCCGGCACGACTTCGTCGACGAGCCCCATGGCCAGCGCTTCGGGGGCCCGCACCTGCCGGCCCGACAGGATCAGGTCCTTGGCCCGGGCCGGACCCACCAGGCGGGGCAGACGTTGGGTGCCGCCTCCACCGGGGATGATGCCGAGCAGGATCTCGGGCTGGCCGAACTTGGCGTTGTCGGCGGCGATCCGGAAGTCGCAGGCCAGGGCCAGCTCGCACCCGCCCCCGAGTGCGGGCCCGGCCACGGCGGCGATGGTGGCCCGGGGGATCCGAGCCACGGCGTCGAGCGATTCGAGGAACAACCCCCCGATCGCACGAGCCTCGGTCGGCCCGCCGAACTCGGCGATGTCGGCGCCGGCGGCGAAGATCCGTTCGCTCCCGGTGACCACGACTGCTCCGGGAGGCGTGCGGGTGAGGTCGTCGGCCACGGCGAGGAGCTGGTGCAGCACGCCCGACGACAGCGAGTTCACCTTGCCGTTCTGGAGGCGCACCAACGCCACGCCGTCGGACCGCCGTTCCACCGCCACCAGGATCTCGGCCATGGCTGCGGACACTACCGGTGCCACCGGCGCCGATCCGTGCCGACGCGCGGCGGACGCCACGTTGCCAGCGCGACGGACGCCACCAGGAGAGCCGAAGGTTCTTCAGTGATTTCCTCGGTTTCTGCTTGCCAATCGTACATACGTTTGGTATGCTGTGGGCATGCCCAGTGAGGTGATCCAGGCCATCGGACAGGTCGATCCGCAGCCGTCATCGGCGCTGATCGAAGAGCTTCTGGTGGCCCGTGATCGTCTCGACGCCCGGCTGGGTGAGGCGCTCTCGGTGTATCTGGCCCGGGGGCTGCACCACGTGGAAGGGGCGTCGTCGCCGGTGGGGTGGCTACGAGCCCGTGGGCTCAGCACCCCCGCCGCCCGGCGCCTGGCTCTGCGTTGTGCCCGTCTCACCGCGTGGCCGGCGTTGGCCCGGCTGTGGTTCACCGGCCACCTGTCCGCCGCGCAGGTCGACATCGTGGTGATGTTGATCCCGAAGCCGCTCGTCGACCTGTACGCGACCCACGACGCGGAGGTGTCGCCCTATCTGGTTGGTTTGACCCCGGTCGAGGTGACCCGAGCCGTCCGCCAGTGGGTGACCCGCGCCGAAGCCATCACCGAAGGCCC
>JBDNHK010000116.1:0-45539 GCA_041688815.1 Acidimicrobiales bacterium | reverse complement strand
GGGTTCCCCGACGGCCATGGCCGCGCTCCTCGATCTCGAACGATCACAACGGAGGGCACCGACACTGCGAGGCGGCGGCACCGAAAGGGGAAGAACCTCAACCTACCAGACTCGTACACATGTTCGCAACTCGAATCAGGAAGAATCTCAGAATCTCAGAATCTCAGGTGACGCATTGGGCGCCGACCGCGACCGTTGCCCAGGGACGTGGGGTCGTTCGCTGCGACGGAAACGAGAGTGCGAACCTGCTCGGCACCTTGTTTGCGTCCTCGAATCACGCCCGTCCCGGCGAGGTCCACGAGTTCGGACATCGGGGCGCGGTAGAGGACGTGGCGGCGGCCGCTCCAGTCGGGCAGTAGCGGATGGTCGAAGTCGGCTGTGGGGTCGTGGCGCAGGTCGTTCTTCTGCATCACCCGTCGCGACGACGCGTTGGCCGGCGTCGCGAAGCTCACCAGCTCAGCTCAGCTCGGGGCGGGGTGACGTTGGCCCCCGCCCATCGAATCGCAGCACGAGCCCCGACGTGGTCACGGTCGGAGCGTCCACGCCACAGGGTCTCCCGCACCGGCCCCGGCGGAGACCGCTGCCCGCCAGGCCCTGGGCCCCGATCGCCCTCGGTGCTCGGGCTGACGTCGGTCAGCTGCTGCAGGAGAGCTGGGAGCAGCCCACCCGGTTGCGGGCCCACTCGGGGCGGCGTTCGGCGAAGCGCTCGCGGCCCGGCTGGTCGTCGTAGGGCCGGCGTAGCACGTCGAGCAGTTCGTGCAGCTCGCCCAGGTCGCCCTGCTCGGCCGCGTCGATGGCCTGTTGGGCCAGGTAGTTGCGGGGCACGAACAGCGGGTTGGTGGCGTCCATGCGGCGGCGGCGATCATCGTCGCCCACCCCGCCGGCCGTCACCCGGGCGCTCCAGACGCGCAACCAACCCACGAGCGCGGCGGCCACGTCGCCCCCGATCTCCTCGGGGCGGTACCAGGCCGCGGCCAGTGGGGTCAGCAGGGCCTCGTCGTCGAGGAGGCCGTCGGCGTCGACGGGCACGTCGGCCAGGTCGCGGAAGAAGCGCACCTGGTCGATCTCGGTACGGCTGAGCACTGCGAAAAGGGCCTCGATGCGGGCGTCGTCACCGTCGATGGGCGCACCCCAACCGAGGCGCTCGGTGGTGGCGGCCCGGAACCGTTCGGTATAAGCCCGGGAGTAGCCGTCGACGGCGGCCTGCAACGGGTCGGGGTCGTCGGTCAGGCCGATCAGGGCGTTGGCCAGCTGCAACAGGTTCCACTGCATCACCTGGGGCTGGGCGCCGTAGCGGTAGCGGCGCATGGCGGCGTCGGTGGTGTTGGGGGTCCAGCCGGTGTCGAAGTTCTCGAGCCACCCGTAGGGGCCGTAGTCGATGGTCAGCCCGAGGATGGACATGTTGTCGGTGTTCAGCACACCGTGGACGAACCCGACGCGCATCCAGTGGGCGGCCAGCGTGGCCGTGCGGTCGCACACCTCGGCGAACAACGCCGGCACGTACTCGGCCGGGTTGGGGCCCCAGTCGGCGGCGAGCTCGGCGAAGTCGTGGCGCACGGTGTGGGCCACGAGCCGGCCGAGCAGGTCCATGTCGTTGCGCGACGCCGGCAACTGGAACGACCCGAACCGGGTGAACGACGGCGCCACTCGGCACACCACCGCGCCGGGCTCGGGTGCCGGACGGCCGTCGTAGAGCATGTCGCGCACCACGTCCTCGCCGGTGGCCACGAGCGAGAGGGCCCGGGTGGTGGGCACCCCCAGGTGGGCCATGGCCTCGCTGCACACGTACTCGCGCAGCGACGAGCGCAGCACCGCCCGCCCGTCGGCGGTGCGGGAGTACGGCGTGGGCCCGGAGCCCTTGAGCTGGAGCATCTGGTGACCGCCGTCGCGGTCGAGCACCTCGCCCAGGGCGATGGCCCGACCGTCGCCGAGCTGGCCGGCGAAGCTGCCGAACTGGTGTCCGGCGTAGGCCATGGCGAACGGGTCGGCCCCGACCGGCACTCGCGAGCCGGAGAACACGGCGGCGAAGTCGTCGCTCTGGCAGACCTCGGGGCCGAGGCCCAGCAGGTCGGCCACCTCGGGCGACCACGCCAGGGTGCGAGGCGAGGCCACCGGGGTGGGTGTCACCCGCGAGTAGGCGGCCCCGTGCACCTGACGACGAACGTTCGCCGGCTCAGGATCAGCGGGCAGCTCGCCGGTGAACCGGTTGTCGAAGGCCAACTCGTCGAGGGGCAGCGGGGGCCGGGAGGTGGGAACGGCGGAGCCCGGTGGCGTGGTCACCGACATGAGCGTGAACGGTATCGGCCCGAGGCCCAGCCCCCACGACGGTGGCCACCGGTCGGCCTCAGGGGTTCGCCCTGATGCGCGATGCGGGCTGGTAGCGCTCGCCGGCGGTGAGGTCGACCCTGGCCAACAGCAACTCGCACGGCGGCTCGAGCCGCTCGGCCAACGCCACGGAGCGCTCGACGCCCAGCAGCTCCCACGGAAGGGTCGTGCGCCGATCGGTCTCGTCCTCGATCCACTGGCGCAGCGCCAGGCCGGAGTCAGTCACGTTCCGGTCGCTGGCCAGATCCCTCGCTTCCAGCCGCCGCCACGCCGTGTCGATCGATTCGGGGCTGTTGCCGCGGGACTTCGACAGCCAGTCGTCGTCGTACCCCAGCCACTCGTTGTGCAGGATCGAGGCTTCACCGCCGCTGAGGCCCTGGCCGGCGACGATGGCCCAGTGGGTGTCGCCCCGCCATTCCCGGAGCACGTTGACGGCGTGCCACCCCGACAACACCGGGTCGTCATGGCGGGGGAGGGCGAGGTGGCTGGCCATGAACGGCCGACCGATGGTGGGTAGCTCGGCGACCACGGCCCAGAGCTCGGGGCCGAACGCCTCGACGGTCGTGGCGGTGTCGGGGGCGAACTCGTGGAGGCCGGCCATCACCGCCTCGTTGCGGGCCTGCCACGCCGCCATGAAGGCGTCAGGCGTCCCGAGCGCGTCGAACACCAGGGCGATGCCCAGCGGACTGATCGACCCGAAGGCCGCGGCCACCGCGTCCGGCCCCGCACCCGCGAATGGCGCCGCCCGTGCCGCGATGTAGCCGAGTGGCCCGGGCAGGCCCAACGTTTCGTACCGGGCCACCGCCCCCGGATCCCAGAAGATCCAGCCGACGGTGGTTTGCACGCTGCGGGCGTTGCGCCGCGTGACCGCCGTCCAGTCCGTGTCCGGTCCGGCGCTGGTGCGGGCGGGGCGCTCCATCAGCTGACGCTACGGCGGGGGTCCGTGCCCGTCAACCGGCGGTCGTCGTGGACCGCAGGACCGAGCCTTCGCTCACCGACCAGAGGTCACTTCGGCGCCGACCATGCCGCCGGCGTCGCGCCAGGCCTTCAGGTGCTTGGCGTAGTCGATGATGCTGCCGAGGTAGGCGAGGTTGCGGGCCGACTTGGCGTTCATCTCCTGCTCGGAGTTCATGTAGCCAGGCGTGCAGGTGGCGTTGTAGCGGGCCACTCCGGCCACGGTGCCGTAGAGCACCATCAGCCACTCTTCCTCGGCCTGCGTGCTGGCTTCGATGGTGGCGATGCCCTGCGCCTCGCACTCGGCGATGACCTGAGCCACGTGGTTCGAGGTCTCCGAGAGGTAGTGCACGAAGTTGGTGCCCCACCCGCCCTGCACGGTGCTGATCATCAGCAGGTTCGGGAAGCCGTGGGCCAGCACGCCGTGCAAGGTGTGGGGGCCGTCGGACCAGGCCTCGCTGAGCGGCACGCCATGGCGGCCGGTGGGGTCGAAGCCGAGACGGTGGTCGTAGTCGGTGGTCACTTCGAAGCCGGAGGCGTAGATCAACAGATCGAGGGGGTACTCCTCGCCGTCGACCACGGGGCCGGCCGCAGTGATCCGCTCGACGCCCCGCCCGTCGGTGTCGACCAGTTGCACGTTGGGATGATTGAACGCGGGCAGGTACTCGTCGTGGAAGCACGGCCGCTTGCACCACTGGCCGTACCAGGGCTTCAGCTTCTCGGCCGTGTCGAGGTCGTCGACGAGGTCCTCGATGCGGTGGCGGACACCCTCCATGTTCACGAAGTCGATGCGCTCGAGCTCGGCGATCTCCTCGGGGGTCTGCACGGCTCCCTTGACGTCGACCCACATCATCTCGGTCCAGGCGTCCTGCACCATGTCGACCTCGGGCTGGGTGCCCATGACGGCGTTGGTGAAGTTCTCGACTCGTTCCCACTGCCAGCCCGGCTCGAGGCTCTTGAACCACTCGGTGTCGGTGGGCTTGTTGCCGCGCCAACCGACGGTGGACGGCGTGCGCTGGAAGACGAAGAGCTCTTTGGCCGATTCGGCCAGCTTGGGCACGACCTGCACGGCGGTGGCACCGGTGCCGATGATGCCGACGCGCTTGTCGGCGAGGTTCACCATGGGCTCGCTGGTACTGCCGCCGGTGTAGCCGTAGTCCCACCGGCTGGTGTGGAAGGCCTTGCCGGCGTAGGTCTCGATGCCGGGGATGCGGGGCAGCTTGGCTTTGCTGAGGATGCCGCCGGCGATGACGAGGTACTTCGCCGACAAACGGTCTTGGCGGCTGGTGGTGACGATCCAGCGCTGGGTGTCGTCGTCCCACGCTGCTCCGGCGATCTGGGTCTGGAACAAAGCGCCGCGGTAGAGGTCGAAGGTGCGGCCGAGGAGCTGGCAGTAGGCGAAGATCTCGGGAGCCTTGGCGTACTTCTCGGTGGGCATGTAGCCCGTCTCCTCGAGCAGCGGGAGGTAGACGTAGGACTCCACGTCGCAGGCCGCGCCGGGGTACCGGTTCCAGTACCAGGTGCCGCCGAAGTCGCCGGCCTTCTCGACGATCCGGAAGTCGGTGATGCCGGCCTTGGTGAGGTTGATGCCGGCCAGCATGCCGCCGAACCCACCGCCCACGATGACCACCTCGGTCTCCTCGACGTATGGGTCCCGGTCGAAGCCCGGCTCGACGTAGGGGTCCCGGTCGAGATCGTCGTCGAAGGCGCTGAGGTCCTGGTACTGGCCCAGGCCGTCGGAGCGGAGACGCTTCTCGCGTTCGACCGCATACTTCCGACGGGCGGCATCGAGGGCGTCGTCGGCGGTGCCTGCGTCGTTGGTGGTGCCTGCGTCGTCGGTCATCGCTGGTCGTGCTCCCCTGGGGTCGTTGTAATGCTTTTCATTAGATCAATGGTCCGGCCCCGCAGTCAACCCGACCGCCGCCCGTCACCCGAGATCGAAGCGGTAGACGGCGGTGTCGCGAGCCTCGAACCCGATCCGCTGGTAGAGGCGGTTGGCCGCCTCGCGACTGGGGCGCGACGTCAGGTCGACGGTGCGCGCCCCCAGCACCCGGGCGACGCCGAGGGCTTGCCGGTTGAGCTGCTCGCCCACCCCCTGACCGCGGGCGTCACCGTCGACGACCACGTCCTCGATCCAGGCTCGTACCCCGGTGGGGATACGGAACCAGGCCAAGGTGAGGCTGCCCACGATCCGGTCGTCGGCATCACGGTCCACCGCCAGCAGCAGCACGCTGGCCTTCGAGGCCACGATGGCCGCGAGCTCCGCCGCCGACGGGGGCGGGTTCGACGACGAGAGCTGAGGGATCAGGCGGGCGAAGGCCTCGACCAGCGCCGGCGTGACCTCGGTGGCCTCGATGATCTCGATGGCGGGCACATCGCCGACCGTACCCCGTGGACGCCGGTGCCCCGTCGGCCTCGGCAGCCGCGTCCGTCGGCTCCGGTAACCTCGCCGACGATGGTCGATCCCCCCGACGGCACCCCGGACCGCTTCGAGCACCTTCGTTGGGACGAGCGCCCCGCCCTGCGCCAGCCGGTGCTGATCGTGGCCTTCGGCGGCTGGAGCGACGCCGGTGACGCCGCCACCACCGCCGTGCAGTTCCTGACCGAGCACTGGCGAGCCCGCCCGTTCGCGTCCATCGACCCCGAGGTTTTCTTCGACTTCACCGACACCCGCCCGACCGTGCGCTTCGACGAGCACGGTGTGCGCACCATCGACTGGCCCGAGAACGTCTTCTCCGCCGCCACCGTCCTCGGAGCCGACCTCGACGTCATCGCCCTCTCGGGAGTCGAGCCGCAACTGCGGTGGCGCACCTTCTGCGACCACGTCATCGCCGTGGCCAAGACCTATGACGCCCGGCTGGTGGTCACCCTCGGGGCCCTGCTGGCCGAGGTGCCCCATTCCCGCCCGGTGTCGGTGTTCGGCACCGCCTACGACGACGACGTCGTGGGCGAGCTCGACCTGGTGCCGTCGCGCTACGAGGGCCCGACGGGCATGACCGGTGTGTTGCACACGGCCTGCCACGCCGCCGGGCTGCGGTCGGCCGGGCTGTGGGCGGCCGTGCCCACCTACGTTCCGTCGGCCCCGTCGCCCAAGGCCGCCCTCGCCCTCGTGCAGCGTGCGGCTCGCCTGCTCGACGTCAGCGTTGCTGCGCCCGAGCTCGAGCTGGCCACCACGGCCTACGAGCAGCAGGTCTCGGACCTGGTGGGCGAGGACGAAGAGACCACCGACTACGTGGCCCAACTCGAGCAGCGCTACGACACCGAGCCCGACTCGATCAACGACGGCGAGAGCCTGGTCGACGAGGTCGAGCGCTTCCTGCGCGACCTCGACTGAACCCTTCGCCGGCTATACGTCGTGCAGGCCCCGCCAGGTGGGGTCGCGGGGCCGGTCGTAGTGCACGTCGACGGGCCCCCCGCCGAGGGCCTGACGGGCGATCGCGCCCCACTGGTCGACGCCGACGGTGTGGGGCGGCAGCGCGTCGAGGGGGAACCAGCCCACGTCGCGGCACTCCAGCGGATGGGCCGCGAGCTCACCGCCCACGGCACGGCAATGGAAGACCAGCGAGTAGAGCGGGATACGGGTGAAGCCTTGGCGGAGCCCGTCGAGCACGGCGATGAGCCGCACCACCTCGCACTCGATGCCGGTCTCCTCGCTGACCTCCTTGACCGCCACCTCCGACGCCGAGTAGCCGATGTCGGCCCAGCCGGTGGGGTAGAGCCACACGCCGGAGTCGGAGCGCTGCACCAGCAGGATCTCGCCCTTGTCGTTGCCGACCACCGCCCCGACCGCCACCTTGGGCGTCTGGTAGCCGGGCACACCCTGGCCCACCGACCGCATCCACTCGTGCACGAGTGTCTCGGCGTCGTAGCCGCTCCCGGCGGCCACCCGCATGTCGGCGGCCACGGCCAGCACCTCCTCGAACCGTTCCTGCTCGTAGAGGCTCTCGGTGAACCCGAGGCCGGTGCGGGCGATTCCGGCGAGGGCCTCGCTCCATCGCACCAGATCCTGGGGCGTGGGCGCCGGTACGTCGGAGGCCGGTTCGCTCATGACCCGACGCTACCGGGCCACCTGGTCAGTCCCCGTCGCCGAGGGCGAACAGCAGGGCCCGCTCGATCTCTTCGAGGTAGGTCTGGTCGGTCACTTTGCGGCCCTCGGCGTCGTGGACGTAGAAGGAGTCGACGGCATCGGTGGCCATCGTCTGGATCTTGGCCGACGTCACGTCGAGGTCGAGGTCGTGCAGGGCCCGGGTGATGCGCCACAGCACACCCATGGCGTCGGGGGCCCGCACCTCCAGCACCGTGGAGGTTCTCGACAGCCGGTTGTCGATGATCACCTCTGGGTGGGTGATCAGGCCGGGTAGGCGGCGGGGGCGGGTGTAGACCCGGGCCCGTTCCGCGAGCCGGGCCTCGAGGGCCAACCGGCCGTCGAGAGCACGCTCGATGTCGCGGATCACGCGGTCCCAGTTGATGGTGGAGCCGAAGCTCGACTCGACCCGGAACGCTTCGAGGGCCATGTCGGCGTCGTCGGTGTGCACCGCCGCTTCGAGGACCTGGAGGCCGTGCAGTGACAGCACCCCCGCCACCCGGGCGAACATGCCTGGTCGGTCGGGGCTCACCACGGTGAGCCGGTCGTCGAGCGCTTCGATGATGCGGCGCCGCTGGGCGAGCAGAGCCAGCTGTTCGGGGTTGGGAAACGCCGCCGACGGCACGTCCGACAGTTCTCCGCCGCCGAGCACATGGGCGGTGCGGGCCACGAGCACACCCACCAGTTCTTCCTTCCAGGTGCCCCATGCGGCCGTGCTGGTGGCGATGGAGTCGGCTTCGGTGAGGGCGTCGAGGAGGCGCAGGGTGGTGAGGTTGCCGGCGGCCTCGGCCACGTGGGCGATGGTGCCGTCGTCGGACAGGTCGCGTCGGGTGGCCACGTCGGGCAACAGGAGATGGTGGCGCACCATCTGTTGCAGGGTCGCGGTGTCGTCGTCGGTGAAGCCCATGCGGGGAGCCATCTCGGCCACCTTTTCGATGCCGACCTCGACATGCTCGCCGGGGAAGCCCTTGCCGATGTCGTGCAGCAGCGCGCCCACCACGAGCAGATCGGCCCGGTCGACCCGGTCGACGACCGACGCCGCGTTGGCGGCCGCTTCCGAGAGGTGCCGGTCGACGGTGAAGCGGTGGTAGGCGTTGCGTTGTGGCTTGCACCGCACCGCCGCCCATTCGGGGATGATCGGCTCCCATAGGCCGCGCTGGTCGAGCGTCTCGACGACCTCGACGGCGGGACGTCCGGCCAGGAAGAGGTCGACGAAGAGGCGGCGGGCCTCCTCGGACCACGGGGTGGGGATGGGGGCGGAGTCGGCGAGCAGGTGCAGGGTGTTGCGTTCGATGCGAGCCTGGTGACGGGCTGCGGCCACGGCCACCCGCAGCACGAGCAGCGGGTCTTCGGCGGGGTCGGCGCCGAGCGCGAGTTGCACGGTGCCCTCCCGCAGGATCACTCCGGGAGCGACGTCCTTGTCACGGAACAGTCGGCGGCGGAAGGGGCCCTCGAGCGATGATTCCACCCGGGCCCAGAGATCGTCGCTCACCCAGGCGATGGAACGGGCTGCGGAGGAGAGGTCTCGCATCAGGTCGTCGGCGTCGCCGTACCCGAGGGCGGCGGCCACCGCGTCCTGCTCCTCGAGCAGCAGCCGGTCGCTGTGGCGGCCGGTGCGGCGGTGCAGCTCGACGCGGGCCGCGAGCACCACTCGGTAGGCGGCCTCGATGTCCTCGTCGTCACCGGCGAGCAGCGTGGCCTGGGCCTTCTCCGCCCAACGGATGGCGTGCACGTCGCGTAGACCCCCCCGGCCGTCCTTCAGGTCGGGCTCCAGCAGGAAGGCCACCTCTCCGGCCTCTTCGTGCCGGTCGGTCACCCGCTGGCCGACCTCGGTGAGCCAGCGGCGGTTGCGCTTCTGCCACAGGGCCAGGCCCTTGTCGGCCAGCTCGGTGGCGAAGCGGGGGTCGCCGGCGACGGGGCGAGCCGACAGCACCGCGGTGGCGGTGTCGAGGTCGTCGGCGGCCAGCGACATCGTGTCCTTGACGGTGCGCACGGCGTGCCCGAGCTTCAGGTTGGCGTCCCAGATCGGGTACCAGATGCGCTGGGCCAGGGGCTCCATGTCGCGGCCGGCGTCGTGGAGGAGGTACACGTCGATGTCGCTGCCGGGCGAGAGCTCGGCTCGGCCGTACCCGCCGACGGCCACGAGGGCCGCGCCGGTGTCGGGGCCATCGGCGTCGGCCCACAGCGCCCGCAACCACTCGTCCACGGCTTCGGAGAGGGCCCGGCACAGGTCGACCCCGTGCAGAGACGGATCGTCGAGGACGGACTGGCGGTCGAGGCGGGGGGTCACGGCGTTCCTGGGCGGTACGGGGGAGTCGGGGCGTCGCCCCCGGACCGGGCGCAGACGGTCAGATGGCGTCCGGCCCGAGTTCTCCGGTGCGGATGCGCACGATCTGATCGACCGTGGTGACCCACACCTTGCCATCACCGATGTTGCCCGTGCGGGCGTTGCGACAGATCGTCTCGACGACCAGGCCCACCTGGTCGTCCTCGATCACCGCTTCGACCTTGACCTTCGGGAGCAGGTCGACGGTGTACTCCGCCCCTCGGTAGATCTCGGTCTTGCCGCCCTGGCGGCCGAATCCCTTCACCTCCTCGACGGTGAGGCCGGTGACGCCGACGGCCTTCATGGCCTCCTTGACGTTCTCGAGCTTGTGGGGCTTGACGATGGCGGTGACGAGTTTCATGCCCACAGTCTCCCTCCGTTGCTCCGAGCGGGCGAGCGCCGATCGGGCTCTGGGTCCTCGGCGACGTCGTCGGGGTGAGGGGCCGGGGGCCGGGGTGACGAGGGTCAGCGGGCCTGGCGAGCGGCGCTGTTCACCGGGTCCCAGACGGGAGAGAAGGGGGGCGCATAGGCGAGGTCGAGGTTGACCAGGTCGTCGACGGTGAGCCCGGCCCACAGGGCAGTGGCGATGGTGTCGATGCGTTTGCCCGCGCCGGGTGCGCCCACGATCTGGCCGCCGAGCAGGCGTCGGCTGTCCCGCTCGTGGACCAGCTTCACCGTGATCGGCCCGTTGCCCGGGAAGTAGTGGGCCCGGGTGCTGGCCTCGGCCACGGTGGCGACGGCGTCGAGTCCGCTGGCCTCGGCCTCGGCCTCGGTGAGGCCGGTGCGGGCGATCTCGGTGTCGCAGAGCTTGGTGATGGCGGTGCCGAGCACCCCGGGGAAGGTGGCGTCGCCGCCGCCCAGGTTGGTGCCCGCTACCCGGGCCTGTTTGTTGGCCACCGTGCCGAGGGCGATCCACGTGGGTCGCCCGGTGACCCGATGGATCGATTGGCAGCAGTCGCCGGCCGAATACACCCCCGCCGCCGCCTGCTGGTGATCGTCCACCACCACCGAACCGCGCACCCCGGTGGCCAGCCCGGAGGCGGCGGCCAGCTCGCCGTTGGGCATGACGCCCATGCCGAGCACCACCACCTCGGCGGGGTACGTCCCCTTCTGGGTGACCACCCGCCCGGGCTCGATGCCGGTGACCCCCTCGTCGAGCCGCACGTCCACACCCACCCGCTCGGCCGCGGCCCCCACCAGCGCCGCCATGTCGGCGTCGAGGTTCGTGAGCAGCTGCGAGGCCTTGGCGAACAGCGTCACCTCGGCGCCCCTCTGCACGAACGCTTCGGCGATCTCGATGCCGATGTAGCCGCCACCGACGACGGCGACCGGCCTTCCCCGGGTTTCGGCGGCCACGGTGGCGAGGCGGCCGGCGTCGGCGAGGGTGTGGGCGAAGTGCACGTGGGGGAGGTCGACACCCGGCCAGTCGGGGCGCACCGGGCGGGCGCCGGTGCCGTACATGAGCAGGTCGAACCCCAACGTGACGGTGACGTCGTTCTCGAGGTCGCGGGCCTGCACGGTGCGGGCGTCGAGGTCGATGGCGACGGCTTCGTGGCGGAGGCGCACATCGATGTCCTGGCGAGTGCGGAATGTCTCGGGCGACCTCGCCACCAGCGATTCCACGTCGGGTACCTCACCCCCCACGTGGAACGGGATCCCGCAGGCCGCGTAGCTGGTGCGGACGCCCTTCTCGAACACCACGATCTCGAGATCGGGTCGAGCCCGACGTGCCCCCGAGGCCGCGGCCATGCCGCCGGCATCGCCTCCGATCACCAGCAGACGTTCACCCATGGCGTGGACGGTACCGCTCGTTCCCGCCCGCGACCGCCGGGCGTCGCGCCCGCGGGGGTGTTCGGATGCCAGAATTCGGCGATGGCCGTGCGTGAGGATTGCCGTCACTATTCGAGCCGGTCGACGGGCACGGGCGATCTCGTGCAGCGATGCCGCCTCGGGGCCAACGACGAGGCCCCGTTCGCCTGCCCCGAGGGCTGCCTGTTCTTCGAACCGCGCCTCGTCTCCGAGGCCGGGTGGCAGATCGTCGAGCCCGAGGAGCCCTGACCGGTCGCCCCGCCTCAGGTCAGCAGGTCGGGCAGGCGGGAGAAGAAAGCCGACCGGGCCAGCACCTCGGCACCGGCGGCACGGGCGGCATCGAGGCGGTCCCGGTCGACGTGGGAGCCGTAGGCCAGCACGCGGGCCGCCTGCCGGTGGCCGGCGGCGATTCCGTCGAGGGCGTCGGGTCGGGCCAGATCGACGACCACGGTCACCGGGGGAGTGAGGCCCTGGAGCTGTTCGTCGAGCTGTTCGGCGGTGCCCACGAAGCGAACGTCGACACTTTGCGCCCCGAGGACGTCGAAGCGGGAGCGATCCATCAGGTCGCCGACGAGGGCCACGACGACGCTCATCGTTGGCCGGCGGCCCGACGCCGGGCCAGGTGGACGTGGGCCTTGGCCGCCCCCCACGTCAGTCCCGGTGTGTTGAGGTCGGGGTCGAGGTCGGCGAAGAACGCAGGCGTGACGTCGTAGTCGTCGTCGGGGAACTGGCGCACGGCGGTGGCGTCGCGAGCGACTGGTGCCACGCCGGCGGCGCGTAGCACCTCGGTCGGGTAGCGGGTGGCGGTCCGCACGATCGACAGGGGATTGACCCGCTGCTCGTCGATGTCGAGGGCCAGCATCGCTCGCACCCTCGGACCCACGTCGGCGGCGGCGGCGACCCCGGCCTCCTGGGCCGCGCTCACCACGTCGGCCGGGGCTTCGTTCGTGGTTCCGGCGCGGTAGGCCCGGCGTACCGTGGCGACCACCCACCCCGGCAGCGCCCGGTCCACGCCGTCGGCCAGGTCGGTGGCGTAGCGGGCCAGCGCGGCGAGATCGTCGGCGGAGGGCCCGCTGGGGTTGGCATCGGCTTCCATCACCACCCATGCTGGCCCATGTGGCCCGCCCCCGACGTATCGAACCCGGTCCCGGCCAGGAGTCGGTGTGGGACTACCCCCGTCCCCCCCGGGTGGAGCCGGGCACCATGCACGTCGTGGTGCAGTTCGCCGGTCGGGTGATCGCCGACACCCGCCGGCCCGTCCGGGTACTCGAGACCAGCCAGGCCCCGGGCTTCTACCTGCCCGCCGCCGACGTCGACATGAGCGCTCTGGTGTCGTCGGCTCGGCGCTCCACGTGCGAGTGGAAGGGCGTGGCCGCGTACTTCTCGGTGCAGGTCGGCGAGCGCACGGCTCCCGATGTGGCGTGGAGCTACCCGGCCCCGTGGCCCGGGTTCGAGGCCATTGCCGGGCACATCGCCTTCTACGTCCAGCACATGGACACCTGCAGTGTCGACGGCGAGACCGTTCAGGCCAACGAAGGCGGCTTCTACGGCGGCTGGGTCACCTCGAAGGTCGTCGGCCCGTTCAAGGGTGGCGCCGGTTCCTGGGGCTGGTGACGACCGGGCTCGTGGTCGCGGGCCCTCGCTCAGTCGGCCAGGGCCTGGTTGAGGTTGCCGGAGCGCAGGCCTTCGAGGTCGAGGGTGACGTAGCGGTAGCCGACGCGGGTGACGACCTCGACCACTTCGGCCCGCTGCCCGACGACTTGCGCCAGCATGTCGAGCGGCACCTCGATGCGGGCGGTGTCGTCGTAATGACGAACCCGCAACTCGGCGAACCCGAGGGCCCGCAACGCCGCTTCGGCCCGCTCCACCCGGCTGAGCACGTCGACGGTGACCGTGGTGCCGTAGGGAACACGCGACGCCAGGCAGGCAGCCGCCGGCTTGTCCCACGTGCGCAGGCCGAGCTGATGTGACGCGGCGCGCACCATGGCTTTGGTGAAGCCGGCCTCGACCAGGGGGAACACCGCGCCGGCCTCGGCCGCGGCCCGCTGCCCCGGGCGGTGGTCGCCGAGGTCGTCGACGTTCACCCCCATCACCACGGTGGCCCGTTCGGCGGCCGCGATGGGCCCCACCGCGTCCATGAGGGCCGACTTGCAGTGGAAGCACCGGTCGCCGCCGTTGGTGCGGTACGCCGCCGACTCCATCTCGGTGGTGACGACCTCCTGCCAACGCAGGCCCCATTCGGCGGCCAGCGCCGCGCAGTCGTCGTGCTCGTCGCCGGCCAGCGATGGTGAGACCGCAGTGACCACCAGACAACGCTCGGAGCCGAGCGCCTGGTGAGCGACGTAGGCCAGCAGTGCCGAATCAGCCCCACCGCTGAACGCCACCACCACGCGGTCGAGACCGGTCAGCCCGGTCCGCAGCCGATCGAGGGCCACCGCCACCTGGGGATCGGTGGCGGTGAGGTCAGTCGACACCGAGGCGGGCCAGGACGTCAGCGACCGGCGCCACCATGCCGGTGTAGAACGGCCCGAACTCGGCGTAGACCGCAGAGCCCTTGTCGAAGCGCATCGTGTAGACGACCTCCTTGAGGTCGTCGGGGTGGGTGGCGAACAGGGTGACGCCCCACTCGTAGTCGTCGAGACCGGCCGAGCCGGTGATGACCTGCACCAGCCGACCGGCGAAGGCTCGACCCGAGGCGCCGTGTTCGTACATGAGCTCCTTGCGGTCGTCGTAAGGCAGCGTGAACCAGTTGGCGTCGGCCTCGCGCTTCTTCGACATCGGGTAGAAGCACCACGCCGGCTTCGCCTCCGGCGGGAGATCGGGGTGCAGCCGGGCCGAGCGCATCGGCTCGGGCACGCCCTGGGCGTACTCGCTCAACTCGGTGAGCGACACGTACGAGTCGATCACGTCGAGGCCGGCGGCCTGGAGGGCGGACTGGAGGTCACGGAGACGCCACAGGTCGGGGCCGAGGGCCATGAAGGCCAGATCGGCCTTGTGGCCGAGCACGGCGACGGTGACGACCTGGTCGCCGCCGGCCTGGGCCTTCTCGACGGCAGCGACGATGGCGTCGGCCTCGGCGAGCGGCGACACCTTGCAGAACAGGTGCACCACCCCCAGGCCGACCGACGGGGACACAGGCTCGGTCATGACGTCAGTGTAGGAGGACGGGTCCGAGCGCCGACCGGCCATGAAGGTGTATCTGGAATGATGGCCCGCCAGCTCGGCCTGGTCGGCCGCTGATGGTGCCGCTGACCGGCGGTACGGGATCGTCAGTCCGATGTGGGCTCCAGGGTCACGACGGCGTTGTAGTCGGGCACCTGTGACCCCTCGTCGCGGTGCTCGGCGCCGCCGGCGATGAGCACGTTGCCCTCGGGCCAGTGCACCTGGAGGCTCCGGCTGGGCAGCCGGGCCAGGCGCAGCCGACCGGTGTACTCACCGGTCGTCGAGCGCAGCGTCACGCGGTCACCCTCGACCAGTCCCAGGACGGCGGCATCGGCGGCATCGATGTAGATGGCATCTCGGGTTGCGCCGGTGAGGGGGTCGCGCTCACCGAAGACCATCGAGTTGAACTGCTTGCCCCGCCGGGTGGCCACCGTGTACTCGTCCGGCCCGAGGTCGTGACGTGGTGGCGAGAGCGGCGTGAACTGCGCCCGACCCGTGGGCGTGGCGAACACGCCGTCGGCGCACAGGTGGCGCCCACCCCACTGCACGGCGTCGCCGGTGGTGGCGAGGTCCTCGATACCGGCGTAGGTGGGCACCACCCGGGCGATCTCGGCCCGCAGGGCCTGATTGTCGGACCACTCGAAGAACGGGGTGAGGTCGGGGTCGACCCGTCGGGCCACGTCGGCGAACAGGCGCCACTCGCTGCGGGCCAGACCCACTTGTCGGGGAATCTCGGGGGAGAAGGCGATGCGGCGCTCGGTGGTGGTCTCGGTTCCGCCGCCCTCCTGCTCGTAGCGGGTGGCCACCGGCAGCAGGATCACGTCGTCTCCGGGCACCAGCATCTGCGAGCTGACCACGATATCCTGGTGGACCCGAAGGGGCACCGATGCCAGTGCCGCCTCCACCCGGGGTGGGTCGGGCAGTACGTCGAGGAAGTTGCCGCCCGACATCCACAGCACGTCGATCTCGCCCCGCTCGGCGGCCTCGGGCATCTCGGCCGCGGTGAGACCCGGGTGGGCGGGCACCTCGAAACCCCATTGTTCGCTCAGCAAGGCTGCCGTCTCGGGGCTCGGGGTGATGCCCCCTGGAAACGCCGTCGCGTAGGCCCCCATCTCGGCGCCGCCCTGCACCCCGGAGTGACCACGGATGGGCATGAGCCCGGCGCCGTCGCGGCCCACGTTGCCCCGTGCCAGGCCCAGGTTCACGATGGCCTCCACCCCGTGCCGGGCCTCGCGGTGCTGGGTGATGCCCATCGACCACAAGAGCACCGCGGCACCGGCCTCGGCGTACAGGTCGACGAAGGCCTCCACCTGGTCGAGGCTGAGCCCGGCTTCGGCCAGCAGACCGTCGAGGGGCTGGGTGTCGAGGTGGGCCACGAGGTCGTCCCAGCCGTCGGTGTGGGCCTCGACGAAGGTCCGGTCCACGGCGTCGCGCTCGATCAGCAGCTTGAGGGCGGCGTTGGCAAAGGCGATGTCGCCACCGGGGCGCACCGGTAGGTGCAGGTCGCACATCTTGGTGCCGAACATCGCCGACTCGACGTTCGACGGCACCCAGTAGTGCTCGAGCCCGGGCTCGAGGTAGGGGTTCACGACCACCACCTTGCAGCCCCGCTTGCGGGCCAGCAACAGGTACTTCATGAACACCGGCTGGTTGTTGGCCGGGTTGGCCCCCCAGATGACCACGAGGTCGCTCTCGATCACGTCCTGGAGCGAACAGGTCGACGCAGCCACGCCGATGGTCGCCTTGAGGGCGGTGGTGGACGGGGCGTGGCACACCCGGGCGGCGGAGTCGACGTTGGCGATGCCCATCGCCCGAGCGGCTTTGCCGGCGACGTAGTAGGTCTCGTTGGTCACGCCCCGGCTGGTCAGGAACATCGCCGTGCGATCGGGCCCGGCGGCTCGGAGGCCGCCGGCCAGGGCGTCGAGGGCTTCGTTCCAGGTGATGCGGGTGAAGCCCCGCTCACCCTGGCGTCGCCGCATCGGGTGCCCCAGGCGACCCAGCGCCCGCAGTTCGGCCCCCGTTCGGGTTCGCAGGGACTCGGCGTCGCGCAGCACGGCGGGATCGAGGGCGGGGGCCGTGTTGACCTCCAACAGGCGCAGCCGGGTGGTGCACAGGTGCACCCCGTCGATGGTCCAGTCGTGCAGGCCGGCCACGCCGAGCGCGCACCCGTCGCACACCCCCTGGGTGAGCACCTTCCAGGCGTAGGTGGGGTTCCCGCGGTTGTCCCAGGCGAGGCGGGCCATGTCGCCGAAGTGGTTGGGCTTCGTAAGGCCGATGCCGTTGGGGCGGGCGCTCACCCACAACTCGGGGGTGACGGGCAGCTTGTCGGTGAGGCGGGCCACCACCCGACGGGAGCGGGTGGGTTTGGCGGTGGGGTCGGGCACGAACGCTCCGGGGGATCAGGCGGGCGGCGGGACAGGACCGCCGTCGAGGGGTGCATAGAGGTTGCCACCTCCGTCGCGCGCGAAGCCCATCAGCACCAGTCCGGCTCGTCGGGCGGTGTCGACGGCGAGCGCCGACGGGCCGCTGACCGCCACCATCGCCGCGAATCCCGCCGCCCACGCCTTCTGCACCAGCTCGAACGACGCCCGCCCGCTGACGGCCAGGCCCAGCCCGGTAGCGGGCAGAGCGTCGTCGAGCAGCATCCGACCGATCACCTTGTCGACGGCGTTGTGGCGTCCGATGTCCTCGCGGACGACGGTCATGGTGCCGTCGGCGGTGAAGGCTCCCGCCGCGTGCACCGCCCCGGTGGTGTCGAACAGGCCTTGGGCCTCGCGCAGGGCATCGGGCGCGGCGGCGAGCACGTCGAGCGACGGTCCGGCGACGGCAGGAAGTGGTTCGAGACGGTCGGCCAGCTCGTCGATGCTGGTGCTGCCGCACAGCCCACACGACGACGTGGCCGGACCGAGTCGGGGGGTGGGCGCCGGCGCCCGTCCACCGGTGTCGACCGATACCACGTTGAACTCGGTGTCGACGGCCGTCCCGGTGCCGCAGTACCGGCAGGTGAACACCGGCGCGCCGGCGAGCAGGCCCTCGGTGAAGCAGAACCCCACCGCCAGCTCGAAGTCGTGTCCGGGGGTGCGCATGGTGGTGGCCACCAGCGTGTCGTCGAGGTGGATGGCCAGGGGCTCCTCGACGATCACCTCGTCGGGCCCGCGCCGCAGGGTGACGCCGTCGTAGCGACGGCTCATCGTGGTGTCGCTGCGGCCCCGAGGCATCCACTAACCGTACCGAGTCCCGGACGCGCAACGGGGCGCCCGGTGAGGGGCACCCCGTTGAACAACAGTCGACCGTCCGGGCCCGGGCCCGAAAGGGTCAGTAGTCCTCCATGCCTCCGGGCATGCCGCCGCCCGAGGGCTCGGGCTTGTCGGCGATCACGGCCTCGGTGGTGAGGAACAGCGCGGCGATCGAGGCTGCGTTCTGCAGCGCCGAGCGGGTGACCTTGGCGGCGTCGATGATGCCGGCCTTCACCAGGTCCTCGTACTCGCCGGTGGCGGCGTTGAGGCCCTCGCTCGGGTTCTTGAGGTTGCGCACCCGCTCCACCACGACGCCACCTTCGAGGCCGGCGTTGGTGGCGATCTGCTTGATGGGCTCCTCGAGGGCGTGGGCCACGATGCGTGCCCCGGTGGCCTCGTCGTGGGGGAGGTCCTTCACCAGTTCGAGGACCTTGGCCTGGGCTCGCAGCAGGGTGACCCCACCGCCGGCGACCACGCCTTCTTCGATGGCGGCCTTGGTGGTGCTGACCGCGTCTTCGATGCGGTGCTTCTTCTCCTTGAGCTCCACCTCGGTGGCGGCGCCGACCTTCAGCACGGCCACTCCACCCGACAGCTTGGCGAGGCGCTCCTGGAGCTTCTCGCGGTCGTAGTCGGAGTCAGTGTTCTCGATCTCGGCCTTGATCTGGGCGACACGACCCTGGATGTCGGTCTCTTCGCCCGAGCCCTCGACGACGGTGGTCTCGTCCTTGGTGACCACGATCTTGCGGGCCCGGCCCAGCAGGTCGACGGTGGTGTTCTCGAGCTTGAGGCCCACCTCTTCGGTGATGACCTGGCCGCCGGTGAGGATGGCCATGTCCTGGAGCATCGCCTTGCGGCGGTCGCCGAAGCCGGGGGCCTTGATGGCCACCGAGTTGAAGGTGCCGCGGATCTTGTTGACGACCAGGGTGGCCAGGGCCTCGCCCTCGACGTCCTCGGCGATGATCACGAGTGGCTTGCCCGACTGCATGATCTTCTCGAGCACCGGCACCATGTCGCGCACGGCGGTGATCTTCGAGCCGACCAGCAGGATGTAGGGGTCCTCGAGCACGGCTTCCATGCGCTCGGTGTCGGTGACGAAGTACGGCGAGATGTAGCCCTTGTCGAAGCGCATGCCCTCGACGAGGTCCATCTCCATGCCGAAGGTGTTCGACTCCTCGACGGTGATGACGCCGTCCTTGCCCACCTTGTCGATGGCCTCGGCGATCATCGCACCGATCTCCGGGTCGGCGGCGGAGATACCGGCCACCTGGGCGATCTGGCTCTTGTCCTCGACATCGGCCGACACGGCCTTGATGCCCTCGACGGCGGCGACGACGCCCGCTTCGATGCCCTTCTTGAGCGACATGGGGTTGGCGCCGGCGGCCACGTTGCGCAGGCCCTCACGGACCATCGACCAGGCCAGCACGGTGGCGGTGGTGGTGCCGTCACCGGCGACATCGTCGGTCTTCTTGGCGACCTCTTTGACCAGCTCGGCGCCGATGCGCTCGAGCGGGTCCTCGAGTTCGATCTCCTTGGCGATGGAGACACCGTCGTTGGTGATCGTGGGGGCGCCCCACTTCTTGTCGAGCACCACGTTGCGGCCCTTCGGGCCGAGGGTGACGCGCACGGCATCGGCGAGCTGGTTCATGCCTCGCTCGAGCGCTCGTCGCGCTTCTTCGTCGAACTGAATGGTCTTGGCCATGGGGTTGATTCCCTCCGTGGGGTGTTAGCACTCTCGGGCGGAGACTGCTAATAGCAAACCATCCGGGCGCCCAGATCGCAACCTGGGGGAAGCGCCAGCGTCCCGTCTCGCATCGCGAGCCGCCGCGCGGGCAGAAGCATCAACCGCCGGCGACGGCTTGCATGATGGACACGGTCACGCCATCGGGTACCGGGGTGGCCATGCCGTCGAGGAACCGCACGTCGTCGTCGTCCACGAAGATGTTGACGTAGCGCACGAGCTTGCCGTCGTCATCGAGCAGCTTGGCGGAGAAGCCGGGATGGGCGGCGTCGAGGCTGGTCAGGATCTCCTGCACCGTCGATCCTTCGACCGCCACCTGCGACTGACCGCCGGTCATGGTGCGGAACACGGGGGGAACCCGGACGGTGACGCTCATGGGACTTCCTTCGGATCGAACAGCGGGGCAAACGCCGATGGTACCGGTCATGGGATCATGTCCGCCGTGAGCGACCCCGGCCTGCGCACCCACGTCGCCTCGGACTTCGACGTCGACGAGTTGGTGGCGGCCAAGGCGGGCACCACCGTGTCGGTGTGCATCCCCGCCCGCAACGAGGAGACGACGGTCGGGGCCATCGTGGCCACCATTCGCTCGGAACTGGTCGACGGCCTGGGCCTGGTCGACGAGATCGTGGTGGTCGACGACCACTCGAGCGACCGCACCGCCACCGAGGCCACCGGAGCCGGGGCTCGGGTGGTGCGGGCGGAGGACGTGTTGGCCGACCACGGACAGGGCCACGGAAAGGGCGAGGCCCTGTGGAAGTCGTTGTACGCCTCGGTCGGCGACGTGGTCGTGTGGTGCGACGCCGACGTGCAGGACTTCAGCCCCCGCTTCGTGACCGGACTGCTCGGCCCGCTGCTCACCGATCCGTCTCTGGCCTTCGTCAAGGGCTTCTACGAGCGGCCCTTCGACGGTCAGGTTCGCGGTGGCGGCCGGGTCACCGAGCTCGTCGCCCGGCCCGTGCTCACTTTGTTGTTCCCCCACCTGGCGGGGGTCGTGCAGCCGCTCAGCGGCGAGTACGGCGGTCGTCGTGAGGTGCTCGAGCAGGTGTCCTTCGTCGAGGGGTACGGGGTCGACATCGCCCTGCTCATCGACATCGCCGAGCGGTTCGGGGTGCGCCGCCTGGCCCAGGTCGATCTCGGGCAGCGCATCCACCGCAACCGCCCCCTGCACGAGCTGTCGCCCATGGCCGCCCAGGTGCTGCAGGCCGCGCTGCGCCGGGCCGCACCGGGGTTGGTGCCGGATCGGGCCTGGTTGAGGCCCCCGGAGCTCGACGCCATCGAGATCGTGTACCGCGAGCGTCCCCCGCTGGCTTCGCTCGCCGAGTACCGCTTGCGCCCTGCGGCCCGCTGATCAGCCCGGGGCTCGGCGGCGGCAGTGGGCGACGGCGGCCTCGGCGGCGGCACCGCACGGGTCGTCGTGAGAGCGGGCCGAGCCGAATCGGTCGGTGAGCGAGACCACCGTCAGGTGGGCGGGCAACGCCGGGATCGGGTCCACGATCTCCCCGACCACGGCGAGCACGGCCACCCCGCGCTCGCGAGCGGCTTCGGTCACTCCCCCAACTACTTTGCCGGTGAATGATTCATCGTCGAGGAAGCCCTCCCCGGTGATCACCAGGTCGACTCCTCCCAACTGGGCGTCGAAGTCGAGCTCCTCGGCCACCACCTCGAACCCGGACACGAGCTCAGCCCCCACGGTGGCCAACCCTCCGGCCAGTCCGCCCGCGGCCCCGGCCCGGAGCATGCTCCCCACGTCGACGCCCGTCTCCTGGCGGAACACGTCGGTCAACCGTTCGAGGCGCCGGGTGAGCAGCTTCACCTGGGCGGGGCTGGCCCCCTTCTGCGGGCCGAACACGCGCGCGGCGGCGGCGAACCCCGTCGTCACGTCGCAGGCCACGACCAGCTCGATCCCCTTCAGCCGCTGAGGTGGGTGGAGGGCCTTCAGCGCGCCCAGCCCCCCGTCGGTCGTGGCTGATCCACCCACGCCCACCAGCACCCGGTTGGCGCCGGACTCGACGGCAACGCCGATCAGCTCACCCGTTCCGAAGGTGGTGGCGTCCACGGGGTCGTTGCCGTCGGCGCCCCCCGCCAGCGCCAGCCCCGAGGCCCGAGCCATCTCGATCACCGCCGTGCGCCGGTGCAGCCGCCAACCCGCGTCGACCGGATGACCGAGAGGGCCGCGCACCGTGCTGGTGCGGTTGGCGCCGCCCAGCGCGTCGAGGAAGCCCTCGCCTCCGTCGGCCATCGGGGAGGCCTCCGCCTGGTGGCCGGCGGCGACCAGCGCGGCCGCAATCCCGTCGGCCATCTCTCGGGCCGTCGCCGTGCCCTTGAACTTGTCCGGAGCCACCAGCACTCGCATGTCCCCCATCATGGGGCTAGAACGCACGCCATGGCGGAACGACCAGTAGTGATCGTCTCGAACCGGGGGCCCTTGTCGTTCCGCATCGACGACGACGGCGAGCTGGTCGCCCGGCGCGGCGCCGGCGGGCTGGTGTCCGGGCTCGCCCCGCTCGTGGCCGGTACCGACGCCGTGTGGATCGCCGCGGCGATGAGCGAGGGCGACCGGCTGGCCGCCCGCCAGGGAATGGTGGAAGCGGAGGGCTTTCGGGTGCGCACCCTGGCCCTCGACCCCGACACCTATCGCGAGGCCTACGACATGGTGTGCAACGCCACGCTGTGGTTCCTCCACCACGGGCTGTTCGACCTGGCTCGCCGCCCCCGTTTCGACACCCGCTTCCGGCACGCCTGGCAGGCTTTCCGAGACGTCAACCGGGCTTTTGCCGAGGTCGTGGCCGCCGAAGCACCCGACGGCGCCGCGGTGCTGGTGCAGGACTACCACCTCGCCCTGGTGCCCGGCTTGTTGCGTGACCTACGGCCGGACCTGCACACCATCCACTTCAGCCACACGCCCTTCGCCCCGCCCGACGTGTGGCGGGTGCTGCCGCCCGACCTCGGGGCGGAGCTGTTGGCCGGCATGGCCGCGGCCCGGGCCTGTGGGTTCCACAGCGCCCGTTGGGCCGATGCCTTCTCGGCGTGCTGTCGCGATCAGCTCGGCGTGGCGCCGATCACGTTCGCCTCCGCCCTCGCCCCTGACCCTGACGACATGGCGGCGGTGGCGTCGTCGGAGGACTGCATCACCGAGTTGGCGGCTCTCGACGCCCTGCTGGGTGAGCGGGCCTTCGTCGTGCGCGTCGACCGCATCGAGTTGTCGAAGAACCTCCTGCGGGGTTTCCAGGCCTTCGACGATCTCCTCGCCCATCGGCCCGAGTGGCGGGAGCGGGTCGTGTTCGGGGCGTTCTGCTACCCGTCACGCGAAGGCCTCCCCGAGTACCTGGCCTATCGCCAGGAGGTGGAGACCCTCGTTCGGCGCATCAATGAACGCTGGGCCACACCCGGATGGACGCCGATCCTCTTCGACCCGATCGACCACTTCGCCCGGTCGGTCGCGGCGCTGCGGCGCGCCGACGTCTTACTCGTGAACCCGATTCGCGACGGCCTGAACCTGGTGGCCATGGAAGGCCCGATGGTCAACGACCGTGATGCCCTGCTCCTGCTCAGCCCCGAAGCGGGGGCGTGGGACCAGATGGCCGACGTGGCCCGACCGGTGCATCCCTACGACGTGAGCGGCACGGCCGATGCCCTCGCCGAGGCCCTGTCGGTGAGCCGGGCCGACCGGGCCTCAGAGGGTCGGGCGCTGCGCCAGCGGGCCGCGCAGCGCACCCCGGCTGACTGGCTGGCCGATCAGCTCGCCGCCGCCGGCTGACCCGGGACGTCTACCTCGACAGGCGTTCGAGCAGGTCGGTGAGGATGGTAAGGACGCCCTCGGGCCCGTCCACCGTGAGATCGGCGGCTTCGCCCAGGCGAGGGTCCTGCTCGGTGGAGTGCACCGCCACCTTCACCGTCACCACCTGGCGGGTGGCCAGTACATCGAGGGCGGCGAAGGCGGGCAGATCACCCACGTCGTCGCCGAGATAGCACACGGCGCCGAGGCCTTCGGCCAGGTCGAGCACCGCCGTGCGCTTGTCGGCGTCGAGGGGTGGACGCAGCTCGACCGACATGCGCGCCGCGTGTGTCACCAGCCCGGTGGATGCCGCCTCGCTCGCCGCCCACCGTTCGACCCGCTCGGCCTGGTCGGGGTGCTCTCGGAAGTGGAGGGTGAGCGAGAGCCCCTTGTGCTCGACGCGCACGCCGTGTGGCCCCAGGGCCCCGGCGCGCTCGACGGCCTCGTCGACCACTGGTGCCCATGCGTCGGCGCCCGCCAGGTCGTCACGACGACCGTCGAGTCGGCGTTGCAGGCCGTACAGGCCCGACAAGGTGATGGGTTCGGGGAAGAACCGACCCAGTACCTCGACCGGGCGACCCGACACCACGGCCACCACCCCCAGGTACGACGCCAGGCGGCCGAGGGTCGAGACCGCGCCCGGCAACGGGCGCGACGAGTCGGGATCGTCGACGATCGGAGCCAGAGTCCCGTCGAAGTCGACGAAGAGGCCGGCCCGAGACGGGTCGGCGACGAAAGACGCGAACAGGTCGGCGGCCTGATCGTCGCTCGCGGCGGCCACCGCGGTCAGGCTTTGTCCGAGCCCAGGACCACGAGGACGGTGGCGCCGTTCATCTCCACCGGCGGCTGGGCCGGCAGTACTCGAACCGCGTTGGGGTCGGTGCCGATGACGGTGGCCAACGCCTTGGCCTCGGCCTGGGCACCGTCGGCGTAGTACACGAGCGTGGTGGTGACGGGTGCCGCATCGGCGGTGGCCACCGTGGTGTATCCGTCGGTCGCCAGCTCTGACTTCACGGCACCGGCCGCACCGGCTCTGCCGGCTCCGTTGGCCACCACCACCGAGACCTCGGCCGGGGGTCTGGCCACCGGGGCCTCGGTCACCGGCGGCGCCTCGATGGTGGGGATGCTCTGTTCGGTCTCGCCGGCGGTGACGACCAGCGCTCCTTCCTGGTCGTATCCCCGCACCAGCAGCACCACGCCGATGACGATGGCCACCCCGATCAGGATCGCGCCGATGAGGTTGTCACGGGCCGGGGCGGAGGCCGCCGAGCCCGACTCACGGCTCACGGCCCTCGCTGCTCCGTGGTGTCGTTCCGCGACTCCTGACGCACCCGGCGGCGCCGGTCGCGGAGCCGGCGCAGACGCCGCACGCCCAGAGGGTCATGGGCGTAGGCCTCGGGACTCTCGAGCAGCTCGCCCAGGATCTCGTAGTAGCGGGAGGTCGACAGCTCGAACTTGTCCTGGACGAGCGTTTCCTTGGGCCCGGTCTCGTTCCACCAGGAGCGCTCGAAGTCGAGGATGGCCCGATCACGATCGGTCAGTTCCATCCGTCGAGCTTTCCCCGAGCGCGCGCCGAATACAAGGACCCGCCTCCCTCGGCTCTCCGGCGGGCACCGATCATCGGGCATTCACGAGGTATCGGCGCGCCGACCCGGCACAGTGGGTGTCATGACCGCTGCCCTCCGTCCCCGTGTGGTGATCGTCGGCGCGGGCTTCGGCGGGCTCGCCGCGGCCAAGCGCCTCGAAGACGAACCCGTCGACGTCACCGTCGTCGACCGCCACAACTTCCACACCTTCCTGCCGTTGCTGTACCAGGTGGCCACCGCCGGGTTGAACGCCGCCGATGTCGGCTACGTGGTGCGAGGGATGTTCCGGCGCCGCCAGCACGTGCTCTTTCGCAAGTCGGCCGTCACCGGTGTCGACTGGGAACAGCGCCATCTCGTGGTGGCCGGCGAGCCGCCCATCGCTTTCGATCACTTGATCGTCGCCGCCGGCTCGACCACCAACTATTTCGCCGTCGACGGTGCGGCCGAGCACTCGTTCCCGCTCTACCAGCTCGAGGACGCCATCAAGGTACGCAACCACATGCTCACGTTGTTCGAGGCCGCCGACAGCGACCCTGCCCTCGTCGATGAGGGAGTGCTGAACTTCGTGATCGTCGGCGGTGGTCCCACCGGCGTCGAGGTGGCGGGCGCCCTCGTCGAGCTGTTCGACAAGGTGCTCGACCAGGACTTCCACGATCTCGACGTGCACCGGGCCAGGGTCATCCTGGTCGAGCAGTCAGAACAGCTCCTGACCCCCTTCTCCCCTCGGTCGCAGCGTTATGCCGAGCGCACACTCACCCGGCGGGGGGTCGAGGTGCGCCTGGGCACCGCGGTGCGCCGGATCGCCGTCGACCACGTGGAGCTGTCGAGCGGTGAGGTGGTGCCCACCCGCCTCGTGGTGTGGGCCGCCGGGGTGAAGGCCTCCCCCCTGGCCGCGGCCCTGTGCACCACGCCCGGGCGCGCCGGCCGGGTGCCGGTGGAAGCCGACCTGTCGATCGCCGGGCACCCGGAGTCGTTCGCGGTGGGCGACATCGCCGACATCGACGACGGTCATGGGGGGCGACTTCCGCAACTGGCCCAGGTGGCCATCCAGGGCGGTCGCCACGTCGCCGAGCAGGTGCTGGGCGACCTCACGGGACGGACACGCAGCCCCTTCCGGTATCACGACAAAGGGACCATGGCCACGATCGGGCGTCGCGCCGCGGTGGCCGAGATCCCCCGGGGCCGTTCCGGTCGCCCGTTCGTGCTCGACGGACCGATCGCCTGGTTGGCCTGGCTCGGGTTGCACCTCGTGTACCTGGTCGGGGCCCGCAATCGGCTGTCGGTCCTCACGAGCTGGGCGTGGAACTACTTCACCTGGGATCGCGGGCCACGATTGATCCTGCGACCGGAGGTGCTTCCCCACAGCATCCGGGTGGAGCCCGATGCCGCAGGAGGCCCACCCGAGGGGCGGTAGGGGCTCAGCCGCGTCCCATCACGTTGGTCACGGTGATCTCGATCACCACTCGGTCCGACCGTTCCTTCGGAGCCCGGTAGCGCTCGGTGTAGCGCCGCACGGCTTCGGCCACCGGCCCCGGTTCGGCGGTCACCGTCGCCGAGCCCTCGAGGGTGAGCCAGCGGCCACCGTCGACCTGGCACACCGCCGCCGGGCCCGCCCACCGCTCGGCCACGTTGCGGGCCTTGCGGCTGCCGGCCCAGGTGATGACCCGGGCCACCTTTGCGTCCTGGTCCCACGAGAACCCGACGGCCACCACGTGGGGCGTGCCGTCGGGGCGCAAGGTGGTGAGCGTGGCCAGGTGGCGTTCGGTGAGGAACGCCGTGACCTCGTCGGGCAGGTGGTGCGGATCGAGGGCCATGGGTGTCTCCTGAGCGCTATTCGGTGGCGATGGCGGTGAGGATGTTGAGCCGGCCGGCCCGGAACGCCGGGTACAGGGCCGCGCCGACCCCCGCCAACCCGGCCGCCATGACCAGGAGGACCAACTGCAGGGTCGGGATGCTGAACACGGTGATGCCCTCGTCCTTGAGGGCCCGCACGAGAGCCCAACCGAACACCAGGCCGATGAGCAGTCCGAGCAGCGTGCCGATGAGGGCGATGATCACCGACTCCCACCGCACGCTGCCCCGCACCTGGCCCCGGCTCATGCCGACCGCCCGCAGCAGCCCGAGTTCGCGCGTGCGCTCGTAGACCGACAGCAGCAGGGTGTTGATGACGCCGACGATCGCGATCACGACCGCCAGCGCCAGGAGCACGTACACGATGATGAGGAAGGTGTTGGCCTGATCGGTCTGGCTCTGCTTGAACTCGGTGAGGTCCTGCAGCTCGGCTCCGGGGAAGGGGGCGACGATCGCCTCGAGCGCGAGTCGGGCCTCGGCGATTCCCTCCGTGCTGGTGTCGACGAGCTTCACGTAGACGGCCTGGTCGGTCTGCTGTTGAGGGGGGAAGTACTGGTTGTAGAGGTCCTGACTGATGATCCACCCCGCGCCCTGGAGCGGGAACTGGGTGGTGTAGATCGACTGGACCTCGAGGGTGGTGGAACCACTCTGGAGGAACTCGGCGCTCACGGTGGAGCCGAGGGTGAGACCGTTGTCGGTGGCCTGCTTCTCGGTGACCGCGACGCCGTTGCCCGAGATGCCCGTGAAGCGGCCGTCCACGTCCTTGAAGTCGATCACCTGGGCCACGTCGGTCGGGGTGACGGCCAACACGATCTGGGCGTCGCCGTCGATGTTGGCGAACCCACCCCGAATGCCGGCCGCGGTGGCCACCGCAGGCAGAGCCCGCATCTGTTCGGCCAGTGACGGTGGGAGGGCGGTGGGGCCGAAGCCGGAGGTGTTGACCACGTACTGGCCCTTCACCGCGGCGTCGATGGCATCGGTGGTGGAGGCCTTCAGCGAATCGGCCGTGACCGCGATGAACACCACGAGGCCCACCCCGATCATGAGGGCCGAAGCGGTGCTGGCTGTGCGCCGCGGGTTGCGGATGGCGTTCTCCTGGGCCAGGCGTCCGGTGACCCCTCGGAAGCGGGGGAGTGGCCACCCGAGGAAGCGCGACATCCCCGGCGCGATGACCGGACCGAGAACGGCGAACCCGACGAACACGGCCGCGGCCCCGCCGCCGATGGCCTGCAGGCTGCTGTCGGTGTTGCCGAACAAGCCGAGGTACAGCAGACCGCCGCCGAGGGCCACGATGACGAGACCGGCCACGAGACGAACCCGCGATCGCGAGCTGGTGTCGATGGCCACGTCGCGCATGGCGGCGACGGGGGCGACGGTGGCGGCCTTGCGGGCGGGGAACACTGCGGAAACCAGGGTGATGAGCGTGCCCACCAGGAGCGACGAGATCACGGCTGACGGCGGCACGATGAGCGGTGTGTCGGGGCCGGCGAAGCCGACGCTGCGCAACAGTGCATTGAGCCCGATGGCCAGGAAGATGCCCAGCACGACGCCGATGGCCGACGCCACGAGCCCGACGGTGAGCGCCTCGAGGAGCACCGACGACAGCACCTGACGGCGGCTGGCCCCGATGGCCCTCAGCAGGGCCAGCTCCTTGGTGCGCTGGGCCACGATGATCGAGAACGTGTTGTAGATGATGAACGAACCCACGAACAGGGCGATGAGGGCGAAGGTCAACAGGAACGTGTTGAAGATCGAGATGAGCTGCTGGAAGGCGGTCTGGCTCTCCTTGGTGAACTCGGCGCCGGTGATGGCCTGCGTGTCCGCGGGGATGACCTCGGCCACCCGTTGGGTGAGCTCGGCCTGTGACACCCCGTCGGCGCCGGCCACGGAGATCCAGTCGAACTTGCCGGGCTCCTGCACCAGTTCCTGGAGGGTGGCGGTCTCGAACAGCGCCGCCTGCGCCCCACCCCAGGTCTCGAGCTGGCCGAACTTGGCGATGCCCACCACCCGAAACGACAGGGTCCCCTGCGGCACGGCCACGTCGACCCGTTCGCCCACGGTGTAGCCGCCGTCCCTGGCCGTTCTGGCGTCGAGGACGATCTCGTCGGGGCCCTGTGGGGGCGAGCCTTCGACGGTCCAGCCGTTCAGCTCCGGGGCCGTGAGCCAGTTGAGGGCGAAGTTGGGGGGACCGTTGGCCTGGACGAGGGGCTCGCCCGTCTTGTCGAGCACGCGTATCTGACCGATCACCTGACCTTCGGCCGCCTCGGCCCCCGGAACGGCGGCCACGGTGGGCACCACGCTGGCGTCGATCTTGGCCCGCTCGTCACCGAAGGGGGTCTTGATCTCCGTCGTGGATCGCGCCACCGTGTCGATCTGGGCGTAGACGTCGGCGAAGACCTTGTCGAAGCTGGCGCTCACGCTGCCGGTGAGCACCTGGGTGCCACACATGAAGGCCACACCCAGGAAGACGGCGACGGCGGTGGCGACGAGTCGCACCTTGTGCGCGGCGAGGCCGCGCAGCGTGAGCTTGAGCATCAGGCCTTGGTCTCGGGCGAGAGGTCCTCGCCGAGGGTGCGCATGCGGGCCAGCACGGTGTCGGCGGTGGGGTCGGCGAGGTCGTCGACCACCTTGCCGTCGGCCAGGAACACCACCCGGTCGGCGTACGACGCGGCCACGGGGTCGTGGGTGACCATGACGATCGACTGCCCGAAGTCGTCGACGGCGGAGCGCATGAATTGGAGGATCTCGCTGCCGCTCTTGGAGTCGAGGTTGCCGGTCGGTTCGTCGGCGAAGATGATCTGGGGCTTGCTGGCCAGGGCCCGGGCGACGGCCACGCGCTGCTGTTGGCCGCCGGAGAGCTCGCTCGGGCGGTGCCCGACGCGATCGCCCAGGTTCACCGCGCCGATGACGGTGTCGTACCAGGACTGGTCCACCTTGCGGCCGGCCAGGTCGAGGGGAAGGGTGATGTTCTCGGCCGCGGTGAGCGTGGGCACCAGGTTGTAGGCCTGGAAGACGAACCCGATGGTGTCGCGGCGCAATGTGGTGAGTTGCTTCTCGTTGAGCCGGCTCAGGTCGACGTCACCGATGAAGACCTGTCCACCGGTGAGGGTGTCGAGCCCGGCGATGCAGTGCATCAACGTGGACTTGCCCGAGCCCGACGGGCCCATGATGGCGGTGAACACGCCCCGAGAGAAGTCGACGGTGACGTCGTCGAGGGCTCGGACCTCGGTGTCGCCCGACCCGTACACCTTGCTGGCGTGGAGGGTGCGCGCCGCCGGGGTGGCGCCGTCGGGCTGAGGGGTGGGCAGGGCGGTCTCGGTGGCAGTCACGCGAAGGAGCCTATGGGGACAGAGGTTCGACGCCGACGCCTTCACGGGCGCCCCGGGTGGTCAGCGGTTGGGTTGAGGGGTGGTCCGCAGGTACGGCTTGAGGGTGGTGAAGCCCTTCGGGAACCGCTCGGTGGCCTCCTCGTCCGACAGCGCCGCGGCCACGATGACGTCGTCGCCGTCGGTCCAGTTGGCTGGAGTGGCGACCTTGTAGCCGTCGGTGAGCTGGAGCGAGTCGATGACCCGCAGGATCTCGTCGAAGTTGCGCCCGGTGCTGGCCGGGTAGGTGAGGGTGAGGCGCAGCTTGTCGGCCGGGTCGACGACGAACACCGAGCGTACCGTCATGGTGTCGCTGGCGTTGGGGTGGATCATGTCGTAGAGGTCGGCCACGGTGCGGTCGGGGTCGGCGATGACCGGGAAGTTGACGGCTTCGCCCTGGGTCTCTTCGATGTCGCCCTCCCACAACTTGTGGGAGTCGACCGGGTCGACCGACAGACCGATGGGCTTCACGTTGCGGGCGTCCCACTCGGGCTTGAGCTTGGCGACCGTACCCAGCTCGGTGGTGCAGACGGGGGTGAAGTCCTTGGGGTGGGAGAAGAGCACCGCCCAGCTGTCGCCCTTCCAGCCGAGGAAGGAGATCTCCCCTTGGGTGGTGTCGGCGGTGAAGTCGGGGACGGTGTCGCCGAGTCTGATGGCCATGGTGTGGATCTCCTGAGCCTGGTGGGACGGTGAGATGGTCTACTCATTGTAGGGACCGCAACCGAGAAAGTCGACCAGTCGAGTCGGGATTCGTGGGCCGGGGTCAGTGCTCCGAACCGGGCTCCTCGTCGGCGATGCTCACCACGGTGGTTCGCCGTTCGATGTCGGGCCCGATGGCGGGTCGAACCGCCGGCCGACACGGCGAACCTCTCAGGCTCCGGTGCCGTGGGTCGTGTAGCGGACCCTCGAGGCCTCGATCTCGGCCCACGCCGCCGCCCGGTTCTCCCAGGTGCCGGTCACCGAGAACTTGCCCGGTTCGAGCATCTTGTAGATGTCGAAGAAGTGCTTGATCTCGGCGAGGATCTCGGCGGGGAGGTCCTCGATGTCGTCGATGTCCTTCCAGCGAGGTTCGTTCGGTTCCACGCAGATGACCTTGGCGTCGGGCCCGGCTTCGTCCTCCATCCACATCAGCCCCACCGGCTTGCAGTGGATGTAGCAGCCCGGGAACGTGGGGTCCTCGGTGAGCACGAGCACGTCGAGGGGGTCGCCGTCCTCCGACAGGGTGTCGGGGATGAACCCGTACTCCGTCGGGTAGGCCGTGGCCGCGAAGAGGCGTCGATCCAGATGAATGCGTCCGGTGGCGTGATCGACCTCGTACTTGTTGCGGCTGCCGCGAGGGATCTCGATGAGAACGTCGATGGTCGCTTCGGTGGGCTGTTCCATGGGTCCTATTGTGACTGCCTGCGGTGCCCACCACTGCACCCGCCCTGGCGTCGGCTCCCAGGATCGGACGGGGCCGGTCGGGTGTGTTTGACTCCAACATCGTGACGACCCGAAAGCTCACCACCGTCGACGGCTTCGTGGTGGTCGACTTTCCCGGCGACGCCGCCTCGGCGGGCATCGTGCGCAGCGCCCCCAAGGTGCTGGTCGACGGCGCCACCTGGCTGGCCCGCACCCAGACCTACCAGTTCGCGTCCTTCGAGCGCCGAGTCGGTGGGGCGTCGGCCGCGGTGAACGCCGCGCCCGAGGTTCGCGAAGATGCCGCCGCCGCCTTCATCGAGGAGCTCTCCACCGAATTGGCCGCCGGGTCGCTGCTGTTCGAGCCGGCGAAGGGCTTCCCCACCTCGCAGGGCGACGTGTTGCGCGGCACCGATCCCCGGTCCGCGCTGTGGTGGGAGCATCGCCACGAGTTGCGGGGCGTGGGTGTGGCCGCCGCCGTGGCCACCGTGGTCAGCGGGCCGGGGGCACGGGTGGTGATCGACGGGTTCGACGAGTCGGGTCCCGCACTCGTGGCCGCCCTGGTGGCGCAGGGCGCGGTCGTGGTCGCCGTCGCCACCCCCACCGGCACGGCCGTCCTGCCCGACGGTCTGGCCCCTGATGTGGCGTCCGAGGCCTGGGCGGCCCACGGTCCCGGGTTCGTGGCCGAGCTCGGGGTCGAGCCGGCCGCGACGGCCGCCATCTTCGGGGTGGCCACCGAGGTGCTCGTCGCCGGCTCCAAGGTCGGTGTCGTCGATCATGACGTGGCCACGGCCTTACAGGTGCGGGCGGTGGTCCCCGGTGCGGCATTGCCGGTCACGGCCAAGGCCCTGGCCACGCTGCGCCGCGCCGACGTCGTGGTGTTGCCCGACTTCGTGACCACGGCGGGGGGGCTGGTCGCGTGGCCCGCCGACGCACCCACGCCGGAGCTGACCGAGGCGCGCGCCGCGGCCACCGAGGTCGTGACCGCGGTGCTGGCCGAGGTCGCCGACCATCCGTCGGGCCCGCTCCTCGGCGCGTGCGAGCGGGCCGAGGCCTTCCTGTCCACCTGGTGCGACACCCTGCCCTTCGGGCGCCCGATCGCCTGAGCCCCGATCGAGGTCGTGGGTCCAGATCTCCGTAATGTTGCGGTCGATGACCGACGATCTCGCGCTGGTGTGGTTCCGCCGTGACCTGCGCCTCGACGACAACCCGGCCTGGGCCGCAGCCACCGCTGGCCACGATCGGGTGGTGGCGCTGTACGTGCTCGACCGGCGTCTGCTCGGAGCCGCCGGCGCATTGCGGCGCCGTCGTTTCCTGCACGATCTCGCCGCCCTCGACCGTCGCCTCCGTGAGGTGGGCGGATCGCTGCGACTGCACGCCGGCGGGGCGGAGGTCGTGGTGCCCGAGGCCGCCCGCACCCTGGGGGCGAGGGTGATCTACGCCAACGCCGACGTGACGCCCTACGCCGCGGCGCGTGACACCCGGGTGGGGCAGGCGCTGGCCGACGAAGGTATCGACGTGCGCTGGTCGTGGGGGACCCTCGTGCATCCCCCGGGCTCGGTGCGCACCGCCGCCGCCACGTTGTCGCAGGTGTTCACCCCCTTCCATCGGGTCTGGGCGGCGACGCCGTGGGCACCGTGGCCCGCACCCGGTCCGGCCGTCGTCGTCGACGCCGCCGCCGAGCCCTGCCCCGCTCCCGATGGCCCGTACCCGCTGGTGGGCGGGGAGTCGGGAGCCGCGGCCGAGCCCGGTGAGGACGGCGCCCTCGCCCGCATGGCGTGGGTGCTCGAACGGGTCGACGACTACGGCGAGACGCGCGACCGACCCGATGCCATCGGCAGCTCCCAGCTCTCACCGGACCTGCGCTTCGGGACCCTCTCGCCCCGCGCGCTGGCCCAGAGCGTCGGTGAAGCCACGCCGGGTCGGGCCGCCTTCGTGCGGCAGTTGGCCTGGCGGGACTGGTACGCCCACACGTTGGCCGAGCGGCCCGACATGGTCGACCAGCCCCTCAAGGCGGCCTTCGCCCGGTTGGCGTGGCGCGACGACGGTGAGGGCCTCGAGGCTTGGCGGCAGGGCCGCACCGGTGTACCCATGGTGGATGCCGGGATGCGCCAACTCCTCGCTCTTGGGTGGATGCACAACCGGGTGCGGATGATCGCCGGTTCGTTCCTCACCAAGAACCTGCTGGTCGACTGGCGGCTCGGGGAGCGGTGGTTCCGCCATCACCTGATCGACGGTGACGTGCCTCAGAACGTGGGCAACTGGCAGTGGGTCGCCGGAACCGGGCCTGACTCCTCGCCGTACCACCGGGTGTTCAACCCGGTGCTCCAGGGCCGCAAGTTCGACCCGGGCGGCGTGTACGTGCGCCGGTGGGTGCCGGAGCTGGCGGGTCTCGCCGACGAGGCGATCCACGCGCCATGGGAGGCTGGCCCGCTGGAGTTGGCGGCCGCAGGGGTGGAGCTCGGCGTCACCTACCCCGGACCGATCGTCGACCTCAAGGCCAGTCGGCAACGGGCCCTGGATGCCTACGCCGCCGCGCGGGCGGGCTGATACGGCCCCGGTCCGGGCTGTGGGATCAGCTGGCCTTGGCGGCTTCCTGCACCGAGCGGCGGCTGATGGAGCGTGGGGCGTGACCGGCGGAGGCCCGTTCCTCTTCGTTCTCGCCCCCCCAGAAGCCGTTCTCCCGGTTGGCCCGGGCCATGTCGCGACACTCGATGAGGACTGGGCAGCCCGAGCACAGCCGTCGTGCCGCGGCCTCTCGGCGCACCCGCCGCTCGGGTCGCTCACCGGCGATCCCGAAGAACAGGTTGGTGCGCCCGTGGCATGCCGCGTCGTCCATCCATTCGGCCCGCTCGGCCGCGATCGTCAACGTCTCCATGACGCCTCCGGTTCCGTACTGGGGCACGAGGTGCCCGATTTGGGGGGTTGCGAGAAGCTGAAACCGAATTTAGCGCTAAATAGTCCCGATCGGGCCAAACGCCACATTTCGATGCCGTGACGAATTGGCGGGGGACCGCCCACGACGGCCTCGGTAACCTCGGACCCGTGACCGTCTATCTGGTCGGGGCCGGCCCCGGAGACCCTGGGCTGCTCACCGTGCGCGGGGCCGAGGTCCTGGCCCGGGCCGATGTCGTCGTGTACGACCGGCTGTCGGTGTCGGCGCTGCTCGATCTGGCCCCACCGCAGGCCGAGAGGATCAGCGTGGCCAAGTCCGCCGGTCGGGCCGTGATGCCCCAGGGCGAGATCGACGCGCTGCTCGTGGCCCGGGGTGCCGCCGGTCAGGAGGTCGTGCGCCTCAAGGGTGGAGACCCGTTCGTGTTCGCCCGGGGGGGAGAAGAGGCCCTTGCCCTGTACGAGGCCGGGGTCGCGTTCGAGATCGTCCCGGGTGTCACCTCGGCCATTGCCGTGCCGGCCTACGCCGGCATCCCGGTCACGTTGCGGCACTCGTCCACGTCGTTCACGGTGGTCACCGGGCACGAGGACCCCGACAAGGGCGGTGAGCTCGACTGGGAGGCCATCGCCCGGGTCGGGGGCACGATCGTGATCCTCATGGGTGTCGGCCGACTCCCGAAGATCGTTCGCCGGCTCATTGATGGTGGGCTCGGTCCCGACACTCCCGTGGCCGCGGTGCGGTGGGGTACGAGACCCGAGCAGCACACGGTGCGGGCCACCCTCGCCACGATCCTCGACCACGAGCTGGCAGCACCGTCCACGATCGTGATCGGCGCCGTCGCCGCCACCGAGCTGCCGTGGTTCGAGTCCCGGCCGTTGTTCGGCCAGACCGTCATCGTGACCCGGCCGAGACACCAGGCCTCGGCGTTGGCTCGCAAGCTGCGCGACGCGGGGGCCCAGGCCCTCGAGGTGGCGACCATCGACATCGTCGACCCGGCCGATGGTGGCGCGGCCTTGCGCGACACCGCCGCCCGGGTCCACGAGTTCGACTGGGTCGTCGTCACCTCGCCCAACGGCGCTTCCCGATTCTGCGACGTGCTTCGCGACGGCCGCGACCTGGCCGGTGTCAAGCTGGCGGCGATCGGAACCGGTACCGCCGACGCGCTGACGGCCCGCAACCTCGTCGCCGACCTGGTGCCCGAGCGGTTCGTCGCCGAGTCGTTGCTCGAGGCCTTTCCCCTGCCCCCCGCCGGCGGTGGTCGCGTACTGCTCCCTCGCGCCGCGGTCGCACGCGAGTTGCTGCCCGACGGCCTGCGCTCCCTGGGCTGGGCCGTCGAGGTCGTCGACGCTTATCGCACGGTGCCCGCCGAGGTCTCCGACGACTCGCGCCAGGCGGTGCGTGGGGCCGACATCGTCACCTTCACGTCGGCGTCGAGCGTCGAGCGGTTCCTCGACGCCCACGGCATCGACGCCGTGCCGCCGGTGGTGGCCTGCATCGGACCGGTCACCGCCGACACCGCCCGCCACCTCGGCCTGCGGGTCGACGTCGTGGCCGAGGTGCACACGATCGACGGTCTCGTGGATGCGCTCGTCGCCCGCGGCGCCGGGCCGGGGGAGCGGACCACACGGGTGCCTAGGCTGCGGCGGTGAGCTTCCCCCACCGGCGCATGCGCCGACTGCGCCGAACGCCGACCCTGCGCCGGCTGGTGGCCGAGACCACCCTCGGGGTCGACGACCTCGTTGCCCCTCTGTTCGTGCGCGAGGGCATCGACGCGCCGGTGGCCATCGCCTCCCTCCCCGGTGTCGTGCAGCACTCGGTCGACTCGCTTCGCGCCGAGGTCGAGTCGCTGGCCGGGCTCGGAGTGCCGGCGGTCATGCTCTTCGGTGTGCCGTCGACCAAGGACCCCGAGGGGTCGGGGGCGTGGGATCCGGAAGGGATCGTGCCGCGGGCGCTGGCCGCGTTGCGCCACGACATCGGCGACGACGTCGTGCTCATGGCCGACCTGTGTCTCGACGAGTACACCGACCACGGCCACTGCGGGGTGATGACCGCCGATGGTCGCGTCGACAACGACGCCACCGTCGACCTCTACGTCCGGGTGGCGCTGGCCCAGGCCGATGCCGGTGTCGACGTCTGTGCCCCGTCGGGGATGATGGACGGACAGGTGATGGCCATCCGCGACGAGCTCGACGACGAGGGCCACGACGACGTGGTGATCCTCGCCTACTCGGCCAAGTACGCCTCTGGGCTGTACGGGCCGTTCCGTGACGCCGTCGACGTCACCATCGCCGAGGGCGGCGACCGCCTCGGCTACCAACAGGACCACCGCAACGGGCGCGAGTCGCTCGAGGAGATCCGCCTCGACCTGGCCGAGGGAGCCGACATGGTGATGGTGAAGCCGGCGCTGGCGTACCTCGACGTGCTGGCCCGGGCCCGCGCCGAGCTCGACGTCCCGCTGGCGGCCTACCACGTGTCGGGGGAGTACGCCATGGTCCACGCGGCTGCGGAACGGGGCTGGATCGACGGTCCGGCCGTGATGTTCGAGCACCTCACCGCCATCAAGCGGGCCGGCGCCGACATGATCCTCACCTACGCCGCCGGTGCCACCGCCGAGACCCTTCGTCGCCGCTGATGGTCGACCCCCTGCCGACGACCAACGCCGGGCTGTTCGAACGCGGTCAGCGCGTCATCCCCGGTGGGGTCAACTCGCCGGTGCGGGCCTTCCGCAGCGTTGGCGGAACCCCGTACTTCGTCGTCCGAGGATCCGGGGCCACCGTCACCGATGTGGAGGGCACCACCTTTCTCGACCTCGTGCAGAGCTACGGCGCGGTGATCGCCGGGCATGCCCACCCGAAGGTGGTCGAGGCGATCCGCGACGCGGTGGGCGATGGCACTTCATTCGGTGCTCCCACGCCACGGGAGGTGCTGTTGGCCGAGGCCATCTCCGAGCGGGTGCCGTCGTGTCAGAAGGTGCGGATGGTCAACAGCGGCACCGAGGCCACGATGAGCGTCATCCGCGTGGCCCGTGGGTTCACCGGTCGGCCGAAGCTGCTCAAGTTCGCCGGCAACTACCACGGTCACAGCGACGGCCTGCTGGTGTCCGGGGGTACCGCCATGGCGTCGTTGGGCCTTCCCGCCTCGGCCGGCGTCACCGACAACGCCGTGGCCGACACCATCGTCGCCCCCTACAACGTGGTCCCCACCCTCGACGAGACGTACGCCGCGGTGATCGTCGAGCCCGTGGCCGCCAACATGGGTCTGGTGCCGCCGGCCCCCGGCTTCCTCGAGGGGCTCCGCGCCGAGTGCGACCGCGTCGGGGCCCTGCTGATCTTCGACGAGGTCATCACCGGCTTCCGGGTGGCCCGGGGTGGCGCTCAGGCCCGGCTCGGTGTTCGCCCCGATCTCACCGCGTTCGGAAAGATCATCGGTGGGGGCCTCCCCGTCGGAGCCTTCGGCGGTCGAGCCGACGTGATGGACGTGCTGGCCCCCCTCGGACCCGTGTACCAGGCCGGCACCCTGTCGGGGAACCCCTTGGCCACGGCGGCCGGGCTGGCCGTGCTCGAACTGCTCGACGACGACGCCTACGCCCTCATCGACACCAGGGCCGAGTGCCTCGCCGGGGCGTTCGAGAAGGCGCTCGCCGGGGCCGGGCTCACCGCCGTGGTGCCTCGCTTCGGGCCCCTGCTCGGTCTGCGCTTCAGCGCCGACCCCGCCACCGACTACGTCTCGGCCTGCGCCACCGACGAGGCGCTCTACGGCACGTTCTTCCACGCTCTGCTCGACCGGGGGGTGGCCATGGCCCCCGGCGCCTACGAGATCATGTTCCCCGGGCTCGCCCACGACGACGAGGTGCTCACCGCCATCGCCGACACCGTGGCCGATGCGGCAGTGGCCACCGCCGCATCCCTGCATCGCTGACGACCGCCGAGCGGAGGCTCTTCGTGCCTGTTCCCCCCGATACCGACGCGCTGGTGCTGCTCGGCGCCACCGGTGACCTCGCCCGCAGGAAGATTTTCCCGGCGCTGGCCGGGCTCACGGCGCGGGGGCTGCTCGACATGCCCGTGGTGGGGGTGGCCACTTCGCCCTGGACCGATGCCGATCTGCGGGAGCGGGCCCGGGTGTCGCTCGAGGAGCACGGGGTGCTCGATCCAGTCACCTGGCCCGGGTTCGAGGAGCGCCTGCACTACGTGAGTGGCGACTACCGCGAGCCGGACACCTACGCCCGCCTGCGCGACAGCCTGGGCGACGCCGAGGCCCCAATGTTCTACCTGGCCATCCCCCCGGCGCTCTTCGACGACGTGATCGAGGGGCTTCTGGCCGCAGGTCTCACCGAGGGTGCCAAGGTGGTCGTCGAGAAGCCCTTCGGGCGCGATCAGCAGTCCTCCCGCGACCTCAACGACGCTCTGGGGCGAGCCTTTCCCGAGAACGCAGTGTTCCGCATCGATCATTTCCTCGGCAAGGATGCCATCGAGAACCTTCTGGTGTTCCGCTTCGCCAACTCGCTGCTCGAGCCGGTGTGGAACCGCAACTTCATCTCGAGTGTGCAGATCACCATGGCCGAGGACTTCGGGACCTCCGGTCGGGCCAAGTTCTACGACACCGCCGGTGTGGTGCGCGACGTGGTGCAGAACCACCTGCTCGAGATCGTGGCCCTGTTGGCCATGGAACCACCGGTCGCGGCGGACGCCGACGCCCTTCGCGACGAGAAGGTGAAGGTCTTCCGTCAGATCCCCGCCTTCGACCCGGCCCAGGTGGTGCGGGGCCAGTACCGCTCCTACGTCGACGAGCCCGGCGTCGCCCCTGGTTCCGACACCGAGACGTTCGTGGCCCTGCGCTTCGAGATCGAGTCGTGGCGGTGGTCAGGTGTCCCGTGGTTGATCCGGGCCGGCAAGAACCTGCCGGTCACGGCCACCGAGGCCATCGTCGAGTTCACCACTCCGCCCCGGATGCTGTTCGCGCCCGTCGGCGCCCCGGCTCCGCACCCCAACCACCTCCGCTTCCGCCTCGGCGGCCAGGCCGGGATCCTGCTGCAGCTCCACGCCAAGGTGCCCGGCGACCGGCTCGTCAGCCGCCCGGTCGACCTCCAGGTCATGCACGAGGACCTGGTGGGGGCTTCGGCCCAGCCCTACGAGCGGTTGCTCGAGGACGCCTTGGAGGGCGACGCCCGGCGCTTCGGCCGCCACGACAGCGTCGACGAGCAGTGGCGCATCGTGCAACGGGTCCTCGACGACCCGTCGCCCACCCGCCTCTACCACCCCGGCACCTGGGGCCCGCCCGAGGCCGAGTCCATCGCCGCCCCCTTCGGCGGTTGGCACGAGCCGCTCTGACATCGGCGGCGCGGTGGCGGTCATGATGGGGCCATGTCGGCGAGCGAGCACGTCAGGGCGGCCAATGACGCGGTGCGGCTCTCGTTGCCGTTCCACGATCGACAGGACTTCGAGGACGCCCGCCGGGGGTTTCTGACCACGCTCGCCGAACCGATCATCCGGGCCACCGACGGTCGGGTGGTTTGGGACCTCACCGGGTACGGCGACGTGTCCGGGGATGCGCCCGATACCGTCAATCCCAGCCTGTGGCGCCAGGCCCAGCTCGACCTGATTCACGGGCTGTTCGAGATCGCCCCGGGTTTCTTCCAGGTCCGGGGCCTCGACCTGTCGAACATGACGATCGTGGAGGGCGTCGACGGCGTCATCGTCATCGACCCGATGATCTCCACCGAGACGGCGGCCGCCGCCCTCGACCTGTACCGGTCGGTTCGGGGCCGGCGGCCCGTCACCGGCCTCGTCTACACCCACAGCCACATCGACCACTTCGGTGGGGCTCGCGGGGTGCTGCCCGGGGGTGAGCCCGGCGCCATCCCGATCGTGGCGCCCGAGCACTTCACCCTCCACGCCGTCAGCGAGAACCTCACGGCTGGTCCGGCCATGGGCCGGCGGGCCACGTACATGTACGGCGCCACGCTCGACAAGGGCCCGCTCGGGCAGATGACGAGCGGGCTGGGCCCGTACAACTCCACCGGCACCGTGAGCCTCGTGCCGCCCACCGTCGACATCAGCCGTACCGGCGAGGAACTGGTGATCGACGGGGTGCGCATCGTCTTCCAGATGACGCCCGGCACCGAGGCGCCGGCGGAGATGAACTTCCACTTCCCCGACCACCGCCTGCTGTGCATGGCCGAGAACGCCACCCACAACCTGCACAACACGCTCACCCTGCGCGGCGCCCTGGTGCGTGACCCTCACGCCTGGGCCCACTTCCTCGACGAGGCCATCGAGCTCTTCGGGGCCGACACCGACCTGCTCTTCGCCTCGCACCACTGGCCCACGTGGGGGGCCGACCGTGCCGTGCGCTTCCTCGAAGAGCAGCGTGACCTCTACGGCTACCTGCACGACCAGAGCGTCCGGCTCATGAACAAGGGTCGAACCGGTGCCGAGATCGCCGAGGAGCTCGAGCTGCCGCCTTCCCTCGCGTCGCGCTGGCACACGCGGGGCTACTACGGGTCGCTCAGCCACAACGCCAAGGCCGTGTACCAGCGCTACATGGGTTGGTACGACGGCAACCCGGCCCATCTGTGGCCTCACCCGCCCGAGGCGGCCTCGGCCCGCTACGTCGACGCCATGGGGGGGGCCGAGGCGATCCTCGGCCGAGCCAACGCCTCGTTCGAGGAGGGTGACTATCGCTGGGTGGCCGAGGTCGTGAACCACGTGATCTTCACCGATCCCACCAACGCCGAGGCCCTCGAGTTGCAGGCCCGCACGTTCGAACAGCTCGCCTACGGCGCCGAGAACGCCACCTGGCGCAACGTGTTCCTGATGGGGGCGCGTGAGCTGCGAGAGGGTCCCGTGGTGTCGCCGTCCACCCTGCCCCTCGATATGCTGAGCCGACTCACGGTTTCACAGATCTTCGACACGATGGCCGTTCGTATCGACGGCCCCAGAGCGTGGGACGTCGATCTGCGGGTGAACCTCACCCTCACCGAGGGGGGTGACCGCTGCCTCGTTCGCCTGCAGCACGGTGTGCTCTCGCACGTGCTCGGACGCCACGACCCGCATGCCGACGCCACGATCGGCCTCCCTGCTGATCAGCTCCTGGTCCTGGTCGTCGGGCTGGTGTCGCTGGCCGACCTGGTGGCGGCGGGTATGGCCACGGTGCAGGGCGACGAGTCGGTCTTCGTCACGCTCCGCTCGCTGGTCGACCCCGGTGATCCGGTCTTCCCGATCGTGACCCCCTGAAGCGAGGGCCGAAACCGGCGACGCCCCGCTACGGGTTGGTGGTGCCGTCGGTGCGGTACTTGGGGGCGATGGTGAGCTGGCCGTTGGGACCGATCAGCAGCTCCCCCGTCGGGGTGACCAGCTCGCCGGTGGCGTTGAGCAGGGCGGCACCGTCGCGAAGGAGGTTGCCGGCGGGGTCGACCGACGTCGGGTCGGCGGGGACACCGGCCAGCACCTCGTGCTCGTAGCGCACGACGGCGAGCAGTTCGGCCTCGGTGAGCACGTCCTTGAAGGCGGGCATCGGGTTGCCGTTGTAGCTGAGGGTGGCGTGGGCCCCGCCTTCACGGGCGGGGTCGCCGTACGGGGTGCCGGCCGGGCCGAGTTCGTTGCTGCCGCGCCACACGAAGTCGAGCTGGCCGATGATGTCGGGGAAGGTCTTGGCCACCTCACCACCGCTGAACGCCCGGCCCACGCCACCGCCGCCATTGGCGCCGTGGCAGCTGGCGCAGCGGGCGGCGTAGATCTCGGCGCCCAGCTCGAGCTGGGTGGGCTCGCCGGTGGAGGCCGGCGACAGCCCACCGACGTAGATGATCGCCCACACCGGCAGGAAGGCCAGCATGGGCATGGCCCAGATCGGGATCTTCTTGCGCTTCAGGGCCGCCTGGACATAGGGAGGGAGCGGTTCCGGTGGTGCCACCTCGGCCGGTACGGCGGCCGCAGGTCGGGCCGCGGCCGTGGCCGCCGCTGGGGCGGGGGCGAGACCCGTGCCCGGGCGGGGTTCGTCGGCCGACGCCGCGACCGCCGGCGCGGCGGACCCACCGTCGTCTCCGCCGCCATCGCCACCGAGGCCGAGGGCGGCGCGGCGGTCCTGGGAGCGCTTGAGCAGATGGTCGGGAACCTCGGTCACAGTTCCTCCGGGGGCGGCGACAAGTTTTCGGCGCGAGCGGGTGGCCGGCCAGCATTCACCCTAAGCGATCGGTGTGAGCGGGCACCAGGTAGGGGGAGCATTCGAGGGGGACGAATGACCGTGGCGCCGGATGTGCTCGTGGCTCGGACCGGGTGGTAGACAATCGGCCTCGGTCGAGAACCCGTCGTGGACCCGATCGAGAGTCCCGCTAGTTTGTGATTCGTTTCACGAGGGAGGTCCCAGCCGGTGGTCGCATTCGTCCTGTCGCTGCTCCTGACCGTGATCCTGATCGCCGTCATCTTCCCCTACCGGCAGCGACGGCCGGTGGGCACCATGCTCACGTGGGGCGAGGCCATGGTCTCGGCCACCTACATCTTCTTCGTCTTCTTCTGGGTGTACGGCGTGGTGCCGCACCTGTGGCTCACCTGGGCCGACAACGAGCTTGGCTGGCGCCCCGACAAGCTCCTGCTCGGACCGGCGGAGATCCTCAAGCCCCAGAGCATGGGCGGATGGAACCCGATCACGCTCAACTACCTCGTGCTGCGCGACCTCATCGCGGTAGGTATCTACGTGGTGTTCCTCGGCGTCAACATGTGGCTGTGGGCCGTCTGGCAGAACCGGGGCAAGAAGGCCGAGTCCACCGTCCCCGCCGTGGTCGAGAGCGACTTCGGCCGGCCGCTGGTGCGGAAGGCGTAGGTCATGGCCCGTACCGACGCCAACCCGCCGATGCCCGAGTTCCGCGACGACTACGTCCTGCAGGAGGTCGACGCGGCATGGTTGTCCAAGGCGGTGAAGCCCAAGCAGTTCATCCACATCGACCAGTCGGAGTGCATCACCTGTGAGGGCTGCGTCGACATCTGCCCGTGGAAGTGCATCCACCTCGTCACCACCTCGGCGATCGACGAGTCGTTCGGTACCGAGCTTCCGGGCGAGGATCCGGGCGATCACTCCGTGTTCCTGATCGACGACGACGTGTGCACTCGCTGTGCGTTGTGCGTCGATCGCTGCCCCACCGGTGTCATCATCATGGGCAAGGTCGGCGATGCCCCCGCCGACGGCGACCCGCACCAGCGCACCACCACCTACGGCTACGGCTACGGCATGCGCCTCGGCTGAGCCCCCGATCCTTCCTTTCCGTCCTCCTTCCCGTACCTTCGGTCACGACAGCAACGGAGCAAGACCCTTGGCCAAGATCATGGAGAGCCCCGGCGACAAGAAGACGCCCGGGCAACGACTCAGCGACATCGTCGACAAGACGCAGGGATCCCAGGCCTGGAGTTCGATCTTCCGGCCGGGTTCGGTGTTCCGCAAGGGCTACACCGACAGCCCCCGTAACCGCTCGTACGTGATCATGAACAGCGTGCTGTACCACCTCCACCCGGTGAAGGTGAAGCGCCACGCGGTGAAGGTCAGCTACACCCTCTGCCTGGGGGGGCTGAGCTTCTTCCTGTTCATCCTGCTCACCGTCACCGGCATCTTCTTGATGTTCTTCTACCGGCCCACGGCGGCGCAGGCCTGGAACGACATCTACACCCTTCAGACCTCGGTCACCTTCGGCCTACTGATGCGCAACATGCACCGATGGGCGGCGCACCTCATGGTGCTCTCCGTCTTCTTGCACATGGCCCGGGTCTTCTACCACGGGGCCTACAAGCCTCCGCGTGAGTTCAACTGGGTCATCGGGGTCATCCTGCTCACCCTCACCCTGCTGCTGTCGTTCACCGGTTACCTGCTGCCGTGGGACCAGTTGGCGCTGTGGGCGGTGACCGTGGGCACCAACATGATGGGGTACACGCCCGTCTTCGGCGACCAAGTGCGGTTCGTCCTCCTGGGGGGCAGAGAGATCGGCACCGACACCTTGTTGAGGTGGTACGTGCTGCACGTCCTCTTCGTCCCGTTCGTCACCGTCATCTTCCTGGCCATCCACTTCTGGAGGGTGCGCAAGGACGGCGGCATCTCCGGGCCCCTGTGATCGGAAAGGACCAGCGATGACCGAGATCCCCGAACATCTCCGCAAGCGGGCCGAAGCCGCCCGGGCCAAGGCCGCCGAGCAGTCCGCCGCGCCCGAGGCCGACGCCCCGGCCGCCGAGGCTCCTGCGTCCGCCGCGCCCGGCGGCGAGGCCAGCAAGATCCCCGCCCATCTGCTCGAGCGCTCGAAGTCGGCCAAGTCTAAGCAGGCCAGCGCCGAGGTCGCCACCGCCGCGGCCCCCTCGGGTGGCGGCGTGGCCACGGCCATCGCCGAGGCTGCACCTCCGCCGCTCGCCACCGGCCCCGGTGGGCACACTCAGCGTCTGCTCACCGTCGTCAAGGCCGGCTCGATCCAGGACGTGAAATCGACCCCGGTCGACAAGGTCCACACGTGGCCGCACCTGCTCGCCGTCGAGTTCGTGGCCGCCCTCGCCGTCTTGGCCTTCACCCTGATCTTCTCGATCTTCGTGAACGCGCCGCTGCTGGCGCTGGCCAACCTCAACGAGACGCCCAACCCGTCGAAGGCCCCTTGGTACTTCCTCGGGTTGCAGGAGCTCCTCACCATGTTCCACCCGATGGTCGCCGGTGTGACCATCCCGGGCATGGGCATCTTCTTGCTCATCCTCGCCCCCTACATCGACAGGAACCCGTCCCACAAGCCCGAGAACCGAAAGTTCGCCGTGTCGCTGTTCACGGTACAACTCATGTTCTGGGCCGTTCTCGTGATCATCGGCTCGTTCTTCCGAGGCCCCGGATTCAACTTCGTGGCCCCGTGGACGGGCGGAATGTTCTTCGAACTCTGATGCGCCGAATGCAGGAGCTGTCATGAATGCCCTGGTGATCGTCATTCCTGTCGTGGTGGTGTTGGCTGCGGTGGTGGTGTTCGCGGCGTTGCGGCGCCGTGACACGGGTGAGGCGACGGGTCAGTTGTCGCGTGAGACCCGTCGT
>JBDNHK010000115.1:0-2883 GCA_041688815.1 Acidimicrobiales bacterium | reverse complement strand
GTGCTCTACCGGTTGGCGCCCAACCGCCGCTGTCCCGAACGGCGCTGGTGGTCGCTCGGCGCCGTGGTCGCAAGCGTGTTGTGGCTGGCGTCGTCGATCGGTCTGGCCATCTACTCCACCTTCTTCGCTGATCTCCAGGCGCTCTACGGGGCCTTCGCCGCCGTGCTCGTCACGCTGCTGTGGCTCCAGCTCTCCGCCCTCAGCGTCTTGATCGGTGCCTACGTCAGCCACGAGACCGAGTAGGTGGTCGATGGACCGCGCTGAGGTCTCTGTCTGCTCGTCCAACTCCGTGTCCGCCGCTCCCGATGGGGGAGGATGCGGCCGTGTCCGCCGACCCTGAAAGCCCCACCGCCGACCCCGAGGCGCTGGAACGGGCCCGATCGGCGCTGATCGGCGCTCGTCGCATCGCCGTGCTCACCGGGGCCGGCATCAGCACCGACTCCGGGATTCCCGACTTTCGTGGTCCGAACGGGGTGTGGACCCGAAACCCGGAGGCGGAGAAGCGTTCGACCATCGACCACTACCGCAACGACCCCGAGGTCCGCCGCACGGCATGGCGGATCCGGGTCGAGTCCGAGATGTTCGGCGCCCGCCCGAACCCCGGACACCTCGCCGTCACCGATCTCGACCGTCAGGGACGGCTCCACACGCTCGTGACCCAGAACATCGACGGCCTGCACGCCGATGCCGGTGTCGATCCCGTGCGGTTGGTGGAGATCCACGGCACGGTCCACCTCTCGGAGTGCCTCGGGTGCGCGGCCCGTGCTCCGATGACCGAGACCCTCGATCGCGTGCGGGGTGGCGAGGCTGACCCGGGTTGCGGACACTGCGGCGGGCTCTTGAAGTCGGCCACGATCATGTTCGGCCAGGCGCTCGTCCCCGAGCACCTGGATCGGGCCCATCGGGCGGCGGTCGAGGCCGACGCCCTGGTGGCCGCCGGCACCAGCCTCAACGTGTACCCGGTGGCCGCCATGGTGCCCCTCGCCCTCGAGGCGGGCCGGCCGGTGGTCATCGTGAACGCCGAGCCCACCCCCTTCGACGACCGGGTGGCCGTCGTGGTGCGGGGCTCGACCACCACGATGCTGCCGGCGCTGTTCGCCCGGAACTGAGCCCTTGGCCCCTCTCTCCCACCGATCCGGTCGCAGAATCCCGACTGGATCGGTAGGCTTTCGGTTCCACCGGCCCACTGCCGGTCGTCCCCGACGGCCGGCCTGCCTCGAAGGGGCACCATGCCCACCTTCCGTGACCTGCTCAACCAGACCAAGGCCGAGATCCGCGAGATCACCCCGGCCGAGGCCGACACCCGACGCGTGAGCGAGTCGGGGACGGTCTTCCTCGACGTGCGCGAACCGGACGAGTTCGACCAGGGCGCCATCCCCGGCGCCGTGTTCATCCCCCGAGGCCATCTCGAAGCCCAGGTCGAGGGCCGTATCCCCGATCGCGACACCTCGGTCGTCGTCTTCTGCGCCGGAGGCGTGCGGTCGGCGTTCGCAACCAAGACGCTCGGCGACCTCGGCTACACCGACGTCGTCTCGATGTCCGGTGGGTTCAACCAGTGGAAGGACCAGGGTCGCGAGTGGGCGACGCCGCGCACCCTGAGCCCCGAGCAACGCAACCGCTATCAGCGCCATCTGCTGTTGCCCGAGGTGGGCGAGGAGGGCCAGTTGCGTCTGCTCGACGCCAAGGTGCTGCTCCTCGGGGCCGGCGGTCTCGGTTCGCCGGCCGCCCTCTATCTCGCCGCCGCCGGGGTGGGCACCATCGGCATCGTCGACATGGACGTCGTCGACGAGTCGAATCTCCAGCGCCAGATCGTGCACAACCTCGACCGCATCGGGATGCGCAAGGTCGATTCGGCCAAGGAGAGCATCGAGAAGCTCAACCCCGACGTACGGGTGGTCACCCACGACACCCGTCTCGACGCCGGCAACGTGGTCGAGCTCCTCAGCCAGTACGACCTCGTCGTCGACGGCGCCGACAACTTCCCCAGCCGCTACCTGCTCAACGACGCGTCACTCAAGACGGCGACGCCAGTGGTGCACGGCTCCATCTTCCGGTTCGAGGGCCAGGTCACGGTCTTCAAGCCCCACGACGGTCCGTGCTACCGGTGCTTGCTGCCCGTCCCCCCGCCGCCCGAGCTGGCGCCGTCGTGCGCCGAGGCCGGTGTGCTCGGCGTCCTGACCGGCATCATCGGCTCGATCCAGGCCCTCGAGGCCATCAAGATCATCCTCGACCTCGGCGACTCGCTGTCGGGGCGTCTGCTCGCTTACGACAGCCTCGAGCAGTCGTTCATGACCTACAAGATCCGCCGCGATCCGCAGTGCCCGGCCTGCTCGATCGACCCGGCCGATGTCGTGATCGCCGAGTACGACCAGTTCTGCACCCCCCATGTGTTGCCCCGGGCGGAGGACGACGCCGCCTGACCCCGGGCGGCGGGCGGTAGGGCCTGCCGCCGCCCGCCCCGCGCCAGTTGCTACGGTAGTGGAGGGTGGAGCAGTCCCGGGCGACGCCGCGCCCGAATCGCCCGAGGTACCCCATGTCGCCACCCAGCCCGGTCACCCCCCGCCGCCGTCTTCGCCGGAGCGTCGCGACTGCGGCCGCAACGCTCGGGCTGGCCGTGCTGCTCGGCGCCTGCATCCCGCTCGTCGCCCCGCCGACGTCGGGTCGCACGTACGGCCGCGGTCCCATCGACGCGGTGTGGGGAGCAGCCGAGGCCCAACCCAGGTGCGGAGGACTCACGGCGGCCGAGCTGGCGGCCATGATGATGGTCCCCACCTACCCCGAGACCGGCGGACCGGTCCCGTCGCCGATGACGCTGGGCCGCTCCGACACGTTGGCGGTCTGGTCGCTCAACCGGAACCTGTTCTCGTTCGCCCAGACGACCGG
>JBDNHK010000024.1:0-2793 GCA_041688815.1 Acidimicrobiales bacterium | reverse complement strand
GGCGTCGGTCTCGATGGTGGCGATGCGCCGGAAGAGCAGCGCCTCGTCGAAGTGGTCGTGGAGCGTGAGGGCCAACTTGGCGCCGCTGCGCACGCTCACCTCCCAGTCGCCGGCCAGGCGGGGGATGTCCTCGAGGCGCTCATAGCGAGCCAACACGGTGGCCGCCGACTTGGCCCCCCAACCGGGGAGCCCCGGAAAGCCGTCGGCGCTGTCGCCCACCAGGGCGAGGTAGTCGGCGATCGAGCCGGGCGCCACACCGAACTTCTCGCGCACCCCGTCGGCGTCGTAGACGACGCCCTTGCGGCGGTCGAGCTGCACGACCCGGTCGCCCACGACGCACTGACCGAGGTCCTTGTCGGGCGTGCAAATGAGCACCTGCTCGACCGACGGGTCGGCGGCGGCCACGGCGGCGGCGGCGCCGAGCGCATCGTCGGCCTCGAACTCGACCATGGGGAACACCACGAACCCAGCGGCGCTGAGCGTCTCTTCGAGGAGCGGGAACTGCGACAGCAGCTCGGGCGGCATTCCGGCACTCGTCTTGTAGCCCGGCCACAGGTCGTTGCGGAACGACTCGATCACGTGGTCGGTGGCGATGCCGACGTGGGTGGCGCCGTCCTCGAGCAGGCTCAGCATCGACCCGACCACCCCCCGGGTGGCGGCGATCTCCTGCCCCGAACCGAGCACGTGGGACGGCAGGGCGAAGTGGTACCGAAACAACTCGTACGTGCCATCGACCAGATGGACCTTCATGGCCTGAGGTTGGCACAACGATGGCGCCCCGGCCTCGGACGGAACGGCCGACTGCGCCCGAGCGGAGGAGACCGACTGTGGGTTCGGAGGCCGCGCCCGGGTAATGCCCGACCGCATCGGTCGGAATGGGGCAGGTCACCTCCGACCGCTACACGGTGCGCTTCCACTGGGAGCCGGGCAGCGTGGCCTTCTGGGACAACCGGGCCACCGCCCACCGCGGCCCACAGGACATCGACCATCTCGACGTCGACCGGGTCCTGCACCGGGTCACGCTCATCGGCGAAGTTCCCGTCGGACCCGACGGCCGCGAGTCGAAGCTCATCGAGGGCCAGCCCTTCACCTTGCTCCCCGCCGGGGCCCGCTGACCGTTTCGCCCCGCTGACCGTTTCGCCCCTTGGCCGGATCAGCGACGAGTGCGGCGGCGGGCCGAGGGCGTACCGACGCCGGCCCACAGGGTGCGGCGTACCAGTTCCACCGCGCCGCGTTCGTCGAGTCGCCCGTCGGCCACCCACTCCAACGCCACGAGGGCCACCCCTGACCAGGCGTCAGCCACCCAGGCCGTCGTCATGTCGGCTTCGATCAGGTCGTCGGCCCGGGCCCGGTCGATGACCTCGCCGACCTGGCCGAGCAGTTCCTCGAAGGCCGCATCGACCTCGTCGTCGATCTCGACACCCACCCGGATGAGTACCCGATAGGCCACCGACTCGGCGAGGATCACCTCGAGCATCCGGTCGAGGGCGAGCGGCGGTTCGAGGGCATCGAGGCCGGCCGTGGCCAGCGCTCCCCGAAGGTGCTCGAGAGCCCCCAACCACACCGCTTGGCGGAGCTGGTCGCGGGTCGGGAAGTGACGGTGGATGGTCGCCCGGCCCACCCCCGCCGCGGTGGCGACCTCGTCGACGGTGGCGAGGGGATCGGCGGCGAAGACCACCATCGCCGTCTCGAGGATGTGGGCCCGGTTGCGGGCGGCATCGGCCCGAAGGACCCGGGGGGTGGGCGAGGCCGCGGGTCGGGTGGTTCGATCGGAACGGGCGGCCGGCACGACGAAATGATACTCCTTTGACTCACTTCTTTCCATGAGACACAATCTGAGACACTGAAGTCTCGTTTTGGAGTCCCCCCGTGAACACCCCTGAAACCCTCGCCTCACCCCCCCGCCGCCCGCGTGCCGCGGCGCGCTGGCTCATCCTCACCTCCGGTGCGGCCTACAGCACCGAGGCCGTGCTGTTCATGACCATCACCCTGATGGCTCTCGTCCACGGACCGTCGGCCGCGGCCATCGCCCTGGTCGCCCAGGCGGTGCCCCGCGCCGTGCTGCTGCCGTGGGGAGGCACGCTGGTCGATCGGGTCGGCCCCACCATCGTGCTGCAGCGCGCCGCCGCACTGCGCGTCGTCATCCTCGTGGCACTGGCCCTGACCGTCACTGCCACCGGTGTCCCGTCCCTCTGGTTGCTGGTGGCGTTCGGGGCGGCGCTGGGCATGGTCGACGGGGCGTCGTACCCCGCGGCCTATGCCGCCTCCCCCGCCGTCGTCGACGCCGATCGACTGGCCCGCACCAACTCGATCATCGGCGGTGCCGAGAGCATGGGCGACCTCCTCGGACCGGCCATCGCGGCGGCCCTGTACACCTGGACCGGCTCGACCGCAGTCCTCTGGCTCGTCGTGGCCCTCGCGCTCGTGTCCGCGGTGTCGGCCGACCGGCTCCACCGGGTGGCCCCCGTCGCCTCCGTCAACAGCGACGCCCGCCCCCGGTTCATCGACGGGCTCCGCCTGGCCCGCGCCGACACCGAGGTCTGGCGCCTGCTCGTGGTCCTCGCCGCCCTCAGCCTCTTGCTGGCCGGCCCGGTGTTCGTCGGCGGGGCGGTACTGGCCGAGCAACGACTCGGTGGTGCCGACAAGCTCGGCATCGTGCTCGGCGCCTTCGGCGCCGGCTCCCTGCTGGGCCTGCTCGTCGCGCCCTGGCTGTCGCGTCGGTCGCTGCCGTTCGTGCTCGGCGGTGGCGTCCTCGTCATCGGCGCCACCATGTTCGGCCTGGGCTTCGTGGGG
>JBDNHK010000023.1:0-74360 GCA_041688815.1 Acidimicrobiales bacterium | reverse complement strand
CGAGCTCCACCGTCACCAGCCCGCCACCAACGGCGAGAGGTTCGCGTGGGGCCGCTTCGTGCTGCTCGCCGCGTCCGGGTTCTGCTGGAGCCTCTTCGTGGCCCCGGCCGCGCAGTTCCTCAACGAGTACCTGCGCACCGAACGAGACTTCTCCGGGGTGCAGATCACCGCCTTCGTGCTGCTCACCAACACCCCCGGAGGAATCGGGATCATCGTCGGCGGCCGACTGGCCGAACGTCGGGGCCGGCGGCTCATCGGCATCATCGGCGTGAGCGGCGGCGTGACGCTGACCGTGCTCACCTACCTGGTCTGGGGCTGGCCCCTCTGGGCGGCCTCGGCCGTGGCCGCGATCATCGGAGGGATGGCCATCCCCGCCCTCGCCGTGTACGGCCCGGAACTGTTCCCCACAGCCCAACGGGCACGGGCCAACGGGGGCCTCCAGGTGGTGGCCGTCGCCGGGAGCGCCGTCGGGCTGCTCGCTGCAGGCTGGCTGGCCGACCGCTTCGGCGGCCTCGGCCCGGCCATCGCCCTGTTGGCCGTCGGGCCGCTGATCCTCGTGGTGCTGGTCGCGGCGTTCTACCCCGAAACGGCCCACCAGGAACTCGAGGACATCAACCCCACCGACCGCATCTGAACCGGTCGAGCCGGTACCCTTCACCGTCATGCGCACCCGTCTGTCCGCCCTTGTCGTCGCCCTGGCCTTCGTGCTGGCGGCGTGCGGAGGCAGCTCGTCGAGCACCGCCTCCGACACCTTGCCCCCCATCTCCGCCCCGGCCCCCACGGCCCCTGCGACCACCCTTCCCCCGGGGTGCGGGGCGGCCGCCACGAAGTCCGTCAGCTACACCGCCACCGCCAAGGAGCCCGGTGAGCTCGCCATCTACGAGACGCCCGCCGCCCCCGAGCCGGTGCGAACGATGACCAACCCCAGATACATCAACGAGGACCCGAACGCCCCGGTCGACCTGCTCTTCCTGGTGAAGGACGCCCCCGTCGCCGACGCCTGTCAGTGGGTCGAGGTGTACCTGCCGATGCGCCCCAACGGATCCTCGGGGTGGGTCAAGCGCACCGACGTCACGCTGGCCGCCAACCCGTACCGCATCGAGGCCGACCTCGGGTCGTTCAACCTCACGGTGTACGAGAAGGGCAACGTGATCAAGGAGATCCCGATCGCTGTTGCCGCCAACAACACCCCCACCCCCGGTGGCCTCTACTTCATCACCGAGCTGGTCAAGACCCCGAACCCCGGCGGCGTGTACGGACCGTATGCCTACGGGCTCTCGGGCTTCTCCGATGTGCACCAGACCTTCAACGGGGGTCCGGGCCAACTCGGCATCCACGGCACCAACCAGCCCCAGTACATCGGTCAGCAGGTCAGCAACGGTTGCCTCCGCATGGCGAACGAGGACATCACCGAACTCTCGAAGATCCTGCCCCTGGGCGTGCCGGTCGAGGTGATCGCCTGAACCGGCGGACGGTCTCGTCGGCGATCGGCCTGCTCGCCGTTGTCGGCCTCACCGCCGGCTGCACGAGTGGCACCGCCACCGAGGCCATCCCCACCACCACGCTGACCGGCCCGGCCGCCACGATCGCCACGGCCGCCGCCAAGCTTCCCCCGATCTCGCCCGACCAGACGCTGCCCCCGCAGGACCCGAACTCCATCCGCCAGATCTACGAAGAGGCCTTTGCCACCATGGGCCTCGAGTTCACTCGAGGCGCCCTGGTCGATCTCACCGGCGGCCGTTACGAGCCGTCACCGAACGGCAAACATCTGGCTCTCTACGTCGAACCGATCGGCGGCCGCACCGCCGACGAGTACACCGAAGCGGCGTGGACGCTGTCGGCGCTGATCACCCCCGATGTCTTCGCGCGCTGGTCGGGGCTCGAGTCCTACGACATCTGCCAGGAACCGCTCCCCGAGGTCGACCCTTCGCCGGAACCCAACCCGGTGACCCAGCTCAACCTCACCCGCGCCGCCTCCGACCGGTTCGACTGGGCCAACGGCGACCTCACCAGCCTGCTGGTGGCCGCCCGGGGCAACCCCGACATGCGCCTCTACGTCAACCGCGAGGTCCGCGGGACCCAGGCCTACATGGCCGCCAACGACGAGGCTCGAGCCCTCACCGGCGGCGGCCCCGTGCTCACCGCGCCCCCGGCCTCCGCGATCACCCTGCCCGGCAACTGACGCGAACGGGGGGCAACTCTCCCGGAAGCCATGCGCCACACGGATGAACAAGGAGAACGATGACCACCTGAACCTGCGATGCGGCCCATCGCGGGCCACAGGCGTCAGCCGAGGGTGGCCAGCCAGTCGCAGACCGCGCCCACGATGGCGTCGTCGGCGTTCTTGGGGTCGTGACCACCCGGGAGCCAGACGAACGACACCGGACCGGGAATGGCCGTAGCGGCGGCCTCCAGCTCCGCCGGTGAGGCGAACGGGTCCTTCTGGCCGCTCACGAACAGACAGGGCCGTTCGAGCAGCCCGAAGTGCTCGGTACGCAGTTTTTCGGGCCGGCCCGGAGGGTGCAGGGGGTAACTGAGCAACACCAGTCCGGCGGCGGGCAGGCCCTCGGCCACGGCCATCGAGCACATGCGCCCCCCGAAGGATCGGCCGCCGAGCACGAGCCGGGTGGGATCGACGCCGGCGTCGCCCACTGCCGCCGTCGCCTCCTCGACGACCGCAGCCACAGCGACCGGAGCGCGGTCGGGGGCCTTGCGGCCAGCCTTGCGGTACGGGAAGTCCATGCGGCGCACGGGGAGCGGAGCCAGCGCCTCCTCGATGGCCACGAGGGTGTGGTGGTCACGGTCGGCCCCGGCGCCCGGTGCCAGCAGCAATGCTCCGGGCGCGAACGTGATCCGGCGCGGCGCAAGAGTCACGACACACCTCCGGCGGTCGCTCGCCGTTCGGCATCGGCTTGCAGCTCACCCTTGGCCACCTTGCCGCCCGACGAGCGCGGCAGCTCGTCGAGCACCACGAGTTTCTCGGGAAACCATTCTGGCGACACTCCGCGTGCGGTGAGATGGGCCACCAGATCGTCGAGCGTGAGCGTGCACCCGGCCCGCAGCTCCACATAGGCGCAGACCCGTTCGCCGAACACCGGGTCGGGCCACGCCACGGCGGCGACCACGGCCACCGCCGGATGGCCTCCCACCTCGGCCTCGACCGCCGGCGCGCTGATGTTCTTGCCACCCCGAATGATGAAGTCCGAGGTGCGGCCGACCACCGTCAGATAGCCGTCGCGATCGATCTCCACGATGTCGCCCATCAGCATCCACCCATCGTCGGTCAGCAGGGCCTTGTTGGCGACCTCGTCGGCCCAGTACCCGAGACACGTCACCGGACCCCGGCAGGCGGGCCGACCGGGTCGACCCGAGCCGGTGATGTCGGCGCCGGTCTCCACATCGAACAGTCGCACCTCCATCACGTCGATCACCCGACCGGCCGTGCGCAGACGCTGGTCCCGGGCGTCGGACGCGGTGGTGAAGCTGAGGGCGCCGGTCTCGTTCGACCCGTAGAACTGCAGCACCGCCGCGCCCGTCGCCGCCTCGAACTCGGCCGCCCGCTCGTAGGGCACCGCCTCGCCGCCGGTGAACATGCACCGTAACGACGACAGGTCACGAGCGCGTTCGGCCTGGGCGTTGAGCAGCATGATGAACTGCGTGCTCACGCAGCACAGCACCGTCACCTTCTCGCGCTCGATGAGATCGAGGGCCCCGTGGGCATCGAACCGGTCCATCACCACCGTCGGGCAGGCGAGCAGGGCGGGCGTGAAGTGCCTCGTCCAGAGACCGAAGCCGAAGGGCGCCGGCAGCAGGCTCATGAAGATCTCGTCGGCGCCGAAGCCGCCGGCGACCATGGCCAGGCGGTGGTACGCGATCCAGCGGTTCTGGGTGTGCATGACGCACTTCGGCAGGCCAGTGGTTCCCGACGTCGAGTTGAGGAGGAACAACTCATCGGGGCCGAGCGCCGAGCCGGGGTCCAGCACGCCGGCCCGACCCGGTTCGCCGTCGACCAGGATCGGCGCACCTCCGAGACCGCCGTCGTCCGGGAGCACGACGTGGTGCTCGAGGGGCACCCTTGCGGCGCGCACACCTTCCACCAGGTCAGAGGTGGACCGCCCCCGCCGTTCGGCGACCGTGATGATGGCCCGGGCTCCGGCCCGCCCGGCGAGGTGCGCCACCTCGGCGTCACCGGCTCTGATACCTATGCCCATGGCCACGAGCCCGGCCCGGGCCAACGCGTGCAGGGCGACATGCACGACGGCGGTGTCGGGCAGCAGCACCGCCACCCGGTCCCCCCGATCGAGTCCCAACCCGGCCAGGAGCTCGGCCAGAGCGGTGGCCGCCGAATCGAGCTGCGACCACGACACCGAACCCTGGGCGGACACGAAGGCCGATTCGGCTCCCCGCCGGCCCGCGTTGTCGGCCAGAACGTCGCCCAGACTCCGCTCGCCCCACCAGCCCGACGCCCGATACCGCTCAACGAGCTCAGGGTCGGCCCGAGGCACCGACCCGCTCACCGGCCCCCCGGCCGGCCCGCTCGTGCGTTCATGGCCGGGCACCGTATCCGACGAGGTCGGACCCGGGATGGCCGGCCCCGAGCGCGTCCTGATGGGAGACTGGGGCGGTGGACGGCGCAACCCCTCAGACCGCCGACCAGGGCGGCGGCCCCGATACCCGGGCCAAGCTGAAGGTCGAGCTCGGCACCCGTACCGTGCTGGTGACGCTCGCCGCGATCACCGCCCTGCTCGTCTCGATGGGCCTGTTCCGCTCCGCTCCCAAGGAGCTCACCCTCCTGGCCATCGGCGGCTTCCTCGGGTTGGCCCTCGACCCGGTGGCCGAGGCCACGGCACGCCTGACGAAGCTGTCGCGGCGGTGGGCCGGGGCCATCGTGCTCCTGGTCCTCACGGTGGCGATCGTGGCCTTCGGGACCATCGTCGCGCCGCAGCTCGCCAGCCAGACCGCCGAGCTCCCCGAGCAGGTGCCCGAGGTGGTGAATTCGCTCACCTCACTACCCCTCATCGGCGAGCAGCTCGCGGCCAACGACGTGCCGGCCAGGGTCCAGGACTTCATCGGCACCATCCCGGAGCGGTTGGCCGGCTCGACGTCGGAGATCGGCGACGTCGTCAGCACCATCGGGTCGGGTGCCGTCCAGACGATCGTCGTGCTCGCCGTGGCCGTCGGACTGGTGATCGACGGGCCCACGTCGGTCCGCCGGCTCCGGGCCCTCATCCCCTCGGAGAACCGGACGAGGGCCGACGACCTGGGCCGGGTTAGCTATGCCGTGCTGGCCAAGTACTTCGTCGGCAACCTGTTGCAGGCTGCGGCCCACGGCGTCTGGGTGGCGATCTGGGGCGTCACTCTCGGCGTACCCCTCACCCCGGTGCTGGCCGTGTGGGCCACCATCACCGCCATGATCCCTCAGATCGGTGGGTTCCTCGGTGGGGTGCTCATCGTGGCCGTGTCGCTCACCCAGGGCCTCACCACCGCCATCATCATGGGCGTCTCCTTCTTCGTCTACATGACCTTCAGCAACAACGTCATCCTCCCCGTGCTGGTGGGCCGGGCCGTCGACGTGTCGGCGCCGGTGACGATGCTCGGGGCCATCGCCGGCTTCGCCGTCGCCGGTGTTCCCGGAGCACTGTTGGCCATCCCGGTCATCGGCGCCAGCAAGGCGGTGGCCCAGCAGATGCGGGGCGAGTTCCAACCCCCGGGCGAGGCTCGCGGAGACCGGGGTTCGCCTTCGCTAGGCGACCGGTGGCGCCGACTCGAGCATCGCCGGCCCGGTCGACACCGACACGGCCCCTGACTCGACGTCGGTCGGTGTCGGCTCGACAACGACCGGAGCTTCACAGGCCTTCGGGGAACCGACCGACGCAGGGGCGAGCCCAGCCCCCGGATCGGGGACCTCGCCGTCGCGGATGGCCAGGCTCTCGTCGGCCACGGCGATGAGGAAAACCGCGGCCACGACGCCGAGCAGGAGGCCACGAGTGCCCTCGACCGCCCAGCCCAACATGGCCGAGACCAGCAGCGGCAGCGACCCCACCGCCACGGACCGGGCTTCGATCCGGCGCTGGAGGAACGTCGCGTCGAAGGCCTGCAAGCCCACGGCGACGACGAGGACCGGGATGACCAGGTCTGGTGAGCGCAACGCCGCCACCACGGCGACGGGCAGGGCCCCGATCACCACGCCGAAGCGAGGGATGAAGCTCAGGAGGCCGACGACCAACGCCAGGCTGGTGGGTACCCGCAGGTCGAGTACGAGAGCCACGACGTACACCAGCGCGAACCAACCGACCGCCCGCAGGGCCATGAAGCCGAGAAAGGCGACGGAGCGGCCGTGGGCCACCCGTATGACATGGCCCACGCGACGCTGCGTGACCGGCGCCGGGAACAGCGCGACGAACGACCGGACGAACTGGGGACCCGACGCCAACAACATCACCGCGAACAGCCAGATCACGAAGACGTCGGCCGACAGTGTGGCCAGGGTGGGAGCGAGCTCCGTCAGCCGGGATCCGTCGATCGCCATGTCCTCTCGCAAGCCGCTCGTGAACTGCTCGACCCGCGACCGCAGATCGAGGCGCTCGACGATGTCGCCGTAGCGAGAGCTGGCCTCGAGCTGGGCGACGGACTCGTCGATCGACGTGGCGAACGTGGTGACCTGGGCGTTGACCTCGTCGTAGATGCGCACTCCGGCCAGCCCCACGACCACCGCCACCAGAACCGACACGACGACCACGGCGACCCATGTGGGCATCCGGCGGCGAAGCCGCACCACCAGCGGATAGAAGACCGCGGCAGCAACGAACCCGAACACGAAGAGCACGATGGGGCCCCGCGCCCGAGCCAGCACGGTGAGGGCCAGCATCCACCCGGCCACGAGCAGCACGGCCCGCACGATGGACCCTGGGGTGACCACCAACCTGGGAACACGATCGGCCAACCGGTCCACCTCCTCGGGCCCGACGCTACCGGGCCGGTCGGGCCCTATCGGGGAGTGGCGGTGAGGCGCGAACCCGAACCTCGATCGTCGGCTCAGCGTCCGGTGAGGATCCGGCGGGCCTCGCTCAGGTCGGCGATGCGCTGAGCGGCACCGTCGTTCTGGGCGCCGTGATCGGGATGGGCCTTGCGGAGCAGCTCGCGGTAGCGGCGCACGACGTCTGGCGTGGGCGGGGCGGCGACGGCGGCGGCGCCCGACGCCACGAACCCCATCACCCCGAGGGCCCAAGCGGTGGGGTTCTCGACCGCAGTGCGGTTGAACGAGGTGCCGCGCTTGCCCCCGGCCACCACGGCGATGAAGTCGTCGCCCACCGGGCCCGCCCATCTCGTGGCCTTGCGCAAGGCGGTCATCACGACACGGATGACGTGCGGTTCGAGGGTGCCGGCGGCGTAGATCGCGCCGAGCACCTGCTGCTCGGGCGCCCCGGTGTCATCGAACTCGAACCACAAACGCTCCCCGTCGCCCAAGAGCCGGTGGTGCGCCGCGCTCAAGCCGACGGTGTCGACCTGGAGCCGATGGCGCAGGCGGGGTTGGGGGATCTGCCGGCCCTGCTCGAGCTCTCGGGTGAGAAGCTTGATGTCGGCGATGTGGTCGGGATCGATCTCGGCCACGTGCTCGGCCACGATGCCCGCCAGCAGCACCCCCCCGAACCCGGGCGCAGGTTCGCAAGGGAGGTCGGAGGCGCCGAGCGCCACCCGCCGCGTGGGCGCGTGGGCGCGGGAGCAGAAGACCTCGAGTTCGGCGAGCACCACCACGGTTCCCGAGGTTATCGGGGGTCAGACGAGCGGCCTCAGCCGCGCCCGGAGGTCGTCGGCGAGCGCTTCGATCGCCTCGGCGCCGACATCAGCCCCGTTGCCCTCATCGGCGGTGAGCGCCGCCGCGAGCACTCCGACGGCGCCGACCAGGTCGGCCCACACCGCCTGGTCGAAGCCGAAGGGCAAGCTCATGGAGGCCACGGTGTCGGCGAGCTCGACCAGAGCCAGCACCCCCTCGGGGTCGTTGGCCCGTCGGCGGAGCCGGTCCGCGGCGATGAACACCCCGCCGAGCACCTCCTGGGCGTCGACGCCGTCGTCCCATTCCTCGTCCCACTCCCCGTCGGCCGCGTCGGCGTCACGGCCGGCATCGGACGTGGACCCCTCCGGTTCCACCACGGCACCATCCTCGACGGCGTCGATCAACTCGTCGACCACGAACTGCGAACCGGCGGACACCACCAGCACCGCCCCCTGCCAGGTGTGGGGGATCTCCTCGCCGATCAGGAGCTGGTCGAGGAGGGCCCGGTCCTCGACCGCCCACTCGTCGAGGGCGAACTCGGTTCGCGTCTCGTCGACCGCACTATCGGTGGCCACGCCGTCATCGGGCTGCGCCTCGTTGCGGTCGACGTCGACTCGGGTCGCTGGATCGAGGCCGGGTGGCGGCACGCGGCGTTGATTCTCGGACATCGGAGAAGTATGGCCGGACCGGCCCCGCCCGGTGCGGCCATGGGTCCGGTGCAAAGGCCGCGCTGTCGCGAAGGGAACTACTCTCCCCGGATGACTGAAGCCCGTGAGATCCCCGACCGCAACGTGGCCCTCGACCTGGTCAGGGTCACCGAGGCCGCGGCGATGGCGGCGGGCCGATGGGTGGGGGGTGGCGACAAGGATGCCGCCGACGGCGCCGCCGTCGACGCCATGCGCCTCGTCCTCGACACCGTGCCCATGGACGGCGTGGTGGTCATCGGTGAGGGCGAGAAGGACGAGGCGCCCATGCTGTACAACGGCGAGCGGATCGGCGACGGCACCCCGCCCGCAGTTGACATCGCCGTCGACCCCATCGACGGCACCACCCTCACCGCCAAGGGACGCAGCAACGCGCTGGCGGTCATCGCCCTCTCCGAGCAGGGGACGATGTTCGATCCGGGGCCGTTCGTCTACATGGAGAAGATCGCTGTCGGCCCCGACCTGGTCGGTGTGATCGACATCACCGCGTCAGCCACCGAGAACCTCCAGGCCATGGCCCGGGCCAAGCGCGTCGAGGTGGCCGAGCTCACCGTGGTGATCCTCGAGCGCGACCGCCACGACGACCTCATCACCGAGGTCCGTCGAGCCGGCGCCCGCATCCGACTGATCCCTGACGGCGACGTGGCCGGAGCCATCTCGACGGCCTGGCCCGATTCGGGAGCCGATGTCCTGTTCGGGATCGGCGGCACCCCCGAAGGGGTCATCGCCGCCGCTGCGCTCAAGTGCATGGGTGGTGAGCTCCAGGGCCGTCTGTGGCCCCGGGACGACGCCGAGCGGGCGGCGGCCGTGGCCCTCGGGTACGACCTCGAGCGGGTGCTCCACACCGATGACCTGGTGGCCGGCGACAACTGCTTCTTCGCGGCCACCGGCATCACCGACGGCGACCTGCTGAAGGGCGTCCACTTCGACGCCGGGGGGGCGACCACCCAGTCGCTGGTGATGCGGTCGAAGTCGGGAACGGTGCGACTCGTCAACGCCCGCCACCGCATCGACAAGCTCCGCGCCCACGGCGCCCGTCTCTAGCCGGGCGCCCGGAAACCTGAGCCCGGAAACGCTTCAGCGCCGAAGCGCCTGCACGAGCCCGACGCCACGACGGCGCAGCGTTCGGGGCAGCGGCCAGACCGCCACCGCCGCCACGCGGTTGCCCACACCGGGCACGACGAGGGCCTTTCCCCGCCGGGACCCCTCGACACTCTCGGCGGCCACGTCCGCGGCCGACATCCACATGAAGTCGGGGACCTCGTCCTGGGAGGCGTCCTCGAGCTGGTCCGCGAACTCGGTGCGCGTGAAGCCGGGGAGCGACGCGGTGACGGTGACGCCGGTGCCCCGGGTCTCCTCGTGCAGGGCCTCGCTGAAGCTGGTGACGAACGCCTTGGTGGCGCCGTAGGTGGCCATCGACGGCAACGGGACGAACGTGGCCATCGACGCCACGTTGAGCACGGCTCCCCGGCGCCGCAGGAGCATGCCGGGCAAAGCGGCGCGGGTGAGCTGTTGGAGGGCCACCACGTTGACCAGCACCTCACGCTCCTCGGTGGCGGCGTCGAGATAGGCGAAGCGCCCCGAGGTGCCGAACCCGGCGTTGTTGACCAGCAGGTCGACCGGCCGCGAGGAGTCGGCGAGACGCTCCTGCACCGTCCGCCGTTCGCCTTCGACGGCCAGGTCGGCGGCCAGCACCTCGACATCGGTGCCGTGGTCGCGTCGTAGGTCCGAGGCAAGGTGCTCGAGCACGTCGGCGCGCCTCGCCACCAGGATCAGGTGGCCGACCCCCCGCCGGGCCAGGTCACGGGCGATGGCCTCACCGATGCCGCTCGAAGCGCCGGTGACGAGGGCCGAGTTCCACTCCAACTGGTCGTCCATGGCCCGAGAGTAGTGAGGCCCGAAGCCGACCCCTCAGAAGACGGCGACGGCGAGGGCGGTAGCGAGCGTGGGGACGGCCATCACGATGAACCAGACACCAGCGAGCGCGGCAGCCAACGAGACCAACAGGAACGCGGGGCTCACCAACGTGAGCACCGCTCCGTAGCCGGGCAGGTCGCGACGGGCCACCAGCAGCAGCCGGCCCGCCCGCCACGCATCCCCGGGACGCACCCGGGTGCGGTTCTCCCGGGCCTGGGCCGTGCGGACGAGACCCGCGAGTTCGGTGCCGTGGGCCTTGGCCAGATCAGGCACCGAACCGAGGTGGCTCGGCAGCTCCACCACCTCGCGCAGGGCCGAACCGAAGAGCCACAGCACGACGATCGGAACACAGAGCAGAGCGACGAGCACGCCCAGTCCGGCGACGTCGGCCAAGGACGAGGGCCAGACGATCCAGATGGCGGACAACAGGATGACCCCTGCGGCCACGGCCACGGCCACGGTGTAGGCCCGCACGAGGCGCACCACCCGCACCGCGAGCGGCACGAGCTTCGACAGCACGACGAAGGCCTGGTCGGCCCGAGCCCGGGCTTTGGTCAGGTGAACATCGGAGGCGGGTCGGACGAGGCCGCTCGGCGCAGAAGGCAACACGACAACAACCGTACCGAGCCCGACGCACCGAACAACGGCGGCATCAGCCCCACCGGTGCTCAGGACCCGTGAACGGTGAGCTGGCGCGACCCGCGGCGGGCGACGCCGGCCAGGGCCTCGGCCGAGGCGACGGCGGCGTGCAGCCGCTCGTCGATGGCCACCTTCTCGGTCTCGAGAGCCAGCTCGAGCGCATCGCGCCGAGCCACCACGGCGGGATCGTGGGCATCGGCGCAGGCCACCTCGATCCGATCGTCCACCCGAGCGTGGGCCACCTCGGCCTGAGCGCGGGCCCAGTGATACTTGAACATGCCGACGTCGAAGTTGCCGTCCTTGATCCGATCGGCCTCGAGGATCTCCTTGGTCGGCACCTTCAGGTCCTTCACCAGACCGACCCAGCTCATGGCCTTCAGGATGTACCAGGTGACGTCGATCTCCCACCAGAAGAAGCCGTTGCGGGCCGCGGCCTGGTAGTGGTGGTGGTTGTTGTGCCACCCCTCCCCCAACGTCAGCAGGGAGATGAAGAGGTTGTTGCGGCTGGTGTCGTCGGTGACGAAGCGCCGGCGCCCGGAGACGTGGGCGAGGCTGTTGACCAGGAACGTGGAGTGCCACAGCACCACGGTGCCGAGCATGAAGCTGAAGAAGAGTCCCGACCAGCCAGCGACCAGCGTGCAGGCGGTGCCCAGCAGCCATGGGAAGAGACCGTTCCACTTCTCGACGAAGCGCAGCTCGGGGAACTTGGCGAAGTCACGGATGCGGTCGTGGGGGATCTCGTCGTAGCGGTCGCACAGGATCCAGCCCACATGGCTCCACCAGAAGCCCCGCAGCGGTGAGTGGATGTCGAGCTCGGTGTCGCTATAGCGATGATGGTTGCGATGGTGACCAGCCCACCACAGAGGCCCCTTCTGGGCCGAGGTGGCGCCACCCACGGCCAGCACGAGCTGCCAGGCCCGATTCGTCTTGTAGGTGCGATGGGCGAAGTAGCGGTGATAGCCGCCGGTGATGAAGAACATGCGCACCCAGAACATCGCCAGGAACAGCGCGAGCGACTTCGCCGTGATGCCGAACCAGAGGGTGCCCATGACGGCGAGTACATGGACGAGCAGGAAAGGGATCGACGCCTTCCAGTTCACCTTCTCCTCGGGGGTGCGCTCGAAGGGCGCCTTCACCTTGGGCCGCGCGGTGGCCCCCTCGACGGGGGGATCGAGCACGGCATCGGCAGACGGGTCCACGATGGGCCTCTCTCGTACTGCATCTCGGGGGGCTTCCACCCCAAACCTAGCCTACCGACCGGTCGGTAGGCTGATCGGGAGCCGAAGGTCCCAGCGATCCCCGAGGGCCACCCGAGAAAAAAACAGACGCGAACACCTTCGGCTCCCGGCACCCATCAGCGATCGTTCGTCCCTACCCTTTGGTAACGCCACCGACCCCGGAGCCACATGCCGTCCCCACCCACCGAATCCCGTTGGCTCCGACGCCTCGCCGGCGTCGTCTCGGTCGGGGTGGCGCTGGCCGTCGCCGAACTCGTCACGAGTCTGAGCCGCGGGGCGCAGTCGTTGGTCGCCTCGGTCGGCACCGAGGTGATCGACCGGGCGTCGGGCGGCATCGTGAAGAGCGCCATCGAGGCCTTCGGCACCAACGACAAGGCCGTGCTGCTCACGAGCATCGTGGTGGTCTGCCTCGTTCTCGGCGCCTTCGTGGGTCCCGCCACCGCCCGCCGGCCATGGGTCGCCCCGGCCGCCTTCGGTGGGGCCGCCGTGCTCGGCGCGTGGGCGGGGGCAGCCGACCCGACCTCGTCCGGGGCCCCCGCGTTCCTTGCCGCGATCCTCGCCGCGCTGGCCGGCTGGGCCACACTGCGCCTGCTGCTCGGCGTGTTGGCCTCCGGGGGTCCGCTCCCGTTAGCCACCGACCGTGGACCCAGCCACGTCTCGCGGTACGCCACCGCCGACCCCCAGGCCGAATCGATGGTGGGGCCGGGCCCGGCCGAGCCCATCACGCCGAACAAGGCCACAGCCGTCGAGGTACCCAGGCGGGCGGCCGGCGACCGGCGGGCCTTCTTCGCCTGGACCGGCGCCGCCGCCGCGTTCGCCGGACTGGTGGCCGTGGGCAGCCGCACCCGCACCGGTTCCCCCAACGCGGAGATGGCCCGCGCCACCGTCACCCTGCCCCCCGTCACCCTGCCCCCCGTCACCCTGCCCCCCGTCACGCAGCCGCCGGTCAGCATCGCCGGCGCGGCGTCACCCGCCTCGGCGCCGCCGGCGGGCCTCGCCGTCGACGGACTCAGTTCCCTCATCACGCCGAACAACGCCTTCTACCGCATCGACACCGCCCTCGTCGTCCCCCAGGTCGACATCACCACCTGGCAACTCGAGATCAAGGGCAACGGCGTCGACCCCTACACCCTGACGTTCGACGACCTGCTCGCTCTTCCCATGGTCGAGGCCCCCGTCACCATCGCCTGCGTGTCGAACGAGGTCGGCGGCGACCTGGTCGGCACCGCCGTCTGGCAAGGGGTGCCGCTCACCACGATCCTCGAGCGGGCGGGGCTGAAGCCGGGCGCGGTGCCCACCGGTAGCGCTCAACTGGTGGGCCGCTCGGTCGACGGATTCACCGTCGGGTTCCCGACCGAAGTCGCCCTCGACGGTCGGGTCGCCATGGTGGCGGTGGGCATGAACGGCGAGCCGCTGCCCCTGAACCACGGGTTCCCGGCCCGACTGATCGTGGCCGGGATCTACGGGTACGTGTCGGCCACGAAGTGGCTGAGGACGGTCGAGCTCACCGGCTGGAACGACTTCGACGCCTACTGGATCCCCCGCGGCTGGGCCAAGGAGGCACCGGTCAAGACCCAGTCGCGCATCGACGTGCCTCGATCCGGCGCCAAGGTCGCGGCCGGCACGGTGCCGGTGGCCGGCGTGGCGTGGGCTCCGACCCGGGGGATCGTGAAGGTCGAGGTCCAGGTCGACGACGGCGACTGGCGCGAGGCCCAGCTCGGGCCGGGGTGGGACGACGACGTGTGGCGCCAATGGGTCTACGGCTGGGAGGCCACGCCCGGCACCCACGTGCTGCGGGTTCGGGCCACCGACACCAACGGCGAGACCCAGACCGGCGAGCGCCGGCGGGTCGACCCCGACGGGGCCACCGGCTGGCACACCCGCAGCGTGACCGTCACGGGCTGAGCTCGTTCGACGTTCAACGTCTACCGGCCGCGGCAGCTCGCTGGAGCCGGTCGACGACGGCGACACCGATGCCGACCGCGGGCGGCGGCACGCAGACCAGGACGTCCACGCCCAGCCGGTCGGCCTGTCGCAGGCGGGCGTAGAGGAGTCGGGCGTACTCGTCGGCCGGACCCACCGGTTCGAGCACCACCACGCCGTCGGCCACGTCAGGCAGCGCCTGCGGGGCCAGGAGCCCGACGATGCGGCCCGGATGCCCGGGCTCCGAAGCCAGCTCCCGCAGACGCCCACCAACGGAAGCCTCGGGCACCAGCTCCACCCGGGCTTGCGGCGCGTAATGAGAGGCCAGCATCCCCGGGGCCCGGGTGGCTGTCGCACCAGGGCCAGCAAGGGCGGCCCGTTCCGGCTCGAACCCGAGGACCTCACCGAGGCGCTCACCGCTGACCCCACCCGGACGCAGCACGACAGGCTCGTCACCGGTGAGATCGACGATGGTGGACTCGACGCCCACCGGACACGGGCCGCCATCGAGCACCACGTCGACGAGCGCCCCGAGTTCGCTCACCACGTCGCTCGCTATGGTCGGGCTGACCCGTCCGAACCGGTTGGCCGAGGGCGCGGCGATCCCCCCACCGAACGCCCCGAGCAGGGCCCGGGCCACCGGATGATCGGGCACCCTGAGCGCCACGGTGTCACGCCCACCGGTCACGGTGTCAGACACCTTGGGACTGCGCCAGAGCAACAGCGTCAGGGGCCCGGGCCAGAACGCATCGGCCAGCAGACGGGCCTCGGCGGGCACGACGTCGGCCCACGCGTCGAGCCGGTCGGCATCGCCGAGATGGACGATGAGGGGATGGTCCGTCGGGCGTCCTTTGGCGACGAAGATGCGGGCCACGGCGTCGGGTTGCTCGGCATCGGCACCCAGCCCGTAGACCGTCTCGGTGGGGAAGGCCACCAGTCCCCCCGTGCGAAGGACGTCGACGGCCTCCGCCACTCCTTCGTGGCCGGGCAGCACCAGCGGCGTCACGCTCACGTGTGCGGAGCGATCTCACGGCCGAACCAGTCGACCGCCTCGAGCCAGGCCGCGCGACTGGGGGCCGGCAGCGTGATGCTGAGCGCGGTGACCCCGGCCTCGGCCAGCTCGTGCACGTGATCGATGAGCGGTGCCGCCTCGGGGAGGGTGTCGCGGAACATGTCGACCCCGATGGGCATGAAGACGATGTCGACAGGTTCGGTACGGCCGGTCTTCTCGCAGTGAGCCCGCAGGTAGGCGATGCGCGACCTCAGGTCGTCGACCGTCTCCAGAGGCGGGGTGCGCAGGAGCTTCGTGGCCCCGGCCGGGCTCGGCATCGGCAACCAACCGTCGGCCCGCTCGACGGCCCGGCGGATGGCCCGGTTGGAGTTGCCCCCAATCCAGATGGGCGGTCGAGGGCGCTGCACGGGGCGCGGCAGGGCCACGCTGTTCTCGGCCGTGAAATGGTTGCCTTGGAACGAGAACGGTTCCCCGGACCAGGCCAGGGTCATGGCGTCGATGGCCTCGTCGGTCAGATCGTTGCGCTCGTCGAACTCCACGCCCAGCGCGTCGAACTCGCTGCGCAGGTAGCCGGCGCCGGTGCCCACGATCACCCGGCCGCCCGACACCGCGTCGAGGGTGGCGACGGCCTTGGCCGACAGGAACGGGTTCCGGTAGGCCAGGATCACCAGGTTGGTCTGGAGCCGAACCCGTTCGGTGGCCGCGGCGGCCACCGTGAGGGCCACGAACGGATCGAGGGTGTGGTGACCGCCGCGAGCCAACCACTTGGCGTCAGGGATGGGATGGTCGGTCACGTTGACCGCCTCCATACCCGCCGTCTCGGCGGCCCGGGCCATCGCCGAGATGGCTGCAGCCGTGCACCACTCCTCGACGGGATCGACCTGGTGGATGGGCAGTCCGAGCGAGTACCTCATGAAACGTGATCCTCCGGGAACGAGCCAGCGGCGACGGACTTTCGAGCCTACGACGCGGTGCGAAGGCGACGCCCCGCCCGGACTCAGCCCACGAAGCGACCCACGGAGATCCGCCCGATCAACGCATAGGCGGTGAGCACGCCGGCCCCGGCGATGACCGGCCACGCCACGACCCGGGCCCACCGAGGGAGGCGACCGAGCATCGCCGCGTAGGCCGGGAAGATCACCCAGTCGGCGAGGGCGAAGCGGTTGAAGCTGGCCAGCACGCTCGACGCCAGCGGCAAGGCGATCATGGCCACGCCCAGCATCCACGCCTCCATCGGGAACCGGTGCGCCGCCGATCGCCCGGCCCGGCCGAGCCGACCGGCGACCATCAGGTACACCCCTCCGACGAGCACGATGCCCACCGCCCAGAGGTCGAACGACCGGGCCACCAGCGCCGGCACCATCACCGTGCCGCGCTCGGGGGTGAGGTTGTCGATGCCCTGCAGCACCGAGGTCCAGGGCCACGAGATCGTCCGACCCCAATCCTTCTGCACCCCGAGGAACGCCAATGGATCTCCGAGTTGCACCTGCATCATCACCAGCACCGAGGACAGGCCAGCCAGCCCGGCGCCGGCGTAGGCCAGGACCCAGCGATCGATCCGGTGCGCCCGCATCACCCGGGCCAACACCAGCACGGCCGGGACGAGGATCCCCACCGAGCGGGTGGTCGCCAATCCGAACAGGCACGCGGCCGCCAGTCCGTGCCGGCCCCGGCGGTCGGCCCACACGGCTCCCGCCCCCAAGGCGATGAACAGCGCCTCGGAGTAGAACATCCAGAGGAACAACGACGAGGGGAACAGCGCCATCAGTACGACGGCGCAGCGGGCCGCCCTCTCGTGTACCCACTCCTTGGTGGCTCCCCACACCGCGACGAACGCCCCGAGGCCGGTGATCGTGGCCACGGTGTGGGCGGTGATGGCGTCGGACCCGGTCAACCACCACACCGGCGTGGCCAACCAGGCCACCCCGGGGAAGAAGGCCTGAGAGCCCATGACGGGTCGCGGATCCCAGTAGCCGTGGTGGACGATGCGCAGGTAGTGGGCACCGTCGTAGGAGAACGCCGACTCGACCCCCTTACCACCGAGCCAGACGGTGACACCGAGCGAGACCACCCGCCACATCGCCCACACGGCGAGGGGGAACCAGAGCCCCGGGAGCAGCGGTGTGGCCCGAACCCAACGCCACGCTGCTCGCCACCACGGACCCGGCATCGCGAAGGGGCCCGGCCGCAGGTCCGCAGGCGGCTCGGTGAGCAGCGGGAGCGCAGGGTCCTCGGGGAGGGTCGTGGTCACGAGCCACCGATCGTAGAGCCCGGATCAGAGGCGACCACGACGGCCTGACCGCCCGAGCAGCGACTCGGTCTCGGTACCTTGGGGCCATGGATCTGATCGTGGCGGCGTCGGTGCCGTGGCCTCTCGTGGCCGTCGGCGTGGCCGCGGTGACCGCAGTCGCGCTGTGGGGGCTCTTCCGTCGCGGCTCGATCGCCGACCGGGCCCGAACCGACGACGAGGGCGAGGAGGCTCAGGGCTGATCGTGCGACGGCACTCGACCGGTCACCGTGGTGTAGAGCACCCGGGCCATGGCCCGGCGCAGGTCCGCCGGAGGAGCACCCCACTGTTCGAGCCCTTCGTGGTGGGCGGCGACGTGGGCCAGCATCGAGATGGCCACCCCCGCCTCGGCCCGGGCATCGGGCCGGGCTGAACTCGGCGCCGACAACGACACGACTTCGACCAGCGCCTCCGACGGCGCCTGCAGGAAGCGGGTGCGCAGTTCCCGGAATCGCCGATCGCCCTCGTCGGTGGCGAGATCGACCACCCGCAACACGGCGCGATGGCGGTCCCACACGTCGAGGAAGCCGTCGGCCACGCCGAGCGCGGTGGCCCAGCCATGGGGGTCGGCCCAGGACCGGTCCCGCACGAGAGCGGCCAACTCGGGTCCGCACCCATCGGCCATCTCCTCGGCCAGGACCAGCACGGCCTCCTCCACGTCGCCGAAGTACTGGTAGAAGGCCGCGGGCGACATCTCGGCAGCCCGAGCGATGTCGACCACGCGCACCTCGCGGTACGGGGCGGCGGTCAGCAGACCGGCCGTGGCATCGAGGAGACGCTGACGCGTGCGCTGCCCGCGGCGTCCCATGGCCCGAGGCGCCGAATCGGCCCGCGCTTCGGCGCCGGGGCGAAGGGCGGGGGCATCGGACACGGGCTGAGGGTACCGAACCGGCCCACCCGAACCCGTCAGCGCCAGACGGCCACCACATCGTCGACGGAGACGACGGTACTCACCAGGGCATAGCTGTTGTCGAGCAGAGTCTCGGCGTAGGCCGCAGGCACACCGGCGACGGCGTCGCGCGGGACGACGACCTGGTACCCGGCGTTCACCGCCCCGATGGCCAAGCCCATGAGCGCCACGTTCAACGACACGCCGACCAACACCACGGTGCGCACCCCGAGGTTGCGCAGGATCGGGTCGAGGTCCGTGCCGCCGATCGGGTCGAGCCCGTGGTAGCGGCCGATGACCAGGTCGTCGGGCGACAGGCCGAACTCGGGGATGGGGAGGGCGGCGGCGCTCCCTGGGAGCATAGGCGGGGAGACCTTGTTCATGGCCACGAACATCCGGCCGTTCGTGTTGCCCGCACGATTGTCGGCCCGACGCCAGAACACGGCGTGGATCACCTGCACCCCGGCGGTGCGGGCGGCGTGCACGAGGCGGCCCCCGTTGGGCAGGACGCTGTCCCGGGCCGCCGCGGCAAGGTCGGGCAAGGCCGACGCGGGGCCGAGGACCCCGTTCTGGCACTCGGAGGTGATGACGGCCGTCGTCGTGGGCTCGAGGAGAGCGGTGAGATCGACCGCCACCGATCAGGCCGTCGCTCGGATGCGGGGGAGGACCTTGTCGACGTACAGCTCGAGGCTGGCCCAGCCGTGGGCGATGTCGGCGCCGCCGACGAGGGGCATGAGCACCATGCCCCCGAACGGGCCCTGCTCCCCGGCGAAGGCGACCGCCTCGTCCGGGGTGAGCACCTTGTAGATGTGACCCTTCCGGAGGTCTTCGACCGTGTCGGCGTCGGTACTGACGGCGGAGCGGATGTCGGGCGTCTGCCACGACTTGTAGGTGACGGCGTCGTGCAACATCGACGGCCCGACCTCCGCCCACGTGCGCTCGGGGTCCTCGCTGATGAACAGACAGCCCGTGGTCTTCTCGGCCGGCATCAGGCACATCCCGGGAGTGGTGCCGAGGCGCGCGCACTCGGCGGCATAGTGCTCGGCCAGCGAGGGATCGTTGGCCGCGAGCTGGGCGCTGAGCCCGAACCGGGCGGCCCGCTCGACCGCGGCCTTACCCGAACCACCGACGAAGAACATGGGGTACGGGTCGGTGAACGGGGGCGGGGTGACCTGGACCGTCTCGCCCCGCAACTCGAACGGCTCGCCGCTCCAAGCCTTGAGCATCGTGTCGAGCGCCTCGTCGAGGAGCTTGCCCCGGCGCTTCCACTCCTTGCCGAGCAGGTGGTACTCGATCGGCCGGTAACCGAGGCCGGTGGTGAAGGTGATGCGACCCTTCGAGATGTGGTCGAGCGTGGCGAGGTCCTCGGCCAGTCGCACCGGATCGTGCTCGGGGACGAGCAGGGCCTGGATGCTCATCATGATGTTCTTGGTCCGCCCGGCGATCCCCGCCGCCATGATCAGGGGCGAGGACATGTAGTTGTCGGGGCTGGCGTGGTGCTCGGACAGCACACAGATCTCGAAGCCGTTGGCGTCGGCGAACTCCGCCATGTCGAGACCAGCGCCGTACATGGCCTGGATCTCGGCTCGGGTCTTACCCGGAGCGCGCATGTCGAAGCGCAGGATGGACATGACCATGGGTGTCGTCTCCCCCGTCAGAATCGGAATGATTGTTCTACCCCAATGGGAACGTCGGCGCGACACCAGGAGACGCCCTGGCCCAAGTTGCCGATCGGTTACCGGTAGGGCTGAGGTCGCGCTAGACAGGAACCTCGCCCAACGGCAGCACCGAGCGCTGACCGACCCATGACGACAGCGGTCTCCCACCGCCAACCGTCTCGCCGACCCGAGGAGCCCCCGATGACCGAAGCCGTGATCGTCTCGACCGCCCGCACCCCGATCGGTCGGGCCAACAAGGGTTCGCTCACCAAGGTCCGTCCCGACGACCTCGCCGCCACCATCATCCGCGCCGCCCTCGACAAGGTGCCCGAGCTCGATGCCAGCACCGTCGAGGACATCATCCTGGGCTGTGCCCAGCCCGCCGGCATGCAGGGCTACAACATGGCCCGGGTCGTGTCCGAGCTCGCCGGCATGGGTCACGTCCCCGGCGTCACGATCAACCGCTACTGCTCGTCGTCGTTGCAGTCGATCCGCATGGCCGCGCACGCCATCAAGGCCGGCGAGGGCGACGTGTTCATGGCCGCCGGGGTGGAAACCGTGAGCCAGTTCATGTCCGGCATGTCCGACGGCCTCCCCGGCACGCACAACGCCAGGATGGCCCCCGCCGAGGCCCGTACCGCCGAGCGGGCCTCGGGTGGTGCGGCGACATGGACACCGTTCGACGGCATCGCCGACTACTACCTCGGCATGGGCCAGACCGCCGAGAACGTGGCTCAGCTCGAGCACGTCACCCGGCTCGAGCAGGACCAGTTCGCCGCCCTCTCCCAGCAGCGGGCCACCGCCGCGCTCGAGCGGGGGTTCTTCGAACGAGAGATCACGCCCATCGACACCGTCGACGCCGACGGCAACCCCGTCACCATCACCCGCGACGACGGCATCCGGGCCGGGACCACCGTCGAGAAGCTGTCCGAGCTCAAGCCGGTCTTCCGCCCCGACGGCACCGTGACCGCCGGCAATGCCTGCCCGCTCAACGACGGCGCCGCTGCGGTGATCGTGATGAGCGACTCTCGCGCCCGCGAGCTCGGCCTCACCCCCCTGGCCCGGGTCATCTCTTCGGGCGTGAGCGCCCTCGACCCCGAGATCATGGGCCTCGGCCCCGTCGAGGCCTGCCGCCAGGCCATGGCCCGCGCCGGCATGACCATCGACGACATCGACCTGGTCGAGATCAACGAGGCCTTCGCAGCGCAGGTGGTGCCGTCGGCCAAGCACCTCGGGATCAGCTGGGACAAACTCAACGTGAACGGCGGCGCCATCGCCCTCGGCCACCCGTTCGGCATGACCGGCGCCCGCATCATGGCCACGCTGCTCAACGGCCTCGAGGACACCGGCGGTACCATCGGCATGGAGTCGATGTGCGTCGGCGGCGGTCAGGGCATGGCCATGATCGTCGAGCGCCTGGCCTGAGCACGGCGGGCTGGCGGCGCACCGGATGACGACCACCGATCCCAGGCTCGACGAACTCCCGCCCCCACCCGTCATCGCGGCAGCGCGAACGCTGGCGGCCACGAAGATCTACGGCTCGGGCGCCAGCGAGATCCGCGCCCTCGCCAAGCGCCCGGTCGACCGTGACTACCTGACCACCATCGTCGACACCGTCGGGCTCGGCGACCGCGTGGGCCACCTGCCGTCGGGAGCTCTCCGGAGGGCAACAGCAACGGGTGGCCGTGGCCCGGGCTCTGGTGAGCAGACCCGAGATCGTGTTCGCCGACGAGCCCACCGGCAACCTCGACTCCCACACCGGCGGCGAGATCCTCCAGTTCATGCGCGAGGCCGTCGACGATCTCGGCCAGTCGGTGGTGATGGTCACCCACGATCCGCGGGCGGCGGCGTTCGCCGATCGGATCCTGTTTCTCGCTGACGGACGCATCGTCGACGAGATGGCCGAGCCCACCCACGATCGGTTGCTCGACCGCATGAAGCAGTTCCGGGGCTGAACCGTACTCACCATCGCCCTGAGGGGCCTCCGCGCCAACAAGGCCCGCTACACGGCGACCCTGGTCGCCATCGTGACCGGGGTCGGCTTTCTCGCCGCCGGTCTCATCGTCACCGACTCCATCCGGTCGTCGCTCCAGGGTGATGCGGCGACCCAGTACGCAGACGTAGCCGCAACCGTGCAGCCCGACCCCACCGCCTCGACCATCGAGCCGCTGATCCCCGACTCGCTGCTCGAGACGATCACCTCGGCACCCGGAGTGGATGGTGCCGCCGGCGAGCTCGACGGGAGCCTGTCGGTGATCGACCCGAAGACGGCCAAACCCGTCTCGTCAGGGACCATCGGTTCGCTGTGGAGTACCGACGCGGCGCTGAACCCCCTCCGCATCGTGAACGGCCGGGCGCCGAGCGCCCAGGCCGAGCTGGCCCTCGACCAGGCCACGGCCGATCGTGTCGAGGCCACTGTGGGCGCCACCGTCGACCTGGTCACCATCACCGGGAAGCAGAGCGCAACCGTCGTGGGCATCACCGAGTTCGGCGACAACGCCACCTTTGGCCGGGACGGCACGATCTCCGTGGCCTCCTCCTGGGCCTTCGCGCTGCTCGGCGACGGGACCCCCAGCTACACGCGCGTGCCCGTACGGGGCGCCACGACAGGCGAGGGGCAGACCGAACTGGTGGCCTCGGTTGAGAAGGTGACACCGGCCGGGTACGAGGTCCTGAGTCGGGCCGTCTTCCTCGACGAGGGGCAGGGCCAGGCCAACGCCATCGCCGACCTGCTCCGGCCAGTGCTCGTCGCCTTCTCGCTCCTGGCACTTTTCGTGTGCGCCTTCGTGATCTACAACACGTTCTCCGTGGTGGTCGCCCAACGCACCCGCGAGTTGGGCCTGCTCCGGGCCATCGCCGCGACCCCGAAGCAGGTGAACCACTCGGTCCGAACCGAGGGGCTGGTGATCGGGCTCCTGGGCAGCGTGCTCGGGGTGGCGGTGGGCATCGTCCTCACTCTGGCCCTGCCCCCGATCCTCTCGCGGTTCGGCATCTCCCTCACCGGCATCGGTGTCACCGTCACCGCCGGCACGGTCGTCGCGTGTCTGCTCGGCGGCACCCTGATCACCATCGCCTCGGTGCTGGCGCCGGCCTGGCGGGCGGCCCGCACGCCTCCCGTCGAGGCCTTGCGGTCAGGTTCGGCTCGCCCCGTCCGATCCACGACAGTGCGCACGGTGGTCTCCGTCGCTCTCCTCGGTGGCGGAGCCACCCTCCTCCTCGTCGGGTCCAGCGCCGCTCAGGGTCTCCTGCTCGGTTTCGGCGCGTTCGTGTTCGTGATGGGGGTGCTGATCGGCGGACCCATCCTGGCCGCGGGTTTCGCCCACCTGGCCCGCGCCCTCACTCGATCGGTGGGCCTGGCCGGCCGGTTGGCCAGCGACAACCTGATCCGTAATCCCCGCCGGACCGCGGCCACCGCCAACGCCCTCGTCATCGGTGTCCTGCTCGTCACGTTCGTGTCCACGGCGGGAGGCACCCTGCGCGACTGGACCGTCGAGCAGGTGAACGAACTGACGTCGGACGCCATCACCGTGTCGGCCACCGAGGGCAGGGTCGATGCCGACCTGATCAGCAAGATGTCGGGGATCGACGGCGTCACCGGCGTCGTCCCCATCACCTCGGCGCTCGCGACCATCGATGGGACCGAGACGACGATCTCGGGAGCCGACCCCACGGCGCTGGAGAAAGCCACCGGCCTCGACACCACCTCGGGCTCGCTCGACTCGCTCACCGCAGGGGGAATCGCGTTGTCGCCCTTCGCGAGTGCCGCTCCCGGCCCGGGCCCCACCAGCACCGCCACCCCGTCCTCGCCCGCGACGCGCACGGTCGTCGTCATGTCGGTCGGCGCGACGGCCACCACGCTCCCTGTCTCGGCCGAACTCGAGTTCTCCATCACCACCCTCACCATCCAGGCGTTGGTCAGCCCTGCCACCTTCGAGAAGCTGTTCGGTACCGTCGCGCCCAGCACCGTCTTCGTGACCTCGGACGCCACCGACACCAGCCAGGTCGGTGACGCCCTCGACACGCTGACGGCCGACTACGCCAACATCATCGTCACCCGGGGGAACGCCTTCGGTGAAGCCCTCGAATCGCTCTTCAACTTTCTCATCAACGCCGTCATCGCTCTGCTCAGCATGAGCGTGATCATCGCCCTGATCGGCATCGTGAACACCCTGAGTCTCTCGATCTTCGAGCAGCGGAGCGAGATCGGCATGCTGCGCGCCGTCGGCATGCTCCCCCGCGACGTCCGGCGCATGGTTCGTCTCGAGGCCGTCCTGATCTCGATGGTCAGCACCCTGACCGGTCTGGTGGCCGGTGTGTTTCTCGCCTTCACCATGACCAGGACCCTCGATGCGGGGTTCAGCCTCCGCCCCGCCACCCTGGCGACGATCCTGGCCATCGGCGTGGCCGTCGGCTTCCTGGCGTCAGTGGCGCCGGCCCGCCGCGTCTCGCGCATCCGCCTCCTCGAGGCCCTCCGAGCCTGGACCTGCTCGACCCTGATCGATGCGAGGTCCGGTTCGGTGGTCGGGCCTTCGCATCGATCAGACCATCAGCGGTGGAGGTGAGGAGAATCGAACTCCCGACCTCTACGTTGCGAACGTAGCGCTCTAGCCAACTGAGCTACACCCCCGCAGGGGGCTTCACGTTACCCGCGGGCCCAGCCCGCCGGGAATCCACGATCAGAGGCCAGAGCGACCGCAAGTGTGATCCCGAAGAGCGTCGCCGGGGTGACCGTTTCCCTGCGCCGCACCCTCCGCAGTGGCCCAAACGCTAAAGGTGAGCGGCGGTGGGGTCGACAACTGGACCATGGCTCCTCCGACGCTCGTCACAGCTCCGTCCTCGACCCGGCCTTCCCGGCGGCGCACCCGCCGGATCGGCGGCGTGGCCGCCTTGGCGCTCCTGCTCGGCCTCCTGCTCGGGGCCTGCACCCCTGAGGCGTACCGCACTGCCGACCTCATCAACGGGTCCCGAGCCCAGCGGGGGCTGGCCCCGCTCGAGTTCAACTCGATGCTGCACTTCAAGGCCCAGGCCTGGGCCGACCAGCTCAACCGCCAAAACTTCCTGTCACACTCGAACCTGACCGACGGCAACTGGTCCACGACGTGGTCCCGCCTGGGCGAGAACGTCGGCTTCGCCTGGTCCCTGGAACAGGCCCACATCGCGTTCATGAACTCGACGCCCCACCGCGCCAACATCCTCGGGGCCTACAACAAGGTGGGCACCGGCGTCGTTCAGGGCGGTGACGGGCGCCTGTGGGTGGTGCACGAGTTCATGCAGGAGAGATAGACCTGCTGCTGACGCAATTGCGACGAGATCCCCCTGACGTCGATGGCGCCCACCACCCCGGGGGCGCCATCGTCGCGTCCGGGGTGGCTCGTCGATCCCCGCCGGGTTCGACGATGGAAACCACCTCCGGTCCGAGCTGAGGTCGAGGCCGTACCCGATCGACTCGAGTGTGCGGGTCAGCGCTGGACGCTTGCGTAACGCAGCTGGGCGGCGGTCCCGCCGTAGGTTCCGTCGGTCTCCCACTCGTCGCCTCGACCGAGATGGCGTACTTTGCTCTGCTGTTCCAAGGCCCGCTTCTGGGCCTGGGCCAGCAGGGCCACGTAGCCGACGGTGAGGGCCAGCACCAGCACGAACAGCAACCGGAACATCCCGCCGACGAGGAGGGCAGCCACGGCCGTGGTGGCTGAAGCCGCCAGCAGGCCGGTGAGGACGTCCTTGCGACGCTTCCTGGCCGGCGACAGCGTGGGCCGCCGGACCACGCCGACCGGCGCCAGGCCCGCCCGCGCCCGGGCGGCACCGAAGTCAGCGCCTTGCCGCGCTCCCGGGGCGGTGCGCTCGAGCACGGAGAGATGCCGGCTGAACGACGAGATCGAGTTGACGCTCCTGGTCTCTTGGCGCGAACGCAGCCACGACACCAGATACAACGCCCACACCAGCGCGAGGATGACCAAAACCACGAATGTCACGCTCCGGGCCTTCGCTTTCGGTGATCGGGACCGTAGCGGTGACCGGAATCCAGGCGGTGGATGCCCGGTCGACGCCCGCGGTCGGTTCGAGTCGGAACGTTACGGTTCTACTACGAAGCCCGAGCCGGTTCCACTGCGGACAACCGACGTTCACCTCGCCGTGACCGTCGCCACAGGGGGTTTCGGTGTCTCACCGCTCGTCGTCGAGGTCGAGGCCCAGCCCGAGGTCGTCATCGGTGCCCGAGAGCCCACCGAGGCCCTCGAGGCCACCCCCGTCGATGCCGGCGAGAGGGTCGCGCCGGTAGGTCCCCGAACGTCCGCCGGTCTTCTCCCACAACGTGACGTCACCGATCACCATCGATCGATCGGCCGACTTGCACATGTCGTAGATGGTCAATGCGGCCACGGTGCAGGCCGTGAGGGCCTCCATCTCGACACCGGTGCGGTCGACGGTCTCGACCTGGGCCTCGACCTCGATGTAGCGGTCCTCGATACGGAAGTTGATGAAGACCGAACCGACCAGCAACGGGTGGCAGAGGGGAATGAGGTCGGGCGCCTTCTTGGCCGCCTGGATGCCGGCCACGCGGGCCACGGCCAGCACGTCGCCCTTCGTGACCGACCCACGGGCGATGAGCGACGTGGTGTCGGGCTGCATGAAGACCTTTCCCCGAGCGATCGCCCGACGGTGGGTGACCTCCTTGGGAGTGACATCGACCATCCGGGCTCGACCCAGGGGGTCGAGATGGGTGAGACCACGATCGGACATGAGCGCCGAGTGTAGGCGGCCCCGGCGCTCCCGAAGATGAGTCGTCGGTGGATCGGGCGCGGCGGTCAGCCGCCGATCTGGCTCATCGACCGGGAGGGTCGGATGAAGTGGACCTGGTTGATCTGGTGGCCGGCCCACTTGGCCCCCACCTCGGCCCTGATGGCGTCGGCCAGGTCGTCGTCGGAGGCGCCGGCCCGCAATGGCGACCGGAGGTCGAGCTCGCGGGTGGCGAACAAGCAGTGGCGCAGCATCCCCTCGGCGGTGAGGCGAACCCGGTCGCAGGACTCACAGAAGGCCTGGGTGACGCTCGGGATCACCCCGACCTCGCCGCCACCATCGCGATAGCGCCACCGGTCCGCCGGGGCCGAACCACGCTCGGTCGGGCCCACCCCTTCGAGCGGGAAGACGGCGTCGATCGTGGCGACGATCTCGGCTTGGCTCACCACCTGGTCGTTCGTCCACGCCCCCTGGGCGTCGAGGGGCATGAACTCGATGAAGCGCACCACCACCCCGCGCTCACGGCCGTAGATCGCGAAGTCGACGATCTCGTCGTCGTTGACGCCCCGCATGACGACGACATTCATCTTCACCGGCGCCAGCCCCGCCTCGATGGCCGCATCGACGCCGTCGAGCACGCGGGCGAGCTCGTCGCGCTTGGTGATCTCGGCGAACCGCTCGGGGCGCAGGGAGTCGCAGGAAACGTTGATGCGCCGGAGCCCGGCTTCGGCAAGGTCGTGGGCCACCAGACGGAGGGTGGCCCCGTTGGTGGTGATGGCCAGGTCGACATCGAGGGCCGCCAACTTCTCGACGAGGACGGGCAGGTGGGCGCGTACGGTGGGCTCACCCCCGGTGAGACGGATGCCGTCGAAGCCGAAACGCTCGACGCAGACCCGAGCGACCCGCGTCAGCTCTTCGTAGGTGAGCAGTTCATCGCGAGGCAACCAGGGCATGCCCTCGGCCGGCATGCAGTACGTGCACCGGAAGTTGCACCGGTCGGTGACGGAGATGCGCAGGTCTCGGTGGACGCGTCCGAAGTCGTCGACCAGCGAGTCAGGGGTGGAGCGATCCGGGATCGACGGCGCCATAGGAACCCGAGCGTACTGGTTGGCCTGGCGGTCGGCCCCGCCGTCCGCCTGCTCAGAACCCGAGGGCGGAGTCGAGCAGGTGCACGGTCACCGTCGACCCCACGTCGAGCGAGGGCCCGTCGGGGAGCTCGGCCAGCCCTTGCGCCCCCGCCATCGCCGTCAGTTGGTGCGACCCCTGGGGCCCGGCCGAACGCGCGTGGTACCGGCCGTCGTCGTGGCGGTGATGGACCAGGACACGGGCGAAGTGCACCTTCTGGTCGGGCTGGCGAGAGAGGGCCTCGTCGACGACGGCCGAGACTGCGGGCCGGAATCGGTCGACACCGGTCCGGCCCGCCATCTGGCGAAGGGCCGGACGGCAGAACAGCTCGAAGCTCACCAGCGACGACACCGGGTTCCCGGGCAGGCCGAAGACGGGCACCAGGGTGCCGTCGGGGCGGGCCACGGTGCCGAAGGCCAGCGGTTTGGCCGGCCTGATCGCGACCTGCATCCAGCGCATGGCGCCGATGCGGTCGAGCACCACCTTCACGAAGTCGAAGTCCCCCATGCTCACCCCACCGCTGGTGACCAGGGCATCACATCGGGCCACGCCGTCTCGCAATGCCGCCTCGATCGCCGACTCGTCGTCAGCGACGAGACCCAGATCGACGACCTCGAAACCGCTCACACCGAGCAGCGAACGCAGGGCCAGCCGGTTGGAGTCGCGAATCTGTCCGGGCGACAGCGGCCGGCCGCCCTCGACCAGCTCGTCCCCGGTGGAGAGAACGCCGACGACCGGCCGGCGCACAACCGAGAGTTCGGTGACGCCCACGGTGGCCAGCAGCCCCAGGTGCCCGGCGGTGAGCACGGTCCCTGCGGGCGCGACGACGTCACCCACCTCGATGTCGTCGCCGACCGGGCGTACGTGGCGCCCCGGTGCGACCTCGGCCCGCACGGCGACCGTTCCCGAGGAATCGTCGGCCGCGGTGGCCTCCACCATCACCACCGCGTCGGCTCCGGGGGGCATGGGCGCCCCGGTCATGATCCGGGCGGCCTCACCCGCCCCGACCAGGGTGTCGGTGCCCGACATACCGGCGCGCACCGTGCCGACGACGCGGAGCTCGACCGGATGCTGGGTGTCGGCGCCGATGGTGTCCGCCCCTCGCACTGCGAACCCGTCCATCGCCGTGTTGGCGAACGGGGGCACCGCCTCCCCTGCCACCACGGCCTCGGCCAACACCGCGCCGAGCGCGTCGGGGAGCGCGAGGCTGACGGTGGGCCCGCACACACTGCCCGAGAGGACGAAGGCCCGCGCCTCGTCGAGAGGGATCACCGCAGGTCGCGCTTGTCGACCAGGTCGACGAGGAATCGGCGGAACTCCGGACCGAGGTCGGGCCGGTCGAGGGCCAGCTCGACCGTCGCCCGTAGGAAGTCGAGCTTCTTGCCGATGTCGTAGCGGCCCTCACCGAAGACCCAGCCGTAGACGGTCTGGTCGTCGAGCAGGAGGGCGATGGCGTCGGTGAGCTGGATCTCGCCCCCCACCCCGGGCTGCACGTGCTCGAGGGCATCGAAGATCTCCGGAGTGAAGACGTAACGACCCATGACCGCGAGGTTGGACGGGGCGTCTTCCGGGGCGGGCTTCTCCACTATGCCGCGCAGCTGCACCAGGTCGGCGGTGAGAATCTCCGGGTCCACACAGCCGTAGGCCGAGATCTCGCTGGGAGGGAACTCCGACAACGCCACCACCGACCGGCCGTACTGCTCGTAGGTGCGGATCATGTCGGCGAGCACGGTGGAGTCGTCGACCATGATGTCGTCGCCGAGCATCACCACGAACGGGTTGTCGCCGACGTGCTTGCGCGCCACCGACACCGCGTGGCCGAGACCGAGTGGCTCACCCTGGCGCACGTAATGGATGTCGGCCATCTCGGCGAGAGCCTGGATGTCGGCCAGATCATCGGTCTTGCCCTTCTGCTCGAGGTAGTACTCGAGCTCGAAGTTGCGGTCGAAATGGTCTTCGAGGGTGCGCTTACCCCGGCCGGTGATGATGAGGATGTCGTCGATGCCCGCCCGCACTGCCTCTTCGACCACGTACTGGATCGCCGGCTTGTCGACGATCGGCAGCATCTCCTTCGGCTGGGCCTTCGTGGCCGGCAGGAAGCGGGTCCCGAGGCCCGCGGCCGGGATGACCGCCTTGGTGACACGCGATCTCGGCACAGCTCGGACCTCTCCCTCTCGAGACTCGTGGGCGTCTTCGGTCGCATCGTAGAGGCCACGGTCGTGGCCACGAAGGACGGTGACCGGGGGAGATGCGGACCATGATCCGCCTTCGGTATGCTGGCAGTCGCCCGCAGAGAGTGCCAGCGACGAGCGAAGCACCCCACCGGCAGCAACCGCGGAGGACGACGGATGCCCACCTATGAGTACCGCTGTAGAGACTGCGGTGACGAGCTCGAGGCACAGCAGGCCTTCACCGACGACCCCCTGACCGAGTGCCCGAGCTGCAGGGGCGTGCTGAAGAAGCTCTTCGGGTCGGTGGGCATCGCCTTCAAGGGCAGCGGTTTCTACAAGAACGACACACGGGGCAGCTCGACGACCACCAAGACCGACGACACGGCGAAGTCCGGCGACTCCACGAAGAGCTCTGAATCCGCGGCGTCGTCGAGCGACTCGTCATCGAAGTCGGAGCCTGCCGCGTCGACGGCCAAGAAGGCCGACTCCAGCCCCGGCACCGGCTCGGGCGGATCGTCGACCACCAGCGCCGCCTGAAGCCGCTCTTCAGGGGGCCGGGGCCACCAGCGCCACCGCCACCGCCCCGTCGAGCACCGCCCGGGCCACGGCCGGCGCCTCGACGCTCTGCACGCCCACCGTCAGCGTGGTGTCGTCGACGGCGAGGACCTCGGCGGCGCGCGCCACCCGCCGGGCCGTGGCCGAGCCACCCGCCGGGGCGAGGGCGTCGGGCGCCAACACGTCCACCCGATCGCCGATCGTCAGTTGGACCCTGACCTCGTCTCGCGGCAGTGCCAGGGCTCGTCGACCGGGCGACAACAGAGCGCCGGGCCCACTACCAGAGCCCGCCAGGCGGGCCTCGACGACGACCTCTCCTGCGAGAAGCCGGTCCCGCACGACCCGTCCCATCGGCTCCGCGGCCACACCGTCGGGCACAGCGACCGCGGGCCGATCACGGAACTCCACGTCGGACGAGGTGATCGCGGCACCGGGAGCAAGATCACGAACCACGACCGGCACCGACCGCCGGGTGGCGTAGGCCTGGCGGGTGGCTTCGGCATCGCCGACCACGTGGGCCGCCACCGCTCCCGCCACCACGGCCAGCACGGCCGCAGCCAACCACCGGGCCGGAGGGCGCCGACGCCGAAGGCGAGCCCGACGACGGGGCGTGAATGACACAGAACCCAAGAGAACTCCTCCGCAGGGAGGGGACACGAGGGGGAAGGAACCCACACTAGGCCGACCTCCACCGGGCTGGAAAGGGCCCGATCCGCATGCCCGAGACAGGTTCGCGACCAGCGGTAGCGTACGTCGTCGTGCCCGACCTCAGCCGCGTCTCCCGTCCCCCGTGGGGACGATTCGTCGCCCGCCCGATCGCCCTCGTGGTCCTGGTCGCCCTCGGTCTCGCGACCCTGACCGGGCTCGTACTCGGCGACCAACGGGCCGTCAGAGCCCAGGACAGCCCAACCGTCACCCTCACCGGCGGGCCGGGCCCCGCGGCCACGACCTCGTCGACCGACGAGACCGACGTGCAGGCCGCCGACTCCGAGATGACGGGATGGAAGGCCGCCGTGCTCGGCGTGGTCGAGGGCGTGACCGAGTACCTCCCAATCAGCTCGACCGGCCACCTCCTCATCACCCAACGACTGCTCGGCATCGGCGAGGACCCCGCCACCAAGGACGCCGCCGACTCGTACCTGATCGCCATCCAGTTCGGCGCCATCCTCGCCGTACTGGTGCTCTACCGGCGTCGCATCGCCACCATCGTCGCCGGCCTGTTCGGTCGTGATGTCGACGGCCGACGCCTGCTCATCGCCCTGGTGTGCGCCACTGCGCCCGCCGTCGTCATCGGAGTCCTGTTCGAAAAGCCCATCAAGGACAACCTGCTCGGACCCTGGCCGGTGGTAGCCGCCTGGATCGCCGGGGGAGTCCTGATCCTGGCCATCGCCGACAAGGTCCGCGCCGACCGACCGGGCCTGAGCCTCACCCACATCGGCCCGAAGCAGGCGCTCATCATCGGGGCCGCGCAGGTGATCGCCATGTGGCCAGGCACCAGCCGCAGCCTCGTGACGATCCTCGCCGCCCTCGCCATCGGATCGACGCTGGCGGCCGCGGTCGAGTTCAGCTTCCTGCTCGGTCTGGTCACGCTCGCCGGAGCCACCCTCTACGAGGGAGCCAAGAACGGATCGACCGTCGTCGACGCCTACGGGGTGATCGACCCGCTCATCGGCCTGCTCTTCGCGTTCGCGGCCGCCGCCCTCGCCGTCAAGTGGATGGTGAGCTGGTTGCAGACGCGCAGCCTGGCCATCTTCGGCTGGGAGCGGCTGGTGGTCGCAGTCATCACCATCGGGCTGCTCGCCGCCGGAACGATCTGAGCGCCGCCGGGGCGCCGAGCGCTCAGGTGCCGCCGAGGCTCACGTCGGCGATGACCAGCGTGGGGCATCCCGTTCCGCCCGGCAGCCACTCGACGTCGGCGCCGATGGCGGTGATACCGAGCAGCAGCCGTTGCAGGGTGGAGGCGACGGTGACCTCACGCACCGGTTCGGCCAGTTGGCCGTCGCGGATCATCAGGCCCTCGGCGCCGACCGACACGTCGCCGCTGACCGCGTTCACGCCGGAGTGCCAACCGGTCATGGACTGCACGTAGAGACCGAGGTCGACAGAGGCGAGCAGTTCCTCGTGCGTACCGGCCCCGGGGGCCAGGGCCAGGGCCTGACAGCCCACCGACGGCGTGGAGGAGACGCCTCGAACCGCCGACCCCGTACTGGCCGTGCCCGCCCGCCTCGCGGTGGCCGTGTCGTAGAGGTAGCCCTGCAAGACGCCGTCGGCCACGAGCACGTTGCGACGACAGGCCAGCCCTTCGCCGTCGAACGTGTCGGCGCCGTAAGAACGGTGGTCGGTGGGGTCGTCGACGAGCGTGAGCCCGGCCACGGCGATGGTGTCGCCCAACCGGTCGGCGAAGGGCGAGCGGCCCTTCAGTACCCGGTCGCCCGCGAGGGTGCCGCCGAGGAGACCCACGACGGCGGCGGCGAGGCGGGGTTCGAGCACCACGGCCAGGCGCTGCGACGGCACGGGGCGGGCTCCGAAGAGCCGGACGGCCCGCACCACCGCATCGCCGGCGGCCTCGTCGAGGTCGAGGTCGTCGGGACGGAACCCGACGGTGGACCCGGAGCCCGTGTAGGTCTCGGCGCCGTCGGTGGCCAGCGCCATCACCCCCATCGAGCACCAGGCCGACCGGCCCGATCCGGTGATGCCGGTGCTGGTGGCGACCGCGGCCCTTTGGCTGGAGTCCGAGAACGATGCCACCCGCACACCGGTGATACGCGAGTCGCCAGCAAGGACCCGAGCCTCGAGGTCGAGGGCCAGCTCCACCTTGCGATCGGTGGGGAGGATGGCGACGGCCGGGTCGAACGGGTCGAACGGCACCGGGGCCACACCATCGGGCTCGGCCAGGCCGACCCAGTCGTCGGGCTCGGCGAAGAGGGCGTTGTCGCGAGCGTCGGCGAGGGTCTCGGCGATGACATCGGGGTCGAGGCTGCCGGCCCACGCGAAGCCCTGGCGATGGTCACGCACCACCCGAATCCCGATTCCGGCGGTGGTGGCCGACGACAGCGACTCGATCGCACCGGCGTGGGCCCGCACACTCGTGTACGACGATCGACCCACGAAGGCTTCGACCTGCTCGTCGGTTCCTGCTCTCCGGGCCACGTCGGTGGCCACGGCCAGAAGGTCGGCGCACTCGTCGTCCGGGGCATCGACGCGAGGGTGGAGAGCGGTCATGCGCCGGAGACGGTGACGTCGGCGATGACCAGGCTCACCCCGGATGCGTTCATGGGCAGCCACTGGAGGTCGCCACCCACGGCGGTGACGTCGTGGAGCATGCGCTGAAGGGTGGAGGCGATCGTGAACTCGCGTAGCGGCTCCGCCAGTTCGCCACCCCGGATCCGCAGGCCCTCGGCGCCGGTGGAGAAGTCTCCCGACACGAGGTTGACGCCGGAGTGGAGCCCCGAGACGTCCTGCACCAGCACGCCGTCGCCGACCGAGGCCACGAGCTCGGCCTGCGTGGCGGTTCCCGGGCGCATCGAGACGGCCATGCACCCCACCCCCGGGGTGGAGGAGTAGCCCCGCACCGCGTTGCCCGTGCTCGCCGTACCGGCGCGACGGGCTGTGTAGGCGTTGTGCACGAAGCGGTCGAGGTGGCCGTTGCTGATGAGCACGTTGCGCCGCGCCGCCAGGCCCTCGCCGTCGGTGTCGGTGGCGGTGAAGGCCCGTGGGTCGGTGGGGTCGTCGACCAGGGTGACGAGCGGTGACGCCACCTGCTCACCGAGGCGGTCGGCGAACAGCGAACGTCCCTTCAGCACGGCCTCACCGCTCAAGGTGTAGCCGAGAAGGCCGAGGAACTGGGCGGTGACCCAGGGGTCGAGCACCACGGTCACCCGTTCGCTCGGCGGCTTCTGCGCGCCGAGCAGGCGGGTGGCCCGGTCGGCGGCGTCGGCCGCGGCTCGGGCCACATCGAGTTCGGCCAACTCGCGACCGACCGAGAAGCCGAAACCCGTCTGGGTGTCGGAGCCCTCGCTGGCCATGGCGTAGGTGGCCACGTAGCAACTGGTCTCGCGGCCGACGCTGCGAATGCCCGTCGTGGTGGCGATGGCAGCCTCGGAAAGTGAGTCGACGTACTCGGCCGACTCGATTCCCGAGATGCGCTGATCGGCGGCGCGCACTGCCCGCTCGAGCTCGACGGCGAGCGCGACCTTGGCGTCGGTCGAGCTGTCGGCCAGCGCGTTGCGGTAGAGGCGGAGGTCGGCGACGGCGACCCCGTCGGCCTCGGCCAGGCCGGCCCACTCGTCGATCGTGGCAAAGCGGGCGTTGTCGCGGGCCTCGGCGAGGGTCTCGCCGATCACCTCGGCGTCGAGGGTGCCGGCGTAGGCGAACCCTTGGCGTCCCCCCACCACGACCCGCACGCCGACGCCCTGGGACTGCGCCGACGACAACGACTCCACCTCGGCCTCGTACACCTTGATCTCGGTATCGAGGCCCCGGACGACCACAGCCTCGACCTGTTCGCCGTCGGCGGCCAGGGCGACGATCCGATCGGCGATGTCGAGCAGGTCGCTCACGCGGCGGTGCCGCCGATGGTGAGACTCGACACCCGGAGGGTGGGCACGCCGTCACCCACCGGCACACCCTGGCCGTCCTTGCCGCAGGTACCCGGAGGGCCCATGGCGAAGTCGTTGCCGAGAGCGTCGATGCGTTGCAGCACCTCGGGGCCATTGCCGATGAGGTTGCCCTCACGGAGCGGTTCGGTGATCTTGCCACCCTCGATCAGGTAGGCCTCGGTCATGCCGAACACGAAGTCGCCGGTGGCGGTGTTGACCTGCCCACCCCCGAGGTGCTTCACCAGCACGCCCTTGTCGGTGGACGCCACGATGGCATCGGGATCGTCGTGGCCGGCCAACAGGTAGGTGTTGGTCATGCGCACCATCGGGAGGTGTTGATAGCTCTGACGCCGGCCGTTGCCGGAACTGGCCCGGCCCTCCTTGCGGGCCCGCAGCAGATCCCACATGTAGTCGCTGAGGTAGCCGTCCTCGATGAGGACGTTGCGCTGGGCGGGGTTCCCCTCGTCATCGATGGCGAGGTTGCCCCACTCGCGTTGCATCGTGCCGTCGTCGACGACGGTGACGCCGGGACTGGCGACCCGTTCGCCCACGCGCCCCTTGAACACCGACGCCCCCTTGGCGACGAGATCAGCTTCGAGGCCGTGGCCGCAGGCCTCGTGGAACAGCACGCCGCCGCCGCCGCTGGCGATGACCACGGGCATCTGCCCGCTGGGGGCAGGTCGGGCCTGGAGCTTCACCAGGGCCCGATCGGCGGCCCGCGACGCGAGCTCCTCGATGTCGTACATGTCGAACAGCTCGAAGCCGACGGTGTGGCCGATGCTCTCCCTGCCCGTCTGCATGCCGGTGTCGCCGGTGGCGACGCAGCTCACCGCGAAGAAGGTACGCACGGTGTCGTCGGCGGCGAGGACGCCGTCGGAGTTGGCCACGAGGATGCGTCGGCGACTGTCGCCGTAGCTCACCGAGACCTGGGTGATGGCCCCATCGGTGGCGCGGGCGACCTCGTCGGCGCGGGTGAGCAGCTCGACCTTGCGAGCCTTGGCGACGTCCTCGGGATAGGTCTCGATGGCATAGCCCCGGTCGGCCGTGCGCCGGGTGAGGGCCACGACCTGGGTACCTCCGCCACCACCGCGAGCCGCCGCGGCCGCGGCGTCGGCCGCGGCGATCAGACCGGCCTCGGTGAGATCGGCGGTGTGAGCGAACCCGGTGGTGTCGCCCACCACCACCCGGATGCCGGCTCCACGATCCCGACCGGAGGTGAGCTCCTCCACCTTCTCGTCGTCGAACAGGGCCGACGACGAGCGCTTGTCCTCGGCGAAGACCTCGGCGAAGTCACCACCCGTGCGCAGGGCGGTGGCGAGTACCCGGTCGATGACGACCTCGTCGATCACGGAACGATCCTCCTGGGTCGGGTCTCGTGCCCCATCCGGAGCACGAAAGGACTACTGCGATGGCCACGGACCCTCTGTCGGCGAAGACGGTCGGGCGTGACGGTCGGGCCCGCGGCTGGCCCGAGGGGGGTGAGCGACGTAGCGTACCGCCGATGCCCGTAGAAGTCGGCCAGTGCGCCCGTGTCGAACTGATCGTGACCGACCGCGACACCGCCATCGCGTTGCGTTCCGGCGAGGTGCCGGTGCTGGCCACCCCCCGTCTCATCGCCCTCTGCGAGGAAGCGGCGGTCGAAGCCGTGGCCGGCGAACTCAAGCCGGGCGAGACCACCGTGAGCATGAAGGTCCAGATCGATCATCTGGCCCCGTCGGCGGTCGGCCACGAGGTGACCGCCGAGGCCACGGTCGAGAAGGTGAACGGTCGCCGGGTGTCGTTCACCGTGTCGGTCGGCGACGACCGAGGGCTCGTGGCCGTCGGCCGCGTGACGCGCGTCATCGTCGACGCGCAGCGGTTCGTCGACAAGTGCCTCTGAGCGGGGTGGAAGCACCTGGCCCACCCGCTGGACCCTCGCTCCCAGGCCCCCGATGCGACGAGAAGATCAGTTCCCGAGCCTCGGCAGCATCGGGGAGTCCCCGAGCCCGCCGCCGCGCAACGAGTCGACGGGCGTGACCTCTCCGGCCGAGGGCACGTCGATGGTGATCGGCTGATTCGGATCGAGCAGGTCGGCAGTCACCACGACGGTGCCGCGACCCGTTCCACCGGCGTCGGGGCCCAACGTGACGTCGTCGAGTCGCAGCTGCACCCGTCGCACGAGGCCCCCGCCGTCGATCCAGACCACGAACGGGATCTCGCCAACGGTGAGCCCGGCCAAACCGTTGCGGGCCCGCGCCTGCTCCTCGGTCGGCAGCTGGGCGACCAGTCGGTCGAGATCGATGGTACCGGGAGGGGTGGCGCCATCGTCCGCGGTCGCACCGCCGAGAAGCGCATCGCCGGCCGAGTTCATAGACTCTCCTCATGGGGCCGCATCCGTCTTCACCAGGGACCGGGGCCCCCGTCGCCCCGTCGCCCGACGGTGATGCGGCCCCGCACGGCCGCGAGTGCGCCGACCTCTCGGAATGTGGCGTGGCCCAGATCCTCACCGCCGAGTCCGAAGGCGTCCTGCCCGATCCGACGGCACCGGCTCGCACGCCAGCCCGGCGTCGGACCGTTCTGGGCCTGCGCGTCGGGGCCAGCCTGGCGATGCTGGGCGTCCTCTATTGGCGCATGCCCCCGTTCGAGTGGGGAACGATAATCCCCGAATGGTCATCTCGGAGTGGGCTCCTGCTCACCGGCGCCGCAGTGCTCACAGTGATCGCTCTGGTCCTGTCCGCGCTGCGGTGGCAGAAGGTCCTCCAGGCCCTCGACATGCCCACGGGCCTCCGGCGCCTGGTCCCGCTCACCTTCGCCGGCCAGTTCGTCTCCAACGTGCTGCCGACCACCGTCGGCGGTGACGTCCTGCGGGTCTCGCGCCTGAGCAAGGACAACGGCGAGCCGGCCGACACGTTCGCTTCGGTGGTACTCGAACGCCTCAGCGGATGGCTGGTGCTGCCCCTGATCACCTTCCTCGGCCTGCTGATAAACCCCGGGCTCCGAGATCTCGGCCCGACCACGCTGCTGGCGTTGGCCGTGGCCGCCGGCACCCTGGCCGGGCTCATGGGCATCCTGATCCTCGCCGACACCCGACGTTTCGGTGGTCGTTTCACCACCGCGCCGGGCTGGCGCCGGTTCGTCGGAGCCGTCCACCTCGGCGTCGAACGCCTCCGTCACCATCCGTTGGCCGCGGCCTGGGTTATCGCCGTGGGCATGGTCTACCAACTCGTGCTGTGCGTGGCGGCGCTCATGGTGGCCGAGGCCCTCGGGATCGCCGACATGGGCCTCACCCCGCTCCTCGCCTTCTTCCCCGCGGTGCTCATCGCCCAGGTGCTTCCCATCGGCATCGCCGGGCTCGGCATCCGCGAAGCCGCCTTCGTGGTCTTCCTGACGCCGCTCGGGGTGCCGGCCGAGCAGGCGGTGGCCCTCGGGCTCGTCCTCTACTTCGTCAACGTGGCCGTCAGTCTGCTCGGCGTGCCGTCCTTCGCCGTCGGGCATCGCCAACGCCTCGCGTCCCGGTGACGATCGACCTCTCGGACCCCGTCGTCATCCAGACCGTGATGGTGAAACGGAACGAGGTTGAGGATACGTTTGACGCTCGTTGCGGCACCGCCGCGAACAAGAAGCCCCCGGCTCGCACCCCTGCCCTCGCCGGCTCCCCGGCCGCCAAGGAAAATACCTCTTCATGATCCTCGAGACCATCTCGTCGCCCGCCGACCTCCGAGTCCTCTCCTACGCGGAACTCGACGTCCTCGCCGAAGAGATGCGCCAGCTCATCATCGACGCGGTGACGGCCAATGGCGGTCACCTGGGTTCGAACCTCGGGGTCGTCGAACTCACCCTGGCCATTCACCGGGTGTTCGACTCGCCCGAAGACATCATCCTCTGGGACACCGGGCACCAGGCCTATCCCCACAAGATCGTCACGGGCCGGGCCCAGGACTTCACCACGCTCCGGCGCGCCGGGGGGATGTCGGGCTACCCCAGCCGGGCCGAGAGCGAGCACGACTGGATCGAGAACAGCCACGCCTCCACCGTGCTCTCCTACGCCTACGGCCTGGCCACGGCCGAGGCCTCGCCGCAGGGTTCCGGGCGACGCGTCGTGGCCGTCATCGGCGACGGGTCCATGACCGGCGGCATGGCCTTCGAAGGCCTGAACAACCTCGGCCACTCGGGTCGGGACTGCATCATCATCCTCAACGACAACGGCCGCTCCTACGCCCCCACCATCTCCAAGCTGGGCGAGAGCCTGGTGAAGATCCGCAACAACCCGGTGTACATGCGCCGCCAGGCCAAACTCGAGAAGACGCTGGCCGAGATGCCGGTGGTCGGCGGGTTGGCCGAGCGGGGCATGGAGGCCACCAAGGCCGCCATCCGCGAGCTGTGGGAGCCCACCGCGTTCTTCGAGGCCCTGGGCGTCCGCTACGCCGGTCCCTTCGACGGCCACGACATCCGCACCCTCGAGGAGGCCCTGCGCAACGCCTGCCACATGAGCGGCCCGCAGGTGCTGCACGTGCTCACGCAGAAGGGCCGCGGCTACGGGCCGGCCGAGAACGACCCGATCAAGCGCATGCACGACATCGGCCAACCCAAGCCGGGCAGCTACACCGCCGCCTTCACCGAAGCCCTCATCGCCGAGGCCGAGGTGCACCCCGAGATCGTGGCCATCACCGCGGCGATGCCCGACTCCACCGGCCTGCTGCCCTTCGGCGAACGGTTCCCGGACCGCATGATCGACGTCGGCATCGCCGAGCAGCACGCCGTCACCGCCGCGGCCGGCATGGCCATGGGTGGTCTACGCCCCGTCGTCGCCCTGTACTCGACCTTCCTCACCCGGGCCATCGACCAGGTCAACCTCGACGTGGGCCTGCATCGCCAGCCCGTCATCTTCTGTATCGACCGCGCCGGGGTGACCGGCGACGACGGCCCTTCCCACCACGGCATCCTCGACATGGTCCTGCTCACCAAGGTGCCCGGCATGACCGTGTTCGCTCCGTCGTCGTACCAGGAACTCGGGCAGATGCTGCACGACGCGCTCGACATCACCGACGGACCGGTGGCCATCCGCTGGGCCAAGACCGCCGCCCGCCAGGTGGCACCCGGTGAGGTCGGCTCAGGGTTGAAGGCCCGACAGCTTCGTCGCGGCAACGACCTCTGCATCATCGGCGTCGGCAAGATGCTCGATGCCGCCGAGGCCGCCGCCGACCGGCTCGAGGCCGACGGCGTCTCGGTGACCCTGTGGGACGCCCGGGTCGTGAAGCCACTCGACCCGGCCATGCTCGACGACGCCGGCCGCCACCCCTACGTGGTCACCTGCGAGGACGGCCTGCGCCAGGGAGGTGTCGGCATGACGATCACCGACTGTCTGGCCGAGCTCACCGTCGGCCGCCACGAGCCCCGGGTGAGGGTGCTCGGCATCCCGTCGCAGTACCTCCCCCACGCCAAACCCGACGCCATCCTCGCCGACCTCGGCCTCGACACCGCCGGCATCGTGGCCTCGGCGGTGTCGCTCATGGCGGCCGACCACCCCGAAGGCGCCCCGGCGTCGGTCTGAGCGGAGCCGGGGCTCTGCGGAGATTCTGCGGATGGATGCAAGAGAGGAATCCGAGCCCGGTACCGGGCTGACGGTTTCGTGATGAGCGCAATGGCTGGCTCGCCACGGGCTGACAGCCCATCCGTCGCCCAGGACACCGGTCAGAAGGCGAACCCCCGTGGGAGCTCCAGAAAGCCTGGGTCAGCGGGTGCGTCGACCGGGCGGAACGGCGCGCAGGTCCGTGACCAGGCGGTCGAGCTGGTCGACCAGGGCGTGGAGTCGCTCGGGCGTCCAGCCGGCGAGTTGCTCGGCCATCAGCGAGTCGGTGGCCGCGTCGACCCTCCGGTACGCGGCGCAGCCGGCCCGGGTGGCGGCGATCACGCTGGCCCGCCCGTCGGCGGGATCGGGGCGACGCCGCACATAGCCCTCGGCCTCGAGCGCCTGCACCTGGCGGGTGAGGGCCCCCGGTTGCATGCGCCCAGCCGCGGCGAGCTCGCTCATCCGGATCGGGCCATCCTCGATGACCCGGCCGAGGACGCCCACGGCGACGAAGCCGATGGACACACCGGATCGGGCCGCGTTGAGTCGATCGAGGCGCGAGCTCCCCGTGATGCGCGACAGCGCGGCGAGGGCGTCTCGCAACTCGCGCCGAACTCCGACCGGGTCAATACGCGGCCGGGGCCCGGTCGCGCTCACGCCCACACCTCGGCCACCATCTCGACCACCGAAGCGGCCTGGGCCCGGCCGGCCTCCGCCGACGGCACCCGCGTCGCCGGGTCGAGCGGGTTGGTACCGAAGGCCAGCGTGCTGGTCCGGTCGGCCGTCACCACCGCCACCGACGCCCCCTCGTCCCGCAGGGCGGCAACCTCGTCGTCGACGCTGCCTCCGAGGCCCACCGAGAAGGGCGCCACCACCACCACCCGCTGGTGGCCGGCGGCGAGGTCGGCGTTGACCATGGACCGGACGCCCCCGTCGACCAACCGGCGGTCGCCGACGGTGACCGGCGGCCACACCCCGGGGACGGCACAGCTGGCGCCCACCGCCGATACCAGATCGACCCCCGACGAGCGGTCGAGCGCCACGAACTCGCCGGTGGCGGCGTCGACCGCAGTGACGACCAGGGGGCGGTCGGGCCAGTCCTGCACCGGCAATCGCCCGGCGATGACGGCCCGGCGCTCGGCCTCGTTGGGCGTGGTGGCGGCCAGGGCCAACGCGCCGATCCGTCGACGGAGCTCGACGGGGTCAGGCTCGTCGGCCAACAACTCGAACAACGTGGCGACGAATGCGTCCGTGTCGAACTCCACGGCCATCTCGGTGGTCTGGTCGAGGGGCCGGAGCTGGCGTTCGTACAGCTCGGCGAGGGGAATGCCCGTCGTGATCTGGGTCGCCACCACCGACCCCGCCGACGTGCCGACCACCAGATCGGCGTCGGTCAGGTCGACCCCGGCGTCGGCCAGGCCGAGCAGCAGCCCGGTCTCCCAGGCCACCCCCGCCACTCCCCCGCCGCCGAGCACCAGTGCCTTGCCCACACGAGCCTTTCCGAAGAGGGGGCGAGGGCCGGCTCGCTCCACGCGGCCGGCCCTCGTCTGATTCGAGTTTCCGGCAACCTACCCCAGCGGATCGAGCGAGCTACCGACGGCCCACATGGCGAAGAACTGGGCGTTGGCCCCGTAGGCCTGGGCCAGGGCCAGCTTGGCGTCGGGGACCTGGTGATCCCCGGCCTGGCCCCGCACCTGCAGGGCCGCTTCGGCGAAGCGCAACAGGCCCGAGGCGCCGATCGGGTTCGACGACAGCACTCCTCCGGACATGTTGACCGGGAACGAGCCCGTGAGCTCGGTGTCGCCGTCGGCGGTCATCCTCCAACCATCGCCAGGAGCGGCGATGTCGTGGGCCTCGAGCCACATCGGCTCGTACCACGAGAAGGGCACGTAGAGTTCGGCGCAGTCGATCTGCTCACGCGGGTTGGTGATCCCCACCTGCTTGTAGATCTCCGCCGAGCACATGTGGGCCCCCAGAGGGCTCACCGGGTCGCGTCCGGCGAAGGTCGACGGCTCGGACTTCATGGCCGTGGCCAGCACCCATGCCGGCGGCTTCGACGCCGCCTTGCCGCCGTCCTCGTCGGTGAACACCACCGCGCAGGCACCATCGGAGGACGGGCAAGACTCGAGGAAGTGCAGGGGGTCCCACATCATCGGCGACTCCCTGACCTTGTCGATGGTGATGTCGGCCAGCTTCAGGTGGGCGTAGGGGTTCTTGGCCCCGTTCTGACGGTCCTTCACCGCCACCTTCCACCCCACGTCCTCAGGGGCGCCGGAGCGACGGATGTAGGCCCGGATGAACGGAGCGAAAGCCCCACCGGCACCGATCGACCCGCCCTTGCCGCCACCGAGGGCGAACTGGGCGTTGCCCTCCGACTGCTTCTCGAAGGCCACCGACAGCACCCGCTTGTGCCGCCCGGCGCCGACGAGATGCGAACCCACGATGCCGGTGGAACCACCGACGGAGCCGGCGGTGTGCACCCGGAACATGGGCTTGCCGTTCGCGCCGAGGGCGTCGGCGAGGAACATCTCGGGTTTCATGACCCCCTCGAAGAGATCAGGGGCCTTGCCGAGGACCACGGCGTCGATGTCGCCCCAGTCCATGTTGGCGTCCTCGAGGGCGCGGCTCGCGGCCTCGCGCACGAGACCGGCGATGGAGACATCGCCCCGCCGCTTCTTGTGATGGGTCTGACCGATGCCGACGACGGCTACGGGCTGGTGGCTCATTCGTCACCCTCCAGGATCGCAACGAGGTTCTGCTGAAGGCAGGGGCCGGACGTGGTGTGAGCCAACGTGCGGCGCTTGCCGTTCTCAATGATCTGCTTGGCGGCCTCGATCATGCGGATGAGGCCGGTGGCCATGACCGGGTTGGCGGCCAACGCGCCACCCGAGGGATTGATCTGGGTGTCGGCGCCGAGCCCCAGGGACTCGGCGAGAATGAGCTCCTGGTAGCTGAACGGCGCGTGCAGCTCAGCCACCTCCACCGGTCCCGCAGCCAGGCCGGCCCCCTTGGCGGCTCGCGTGGTGGACACCGAGGTCGTGAGGTCGCGGAGTGTGGGCAGGTGCGGCTCGATGCGATGGTCGATACCGGTGATCCACGCGGGGCGCTCACACAGCTCGTAGGCCTTCTGACCCCGGGCCAGCACCACCGCGGCGCAGCCGTCGGTGATCGGTGGCAGGTCGTGGCGACGCAACGGCGTGCGGATGTAGTCGGCGGCGAGGAGCTCGTCGACGTCGTAGTCACCCGACACCTGGGCGTGGATGTTCTCCTTGGCCGACGCCCGGTTGCGGGCGACCAGCTCGGCCACGTCGCGCTCGGTGGCCTTACCGGAGTCGAGCAGCGCCCGGTACTGCAACGCGTGCAGCGACCAGGGGTCGGCTCCCAGCGGGGTGAGGTAGTACGGGTCCATCTCGATCGTGTAGAGCGTGCTCGGATCGGAGTTGGAGTTCTTGCCCACCCCGGCGGCGACGGCCGTGTCGATGTCGCCCTGCAGGAGACGCACGAACGCCTCGTACAGCGCGAACGACCCGTCCATCTCCACGTGCGATTCGTTGATCGGTGGCCAGGCCCCGTACGCGTCGACGTTGGACACGAAGGAGAAGGCCTGACCCGACAGGTAGTCACACGAGCCCGACACGGTGAACCCGATGTCGTCCTTGGTGAGCCCGGCGCTCTTGATGGCTCCGGCCACGACCGGCAGCATCATCATGGTCTCGGTCTGATCGGTACGCCGCAGCATCGGTGAGATGGCGTAGCCGACGATGGCGATGTCGCTCTCGGAACGGGGCATCACATCATCCTTTCCACATAGTTCTCGGCCGGTTCGTCGGGCTGGCCGGTGGGCCGCCAGCCCCGCATGCAGTCGCCGCCGACCCCCCAGCCGCGATTGCCGACGTCGTCGACGTTGCGCTCCTCGGGCGGAGCCCAGACGCACTCGACGTGAAGACCGACCCGCACCTCCGAGGCCGGGATCTCGAGCACCGTCTGCTGGTTGAGCACGGCGTCGGTGCCCTCGAGCAGGATCGAGCACCGCACGAAGGGCTCGGTCTCGGTCTGGCCGGGATAAGGCGTCGGCGTGATGATGGTGAAGTTGGTGACGACCCCGCGATCGGGCACTTCGACCAGGTGCGTCTCGTCGAGCTCGATGGCGTCGACGCAGCACAGGCCCCGGGGGCCGACGTAGGTGCGCCCGCAGGCCGGGCAGGTCTGCCCGAGGAGCTTTCCGTCGAGCAGCGCCTGCATCCAGATGAGCGTGGCCGGAGCAGAGTTGTCGACATAGGTGAGGTCGCAGTCCATCTCCATGTGATCGACGGAAAGCTCGGCGGGTGCGACCCAGGGCTCACCGGCTCCGTCGCTCGGGCCGTCGTCGGTCGCGGGCACAAAGGCCTCGAGGTCGTCGATGCGTCCTTCGCGCTCGGCCCGCCAACGGGGTTCGACCCGCATGCCGATACGCATGTCATCCACCGATCCGACGTTCACGGCGTGGAACATCGGGGTGTCGGCCCCGTCGAGCAGGACGAAGGCAAAGGCGAAGGGGTGGGCGAGCGGGTGCAGGTGGGTGGGTTCGGGTACCCACGTCCAGGTGGTGACGGTGCCCTTCGGTCCGACCCTCACGAAGTCGGTGCCGGCATCGGCGCCGTTCTCGGGGTCGTACTCGAGCGGAGGGGTGATGACCCGATCGCCGACCTTCACCCCGATCAGGGTCTGCTCGGCCAGCGCCGACGCGAAGGCCCCGATGGTGGGGCCCAACGTGCGCTGGAACGGGAACTGGAGTCGGAAGACCGACTCGCGGACGACATCTGCCATGTTGGGTCTCCTCGTGGACGACGTGAGATCTCGACGAACCGGAAGGTACCAGATAGTTCACATTGCATAGCAAGTTTGTTGCGGCCGGGACAGATTCCAGCCGTTCCGGGGGGACGTCCCTCGGGGTGGAGGCCGGGCCTTCTGGCACCGGGCTCGGCGCACGATGGGACTCCATCTCCGTTGGCACAGCACCCGGTTCCGCAACAGGCCCCGCAGTTCCTGCGCCTCGTGTGGCTGTGGTGGTGGCTCACGACCCCCGAGGAGTCACTGGTCGAGACCGGACCCGGCACGGTGAGCACCGTACGGGCTCTTCCCGAATACTGATGGCGTTGAGCTCCCGGGGCCCGACAGCAAGGTGACGCCGACGTGACGGCGACGTCAGGTGTAGAACGGGTTGTCGCCGGCCTGGTGATCGGTGACGTCGACGACCTCGGTGATCTCGGGGATCGCCTCGAGGATCGCCACCTGGATGCCCTCGCGCAGGGTGGCCGCACTCATGGCGCAGCCCTGGCAACCCCCACCCATCGTGAGATAGGCGGCACTGCCCTCGATCCCGACCAGCTCGGCGTACCCACCATGGGCGGCCAGGCTCGGGTTGATCGACTCTTCGAGGAGCTGGCGTACCTGGTCGGGCACGTCACCGGTGAGCACGATGTCCTTGCCCGCCAGCGGGTTGGGACGGTTGGGGTTGCGGATCACGAGTCCGGCCTGGCCCTGGTTACGAGGGACGTCGAGGGTGGAGCCCCGCATGCGGTCGATGCTGTCGGCCGCCACCACCACCGTGAGCCCGCTCTGCCCGCAGACGTCGTCGTCCTCGTCGGCATCGGCCGCGGCCTCGAAGGCGAGGTCGTAGGCGTAGTCGGGCCCGGACACGCCGTTGATGGTGACCCGCAGGCACAGACTGCCCGGATCGTCCTCGCCGTCGCGGATCTCGAGTACCCGGGCCAACGCCTCGGGCGAGACCGCCAGCACGGGGGTGGGGTCAGCGTCGGCGTCGGGCTTGGTGTCGGCGTCGGGCGTGGTGTCGGCGTCGATCGTCATGACAGATGGCCTTCCCAGGAAAACACGGTGGTGATCGTGCAAAAGATGCTACCGCCTCGTCCCCGCGCTCAGGCCAGGTAGTACCCGCGGGCGAAGAATGAGGCCATGACCAGCAGGGTCACCCCCGATGCGCCGAGAACCGCCATCCTAATCTTCGGTCGCCCGACCAGCAGCGCCCCGGCTATCGCGAACACCGGGAAGGCCGGCAGCAGGTAGCGACCGATGCCCATGAAGTCCTTGCTTCCCACCAGCGGCATGGCCACCACGACCATGCAGTACCCCGCATAGCCCCAGCCGAGACGCCGCCACACGACCACGATGAGGGCCAGAGCCACGACCGCCAGAGCCGCCTGGAGCAGGAGCGAGATCGAGTAGCTGTCGTTGAGGTGCGTGGCCGAGAGGTTGCGGAAGAAGCTGAACTTGAGCCAGGTCGAGGGGCTCGCCGGCTGGTCCCACCCACGCGCCGCCTGCACGCTCGAGAACGCGAAGGGATCACCGAACTGCACACCCAGGTAGATCACCCACCCCACGATCCCGGCGAAGCTCGTGAACACCAGGTAGTCGCGCCGTCGCAACGACCTGGGATCGAGGCGCGACCGCCACGAGCGGGCATCGGCATTGCGGATCTCGAGCAGGCGCAGCACCAGCCCGAGGGCCACGGCGATACCGGTGGGCCGGCTCACGGTGGCCACCGTGCCGAGTAGGGCGACCAGCCACAGCCGGTCACGTTCGAGGGCGAGAAAAGCACCGATGGCCACGGCCAGGAAGAGGGCATCGGCGTAGATGGCCCCGAACAGGTACCAACTGAACGGGTACAACACCAGCAGGGCTGCTGCCGTCGTGGCTCCCGGCCGGGCGAGGAAGAGACCGGCCCACCGACGGAAGGTGACCACCGCGACCGCCCCGCTCACCAACGTGACCACGCTGCCGGCCACGAACACGCTGGGGAACAACCCGCTGACCGCCCACAACACCGCCGGATACGTGGGGAAGTAGGCCACCGCCGACTGCACCCCCGGGTAATAGCTGTAGCCGTCCTCGACGATGGCGCGATACCAGTACGCGTCCCATCGCGCCCATCCCTCGAACCAGGCCCCGCCGGGCCCGCCGGACCCGCGTGGGTAGAGGTCGGTGCGGGGCAGGTAGGCCGCCGACAGCCACACCACCACCCACACCACCGCGGCGACGGCGATGAACCACAACAGCGTCACCCACCATCGCCCGGGCCTGGCCCGTTGGTGTTGCGCTGGATCCCCGTCGGCGTCCGAACCGTCGAGCGCGGCCGAGCCCGCCGGTGCCGGCGACAACACGGGCGTGGCGGCGCCACCGGTGAGAGGGTCGTTCACGGTTCCACGGAGTCGATTCAGTTTCGATCGGCTGCTCCCCCAGCGGCCGACGATGTCAACGTAGCCCGTGCGGACCGTTGCGGGCCCGCGCCCTCCTCGCCCGACCTCGACCCGACGGTCGTTAGCCTCTGCTCGTGATACTGGTGGACCTCGACCGCGTGACCATGACCCGACCCGGTCGACCCCTGTTCGGCGAACTCTCCCTCACCCTGTCGACCGGTGATCGCCTGGGGGTGGTGGGCCTGAACGGCTGCGGCAAGTCCACTCTGCTGTCGGTCCTCACCGGGGAGACGACCCCCGAGTCCGGTGCGGTCCGGACCGGGCGCGGCGTCCGCGTGGCCTCGCTCACCCAGCGGCCGGTGCTCCCGAGCGGCTCGGTGCTCGCCGCGGTGGAGGGTGGAGCCGAGCATGCCTGGGAAGCGGCGGCCGTGCTCGATCACCTCGGGATGTCGGGCCTCGCCGACACCGACACTGGTTCCTTGTCGGGCGGGCAGGCCAAGCGGGTGGCGCTCGCTCGCACCCTCGTGGCCGACAGCGACCTACTGGTCCTCGACGAGCCCACCAACCACCTCGACATCGACGCCGTGGCCTGGCTGGAGGAACGGTTGGCCGGCTATCGGGGTGGCCTGGTGCTGGTCACCCACGACCGCCATGTCCTCGACCGGGTCACCACCCAGGTCCTCGAACTGGATCGCGGGCAGGGCTACCTGCACGACGGCGGCTACGGCGCCTACCTCGAGGGGCGAGCCGAGCGCGAGGAAAAGGCAACATCGGATGAGTCGAGCCGGCGGGTGCTGGCCCGCAAGGAACTGGCCTGGCTGCGTAGGGGCGCACCGGCCCGGACCCGCAAGCCCAAGGCCCGGATCGAGGCCGCCACCGCCGTCGTGGAGGGTCGGGCCGAGGCTGCCGCCCGTGGCGGCATCCCCGACCTGCATCTCGGCACCCCCCGCCTCGGCGACAAGGTCATCGAGCTCCACCGCGTGGGCTTCGCCCATGACGGACACCCGCCCCTGTTCGACCACGTCGAGCTGATGATCGACAACCGCGAGCGGCTGGGGATCGTCGGACCGAACGGGGTCGGGAAGTCCACGATGCTCGACCTGATCGCGGGGCGACGCACGCCATCGAGCGGGCAAATCGTTGCTGGACCAACGGTCCGGCTCGGGTACTACGACCAGATCGGGGTGACCCTCGACCCGGCCCAGAGGGTACGCGACGCCCTCGGGGGCGGACACCGCGTTCCCGACTGGCGCGATGCCGCCCTGCTCGAGTCCTTCTGGTTCGACACCGACGCCCAGTGGGCGCCCGTCGGCCTGCTCTCGGGTGGTGAACGACGGCGCCTCCAGTTGCTCCTGGTGCTCGCCGCCCAACCCAACGTGTTGCTGCTCGACGAACCCACCAACGACCTCGATCTCGACACGTTGCGCGTCCTCGAGGAGTTCCTCGACGACTGGCCCGGTGCCCTGATCGTCGTCTCCCACGACCGGGCCTTCCTCGAACGAACGGTGACCGACGTGCTGGTGATGGACGGTGTGACCGCCCCCGGGCGGCGACCGGGTGGCTACGCCGCATGGGAGGACGAGCGCCGGGCCCGGCGCGTGCGCGGGCGGGCCACGGTGTCCGCCATGGCGACGACCTCGAAACGCCGCCCATCGGCCGCACTGCGACCCGCAACGACGCCCAAGGGCGCGGCCACCCCTGGCCCCCGCAGCCCGAACACGCTGCGGCGACTCCTCAAAGAGGCCGACAAGGACGTCGCCCGCCTCGAGCGGCGACGCCAGCAGATCGAGTCCGACCTGGCCCAGAAGGCCTCGACCACCGACCACTCCGAGTTGCGAGCCCTCGGCGAGGACCTCATCCGGACCTCGGCTGATCTCCGGGCAGCCGAGGAGACGTGGCTGGCCCTGGCCGACGAGACGGAACGGTCGAGGGGTTGACGGACGGCGGTCGAGCGGCGGCCGCGGCCGGTGCGATCTGGCGGCCACGGCGCCCCGGTACCATCTCTCGACGTGATCGCCGTCGAAGCCCCTGAAGTCGCCCTCGTCGACCTCCGCAAGACGCGCCGGTCGAACCGGCTGGCTCACGTCCACTGGATCGATGCCCTCTATCGGGTCTACATCGTCGGGTTCCTCGGCGTGATCGCCATCGCTCTCGGCGCCGACCAGCTCCCCGGCGAGGCCATGTCCGAAGGCGAAGCACTGACCTTCGCCGGCGTCGCGCCGGCCTGGCTGGGGCTCGGCATCGCCGTCGCCGTCGCCATCGGTCTGCGCTCCGGCGCCCGCGGCGGACCGCTGGTGCTCGAAGCACCGGTGGTCGTGCACGAGCTCAATGCTCCGGTCGACCGAGCCGCCGTTCTGCGGGGACCAGCCATCAAGCAGCTGCGCTTCCTGGCTTTCGCCGGGGCCGTGGTCGGCGCCATCACCGGCGAACTGGCGTCGCAGCGCCTCCCGGCGAACGCCATCGCCGCCGTGGCCGCCGGGGCCGTGGTCTTCGCCCTGGCCGCGGTACTGGCCTCGGGGTCGGCCATGGTCATTTCCAGCCGCCGGGTCGGTTGGTGGCCGGCGAACGCCCTCGCCGTCGCGATGATCGGCTGGTCGGTGCTCGACATCGTGCTGGGGTTTCGCACCTCACCGTTGTCCTGGCTGGCCTCGGGGGCGTTCTGGCCGATCGTCATCACCCCCCTCGCCCTCATCGGGCTGGCCGTGGCCGTGGCCGTCCCCGTCTACGGGGTCGCCCGCATCGGTCAGCTCTCCACCGAGGCGGCGCTGCGCCGGGCCGGCCTGGTGGCCCAGCTCCGCTTCGCCGTCACGCTGCAGGACGTGCGCACGGTGGTGTTGCTGCGTCGCCAGCTCTCCCAGGAGAAGCCGCGGATGAAGCCGTGGATCCGCATCCGGCGAGCCCGCACCAAGAGCCGAGTGCCGGCTGTCTGGAAGCGCGACTGGCAGAGCTACTTCCGGTTCCCGCTGGTCCGACTCGTGCGGATGATCCTGGTGGCCGCCCTCGCCGGGATCGCCCTCGGCGTCGCCTGGCGGGGCACCCCGGCCGCCATCATTCTGGCCGGTCTGGCGCTGTTCGTGGCCGCCTACGACGCCGCCGAGCCGGTGGCCCAGGAGGTCGATCACCCCACCCGTTGGGAGAGCTATCCGGACGATCCTGGTCGTTTCCTACTCAACCACTTGCCCGCCGCGTTCGTGATCATGCTGTTCCTGTGTCTGGTCGCCGCCGGGGCCGCCATGACGCTCACCCCGCCCGAGGTCGTGCTCCGGCTCACCGGTGTCCTCATCGTGCCCGTGGCCCTCGCCGCCGCCATCGCCGCCGTCATCTCCACTGCGCAGGGCGCGCCTGACAGCGCCGCCCTCTCGAACCTCGGGCCCGACGTGATGGGCTGGGTCATGCTGGCCCGGGTCATCATCCCCCCGGCCATCGTGATCGTCGCCCTCCTGCCCATCCTGGGAGCCGGGTCGGATCCCGACACCCTCAACTCCGCTGGCGTCGCCAACAACACCACCTGGGTCCTGTTCGTCGTGGCCGGAGCGTTCCTGTACCTGCGCACCCGGAAGCCGAAGCACCTGTGAGCTTTCTCGACATCAAACCACCCCGCACCGACGACGTCGACACGTCGCTCGCCCTGCACACCTTCGAGCTCGGGAAGGACTACGGCGACGGCATGGGCCTCACCGAGCTCGACCTCCGCGTGGGCCCCGGCGAGCTCGTCATGCTGGTCGGCCCCAACGGCGCCGGGAAGTCCACCTTCCTGGGCCTGGCATCGGGGATGCTCGAAGCGAGCACCGGCGCGGCGTACATCCACGGCGCCGCGGCCGGCACCCTCGAGGCCCGCGCCGCCCTGTCCTACCTCCCCGACAACCCCGTGCTCTACGACGACCTCAGCCTCATGGAACACATCGAGTTCGTGGCCCGCCTGCACCGCACCGTCGAGTGGGAGGAGTACGCCGACGACCTGCTCGACATGTTCGGGCTCGCCGAGCGCTCCGACGACCTCCCGTCGCGTTTCAGCCGGGGCCTGAAGCAGAAGACCGGCCTGATCCTGGGCCTCATCCGGCCCTTCCGGCTGATGCTCATCGACGAACCCTTCGTGGGCCTCGACACACCCGGCCAGGAGACGCTCGTCGAGATCCTGGGCGACGTGGTGGAACAGGGGGCGAGCATCGTGTGCTCCACCCACCAGCTCGACCTGGTGCCGGTCGCCACCCGCTGCGTCGGCCTACGCGACGGCGAGCTGGCCTACGACGGCCCCGCCACCGTCGCGAAGATCCGCGAGCTCGTCGGCGGCTGATGGGCCGCATGTGACGCCGGACGACCGCCCCTACCTCCGGGGCATTCTTTCCGGACCGCTCGACCTCGACGGCAGCGCCAACCGCGTGCCCAAGCCGCCGCGGCGGGTAGAGGCCACCCCGGGTCTCCGGGTCACGGTGCGCGCCACCCGGCTGAGCGGCGTCGTCGTGAGCTGCGCCAAGGGCATGGTGGTGGTGCGGGACGACGAGGGTCGCGATCGGCCGGTGCGGCTGGTCGACGGGGCCTTCGCCATCGGATCCGAACGGGTGTCGCTGGTGGCCCCTCGGGCGGCACCCGCAGCCGCGGCGCGAACCGCGTCGGGCTCGGTGGCCGTACCCGGCGCCGTGGCCCGGGTGGCACGAGCGAGTCGTATCCTTGTCGAGGGGCGCCACGACGCCGAACTGGTCGAGAAGGTCTGGGGAGACGATCTCCGGGTCGAAGGGGTGGTCGTCGAGCTGCTCGACGGGGCTGACCACCTCGGCGAGGTGGTCAGAGAATTCGGCCCCCGCCCGCGTCGGCGCCTCGGGATCCTGCTCGATCACCTCGTCACCGACTCCAAGGAGAGCCGACTGGCGGCCGGGATCGATCATCCCGACGTGCTCGTCACCGGGCACCCCTACGTCGACATCTGGGCCGCCGTGAAGCCCAAGGCGGTGGGCATCCCGGCCTGGCCCGACGTTCCCAAGGGTCAACCGTGGAAAGACGGCGTCTGCACCGCCCTCGGCGTCGACGACCCCCGTCGCTTCTGGGCGCAGATCCTGGGCTCCATCTCCACCTACGCCGACCTCGAAGCTCCGCTGGTCGGTGCCGTCGAGCAACTCATCGACTTCGTGACCGAGCCCACCTGACGCAAGCCGCGACGCGAGACGCTCAGCCCCGCCGCACCCGCCCGCGTAGCGCGGTGAAGGCCAACGTGAAGCTCACCGCCCCCACCACGGCGATCGCCAGCGCGGCCTTCAGCAACGACGAGCCGGCCCACCCTTCCATCAACAAGGAGCGCAGCCCGGCGAGCAGGTAGGTGACGGGGTTGTAGTCGGCGATCGACGAGAGCCATCCCGTGAGCGCCTCCTGGGGAAGGAAGGCGGTGGTGAGGAACGCGAACGGGAAGAACAAGATGAAACTGGAGTTCACGGCGGCCGGGCTGCCGGTCTTCAGGGCGATGGCGTAGGGGAAGCCGGTGAAGGCCACACCCCAGGCGCCGGCGAGCAACAGGAACAAGAGCAGGCCCAGAGGTCCGGTGGCCACGTCGACACCCACCGCCAGGCCCAGGAGGACGACCGGGATGCACAACGCGATCACCAGGGCGAAGTCGGCGACCATCAACCCGAGCAGGAGGGCGACCCGGCTCATCGGGGTCATGAGGAGACGGTCGAAGTAGCCGTCCTGGATGTCGGTCACCAGGTTCGAGGCTCGAGAGACCCCGGTGACGGCGAACACGATGGCCACCGGCAACTGGAACGCCTTGAAGTCGAAGCCCGGTGAGGCGCCCTCGGCCACGTTCTGCAGTGAGCCCACGTTCACCACGAAGAAGAACAACGGCACCACCAGCGCCGGGATGACGCCGGCGGGGTCGCGCGGGATGAGCTTGAGCGCCCGGATGGCCACCGACGTGAGGTCGTGCATGAACCCGGCCGGCTGGGCGAGGCGCTCTGCGTCGGCGGGAGCGTTGACGGCGGTCATTGGTCATCTCCCTGGATGTGGGCGCCGGTCAGTTCGAGGAACACGTCATCGAGCGTCGGAGTGCGCAACATCAGGTCGACCACCCCGACGCCGCAGCCATTGAGGGCAACGGCAACCGGTGACACCGTGGCCGCGCCGTCGGGGGCGGAGACCACCAGCGAGTCGCCCCGCACCTCGACCGACGCCACACCTGGCAGCGCGGCCACCACGGCGCGAGCGGTCTCGGCCCCGTCGTGCGAGGTCACCCGGACGACGATCACGTCGTTGCCGATCCCCCGCTTGAGCTCGTCGGGGGGGCCTTCGGCCACGATGCGGCCCTCGTTGATGATCCCCACCCGATCGGCCAGTTCGTCGGCCTCCTCGAGGTACTGGGTGGTGAGGAAGATGGTCATGCCCAGCTCGGTGTTGAGTCGGCGGACCTCTTCCCACACCCGGGTGCGGCTGGCCGGGTCGAGCCCCGTGGTGGGCTCGTCGAGGAACAGCACCTCGGGACGGTGCATGAGCGAGGTGGCCAGATCGAGGCGGCGGCCCATGCCCCCCGAGTAGGTGCCCACCCGACGGTCGATGGCGTCACCGATGTCGACCAGGGTCAGGACCTCGGCCATCCGAGCGGCGATGGCGTCCTTGCTCATGCCGTAGTAGCGGCCCTGCAAGAGCAAGGTCTCGCGCCCAGTGAGCTTCGGATCGATGGCCGTGCCCTGCAACGCCGCGCCGATCCGGAGGCGGACACCGGTGGGGTCGGTGACCACGTCGTGCCCGGCCACGATCGCCGAACCCGACGTGGGGGTGATGAGGGTGCACAGGATCCTCACCATCGTGGACTTCCCGGCGCCGTTGGGGCCTAGGAAGCCGTAGATCTCGCCCCGGGCCACCGAGAGGTCGACGCCGGCGACGGCCTCGAGGTCGCCGAAGGATCGGCGCAGGGCGGTGGTTTCGATGGCGGCATCGGTCACGTCGGCACGCTACCGGCCGGACCCGGGCCTTCCCTGGGCGTGGTCACGGCGGCGAGGCGAAGGGATCGCAACAGGAGCTGAGGGTCACCGAGACGGTGGCGCAGGTCTCGTTCGAGACCACCGATGGGTACGAGGTTCTGCGGGGCACGGGATCCTTGTGCGGGACCGACGCAAAACGCGCCAGGGTGCACGCCACCCGGTCCGCGAGCACCACGGCTGCGGCGACGGCAGTGTCGGCGGCCGCTTCGAGGCGCACGATGCCGTCCCACCCGTGGGCCACCGAACAAGGAAGACGCAGGTATCAGCTGAAGCGGGGAACGGGACCGCCGAGCAGCAGGAGCGGAGTGCGTTCGCCGCATCCCAGTCTGGTGACGATGTCACGCACGAGGGGAGGCCCGTAGGCGGCATGGTGGGTCTTCACGTAGCCGATGAATCCGGGGCGGTGCAGGCCCAGTCGCAAGGGACCATCGGTCCCGGTGATGAAGACGTTGGCCTCGACCCGACGCACGCCGTCGACGAAGGCCACCGAGGCGAACGGCTCAGCGGCGGGATCAGGGACCCGTGGCGCCCAGTCCCCGACATCGGACTCGACCCACGGATCGACCGGGCCCGAGCTGCCGGTGAGCCCCATCGACTCGGTGGGACTGCCGTACTCTGGTGACCACGACTCGACGGCGAACCGCATCGGCCCCGACCCCTACCGGTCGATCCGCTCGACGGACGAGCCCGACACGGTCTTCGTGACGGCGAAGCGCACCGGCATCCGCTCGGCCAGCTCGGCCACGTGGGTGACCAGGCCCACCGTGCGGCCCTGGGCTCCGAGGTCCTCGAGGGCGCCGGCCACGGTGTCGAGGGTGTCGGCATCGAGGGTGCCGAACCCCTCGTCGAGGAACATCGACTCGAGGCGGGTGGCCCCACCGACACCCAGATGGGCGACCTCGTCGGCGAGAGCCAACGCCAGGGCCAGCGAGGCGAGGAAGGTCTCGCCACCCGAGAGGGTGCGGGCCGAACGCACGGCGTCGGCATTGGCGTGGTCGATCACCCAGAAGTTGGAGGTCTTGGGGTCGAGGGTGAGCGAGTAGGTGCCGTTGGACAGGGCATGCAGCACACCGGTCGCCCCCGCCACCAGATGCCTCAGGGCGGCATCGAGCACCCACTTCTCGAAACCGTTGGCCGAGAGATGGCGAGCCAGCTCGTGAGCGACCTGCTGATCCTGGGCGCGCGACGCGTGGCCGGTCTCGAGCCCGACCAGGGTGGCGGCCGCCTCGTGGCGACGGTCGCGGTCGGCCACCAGCCCAGCCCGCTGATCGACCAGCGCATCTCGGGCCACCCGGTCGCCGATCTCGACACCGGCCTCGGCGCACGCCGCCACCACCGCCGCGTGGATGGCCTCGGCCTCCGCAGCCGCAGTGCGGGTCGCGGCCGAAGCGATCCGGACCCGTTCGAGTCGGGCCGGCCGCTCGCCGGCCGCCCAGGCCACGAAGTTGTCCCAGTCGGTCGCGAGGTCGACCCGGCCCGGCGACGGCGGACCGAGCACCGCCACCTGGTCACGCTCTGTCTCGAAAGCCACCCGGGCGTGCTGTTCGGCCCCGGACGCCGCCCGTTCCGCGGCCTCGGCGGCACGACGTCGGATCCGACCGTCCTTCACCGCTTGCTTGGCGGCGTCGACAGCGCCGGTGACCGCGGCGACCTCGGCCCTCCTGGCGTCGAGGACCTCGATCGGTGGCACTCCCTCCAGCTCAGCAGTGAGCCGGTTCACTGCCGCCACCACCTCGGCCAGCTTCTCCTCGAGGCGGGTCAGTTCGCTCTCGGCGCGGGCCCACGCCGTGCGAGCGTCCTCTTGGACGCTCTTCACGTCGTCGAGGTGGCGGCGGGCGTCGACCAGTGCGTCGCCGTCCGGATGCACGGCCAGCTCGTCGACCTCGGCGCCACACACCGGACAGGTGTCGCCGCGCTCCAGCTCCGACGAGACCTCGGCGACGAGAGCGTCCCGCCGAGCGATGTCGAGAGCCGACTCAGCGGCGACCACTGCCGCCTCGGCCCCGGCCGTGGCGGCGCGAGCCCCGCGCACGGCGTCGGCCCGATCGCCGACCATTGTCTCCCCCTTGACCTGACGCTCCCGTTGCTGGGCGAGATCGGTCTGAGCCTGACCGACGGCGGCGAGCTCGGCTGATGACGGCAGCTCGGAGAGCATCGTCTCGACTGCTTCGAGAGCCGCGGCGGCCGCATCGTCGCCGGTGTTGGCGGCCACGAGCTCGTCACGTGCGGCAATCAAGGCGACGGCGAGGTCGTCCACACCATCGGGCCGGGCCACTGCGCCGAGGCGCTCCGCCTCGCCCGTGGTCTGTCGGGCGGTGGCGGTCTCGAGGTCGACGACCGCTCGCAGCTCGTCGAGGCGCTCCTGGTCGAGGTCGATGCGCTCGACCAGCTCGTCGAGCGCCGAGATGCGAGCACCGAGCGCTATCGACACCTCTGGATCGGCGAGGACGCGTGCGTCGGCGAGCTGGTGCTCGACCTCGGCCCGGGCGCCGTCAGCCAAAGCCTCGCGAGTGCGGGCCAGGACCCGGATCCGCTCGTACAACCCGAGGTCGAGCAACTCGACGAGCAGCTTCTGGCGCTCCTTCGGCTTGGCCTGCAGGAACTGAGCGAAGTCGCCCTGTGGCAGCACCACGCAGGTGGTGAAGTGCTCGTAGGTGAGCCCGAGCAGGCGCGTGACGGCTTCGGTGAGCTCATCGGCCGTACCCGCCAACACCTCCTCGCCGTCGGGGAGGCAGCGGACCAGGCGGGCCTCCTTGGTGGTGGCCCCGGTGGCCGTGGCCCGCACCACCCGCACGGCGCGGTAGTGGGCGTCAGCCACCGCGAAGTCGAGACCGACCCGCGCCTCCACCCGGCCCTGGCTGATGACGGGAGCCACCAGGCGGCGATCGTCGTAGCGGGGCACCACGCCGTAGAGGACGAAGCAGATGGCGTCGATGATGCTCGACTTCCCGGCACCGGTGGGGCCAGACAACGCGAAGAGATCCGCACCCTCGAAATCGATCGTCACTGGCTCCCGGAAGGCGGTGAAGCCCTGGAGCTCGAGCCGTTCAGGGCGCATCGATCGCCTCCGGGTCGAACGGGGCGGCTTCGTCGTGGAGCTCGTCGAACAGCGCCACCAGCCGCTCGTCGTCGATGTCTCTCGACGACAGATAGCCGGCGAACTGGTCGCGGGCTGTGACGGGCTCGGCCCCGAGTCCGACGTCGAGGACCGCGGCATCGCGATCGGTGGGCTCGACCCGGATGTCGACCGCCTCGGGGAAAAGCGCGCGCACCTCGTCGGCCAGGCCCACTCGCGCCGACTCTCGGACCACCACCCGCACGAAGGCGTCGTCGCCGGGCTTCACCTGGGCCACCAGTTGCTCCACCGTGCCCGCGACCGTCCGAAAGGCGCGCCCTCCCGACAGCGGAACCGGTTCGACCCGGGCCGGAGTGCGAGGAAGGGCCTCCACCAGGAGAGCGCCCTTCACGTCGTGCTGCTCCCCGAAGTCGAGGGCCAGCGGTGAACCCGGGTACCAGATCGGGCAGGGTCCGGCGATCTTCTGCCCCCGGTGCAGGTGGCCCAGCGCCACGTAGTGGGCCGACGCCGGAAAGGCGGTGGCGGGCACTGCGTACTCGAACACCGTGTGGGCGTTGCGCTCGCCGCCGCCCATCACCCCGCCGACCACCATGGCGTGGGCGACCACGATGTTGACGGTGTGGGGCGCAAAGCCCGTCGCCAGCGCCTCGAGGATCCGCCGCATCCGGTCGGCGTACTGGAGGGCGTGCTGGTCGGCGGCCGCGCCGAGGAGCTCGTCGACCCCCACGACGTGACGCTGCGACACGAAGGGCAGCAGGGCCAGGCGAACAGGGACGCCGCCGGCCTCGAGGGCGATGACCCCACCCTCGTCCGGCGGCACGACCGTGGTGTGCACCCGCACGTCGGCCTGCTCGAACAGCGGCGCCACCGCCGCGAGCCGCCGGGGGTTGTCGTGGTTTCCGGACACGACGATGACCGGCCGACCATCGTGGGCCAGGTCGAGCAGGGTGCGGTAGACGATGCGCTCGGCCTCGGGGGGCGAGGCTGCGGTGTCGAAGAGGTCGCCGACCACCAGCACCATGTCGACCGCTTCGTCGTCGGCCACCCGCACCAGATCGGCCAGCACCGCCTCGTGCTCGGTGAACCGCGACCGCCCACGAACGGTCTTGCCGACGTGCCAGTCGGCGGTGTGCAGCAGCCTCACCTCCCGGGGCTCACGATCACGTCGGCATCCCCGCGAAGGGATCGTCGGGCTGCGTGCTCGCCGACGAGTTGGCGCCGGCCTCGCTGGCTCGGGTGGCCCACGCCGGGAACGGGAACTGCACCATCAGCGGCACCGGCAGCTCGGGCTGGGCCACGACCATGGTGCCGGGCTCGAGGATCGTGGCCCGCTGGCGCTGGGCCGGCGGCAGGAAGCCGTACTCGCCTCTCGCCGCCTCGGCCGGATCGAGCCGTCCCACGACCCGGATGGCGGAGTTGGCCACGATGCGCCGCTCGACCTCGCTGGCCGTCTGTTGTGCGCCGATGAGGATGATGCCGAGCGACCGGCCCCGTTCGGCCACGTCGAGGAGGATCTCCTTGATGGGGCTCCACCCCTCGCGGGGCGCGTACTTGTTGAGCTCGTCGAGCACCACGAACTGCAACGGGTGGGCGACCCCCGACCGTTCCTTGGCCTCGAACTGCGTGCGCAGCACCACGCCCACGACGAAGCGCTTGGCCCGGTCGTTGAGGTTGTGCAGGTCGACCACCGTGACCTGGGCGTCGTCGCGGATGCGGTGGCGATCGGGCTCGGGGACGTCGCCGCGCACCAGGTGCTCGATGTGGCGCACGGCGCCGTTGAGTCGGCAGATGAAGGCGTTGATGGTGCCCTGCCCGACGGCCCGACCCGCCCACCGCTCGACCTCGAGGTCGTCGTCGAGCTTGGCGTGGATGACCTCGACCAGCTCACGGAAGGTGCGCACCACCGTGGCGTCGATGCGCACCGCGCCGTCGCCCATCGCAACGGCGTCGTGGGCCAGGCGAGCGGCGACGTTGTGGACGACGAGCGTGTACTGGGCCCGGTCGTCCTCGGAGTCGGCGAACAGGAACGTGGCGTAGGTGGTCTTGGTGGCCACAGCGGAGATACCGCTGATGTTGACGTGCGCACCCCGGGTGCCGTCGAGGAAGTCGACGTTGACGAAGAAGGGCTCGTCGTCACGCGACAGCCCCGCCGGCAGCATCCGATCCATGCCGTCGAAGAACAGGGCATGGTCGCGATCGGTGCCGGTGGCCTTGGCCACGGCCGTGCCCGGGAGCGGGGGGACGAAGATCTCGGGTTCGAAGCGGGTGGTCTGCACCATGGCGGCCTCGCCCACCTCGGCCGGCAGCACCCCGTCGGCCACCAGGAAGACGTCGCTGTCGAAACGAGCGCCCTCGTGTCGGGCCCGAACCTGGCCCACCACCCCCGAGATGCGAACCGCCCTACCGTCGGGGAGCACCCGCTCGCAGGCCACGACGTCGTCGAGCTCGAGAAACGACCCGTCGGCCACCGCCACCCAGAACCCGAGGGGCGTGGCGTCCAAGGTGCCGATGACCCGTCCTTCAGGCGGCCACTGTCCCCCTGAGTCGTCCATGCCCGTCACCCTAGGCACGCCCTGGGACGCCCCCCGGGGACAGGACCGGAGCCTTCGGGAAATGATCTGACCGTCCCATGACCGTACCGGGCCGGGGCGTTATGGTTTCGAGATGGGACGATTCGCGAACAGCCTGACCCTCGGCAAAGAGTCATGGAACGTCCTGCGCCAGGACAAGGAGCTCGCGGCCATCCCGGTCGTCTCGGCGGTGGCGTGCAGCGTCGTGGCCGTGGCCTTCGGTGGCGCCGTCTACACCACCCTCACCATCGTGTCCGACCCGGTGCCGGGCCAGGACGCGGTGCAGGCGTCACCGGTCTCCTACGCCGTCGGGGTCGTCGGATTGATGTTCGTCGGCATCGTGGCCCAGTTCTTCACCGGTGTCCTGATCGCCGGGGCCAACGAGCGGCTCGAGGGCGGCCACCCCACGCTGTCCACCGCCGCCCGCCGGGCCTGGTCCTGCTTCACGCCGATCATCGGTTGGGCCGCCATCAACGTCACCGTGGGGCTGGTCCTGCAGGCCATCGCCGACCGGACCGGGCCCCTCGGTGCCATCGTCCTGCGCGTGGTGGGGATGGCCTGGAACGTCGTCACCTGGCTGACCCTTCCGGCGATCGTCATCGAGGGCACCGGACCGGTGGCCGGTATCAAGCGGTCGGTCCACCTGCTCAAATCCACGTGGGGAGAGAACCTGATCGCCCAGGGCGGGCTGGGCCTGCTCGGTGTCCTGATCATCCTCCCCGGCGTCGTCGTGTTCGGGGCCGTCACCGCCGCCGGCCTCCCGATCGTCGGCCTGCCCCTGCTGTTCATCTACGTCGCGGTGGCCATCGCCATCGTGTCGGCCCTCACCGGCATCTTTCGTGCCGCCCTGTACCGCTACGCCGTGGGGCTGCCCAACACCGGCGCCTTCTCCGACGCCCAACTGGCCGGCGCCTTCAAGGTCAGGTAGCACCGGTTCGCCCGCCGGCCGACGTGCAACGCCATTCCTGCGATGCTAGGGGCATGAGCGATTCCGTGACCTATGTGCTCGACGGCGACGTCGCCGTCATCACCATCGACGACGAAAAAGCCAACGCCATCAGCCACTCGGTGGCCGAAGCGATCCACGACGGCCTCGGCCGCGCTCGCGGCGAAGCGGGCGCCGTGGCCCTGGTCGGGCGCCCGGGGCGCTTCTCGGCCGGCTTCGACCTGTCCGTGATGAACGGTCCGGTCGACGGCGCCCGGGAACTGCTGAAGACCGGAGCCGAACTGGCCATCGAGATCTACGAGTTCCCCCAGCCCGTGGTGATCGGCGCCACCGGCCACGCCCTGGCGATGGGTGCCATCCTCCTCCTCGCCGCCGACTCCCGGATCGGCGCCGAGGGGGCGTTCAAGATCGGGCTCCCCGAGGTCGCCATCGGCATGCCCCTTCCCCGCTTCGCGGTGGAGCTGGCGCGCGACCGGCTGTCGAAGCGGTGGTTCACCGCCGCCACCCTCCACGCCCAGGACTTCGACCCCGAGGGAGCGGTCGCCGCCGGGTTCTTCGACCGGGTAGTGCCCGTCGGGGACGTGGTCAGTGAAGCGGTGGGCCACGCCGCCCACCTGGCCGGCCACCTCCGCAAGGGGGCCTTCGTGGCCACGAGGGCCAACACCCGGGGGGCGGTGGCCGAGCAGCTCCGCCACGGTCTGGCCATCGACGTCGCCGAGTTCGTCGTGGAGCTCCCCGGCGCCTAAGGGCCCGCTATCAGCCAGCTCGGTTCGGTGGGCGGCCCGCACGGCGGATGAGCGCGCCGGCGGGTGTGGGCGCCGCCTAGGACCGGCGAAGTGACCGACCTCATCCGGCGGGTGCACCAGATCCCAGGGTCACTTCACCGACCCGACGACCCGGTGGTGGCCCTGACCTTCGACGACGGCCCCGGCCCGTCGACGCCGGCCGTGCTCGACACCCTGGCCGAGACCAGGACCCCGGCCATCTTCTTCATGGTCGGGATGCAGATCGAGAGCAGGCCCGGCGACGCCGTCCGGGCGGCGGCCGCCGGCCACACCATCGGGACCCACACCTGGTCGCACCGCCGGCCCGACGAGATCGCCGGCGCCGTGCTCGACGGGCTCCACCCGGGGGCCATCGTGGTGATGCACGACGGGGGGGGCCGGGAGCGCCCCGCCACCGTGGCCGCACTGGCCACGATCGTGACCGGCGCCCGAGACCTGGGCTACCGCTTCGTCGCCCTGTAGCGGCGCGTCGCCGAATTGCCGGGTGAGTTCCCGGTCAGGGTACGAGCGGCTCAGGCGCGGCGGGGCCCCACCCAGCGCCCGGCCCGGCGCAGAAGCTCGAGTTCGTCGCCCAGATCCCTGGCCGCAGCCAGGTCGGTCTCGAAGCGGATCCGGGCGTGCTCGTAGAGCTCGACATCGAGCGCGTTGCGCTCACGGATGAGCTCGATGGTCGACGGAGGCAGATCGCCGAGGGCCGGACGGGCGGCGGCCACGTTCTCGTTCCGGTAGGCCGGGTACCCCCAACCCACCGCCCTGCGGAACAAGGCAAGGGATTCGTCGAAGCGCTCCTGAAGCCCGACCAGCACGTCGAGGCGAGCGAGGACGGCGATGGCCTGCGCCAGGCTCTCGCGACCTGCGGGCCCGACCGGCGCCGCCACGTCGGTACCGAGCAGCCGGCATTGCGCGTTGTGGAACAACGGCGACAGCGCTGACGACTCGAGGTACTCCTCGAGCGACGTCACCCCGCGCAGAGCGGCGGCATGAGCAGGCTCGTTGGCGCGCGACTGCAGGTAGGCGTAGTGCGACACGATCCGGTCGACCGGGTCGCGCAACACGGTGAGGTACACGCTGGGGCCGGGGAGCATCGTGTCGATCCCGAACCCCATGTGGCCCGACACCGCCCGCACGTCGCGTCGTTCGGCGTCCGACCTCGCCGCCAGCTCGCGCAGCAAGCTCCGGTTCTCGCCGTAGAGCCGCAACACCGGATGCGGAGCGACCTCGCGCTCGAGGATCCGCAACAGGGTGCTGCCCGCCGTCTTCGGCAGATGCACGTAGATCGGGCGCACCCCGGCGAACGGTGGCGGGGTCACGGCGCGCAACCGCAGCGGCTGCTGGAGCGCGCCCACCACCTCGGCCTCGGGCCCGGAGGTGCGGGTTGCCTCGACCCGCGGTGTGGGTCGTCGGAGCTCGGCCCGGGCACCGGGCGGGTCGCCGCGCGGGAAGACCGTGAAGGCCCTCCCTCGCGCGAAGTGACGCCGGGCGAGTTGGGGAACGGTACGCGAGCGGTTGTGGTGGATCAACGGCAGGTCGGCGGCCCGGTAGGCGCGGGCCCCGGCCCGGAACAACGCGTGGTTGACCCAGGTGTCCTCCCCGGTCCTGAGGGCCTCGGGGAAACCACCTACCCCGAGGAGGGCCCGACGGTCATAGGAACAGTGCGCCGGCGGCCCCGACAACTGCTCCGACGCTCGGCCCGGGAGCACGGTCGAATGCTCGAGGAAGTACGCCGCCCAGCCGGCTCGGGTGTGGGTGCCGTTGCGGGTCGTGCCCGTGACCATGGACCACCCTTCGTCGTGGGCCCGAATGCGGGCGGCGAGGCTCCCCGGCGGGAGCTCCACGTGCGACCCGGGGAACGACACGTAAACGCCCCTGGCCACCCGCAGCCCGGCGTTGCGGGCCTCACCGGGCAGGGCGGCGTGGTCGAGCTCCACCACGCGCACGTCCGGGAACCGACGGCGGACGATGTCCGCAGTGCGGTCGGTGCCGCTCGTGACCACCACGACCTCGAAAGGCTCGGGCGATTCCTGGGCCGTCACCGACGCCACCGTCCGCTCGATGCGCTCCTCGTCGTCGCGGCTGATGACGATGGCGGTGAGCACCGGCGCTTCCGGGTCGAACTCGTCGGGGACCGGGGCCACCGGGTATCGGGTCTGGGCGACGATCCCCCAGTCGTGCTCGACCGACGTCCCGCGGCCTGTGCCCGGGAGCAGTACGGCCAGGTCGGTCGGGCGCGGTTCGAGGCGTCGCACCCGGCCGGGTCCGTCGAGGAGATGGTCGTACCCGGGCTGGTACTCGACGCGAGGGTCGGCCTGGCGGTACTTGACGAAGCGGGCCTCCCGACGCTCGGCGGTGAGGCTGGCCCGGTGCTGGATGCGCAACGTCGTGGCGAGCCGGCGCGCCGCCGGGATGGCGGTGGCCAGGAACTCCCGCAGCGCCACTGCGTCGTCGGCTCCGATGCGCTCGTCGGCGTCGAGGGAGAGCACCCAGTCGGGGGCGACCGCCGCGGTGGCGAGCAGCAGCCGATCGCGGTTGGCGCTGTCGTCCCAACCGACGTAGGACTCACGCCGGGGATTGCGCAGGAGCACCTCGACGAGCGGGTGCTCGGCCAGCATCTGGTGGGTGCGGTGAGCGGTGTCGTCAGCCCGTCGCGGTCGTCGAGGGCCCGGAGCTCGCTCGTCGGAAGGAACCGAGACCAGGCCGCCTCGAGCTGCTCGACGAGGACTCGACCTTCCTCGATCAGCGGCCCGGGGTCGTCGCTATGCACCACGACGATGCGGCACCGCGAACCAACGGCGGTGAACGTGCTCTCGGCCCCGGTCACGGTACTCAGCTCGGTCCGGTCACCGTCGTCGGCGGGGCAGTGGTGGGCGGCGCGGTCGGAGCGGTGGTCTGCGGGGGGCCGTCGGAGGCGGACCGCCACCGGGGTCCGGTGCCGAAGGGGGAGTCAGCGCCGATGGTGTCGACACTGCTCCTGACCCGGTGGAGCCCGATCCCGGGTGGGCTGGCGTCGACGGAGACCCCGGGCGTCCCGGAGGCGCGCCCGCAACATCTGGGGTGGTGGGATCGACGGACACTCCCTCCGAGTCGACCGAGGCAACCGGGTCGGAGCCGGGAGGCGTCGCGCCGGGAACCGTGGTCGAAGCATTTCTTCGGCGTGAAGGTCGGGTCCCCCGAGGTGGCCACGGTGGCCGACGCATTCCCGCTCTGGTCCGTCAACGCCAGCACCACCACCGGAACGCACCCGGCGCCGAGGCTCATGCTGCCGATGGTGAACCGCGACCGCAGTTCGGTCGAACGCGCTGGCGGGCGACCCATGCGAGAGGGCTCGGTCATCTTCATCTCCGAACTCGGCCAGAGGCGGAACGGGCGCGAGCACGGGACCCCCCCCCCCCCCGCGGCAACGGGAACGAGCGGCCCTGGACCGGGAGGGGGCAGGGTGGCGTGGCATGACCGGGACCTACGGAATTGTCGGCATCCGACGACCCAACCCTGAGAAATGAATCGATCGGCTCAGATCGCCCGTCTCAGCTCGCTCGCGTGGAGGCGACCGGAAGGGCGGTTCGGCGGGCCGGAGCCGGAGCCGGAGCCGCAGCCGGAGCCGCGACTGCGGCGGCGGCGGCGGGGGACGCGGGTCGACAAGGCAGGGGATGTCCGCGCGCCCGGCCCGTCAGCGCCGCAACGGCCTCAACCAGTCGAGCAACGCCGCCGTGACCTCGGCTCGATTCGTCTCGTTGAACAGCTCGTGGCGGGCCCCTTCGTAGAGCACCTCGGTGACGTCGGCACCGGCGGAGCGGTACCGGTCGGCCACCATGTCGACCAACATCCCACCGAGGGCTAGGGGATCCTCGCGCCCCGATGCGAGGTAGATCGGCAGCCCGTCGCGAACGGCGTCGATGGCGGCCTGGTCGCCCAGCCGGGGGGCGGCGGCGATCAACGACACCGTTGCCGGCCCGTCGATGCCGAACCCGCACAGTGGGTCGGCCACGTAGAGATCCACCTCCGCCTCGTCGCGGCTCAACCAATCGGACTCCGTTCGCGCTGGTTCGAACGGGGCGTTGAAGGTGCTGAGGTCGGCGGGCCGGGTGGGGTCGAGGGCACCGGCCACCTGGTCGAGCGCGGTGGTGCCGGTCAGCACCAGCGCGGCCAGCCGGTCGCTGTGGTCGAGCACGTACTGCTGGGCGGCGAAGCTGCCCATCGAGTGCCCCAGCAGCACGATCGCCAGGCCCTCGTGGCGCTCGGCGACGACGTCGACCAGTTGCGCCAGGTCGGCGACGAGGCCGTCCCAACCCTCGGGTCCGAGATCGCCCATTCCATCGGGTCCGGACGCGGTGCGACCGTGACCGCGATGATCGGGCGCGTACACCGCCCAGCCGTCGGCGGTGAGGGCTTCGGCCAGGCGGCGGTAGCGCCGGGCGTGCTCGCCCATGCCGTGGGCCACGACCACGACCCCCGAGGGCTCGGCCTCGGGGAGCCACACCTGCACGGCCACGTCGACCCCGTGGGCGGGGAGGGTGAAGGGGGTGTCGATCATCAGTCCAGTCTGCCCGGCGCGCCCCGATGCCGCGGGTAGGGTCAAACGCCAGCTGACGGGTCTGGTCGGTGCGCCCCCCGGTCGGGGACGATCGGGATCCCGAAGATCAGGAGACGACCATGCTCACCACCATCGTCGTTCCCCTCGATGGCTCGAAGCTCTCGGAGTCGGCGCTCCCGGTGGCCGCCGAGTTGGCCCGGACCTTCGGGGCCACGGTGTATCTGATGTCGTCAGGGTGGGGCAGCAACGTCGCTGACCTCGACGGCTACCTGCAGAGCCGAGGGGCTGACCTCGACGTCCCCGGCTGGTCCACGGGCGTGGTGGCTGACTCGTTCCCGGTGACGGCCATCGCCGGGGCAGTGGCCGGGATCGACGCCGCGGTGGTGATGGCCACCCACGGCCGCAGCGGCCTGGGCAAAGCCCTACTCGGCTCGGCGGCCGAGGACCTCCTGAAGGCCACCGACCGGCCGGTGGTCCTGCTGGGCAAGGCCACCGAGAGCAAGGCGCTCATCGCCGACGGCATCCTGATCGTGTCGACCGACGGCAGCGACACCTCGGTCACCATCGTCGACGACGCCATCGCCTGGGCCACCGCGCTGCGTCTCTCCGTACGGGTGGTGGCCGTCACGAGAAGCGACGGCACACCGGTGGGCGGAACCGTGGGCGAGGAGCTCCCCGATCGACTCGAGACGGTGGCCGACCGCGTCCGGGCGGCCGGCCTGCATGCCCAGGTCCAAAGGGTCGAGGCCGACGACGCCGCTCGCGCCCTCGTCGACCTGGCCCGGAACCTGCCGGCGACGATGATCGCCATGGCCACTCATGGGCGCACGGGCATGGCCCGAACGGCGTTGGGCAGCACCGCCATGAAGGTCGTACGCGACGCGCCCTGCCCGGTGCTGGTGCATCGCCCACCGATCTGACCCGGGCCGAAGGTTCGCCGGCTGTTCATCGCCACGCCACTCCGACGTGGGATGGCGATCGGATCGACCAGCCGTACTCCAGTTCACAAGGGGAAGCCTCACCCGCAGGTGCGGCGGCCCCAGGACTCAGGAACGGACCTCGAATGGACAGCGCCGGCGGCGGCACTCGTAACCTCCAGCGGGTGACGCACGCCGACCCCGGGTCCTCGACCGACGAAACGATCCGGCAGCTCCCTTTCGCCGGTGCCTTCAACTTCCGGGACCTCGGGGGTTACCGAGGCGCCGGAGGCCGAGAGGTGCGGTGGAGGACCCTCTTTCGCGCCGATGCTCTGCACCGCCTCGCCGATCACGAACTCGACGTCCTCGAGGAGCTCGGAGTGCGAACAGTCCTTGACCTCCGAACCACCGCCGAGGTCGACAACGGACGTCTCGAAGCCGAACACCTCGGCATCACCCACCACCACCTCCCGGTACTCGGGGAGACCTGGGCACCACTCGACCTCGACCCCGATGCCGACGCCGGAGAGGTGCTCGGCTCGCTGTACATCCAGATGCTCGACGTCGGCGCCCCAGCCCTCGGCGGGGCAATGCACCTTCTGGCCGACGACGCCAACCTGCCTGCGGTGTTCCACTGCGCGGCCGGAAAAGATCGAACCGGCGTGTTGGCGGCGCTCGTCCTCACCGTGATCGGGGTCGACGACGCTGTGATCGTCGAGGACTACGCCCTCAGCGCCCTGGCCATGGAACAGCTCGTCGAACGACTCCGCGTCGACGCCCCCGATGCGCTCAGCGCCATGAACGACCAGCCTTCCGCCTACCTGGCCGCACCGGTCGAGGCCATGCACACCTTCCTCGGTCACCTGCGATCCCGGCACGGCTCCGCGGAGGGCTACCTCTCCTCGATCGGGGTGGGACCCGACGTCGTGGATGGACTACGAACGACGCTTCTGCACTGACCGCCGCACCCCACCGGCCACCATCGCCGCCAGCACCGCCGCCACCAGGGCCGCGATGAGCAGCCGCAGGCGCCGCGAGCGGCGAGCACCCTCGACGTCCTCGTCGAGGTCGTTCTGGAGGTAGGCCTCGCTCCACGGCGTGGTGTCGACCAGCACGTCCTCGCCGCCGGCGGTGACCTCGATCTCGACGCCCTCGGGGAGATCCACGGTGTCGGAGGCCGCATCCAGCAGTGCGTCGACCGGGGCGAGCTGATCGTCGGTGGGTTCAGGCCGGTGACGGGAACGTTGGGGGTCGTAGGGCATCGGGGCTCCGGTCAGGTGGCAGGGAACGGCGCCGAGACCGAGTCCGTGTCCGTGGCCTGGACGGTCGACGCGACGGCGATGGACGCGGCAGCGTTCACCGGGGCAGAGGCGATCTCGGGAGCGACCTCGGGGACGACTGCGGAGAGCAGGGCGTCGAACTCGGCTGCTGCCTCGGGCGCACCGGCGCGGTGGCCCAGAGCGTGGATGGGCAGTGACTGCGCCGACGCCTCGGCCACCGCCGCCCTCAGGTGCACCGGGGCGAGGACGTCGTCGCCGTAGTGCTCGATCAGCTGGGCGTGCCAGTACTTGGCGTCACGGGTCCGCCCGAGGCGGTTGACCGCGACCCCGGCGATGCGGGGCGCCCCCCCGCGGCGGGCGGCGATCCGATCGATGGTGCGCCGGATCTGGGCCACGCCGTCGGACGCCCATGCCGCTGGTTCGGTGACCACGAGGGCCCGGTCGGCCGCGAACAAACCGTTGATGGTGAGCAGCCCGAGCGAAGGCGGGCAGTCGATGACGACGAGGTCGTAGCCGTGGTCCTCGAGAGCGAGCTGGAGTCGGTCCTGCGCTCCGACGGGATCGTTGGCCAACTGCGGCTCGCGGGCGGCCAAGCCCGGCGTGGAGGCCACGACATCGGGGACCGTTCCACCGTCGACCGCCGGCCACCCGGCGGGGACCGCCACCTTCGGCGCCGCACCGGGCCGATCGACCTCCAGGACCTGGTCGACGGTGGTCGTCGGATCCCAGACACCCATCCCGCTGGTGGCATTGGCCTGAGGATCGAGGTCGACGACGAGGGTCCGCAAGCCGCGGTGGGCCGCGGCGGAGGCGAGTCCGAGGGCCACAGTGGTCTTGCCCACCCCACCCTTCTGATTGACGACGGCAACGACCGGCATCTCCCAAAGCTAGTGCCGGCGGCGGAGCGGGCCACTTCCGATGAGGTGCGACGCCGAGCGAGGGAACCCTCGGGGAATGCGGAGAACCCGAAAGGTGCTGACGAAACATATGAACGCGACCGTGGGACAGCCCGCACCCGACTTCACCCTCCCCGACCAGGACGGCAACACCGTCAGTCTCCGCGACCTGCACGGGGGATGGAGCGTCGTGTACTTCTACCCCGCCGACGACACCCCCGGCTGCACGGCCGAGGCCTGCTCGTTCCGTGACAGCTTCGAGGAGTTCACCGACGCCGGGGCAAGAGTCATCGGCGTCAGCAGCGACTCCGTCGAGAAGCACAAGGCTTTCGCCACCAAGTACAAGCTTCCGTTCACGTTGCTGGCCGACACCGAAGGGACGGCGCGCCAGGCCTGGGGGGTGGGCAAGACGATGGGGCTGCTGCCGGGCCGGGTGACCTACGTGCTCGACCCCGAGGGCGTCGTGCGCCACAAGTTCTCGTCACAGTTCAAGCCCAAGAAGCACATCGGCGAGGCGCTCGACGTCATCCGGGCGGGCACGAGGGGTTGACGGTTGCCCGGTCCCGTCTCGCGGGTCGGGCGAACCGAGGGGTCGCCGGGTTGTGAACAGTTCGTTGCGTGACGGCGCTGCAAGCTGACCCTCGGGACGGTCACCGACCACCCTCGGGTACGGTCGGCGGCCATGAAGGCCGTCCAGACGTTCACCGTGGTGTCCCAACTCCCGCCCGAGCTCGAACCCCTGCGGGAGGTGGCCATGAACCTGGGCTGGGCCGACGACGAGCGCGCCCACGACCTGTTCCGACGCCTCGACCGGGAGGCCTTCGAGTTCGAGGGCCGCGACCCGGCGCTCATCCTGGCCACCGAGGGGCAGGAGCAACTGGAGAAGCTGGCCGCGGACACGGCCTTCACCAGCCTGGCTTCGGCCATCCACCAGGAGTTGAAGCAGAGCCTCGAGACACCGCGTTGGTTCCAGCATCGCGAGGGCTCACCGCTGCGGGAGGTGGCGTACTTCTCCCCCGAGTTCGGCATCGCCGCCGCGCTGCCGCAGTACTCCGGCGGCCTCGGCGTGCTGGCCGGCGACCACCTGAAGGCGGCCAACGACCTCGGCCTGCCGCTGGTGGCCATCGGGCTGTTCTACCGGCACGGCTACTTCCGCCAGGAGCTCGACGCCCACGGCTGGCAGATCGAGCGGTTCCCCCGCCTCGACCCCAACGCCATGGCTCTGGAGCCGGTCGAGGACGTGAAGATCATGGTGGAGCTGGCCGGGGTGCCCGTCTTCGTGCGCCTGTGGCGAGCCCGGGTCGGCCGCATCGAGCTGTACCTGCTCGACACCGACATCGACGACAACGACGACGAGAACCGCCTCACGTGCGACCGGCTCTACGGCGGTGGGGTGGAGGAGCGCATCCGCCAGGAGATCGTGCTGGGCGTAGGCGGCACGCGGGCGCTCAGCGCCCTCGGCCGTCATGCCCAGGTGTTCCACATGAACGAGGGGCATGCTGGATTTCTGGCCCTCGAGCGCATCCGCACGCTCATGACGGAGCACGGGTTGTCGTTCGCCGAGGCCCGCGCCTCGTCGCGACCGGGCACGTTGTTCACCACCCACACGCCGGTGCCGGCGGGCATCGACCGATTCCCGCGCGAGCTCATGGAGAAGTACTTCTCGGGCTGGTGCCGCGACCTCGGCCTCACCCTCGACGACCTCATGGCGCTGGGTCACGAGCCCGGTACCCCCGAGGGCGAGGTCTTCAACATGGCGGCCATGGGCCTGCGCATGGCCGGGCGAGCCAACGGTGTGGCCCAGCTCCATGGCGACGTGTCGCGGCGCATGTTCAACGGGCTGTGGCCCGACATCCCGGTGGAGGACGTGCCCATCACCGCCGTCACCAATGGCGTGCACGCCCCCACGTGGGCCTCGACCGAGATGGGGGCGCTGCTCACCAAAGCCATCGGACCGGGCTGGCCGGAGGCCACGCCCGAGGAGTGGCGGGCCGTCGAGTCCATCTCGGACCGTGACCTGTGGCGCGCTCGTGAGGCGGCAAAGGAACGACTGGTGGCCTATGCCCGCCACAAGCTGCGCCAGGCCGCCCTCAACCGGGGCCAGACCGGCGCCCAGACGACGTGGGTCGACGAGGCCCTCGACCCGGAGATCCTGACCATCGGGTTCGCCCGCCGCTTCGCCACCTACAAGCGGGCCACCCTGTTGTTCCGTGACATGGCCCGGCTGAAGCGCCTCGTACTCGACGCCGAGCGGCCCGTGCAGTTCATCTTCGCCGGCAAGGCCCACCCCGCCGACGAACCCGGTCACCACCTACTCCAACAGGTGGCGAACCTGGCCGGCGAGATCGACCTGCGCCATCGCGTGGTGCTGCTCGAGGACTACGACATCAGCGTGGCCCGCATGCTGGTGCAGGGTTGCGACGTGTGGCTCAACACCCCGCTGCGCCCCAACGAGGCCTGCGGTACCTCGGGCATGAAGGTGGTGTTCAACGGGGGACTGAACCTGTCGATCCTCGACGGCTGGTGGGACGAGATGTACACCCCCGAGGTGGGCTGGGCCATCCCGTCGGCCGAGAACGCGCTCGACGTCGAGGTCCGCAACGACCTCGAGTCGGCCGGCACCTACGACATCCTCGAGCGTCACGTCGTGCCGCTGTACTACCGCCGCGGCAACACCGACCTGCCCACTGACTGGCTGGCCAAGGTGAAGCGGTCGATCGTGCGCCTGGGCCCCCAGGTCGAGTCCACCCGGATGTTGCGCGAGTACGTGGAGCGGCTCTACGAGCCGGCGGCCGAGCGGGCCGACCTCATGATGGGTGACGACTTCCAGCGATCACGGGGCCTGGTGCGCTGGACGCGGCACCTCGAACGGGCCTGGCCATCGGTCGCGGTGACGGCCACGTCCTACGACGAGCTCGACGCCGGCAGCGGCCACTTCGAGGTGAGTGCCCAGGTGCAGCTCGGCGAACTCGAGCCCGACGACGTGGCCGTAGAGCTGGTCTACGGCCCGGTCGGCCTGGACGGTGACCTGGACGATCCCGAGGTGGTGCCGATGATGCTGGTCGGAGACGGCTACCACTCGGGTTGGCGGCGCTACCGGGCCGAGGTCACCTTCCCCCGGGCCGGTACGTTCGGCTACACGGTGCGGGTGGTGCCGTCGCACCCCGACATCGACGACTACGCCCAACTCGGCCGGGTGGCCCTGGCCCAGGGCTGAGGCCGCCCGTCAGGGGGCCCTCGGCCTCGACCCGGTGCCCATCGACGAGCCGGTCGCCGACGCATGGGCCCGGTTGCGGGTGAGACCGGTGCGGATTCGCCAATCGGCGTGGGGCGAGAGTCAGGCGGCGGTGGTGAGGGGTGGGGGGAGGTCGTGGGCTCGTCGGCGGGCGGTGGTGGTCTCGGTGTGGCGCCGGTCGGGGGGTGTGTCGTCCCAGGTGGTGGTGTAGGTGGCGGGCCCACGGGTGCCGGTGGTGGGGCGGCCGCGCTGGTCGGTGGTGGTGACGACGAGGGGGAGGGTGGCCGGTCCGGGCGGTCCGGGTTGGTCGGTGGTTTCGGGTGCCCTGGTGGTTCTCGGGTGGAGCGGTAGGCGGTCGGGGCGTCGGGTCCGGGGTGGGGGGCTGGTGAGGGTTGATCCGTCGGGGCGGGTGAACACGGCGGTGCCGGCGGGGGGCACCGACATCGACCAGCCGTGGCGGTGCACGACGCCGTGGTGGGCGGCGCACAGGGCGGCCAGGTTGTCGAGGTCGGTGGGGCCGTCGTGGTCCCAGTGCTGGATGTGGTGAGCGTCGATCCAGGCGGCGGGGCTGTCGCAGTCGGGGAACCGGCAGCTTTGGTCGCGGATGAGCATGGCGTCGCGGACACTGTTGGTGGCGAGGCGGATGCGGCGGCCGTGGTCGAGCACCCGACTGTCGGCCATGAGGAGGCGTTCCATGGTGGTGCCGGGCCCGAAGATGGTGGTGATCGCCTCGGGGGTGAGGGGGTGCCCGTCGATGGTGTGGGCTTGCCCGGTGCCGTGCGCGAACGCGTACCGGATGACCGCTTCTTCGACGACCGACACGGCCCGCCATTCCAGGAATGCTTCCAGGTCTGTTTCGGTGCGGACCCCGCAGCCCCAGAGCACGGCCTTGCAGAAGTCGGGGAGGTCGATGACGGCGGCGAGGTGGGGGTGTTGACGCCCGGGCCGCCCGCGTTGGTCGTGGTGATCGAGCCCGAACCGGCACAGATCCCGCAACGCTTCAGCGCGGCGTTGCGACAGGGTGCGGAACTCACCGGGGCGGTCGTCGCGTTCGAACACCCGCAACACCGTCTCCAACACAGCGGTGGTGTCGGCGTCGAGGTCGGCATCCACCCGGCCCCGGTCGTGCAGTGTCCTCGACAGGTGCAGGTGGGCGTCGACCACCGGATCGACGACACCATCCACGTCACCCGGGTCGG